>NZ_FYDS01000014.1:0-146357 GCF_900187545.1 Pseudomonas sp. Irchel 3F3 | reverse complement strand
TCTCGAGGGTGTTGAACGACTTCGACGAGACGATGAACAGGGTGGTTTCGGCGCGCAGGTTGGCCGAGAGCTCGTGGAATTCACTGCCGTCGATGTTCGCCAGGTAGTGGCAGCGTACGCCACGCTGAGCGTAAGGCAGTAGCGCTTCGGAAACCAGCTCGGGGCCAAGGAACGAGCCACCGATGCCAATGTTGACCACGTCGGTGATCGGCGTCTCGTTGTAGCCGCGCCACTGGCCACAATGGATGCGCCCGACCAGTTCAGTGATTTGGTTGAGCACCTTGTGCACTTCCGGCATGACGTCCACGCCGTTGACGCTGAGCTTGTCGCCCACCGGCCGGCGCAGGGCGGTGTGCAGCACCGGGCGGCCTTCGGAAGCGTTGATGATTTCGCCGCTGAACATCGACTTGATGGCGCCCTGCAGGCCCACTTCGTTGGCCAGGTTCACCAGCAGGTCGCGGCTTTGTTCGGTGATCAGGTTTTTCGAGTAGTCGAGGAACAGGCCGCAGCAGCTCAGTGAGAACTGGTCAAAGCGTTGGGCATCGGCGGCGAAGGCTTCGCGCATGCTGAAGCCTTGCATGGCTTTGCGATGTTCATTCAGCGCCTGCCAGGCGGGCATGCGCGTTACATCATGGGGGTTACGGTAATACGACATTGCAACTCGGTTCCTTCATGTACATCGTTCCTTGAATAGCCCCACTGCAGCGGGGCCTGGGTAGCAGCAACTGTTTGGCCCCTGAACTGAAAGACTGCTTGGTGCTTGCGTGCCCATGTAAAGCAACCTGGCATTGTATGTGCTGCTAATAGCCGGTTGCCAGCCATGAAGGTGACTTCTCCCGCTCATCGTGCAGAATTGTAAAAAAGTGTACGGAATAAGGCAGAGAAATGTATCATTGGATCCATTAGGATGATGGCATTTTGATTTCATAAGGATGTGACGTGGTAGGCGATCCCCGGGTTTGGCAAAACGAGTACCCCCATGTTGTGCGTTATCGTGATGCCACCCTGCATTTTCAAACCGTCCTCCCCAGCCATACCCGGCAAGCTATCGAGCAGTTGGTGGAACAGACGCCAACCGCCAAACGCGTGAGTGCGCCGCTCCCGTGTAGCGCCAGCAAGCTTTTTGCCAAACGCGAAAAGCTCGACTCACTGAAAAAAAAATGGCGCATGCAACGTGGTAACCCAAAGCGCAACGGGATGTACGACTGGCCCATTGAAGAGCTGATTAACACGCGTGAAGCGGCCAAGCGAGGCGCCCGGGTACCGGGGCTGATCGGTTATGGATACACCAGCTCGAAGCTTGGGCTGATGCAGGACTTTTTCCTGATTACCGAGTTGCTGCACGATCACGTCGACGGGTTGAGCAAAGCCCGTGAGGCGCCCGCAGCAGTGAGCGCCGTGATAGAGGCTACCTTCGAGCTGCTGCATGCATTGCACCGCCGAGGCATTACGCATATGGACCTGTGGGTTGCCAATGTCATGCTGCCCCAACAGGGTAAAGCTCGCGCCATCGACCTGGAAAACTGCTTCTTCGGCCAAACGGATTACCCGGATGAAATCCTGGGCTTCCAGTTTGGTTTTATCTACTTCCGTGAGATTTATCGGTACATCACCGAAGCGGACTATGACAGCGCGGTAGAGCAGGCGCTGGCCACGTATTTCCCGAACATTGGCCGCGCGGGTTTCGACCGCATTTATGCATTGGCCAAGCATCAGGAGGTGGGGCGCCTGGAGCGGCGTGACATCTTCAACAACGGCGTACTGCAGAGCCGTTGGTAGGGCCAGAGCGGGTTTAAGCTGTAGCGACGAACTTGCCCCAGGGCAGCGGTTAATCAATCAAGGCGGTTATGCGGCCATCGCCGGCAAGCGGGCCGCATTAGCTGCCGCCCTATCGGTCCAACAGCCCTTGGCGCCGCTGCAGATACACCCAATCCACAATTTCTCCCTGAGGCGAGTAACCACTGACCAGTTCTCGCAACAACTGTCGCACACGGGTGAAGTCATCGTCGGCAACCGCAGCCAGCAACTGGGTCAGCCGCTCACGCAGAAAATCCCACGCCAGGAAATCTTCGTTGGCGGCCATGATCATCGGGTGGGCTGTGGGCGATACGTCATCGCCGATAAGCAACTCTTCGTAGAGCTTTTCACCGGGGCGTAGCCCCGTGAAGTCGATGGCGATATCGCCCTGCGGGTTGCCCTGGCTGCGCACACTCAGCCCCGAGAGGTGGATCATTTTTTCGGCCAGCTCGACAATGCGTACTGGCTCACCCATATCCAGCACGAACACATCGCCGCCCTGCCCCATGGCACCGGCCTGCACCACCAGTTGGGCAGCTTCGGGGATGGTCATGAAGTAACGGGTAATTTTCGGGTGAGTTACCGTCAACGGCCCACCCGCCTTGATCTGCTTGTGAAACAGCGGAATCACCGACCCGGAAGAGCCCAGAACGTTGCCAAAGCGCACCATGGTGAACCGGGTCTTGTTCACCCGGGCAATCTTGCTGCTGTCTCCATACATCACCGGTGCCGCCTCGCGGCTCAGCGCCTGCAGGATGAGCTCGGACAACCGCTTGGTGCTGCCCATGACATTAGTCGGCCGCACGGCTTTGTCGGTGGAAATGAGCACGAAGTTGGCGACACCGGTCTGCAGTGCTGCCTGGGCAGTACACAACGTGCCATAAACATTGTTGAGAATACCTTCGGCGATGTTGTGCTCGACCATCGGCACATGCTTGTAGGCTGCCGCATGGTAGACCGTATCGACGCGCCAGGTGGCCATTACATCAACCAAGTGCTGCTGATTGCGAACCGAGCCCAGAATCGGCAACAGCCTGACCGATAGCGACTCACGCAAGATGCGCTGTTCCAACTCACTCAAAATGCTGTAAAGGTTGAATTCACTGTGATCGAACAACAGTAGCGTGGTAGGCCCCAGCCCGATGATCTGGCGGCACAGCTCGGCACCTATGGAGCCCCCCGCCCCGGTGACCAACACGGTTTGCTTGTAGATGCAGCGCTCAAGCAGCCCTTCCTGGGCGGGAACCGGGTCACGCCCCAGCAGATCGGCGATGTCTACGTCCTGAATGTCATCCACTTTTACCCGGCCACTGGCCAGGTCGGCGAAAGCTGGCACGCTCCGTACGTGCAATGGGTAAGGCTCAAGGAAAGAAAGAATTTCCTTTCGTCTTGCGCGTGAGGCCGAGGGTAGCGCCAGAAGAATTTCTTGAGCCCCCGTTTCCTTGATCATCTGTTGCAAATGCTTGGGCTTGTAGACTTGCAAGCCCGAAATGACACGGTTGGCAAGGTCGCTATCGTCATCGATAAACGCCACGGGCCGCATCACCCGCCCCATTCGCAGCGCAGCCAGCAGCTGATTGCCTGCCGTACCCGCTCCGTAGATAGCTACTTTGATCAGGCCGTCATCGCGGTTGGCAAACGGAATCTGATGAGCCCCGGTGAACCAGTCACCCAGGAAATACTGCCGCATGATCAGGCGCAAACCGCCGATGATGACCATGCTCAACCACCAGTAATTGAAAATGATCGACCGCGGCACAACAACCTGATGGTTACTGTACCAATACACCACCACCGCCAGAATGAGCGATGACAGTGTCACAGCCTTGATGATGGTGACGAGGGCATCATTGCCAAAATAGCGCATCACTGCCCGGTACATGCCAAACCGTATAAACAACGGGATGGCCACCGCAGGAGCAGCCACGAACAGCCAGGCGTGCGTGACGATGGGGTTGTACATTTCATCGAGGCCCAAGCGCACGATAAAGGACAGCCACAACGCGAACCAGATCAGCGAGATGTCCGTACACACCTGAATGAGCCGTTTCTGACGCCGGGACAGATTGACCAGATACTGGCGCATTCTGTCTTTCTTCTCGTCGCTCATTCGGCACTCCTCAGCGCAAAAGAACCTCGTTTGAATGACCTGAGCGCTGGCCGGCCATACCACGGCGTTAGCAGCTCTCTACGATGGCTTCCTTGCCCGCCCATCCTATTCCTTTTTCCCTGCATGGTAGGTGACCGCCAAGACTATGAGAGGCACATAAGCGACCAGGGTTCCCGTGGCGCCATCAACCTTGAAGAGCACCACCGCAAGCGCTATTGGCAACAGCCAAGCGAGGTTGATCGCCGCCACCGCCAGGCTTACAGGCCGATGGCTGCCGTGGTGGCGCGAAGCATACTGATAGGCATGACTACGATGCGCTTCGTAAACCTTTTCACCGCGCAACAGGCGACGCCCCAGGGTAAATGTGGCGTCGACTACAAACACACCCAAAAGTATTAACCACCCCCAGAATAATAGCGGGTTTACCGAACCCGCCATCAATGCCAGCAAACCCAGCACGATGCCGAGGAAGCCACTGCCTGCATCGCCCATGAAGATGCGGGCGGGCGGGAAGTTCCAGCACAGGAAGCCAACCACGGACGCCGCCAGTAATAGCGGCAGCCATGCAGCCTGAGCATGGCCGCTAACCCAGTAAAGCAAGGCCCCGCCCAGACATACGCAAATGGCCTCAATACTGGCAAGGCCATCGATGCCGTCCATGAAGTTGTAAAGGTTGAGCAGCCACACCAGATACAGTACCCCTATGATGCTGCTTAACCAGACCGGCCCCAGCGCCAGGCCGAAGACAGAAAGAGGCGGCATCCCGCCAAGCCAGGCAAGCCCCCATCCGGCCGCTGCGAAATGCCCCAGCAAACGCCACCGTGCAGCGATGTGCCCGTGGTCATCCATGAAGCCGATCAGGGCAACCAGCCCCCCCGCACCCAGCAAGCTGACCAGCTGTACCGGAGCGATGGACCCGGCCCAAGCCAGGCCAAGCATGGCAACCAGCATCGCCACCACGAATGACAGGCCACCACCACGGGGGGTTGGCAAGGTATGCGAGCTACGAGCATTGGGGATATCCAGCAGGCTGCGTGACAGCGCATAGCGGCGCAATACTGCGGTCATACACCAGGACGCGACGCCTGCCACGACGATCAGCCATATCATACGCGGCGGTTTTCCAGAAAAGATCGAGCGGCCATGTTCAGTCCTTGCTCCAACGTGTAAGGGGGGCGCCAGCCGAGCAGTTGCCGGTTTTTATCGATGTCCACCTGCAGCGAGCCGAGCAAGCGCTGGGCAAGGTCCTGTCGGCCAATCAGCCGGGCTGCCCAGTGCAACAGGGCTGAGGACACAGGCAAAAGCCGGGCGGGCCTGCCCAGTGCACGGCCAAGCGCACGCAACAGATACGCCAGCGAGACATCTTCGCCGTCACTGGCCAGGAAGGTTTGGTTAGCGGCGCCCGGGTGGTCGATGCAAGTGATGATCAAATCGACCAGATTTGCCAGCGACACCAGGCTGCGACGGTTATCAACCGCGCCGAAAGGCAGGGGCAAGCCCCGTTGCACGCAGCGCATCATGCTGCGGAAATTGGCTTTGACACCTGGCCCGTAAACCAGCACCGGGCGGATGACTACAACCTCCATGCCGGTAGCTGCCGCCAGTTGGCGCAACCCCTGCTCCGCTTCATGCTTGGACACGCCGTAAGCATCCTGAGGTGCCGGTGCGTCGTCGGCGCACAGGGGCCGGCCGGGTTGACTCGCCTCACCATTGACCTTGACCGAACTGATGAAAATAAAACGCCGCACACCAGCTGCCGCTGCCTGGCGGGCCAGGTTGAGGGTGCCCTCGACATTGATCCGACGGAACTCGGCCAAACTATCGGCGGCGGTTTCTTTCATCACATGCACCCGGGCTGCGGCATGCACCACAACGCTGACACCTGCCAGTGCCGGTGCCCAATCGGTGGTGGCAGCCAGGTCGCTTACCGTCACAACCTGAACGCCCGTGGTATCTCCGCGGCCAGTGCCACGCAAAGCCGCACGGGTTGCGAAGCTACCCATCGTTGCCAGCCGACTACAGACTGCGCTGCCGACAAAACCGCTGGCGCCTGTAACAAGAATGGTGCGTCGTTCCATGAAATCAGATCTCAATTTACCCAAGTGCCGCCAAGGCTGAACGGCAGCGTAGCCCATCGGGTGGGTAACGCTTACAACAGGCTACGGTAGAGGCCGGCATACGCACTGGCCATTGCCGATGCGGTAAATACTTCCTCGTAACGCTGCAGTGCCTTGGCGCCCATGGCTTGCGCCAACGTCGGGTCATCCCACAAGCGTTGCATGGCCTGAGCCAGCGCTGCAGCGTCACGCGGCGGCACCACAAGACCGGTCTCGCCAGCCAAATTGATGAAGGTGGTACCAGAACCCATTTCACAGGAAATCAACGGTTTGCCATACATCGCCGCTTCCAGCAGTGAGATGCCGAATGACTCGGAGCGCAGGTGGGACGGGAAGGCAAATGCATAGCACAGCTCAAGCAACGCTGCCTTGTCGTCATCTCCAAGGCCACCCAGGAACTGTACGTTGCCAAGGCCCTTCTGCTGCGCCTGCGCCTTGAGCTGCGCCTCAAGAAAGCCGCCGCCCATGATCACCACCGGCAACCGATTGATGTGCGCGGCTTCCAGTAGATAATCCAGCCCTTTGTAATAGCGCAGGGCCCCTACGAAGAGGAAGAAGCGCTCGCCCAGACGTGCACGCCAATAAGCCAGTTTTTCAACCGACGCCTTGGGATAGGTGCCACGGTCGAGACCGTAGGGAATAATTTCGACCTTGTCCTTGAACCGCGTCAGCACTGGGCTGTGCGCAGCATAGTTGGGCGAGGATGCTACTATCCGGTCAACGCTGGCAAAAAACCGGTTCATCAACGGCTGATATAGCTTCAATAGCCACTTCTGCTTGACGATGTCGGAATGGTAGCTGACCACCGTGGGCTTGTTCAGCCGCGCTAGGAAATGCACCAGGTCCATGTAGGGCCAAGGGAAATGGTAATGCACAATGTCAGCCTGGGCGGCCAACTCGGCAAAGTCCTTCATGGCCGACAACGAAAAGCCGGTCGAGGCCACATGCAAATCAAGCTTGGATCGGTGCGTTACATGATTGCCCACTGTTTCATTGCGCGCAGCGCCGCGCGGGCTCAGGTAAAGCACCTCGGGTTGCACGCCATGGGCCTGAGTACCTTCTGCAATCTGAAAAATGACTTGCTCGATACCCCCCATGGAGTCGGGGTAATACGTTTTAAAAAAATGCAGGACCTTGATCATCGTTCCCTGACCGATTTATAGACCTCGATGGTTGCCTGTGCACAGCGCTCCCAAGAGAACCCCCCGGCATGCTGCAACCCCTGCTGCACCGCAGTTGCGCGCCAGGTTTCGTCTTCCAGGCCCTGGCACAACAATGCAGTCAGGCCCTCCACGTCGTCGGGCGAGCACATCAACGCCGCCGGCCCTGCAACTTCCGGCAGCGAAGAACTGTTGGAACACACCACAGGCACCCCTGAGCTCATGGCCTCGAGTACGGGCAAGCCAAACCCTTCATAATGGGATGGGAAGGTGAACAGCCGTGCTCCGGCAAACAGCAGGGGCAAGTCTTCGCTGGCAACAAAACCGAGATAGCGCGCCCAGCCTTGCTGTTGTGCCTGGGCAATGCGGCCGTGGATCGCCTCGCTGCGCCAGCCATGGTAGCCCGTAAGGATCAGCGGCCAGCGCTGGCGCAATGCAAGAGGCAACCGACCGTAAGCATCCAGCAGGGTCTCGATATTCTTGCGCGGCTCAATGGTGCCGACGAACAGGCTATAGCCACCCGGCTCAAGGCCATGACGCGACAGCGCTTCGCGCAACGCTTCATACGGACGGGGGTGGAACTCTGGCGAGCTGGCCAACGGAACGGTGTGAATACGCTCAAGCGGCCAGGCAAAATAGTCCGCCAATTCCTGTCGGGTATAGCTCGAATCGGTGATCAGCGCATCTGCACGCTCAAGTGTCAGCTTGAGCTCCTTCTGCAAATAGCGGGCAATTTGCGGCGCGTGGCAATGCGCCCAGGTGAAGGGCGACAAGTCGTGGAATGTCGCCACGGTACGGCCGGCGAACTTTGGCAGGTAGTAATTAGGGCTGTGATAGATGAAGTCATCATGGCCACGCAACGCACGCTCACGCAAATACGGCATCAAGCGCCGATAGGCCTCCACTGCCAGCGCATTTTTTTGCACCAGACGCTTCAAGCCATGCACGGCATCCGATTTATCGGTAGCCTCAGGCAGCGCCTGCAAGAATCTGCGCCCGGCGAACAAGCGCAACTCTTCTAGTTCGCTGCTTTGTTGCAGGCGGGAAGCCAGCTCGTAGGTGTAGCGCCCGATACCGGTAAGAGGGAAGCGCACCGGCTCGACAGAAAGGATGAGCTTCATTTACCAGCAAGCATCCATCCCAAGGTGTCATCCAGCGAGGGTGTTTGCCAGCCGGGCACCAGCCCTTTCAGCAAACTGTTATCACCGCACAGGGTCTTGACCTCATTGGCGCGAACAAATGCCGGGTTAACCTGTACTTCGATGGAATGCCCAGTGATGGCGGAACATTTGCCAATAACTTCACGCAGCGAGTGGGTAGAGCCCGAGCTTACATTGACCACCTGCCCCAACGGGCGCGCCTCGATCAGGCCACGATATGCCCGCACGACTGCACGTACGTCACTGAAGTCCCGCCAGACATCGAGATTGCCCAGCTCGATGGTGTCAGCCTTGCGGCGGAAGTGCGAAACGATCTTGGGCAGCAGGAAGTTTTCTGCCTGCCCAACACCGGTGTAATTGAAAGGACGCGTGATGACGATAGGCAACCGGTCACACCACAGCCGCGCCATGTATTCCATGGCCAGTTTGCTGACCGCGTAATCATTGGCGGGCGCCGGTGGGGTCTGTTCGCCCAGCATCCCTTCGGAAACGTTGCCATACACGTTGGCACTGCTGGCAATCAACACACATTCTGGTGTTTTGCCGCAGGCTGCAATGGCTTCGAGCAGGTTCCGTGTGCCTATCAGGTTGACTTGATAGAACGCATCGGCGGCACCATGCCCGACAAAAGCTATGGCAGCCAGATGCACGACGACATCTGGCTGCAGTTCGGCCAGCAACGCGCGCAGGCCCGGCCCATCGGTCAGATCGGCCTGACGATAGTCGGGGGCCTGCAAAGGCTGGCTCCCAGTCCCGAACACTTCGTAGCCACTGGCCCGCAATTCGGCCGCCATGTAACGGCCGGTGAACCCGTGAATACCTGTAATCAGCGCGCGTTTACTGGCCATTTGCATCAGAACGAGAACCCTTTTTCGTTACGACGCAGGTCGGCTTCGACCATCATGCGGCACAGCTCTTCCAGGCTGGTTTTCGGTTCCCAACCCAGCACTTGCTTGGCCTTGTCAGGGTTGCCGATCAGCAGCTCGACTTCGGCCGGGCGGTAGAATTTCGGGTTGATGACAACCAGTACCTTGCCGCTGGCTGCGCAGGTACCCTGCTCTGCCTCGTCCTTGCCGCTCCAGTTGATTTCGATGCCGGCAGCCTTGAACGCCATGGACACGAAGTCACGTACGGTTTCGGTGCGGTTGGTGGCAAGCACGAAGGTATCAGGCTGTTCAGCTTGCAGCATGCGCCACATGCCTTCGACGTACTCTTTGGCAAAGCCCCAGTCGCGCTTGGCATCGAGGTTGCCCAGCTCCAGCTTGTCCAGCAGGCCCAGCTTGATCTTGGCCACCGAGTCGGTGATCTTGCGGGTCACGAACTCACGGCCGCGCAGTGGCGACTCATGGTTGAACAGGATGCCGCTGGTGGCAAAGATGTTATACGACTCACGGTAGTTGATGGTCATCCAGTGAGCGTACAGCTTGGCCACGCCGTAAGGGCTACGCGGGTAGAACGGGGTGGTCTCGACCTGTGGAATTTCCTGGACCTTGCCGAACATTTCCGAAGTCGACGCTTGATAGAAACGTGCCTTCGGATTGACGATACGAATGGCCTCGAGCAGGTTCACAGCACCCAGGCCGGTGATTTCGGCGGTGGTCAGTGGCTGTTCGAACGATACGCCAACAAAGCTCTGCGCAGCGAGGTTGTATACCTCGGTGGCTTCCGTGGTTTGCAGCAGGCGAATGCTGGCCGACAGGTCGGTGAGGTCGTACTCGACCAGGTGCAGGTTAGGGTTGGTGTGAATGCCCAACTCCTCGATGCGCCAGAAGTTAACCGAGCTGGTACGACGATAGGTGCCATAGACTGTATAGCCCTTTTCCAGCAGCAGTTCCGCCAGGTAGGCGCCGTCTTGACCAGTGATCCCAGTAACGATTGCTTTCATGCGACTTAACCAACTCCGATAGTGCCGTGCGGGCATGTGTTAATAGGTTTGACGCGGGCAGTTCCAGCCACGCATTTTCGGTTCCATGCCGAAGTATACATAGGTCGTACGCACTACTCGACTTACAAAGTACTGGCGCGACACACGCTGGCAGCTATGAGCTCGCCTGGAACGACCCAGGGCCGGTCAGGCGCCGCAGAATGGCGTAGGCGCCATGGAGGGGAGCATAAGTTCCACGGCCCAAAGCCGCCACAACAAAACGTGTAGGAATATTCCGAATCGGACGACTGTTGCTTGCCCGCCCCTGGCTATGGAGGCGGGGAAGATATCGAGCGCAATGGGGGGCGCTCGATTGGGCAGACGCTGCAACACCCCGGTTGAAGGCCCGCAGCCCGATCAGCTGCGAGCGTCCACCCGCGGAACATCGCCACCCGGCAAGCTGGTTTCCGGCACCGGGCTCAGCCACACATTGACGTTATCCACACTTTCCTGATTCAGCTCCCCCGCCCAACGGTTGAGCAGGAACAGGTTGGTGATGAAGTCGTACTGCGTCTTCAACAGATCGCGGCGCGCCTTGAATTCGTTCTGCACGGCAGTGAGCACATCCACGGCATTGACCACACCGAAGGTGAATGCCTTCTGGGCCGCAACGCTGGACTGCTGCGCCGATGACAGCGCATTGCGGTTAGCGCGAATCTTCTCGACCGCAGCCTGCGCAGTCAGATAGGCGGTGGTGGTTTCCTTGACCACCTGACGCCGTACGCCTTCCAGCTGTTCCTCGGCGGCCAGCTGGTCATCGTAGAGGCCACGCACCCGCGCGGAGGTAGAACCACCGCTGTAGATCGGGATTTTTACCCCTATAGAGGCCACATAGCTCTCACTGCGCGGCGTCTGGGTGTTGTCGTAGCCTTGGTCGTTCTGCTGCGCACTCAAACTCAACCCCAGCTGCGGGTAGTGCTCACCTTTACCCTCACGCACCGCCGCATTGGCCGCCTCCGCCCCACTTTGATAAGACTTGAGCAAAGGGTTGGTTTCAATAGCTTGGGTTACCCAGTTCTGCAAAGGCCGGGTGGGAGCTTGCAATGCTACATCGTTGCGCACTCGGCTGAGTGGCTCGGTAATCGGCCGGCCGACGATTTCGGCCAACGCTTCGCGACTTACTTGCACCTGATTACGCGCTTCGACTTCTTGCGCAAGCAAAAAGTCCACCCGAGCCTGCATATCGAGCTTGTCGGTGATCTTAGCCATTTGCCGATCGAACATGCTGCTGACGCGGTCGAGGTTTTTCTGGGTTGCGCGGCGCTCCGCCTGCACCAATTCCAGCTCATCGTCGGCGGCAAGCGCTACAAAGTAGCGCTTCGCCAAGTCGACGGTAGCTTCTGCAAGCGCATCTTCAGCCTCATGACCCTTCTGATCTTTCACGCTTTTGGATTTCTGGTAACGCTCCCACGCCGGCTTGTTGTACAGGTACTGGGTAAGGCTGAGCGAGTAAGTTTCAGTATTGTAAAGATCGCGACTAATCTCGTTTTCGCGCAGGATGCGGCTTGAGTTGGCGTTGGCCGACACCTGTGGCAGCAAGCTACCGAGCGCTGCCCGCTGCTGCTCGCTGGCAGAACGCGCACGCGCGTAGGCGGCGAGGACCCGCGGGTCCTCCAGGCGCGCCTCACGGTACAGCCCCGCCAGGTCCAATGCGTAGGTGGATGCCGAAACCCCTCTTGGCTGCTCGCCTGCAGCCCCCTGCCCTTCCACGGCCACCGCCTGCCAGGCGACCATGCACATCATCACTCCAGGTAGCAAACGCAGCACAATCATTCCTCGATCAGCGATTCAGCGAACAGGTTGCGCGCCGGTTTCAACAGGTACTGCAGCATGGTGCGGTCGCCTGCGTTGATGAGGACTTCAGCTGGCATGCCGGGTTGCAGCTTGCGGTTGGCCAGTTTTTTCATGCCGTCTTCAGTGACCTTGACGCGGACCAGGTAGTACTGGTCGCCGGAACGCTCATCGACCAGGCTGTCAGCCGAAATGCGGGTCAACTTGCCTTCGATGACCGGGGTGGTGGCCTGGTTGAACGCGGAGAAGCGAACGTCCGCAGTCTTGCCCAGCTCAAGCCGGTCAATGTCTCGCGTGTCCACTTTGGCCTCAACCACAAGCTCCGACTGGGCAGGCACGATGTCCAGTAGCGGAGTGGCGGCGCTGACTACACCACCAATGGTGTGCACTTTCATGTCCAGCACCATGCCGCTTTCAGGGGCGCGAATTACCACCCGGGATAGTCTGTCACGCAGGGCCGCCTCCTTTTCCTGCAGGTCAAAAACTTGGGCCTGAACATCGGACAGTTCCTTGGCTACATCGGCATCGAATTTTTTCTTCAACTGCACGATTTGAAGCTCGGTCTCACCGATCTGCAACTTGGTCTTCGTTATATTGGATTCATGATCAGCTATATCCGTCTTGAGCATGTCCAGCTTGCGCTCTTGCTCAAGCAAACGCTGGTTATCGACGAATCCCTCCGCCAACAACTCCTTCAGCTGCTTGATTTCACCTGAGTAGGACTTATTTAGCCCTGCCTTGGTGCGGATCATGTCGTTTAGACCTGCAATCTGCTGCTTCATTTGCTGGATGCGCTCGCGGTTGACCGAAATTTCACCCTGCAACGAATCGTGGCGAGCCTTGAATACCTGCTCCTCGCCGGCCAATGCTTCTTGTGCTCGGTCCGAATCTGTACCCTCCATCGTGACTGGCGGGATCGACGGCAGGCCGTCACGCTCGGCACGCAGACGCGCTTCTTTATAACGCGCAACGATCAGCTGGTTGCGGGTAGACTCGTACTCGGCACTGAGCTGCGACTCATCGAGCACAATCAGCGGGTCACCCTTCTTCACTAGGTCTCCATCACGGGCATGGAGCTCTTTGACGATGCCACCTTCCAGGTGCTGCACGGTTTTACGGTAGTTCTGCACAGTAACCACCCCAGTACCATGCACTGCGCTACTCAACGGTGCAAATGCGGCCCAGGTACCGAAAACACCGAAAGTAATAAAGACTACTGTCAATCCGAAACGGCGAATTCCCCGATCAGAAGTTGGCATGTCATCGAAATTATGGTCGAACGTGGTGATAGCCTTGCTGCTCATCTAGAAATCCTTTCAAACGCCAGCGCCGTTGGCAACTGCAGGCGCAGCAGCCGGGCCCACAGGAGGGGTGGAATTGGTTGCAGCAGCTGCAGCAACCCTCTGCTGGGCCTTGGCCTGTTGTGCCGCAAGCTCGGCAATAACACGATCACGTTCGCCGTACAGCGAAACAGTGCCGCCGGCCATTACCAAAATTCGATCTAGCCGCGTCAAAATATTTGGACGGTGGGAAACAATGAAAACAGTTGCACCAGTTTCCTTAAGCTTTTGCAGGGCCATCCCCAAGGCGCGCTCACCCACGTCGTCAAGGTTCGAGTTCGGTTCGTCAAGTACGACCAAGCGAGGACGGCCATAAACGGCGCGCGCAAGACCAATGCGCTGACGCTGTCCGCCGGACAAATTCACACCCGCGCTGCCAATGACCGTGTCATAGCCGTCCGGCAGCATGAGGATCATTTCGTGAACACCAGCCATCTGTGCAGCTTCGATTACCTTCTCAGGATCAATATTATCGAAGCGGGCGATGTTTTCGCTGATACTACCTTCAAATAGCTCGATGTCCTGCGGTAGATAACCTACGTGAGGGCCGAGGGCTTGCTTGTCCCAACTGGCAATATCTGCTCCATCAAGGCGCACAACACCATGTTGCGGAGGCCAAATGCCCATCAGTGCGCGCACAAGCGTAGACTTGCCGGCTGCACTAGGCCCCACAATGCCGACGATCGAGCCAGCAGGCGCCACGAAACTAACACTCCTTAGAACCGGTGCTTTTGCCCCAGGGGGAGTGACTATGATGTTTTCGACTTGAATATGACCTTCTGGTGCAGGCAGCGGCATCCTTTCTGGCTCTGCCTTCAAATCGTTCATAACCTTGTTTAAACGGTCGTACTGCACCTTGGCAGCAACGAAGCCTTTCCAGCTACCGATCATCTGATCAATCGGTGACAGCGCCCGACCAAGCAAAAGGGAGCCAGCCATGAGCAATCCTGGGTTGATTTGGTGCGTGATGACGAGATAGGCACCTAACGCCAGCATCAGAGACTGAGACCAAACGCGGAACATTTTCGATACGGAGCTGACCACCCCCCCTTTATCACTTGCCTGCGACTGGAGCATCATCACGTTCCGCTGACGCTTAGCCCAGCGGTTCATGAGGGTTTCCAGCATTCCCATCGACTCGATGACTTCCGCATTGCGCAAAGTCTTGGTGGTTATAACGTTCGAAGCGACGTTCTCTTTGTTCGCAGAAGCCAGAGCCTTACCCGTCACACGATGGTTGACGACCGCCAGGATACTCAAGACAGTGCCGCAAGCTAATGTCATCCATCCAAACCACGGATGGAACAGGAACATTATGACGGTGTAAATGGGAAACCACGGGGCATCAAAAAATGCAAAGACGCCCGCGCCAGTGAAAAATTGGCGCAATGAGGTGAGGTCGTTCAAAGACTGTGCAGTTGCATCCCCGCCGCCGCTCTGAAGGGCTCGCTTGAAGCTTGCGCGGTACACGTCGCGGCTTAGAAGTACGTCTAGCCGGTTGCTGATGCGCACCATGATTCTTGAGCGCACCCACTCCAGCGAACCGAGAGTCAACAACAGAACGGTCAGGATCAGCGTCAGCATCAACAACGTCGACGTGCTACTGGACGGCACGACCCGCCCCGATACCTGAATCATATAAAAAGTAGGCACCAGCATCAGCGTGTTGACGCAGAAGCTGAAGAAACCGACCGAAAGGAAGCTGCTTTTACAAGCCTTGAGAGCAGCTTGCAGATTATTTTCGGATTGTGAACTCATGGTATCCATACTGAGGTAGGCGAAAGCGGCGGGCAGTGTAACATCCACATCGGGGCAACTGCGTGTCAGATTGTCCGGAAACCAGCTTGTCACGCGACGAACCACACGAATCATGAAATTTCGATAAGCAATCGTGCTGATACGTATCCGAAACCGCCCGCCTCAAGACGAGACGACAAACGGCGATCCTCGGAAGAGAAAACCGTTGAACCAATGTCAAAAAAAACTCAACATGGGAGCACTTTACGCGCCAACCCTCGCAGTTCGATGATTTTCCTTCATTTTCTGACGTTGCTTCGTAGTGTTTGCGTGACCGCCTGGCATTGAAAGCAAGCCATGAGGATCGCGAGCGTTAGCGCTAAGTTCCCAGCGGATATGAAATTTTTTTTAGAATCTTTGGTTGACAACGCTCCCCTCGGACGGCATCTTCGCCACTCGCAGGGAGCCATCACTGGCCGTTTGGTGCACGCACGGGTTTGAGCAAGTTAGCTACCAGTGTTTTTGCTTAAAAGGAGCTTAACAACGCCATGTCTATGCCTTCGCAGACCCTTGACGGCCTGAAAATCAGCTCTCGGGTTACGCTGCTCGAGCCGGGCATGTATATCTTCCGCTACGCCTCGCAACCCCCTGCCGACAAGCCGGTGTGCATTGCCCTGCAGCAAGCACCGCTAGGTAAAGGTTCTATCGACTTCTTCCCTGCCGAGGGCGTCAGCAAAAACATGCTGACCAAGCTGGGCGACACCATTGTGGCGCGGGTCAAAGGTGGCGTTACCACTGTCTTGATCACCGAGTACCACATGTTTGACGAAGTGATCGACCCCATCGACCTTCGCATCGACCGTATCGACACTTCGCCTGCCATAATGCGCACCTATGCGGTGGTCGCCACCGCCGAGCCAGCACAGACTATTGCTGCGACCACTAAGCCACTCCCCATCATGCTTACAGCCCACCTGAAGAACGCGGGTGAGGTGGCATCGAGTGAGGGCTGGGTCGGCGCTCCAGGCACTGACGACTTCATCGAATCCTTCGCCGTCGACTGGGCAGAAAAACCGGTCGGCGTAGATCTGCTCTATACCTGCATGGTGGCCGGCTCTGGCCCCTGCCGCAATGTCTCCACTGGCACCGTTATCGGCGCCCGCGCACAGGGCCTGCCCCTGCTGTGCGTCGGCTTCAGCCTGGTGGGCCCATTGCGCAAACATTACGAACTTACAGGCCTGGTTGTGTTCGGCAATGCCGAGCCACAACGCTTGGTCGCCAATCAGATGATGCATGGCCCCACCGGCAACGAGCCGTTGGTGGCGCTGCATATCGCCCTTACCCCCGTTACGAAGATGAACGCTGCCCGCCTTAAGTCTCCGTGGGAAAACTCTGCAAGTAAGCAGAACACTATTGCAGCGGGCCAAATGGCCTGAAGTAACAGGAATACACAATGCAATACGATAATCCCGTATCGAGCAGCGATCTGCTGGCAACCCTGACCGCCGACAGCGCCAACCTCTCCGACTCCACTATCGCAGCTATTAACAGCCTGCTGAACCTGGATAACGTAGACACCGTTGACGTTGCTGGCATCACCGGCACCACCGTTCAGCTGCCACAATCCGGCACCGCAAGCGCCGTTCACGGCACCGTTGCTGGCGTTAAAGGCGACACAGTCGTTGTTGACCTGGCCGCTGCTGAAGCCGCTGGCGCTAGCGTTTATCACCTGCAGAGCGATGCCAACCTGGTTGTGAACCTGGAAGGTCAAGCTGCTGCTGGCGCTGCCGACGTACAACTGTTCGCTGCCCTGGCAGTCGACACCTCGGCTATCGACCTGGTAGTTACCACCGGCAACGGTGATGACGTGATCACCGTCAAAGGCGACCAGAACACCCTGATCGACGCTGGCGACGGCAACGACACCATCGTTACTGGCAACGGCGACAACGTCGTTATCGCTGGCGCTGGCAACAACAACGTGACCACCGGTTCGGGCAATGACACTGTCATCCTGAGCGGCAGCAACCACGCTGACATCGTCAACACCGGTGCAGGCTACGACGTTGTCCAGCTGGACGGCTCGGCTGAAGACTACGACTTCGCAGTCGGCAACAACTTCACCGTGAACCTGACCGGCAACCAGACTGCTGCAATCAGCAACGCTGAGTTCCTGTCGTTCGCCAACGGCGACACTGTGGCCCTGGCTCACAGCGACGACGAAGCTGCTGCCCTGCGCCTGTACCAAGGCATCCTGGGTCGCGACGCTGACCTCGACGGCGCTAAAGCCTTCGTTGAAGCTGTCAACGCTGGCACTTCGCTGAACGACATCGCCAACACCTTCCTGAACTCTGACGAGTTCGGCGGTGCCAACAACGCTGCTGACATCAACGAGCTGTACAAAGCTCTGCTGGGTCGTGACGCGGAAGAAGGCGGTTCGGCTGTATGGCAAGAAGTTCTGGCCAACGGCGGCTCCCTGGCTGACATCGCTGCTGCTATCGCAGTATCGGCTGAAGCTCAGGAACTGGACGCTTCGAACGCTACCTTCGTTAACGACCTGTACGTGAACGTACTGGGCCGCGACGCGGAAGAAGCTGGCCTGAACAACTGGGTCGACGCTCTGTTCAACGGCGCAAGCCGCGCAGAAGTTGCCCAAGCCATCGTTGGTTCGTCGGAAGCTTCCGACAAAGCCAACAGCGACTTCGTCGACGCTCTGTACCAGTCCGCACTGGGCCGTACCGCTGACGAAGCTGGCAAGGCTGCCTGGACCGAAGCACTGGCTGCTGGCGTTTCGCACGCTGACGTGGCCCTGGGCATCGTTGGTTCGGCCGAAGCCATCGACCACATCGACAACGTCGTTGTACTGCACGGCCAAGTTTAACTAGCCCTGCTTTGACGTTGCATATGTCCGGCCTTCGGGCTGGGCATATGCCAAAGGGGCGACTTTCGGGTCGCCCCTCTTTTTTATTTGTGTAGCCAAGCCAAAGCTTATGTCCATACACCTCGATCATGGGCGAGAAACGCTCATGGACATTTTCCATCGCCACCGCAATGCCGGTGAACATGAACTTGCCGCCAGCGTACTGGAGCGGGCCATGCAAATCGCTGAGCACCGGCCGGAAGCGTTGATATGGAAAGGGATTGCGGCTCTGCCGCGTAACCCGAAGCTGGCCTTTTTATTTCTTGTAACCGCTGCACAGCTGCTACCAGAACGCGCCGATGTTAAGGCACTGGCAGGCCGCGCCCTGCTGGCACAAGGGCACGCGGAACTCGCCACTCGCTATCTCACCATGGCATGGCAGAAACTCCCCGGGGACGCCACGCTTCGCATGCTGCTATGGCAAGCACGCAGCCAGTCTGAAACACCGGCCAAGCTACGCAGCATGATTCTTGCCCATTTGCCTGAGATCAATTCGCCCAAGGAACTGGCGCAGGTACTCAAGTTACTCACAGCGCAAACTGGCGCCGCTGGCACAGTAGGTGTGGTGCATTACCTGGAGCAGCAGCGCGAAGTGCAGGGCTGGGCCATTGATCTTGGCAACCCGCACGCTCCGGTCTCATTAAAGATTGAGGCTGGCAGCGCCAAGGTAGACGCCGTAGCCAATATACCCCACCCATTACTTAGCGCTGCCGGCCTGCCGACCACCCATGGCGGCTTGCGCATACGCGTGCCAAATCCCACCGCCGCTGTGCATATCCGCTTTGCGGACAATACACCGCTACTGGGCAGCCCTGTGTTTGCGGCGCCGTCATTTGTGCCGCCTCCAGAACACCCCAGCCTGGGTGTGCAGCAGCACGTAGATGTACTGATACCGGTTTATAATGGGCTGCACGAAACACTTGAATGCATCAACAGCGCCCTCGAAGCTCGCAAACTTAACCGCACGCCTCATCGCCTGGTCGTGATCGAAGACGCCACCCCCGTGCCGGCTCTGGCGAAAGCGCTGAAAATGCTGGCCGGTAAAGGCAAAATCACGCTGGTGAACAACGCTGTGAACCTGGGTTTCATCCGTACCATGAACCGTGCGATGGCACTGAGCCCTGGCAGGGATGTGGTATGGCTGAATGCCGACACACGGGTACAGGGCAACTGGCTCGACCGCTTGCGCAACATCGCTCTCAGTAGCGCAGATATCGCCTCTGTCACGCCATTCACAAACAATGGCGAGCTGATGAGTTTCCCACAGAGTCAAGTCAGCCATGCCATGCCCAATGCTCGTGAGCAGGCAGCGCTGGATGAACTGGCCAAACATGCCAACATCTCTCCCGTCGAGATCGAGACTGGCTGCGGCTTCTGTCTGTATATAAAGCGTGCAGCGCTCAACCAGGTCGGCTACCTGGATGAAGTTCACCTGGCCAGAGGTTATGGCGAAGAAACCGACTGGTGCCTGCGTGCGCGCAGCTTTGGCTGGCGCCATATGGGCGCGCCCAATGTATTCGTGGCACATCAAGGCGGGATTTCTTTCGGGGCAGAAAAAACACTGCGCGTAGCACAGAACAACGCTATCTTGCGCCGCCGCTATCCAGACGCTTCGGCACGCTATAATGCGTTCTGCCTGCGGGACCCGATCAAGGCTGCCCGGGGCGCGCTACAGCGTGCCCGCCTGGCCCGCTTCGCACAACAAAGCGATGAACGAAAAGCCTCGCAATGGCCGATGGAGGCAAGTCATTCGCTGCACATTCATGACGGCACAGGGGCTGATTCTATCCTCTCTCTTGTCTGGCACCGGGACAGCCATCGCACTTGGGTCACACTGAAAGCCCCGCTTGCCCCCTTGCCTTTGGAGCTTGACTACGAGATGCCTGGAGAATTCTCCGAGCTGGTCAAGAACCTGGCCGCGCTGCCACTGAAAGACATCGTGCTCGAACACCAGGTCCAGTGCCCCTCCAAGCTCTGCGATCTGCCTTCACTGCTGAACATTCCTTACACAATCGTATACCGTGACGGCCATCTGCAAGGCCTGGACGCTACCTACGATTGGCAGCGCTTTGCCAACCAGGCAGAAAGCGTGGTTTTACCGTGGCAGTCCTGGCATAGCGCATTCACCGAGGCGTTCCCGCAAGCCAACCTCGTGATTCAACCATGCGCCGAACTGCCCACGCCTGCAACCAGCCAACCCAACATACTGCTGATCGGCGACGCCCTGGATGATCCAGAGATCATCCAGACCTGGGTTCGCCTTGGCAGACGCATCACTCGAGAGCGGTTACCGCTTACGCTACTGGTCAAACAAGACACACCGTGGCTTAAAACCTTGTCTGCAACCGGTGCGGTTCAGGCACTACCCCAAGTGAACGGTTTCAGCTTGCCGGAGATTGCCAAGGCGACCGGATGTGATGCAGTGGTCAGTCTTGCCCCTTCTCCTGGCGAAAAATGGCAAGCCCCGGAACTTGCCAGCGAGTTCGATTTGCCGTTGTATACGCGTTGCCATTCCCTAGGCACTGAAGCAAGGGCGAACTGTGTAACCCAATTACCATTTTCACTGAGCCAAGCCTGATGACACAGAACGTCCTCAACGAGCGGCCGGCGGGTCAGAAACCTGTAGCGCTCTCCTCTTTTCGTGGCTGCATCAACGGACTGTACGGGGATGTTCTGCAGGGGTGGGCTATCGATATCACGCAGCAAGATCAGCGGCCTGTCATCGAGGTGTTCGTTGATGGGGCCAGTGTCGCATTGGCCAGAGCAGACCAACATGAGCCCAATGCCCCGCACGGCGATCAATTCCATGGCTTTACCGTGCAACTGCGCCAGAGTCTGCTGGCAAATGCCAACCGAATAACCGCTCAAATTGCTAATACAGGCATCCAGCTCGAAGGTGAGATTGAGCTCCCTTCCCAGCCTCCACAAGAAACTGCTGCAGTAGCTTCACAGGTATGGCATACGGGTGGGCTGCGCGTCGGCGGCTGGTCTTGGGATCCACAGGCGCCGCATCGCCATGTGGAAGTTACGCTACGCGAAGGTAGCCGGGTTATCGCCCAGGTCACTTGCAATACCCACCACCAGGCACTCGCGTATCGCGCCACAAGTGATCACGGTTTCACGATAGACCTGCCGTGGGAACTGGCAGATGGCAAGTTGCATGTCATTGAAGTGACCAATGACCTCGGACAGTCGTTATCAGGAAGCCCGATTCGTTTGCGCTGCCGCCCGGAGGGCCTGGATGGCCTGTTGCATCAGCTTGAACTGAAACCCGATTCTGCAGTGCAGGCACTGGTGGCAGAAGTTGCGAAGGAGCAATCATCGCGCTTGCCAAAAAGCGCAGGATGGCAGCACTACCCACGATGGTACGACGCCTTCCAGAAGCGCGAGCCTATCGCTGCCACCCCGTCCAGGTTCACACCCGGCCTGTTGCTGCTCAGTGAAGGTGACGCCGCCCTGGAACAAATCAGCCTCGATAGCCTGGGCGATGACGCTGAAAGTGTCCATCAGCTGGCGAAGGCTGCCCCGGCCGACCTCCTCCCCGCCGTTGAACAACTGCTGGCAGCCGGCTGCGACAGCATTATCCAGATCGCTGCAGGTGACAGACTGGCGCCCCGAGCCATCGCACAGCTTTGCAATTTGCTGGAGGATGGTTGCGCTTGGGCCTATGCCGACTGTGACCGCGACGGACCGCAAGGCCAACGTAGCCAGCCATGGTTCAAGCCGGTTTGGGACATTGACCTGTTCATTGGC
Source organism: Pseudomonas sp. Irchel 3F3 (assembly GCF_900187545.1). Lineage (NCBI taxonomy): Bacteria > Pseudomonadati > Pseudomonadota > Gammaproteobacteria > Pseudomonadales > Pseudomonadaceae > Pseudomonas > Pseudomonas sp. Irchel 3F3. The sequence continues at coordinate 124,548 of NZ_FYDS01000014.1, read as the reverse complement.
GCAGACATTTTCTCTGCTGGCGCAATTTTCTCTGCCGCCATTGTCAAAGAGGCTTTGGTTCTGCTCAACGCAGGCCAAAAGCAGTCTGCCATTAACCGCCACGATCTAATCGCCGGTATAGCACTAGCTACGGAGCTAAACGGCCGATCTGTAACACACCTGCCTCGGGTTCTCTACCATCGCTCTAGCGATGCCTGTACAAGCCCGGAGCAAGCTGCGCCCTCAAAGCAACGCAAGGACGCCGTGACGTGGTTATGCCAAAGCCTCGCACCAGGCGCGCAGGTCAGCGCCGTACCAGACTACCCTGCTCTGCTCAGGGCTCACTGGCCGCTCCCTGAGCAACTGCCACGTGTCAGCCTGATCGTACCCACACGTGACCAGTACAAGCTGCTGCACGCCTGTATCGAAGGCCTGTTGAACAACACGGATTATCCAGACCTGGAGATCATTGTTGTCGACAACCAGTCGACTGACGCGCAGACATTGGCCTACCTCGCCGAACTCATTCAGCGCGGCGTTAAGATTCTTGCGCACCCACACCCCTTCAACTACTCCACGATCAACAATCGCGCGGCGAGCGTTGCCACGGGAGAGCTGATCGGCCTGGTCAACAACGATATCGAAATCATCGAAAGCGGCTGGCTGAAAGAAATGGTTTCGCAGGCACTGCGCCCCGGAATCGGCGCAGTGGGTGCCAAGTTGCTGTGGCCCAACAGGATGGTCCAGCATGGTGGCGTAGTTGTTGGCGTCAATGGCCTCGCTGCCCATGCCGGCAACACCTTGGAGCAACGAGATGCCGGGTACCTGGGGATGAACCAGGTTACCAGGCGGCAGAGCGCGGTTACGGCGGCATGCCTGCTGCTCCGCAAGTCGTTGTTCGACTCGATTCAGGGATTGGATGAACGAGCGTTTCCTGTGGCGTTCAACGATGTCGATTTATGCTTGCGCATTCATGAACTTGGCCTGCGCAATCTATGGACCGCCTTCGCGCAATTGATCCATGCCGAATCCGCCAGCCGAGGGAAAGATATCTCGCCAGAGAAAATGGCACGCGCCCAGCGAGAGCAGCAGTTGTTTACAGAACGATGGTCCGTCAGCTACAGGGATCCCTACTACCATCCCGCATTAAGCCTGGACTATCTGACCGGCCCCTACGGGGGCTTGTCATTGCCGCCAGAACCAGAATATTGCGCCCCCAGAAAATTGGCATCCAGTGAGATTCATGGTCATATCTACTTGGCTGATCCTTCCTGAAGCGCCAATACAATCACCCATCAATACAGGGACACATTGACATGAAGCATCTGGACTGCACACTTCGAGATGGTGGTTATTACAATAACTGGAACTTCTCCGAAGCGCTGATTGCACAGTACATAACCGCCATGCAAGCGGCTGGCATTCAAACGATTGAACTGGGCCTTCGTTCGTTAAAAAACAGCAGTTTTAGCGGCGCCTGCGCTTATACCACTGATGCCTTCCTGAGCACCCTGGATCTGCCCCCCTCCATGACGATTGGCGTGATGGTTAACGGCAGTGAACTGGTCGGAAAAAACGCGGGGCAGCAAGCACTGCAGCTACTGTTCCCCAGCCCGGCGAGTGAATCGCCGGTTGACCTGGTGCGTATTGCTTGCCACGTTCATGAGTTTGCAGAAGCACTCCCAGCGGCGAGCTGGCTTAAGGAACAGGGCTACGATGTAGGCTTTAACCTGATGCAGATCGCGAACTGCTCAGAAAGCGAAATCAAAGCGCTGGCTAAACTTGCAAACAACTACCCGCTGGATGTGCTGTATTTTGCTGACAGCATGGGGAGCATGTCCCCTGATGAAGCGGCACAGATCATCCAGTGGCTGCGTAGTGAGTGGCAGGGGGCCTTGGGGATCCACACCCATGACAATCTCGGCTTGGCGCTTTCCAATACCTTGCGCGCGATGGATGAAGGCGTTACCTGGGTCGACTCTACAGTCACGGGCATGGGCCGAGGGCCCGGCAACGCCCGTACCGAGGAGCTGGCTATCGAGATTGCTGCACGCAGTGGGAAACCCGCGAATCTGATACCTTTGATGACGCTTCTTCGTGAGCACTTCAAACCCATGCAAGTTAAGTATGGCTGGGGGACCAACCCCTATTATTACCTCGCTGGCAAATACGGTATCCACCCAACCTACATTCAAGAAATGCTGGGTGACTCCCGCTTCGGCGAAGAAGATATTCTTGCGGTCATTGAATACCTTCGCAATGAAGGCGGTAAGAAGTTCAGCGTGCATACACTTGATGCCGCCCGACACTTTTACCGTGGCGCGCCCACAGGTCAGTGGGCACCGCAGGATCTTTTCGCCGGCCAAGATGTATTGCTTCTAGGTACGGGCCCTGGCGTAGCGGCGCACCGGCAAGCGTTGGAACACTTCATTCGCCAGCATAAACCGGTTGTGATGGCGCTGAACACGCAGAGCTCAATTGCCGCTGAATTGATTGACGTCAGGGTCGCTTGCCATCCCGTCCGCCTTCTGGCCGATTGCGAGGCACATATCGAGCTGCCTCAGCCTTTGATTACGCCCTACTCCATGCTACCGATGGATGTGCAGGGTGCGCTCGCCAATAAAAACGTTCTTGATTTCGGCCTGAATGTTCAGCCCGATAATTTCACGTTCGAGGACACCCATTGCACTATCCCCACCTCGCTAGTGGTAGCGTACGCCATGGCTGCCGCCAGCTCTGGCAAAGCTAAACGCATTCTCATGGCTGGCTTCGATGGGTATCCTGGCGAAGACCCGCGAAATGCTGATACCAACAAGCTTTTGAGGCAGTATCAAGACACCCCGTCCAGCACGCCGCTGCTCTGCCTGACGCCAACTCGATATGACATTAGCTGCCAAAGCATTTATGGGCCACTGAAATGAAATATGAAAAAACGACGTGTTTTCTGCCCTGCCGAAAAGGCAGCGAACGCATTCCGAATAAAAATATAAAACCATTTGGCGGCCACGCATTCGGCTTGATTGAAATCAAGTTGAAGCAACTGCTTGAAGCTGAGGCTGTTGATGCCATCGTGCTGAGCACCAACGACGAAAGCATCCTTGACTACGCCTCATCGCTTCAAAGTAATAAAATCACACTCCACAAGCGACGAGAAGAGCTGTCTTCCAGCCAGACCAGCACTGACCAGTTGGTGGCGCATGCGCTTGAGTTGATCGGCGAAGGTAATATCTTGTGGACCCACGTTACCTCGCCCTTCCTCAGCGCCAGTCATTACAACGAAATCGTAAAGCTTCACAATGAGAAAGTACTGACCGGGTACGACTCCTTGATGACCACAAATTTGCTGCACGGCTTCCTCTGGCAAAATGGCGAAGCCATGAACTATGACAGAAACGTAGAGAAATGGCCGAGAACGCAAACCCTCACCCCCGTACATGAAGTAAACAGTGGTGTATTCCTTGCTCATGCAAGTATTTACAGGGAGCTAGATGACCGAATTGGTCGTAAACCCTACCTTCATCCACTGGGCAAACTGATCAGCCATGACATTGACTGGCCGGAAGACTTCACCATCGCAGAATGCCTGCTGGAAAAGGGTTTGGTTACCTTATGAAAAATACCCCCCTGCACCCAGCCTCTTATTCCACGCTGGTATTCGACTGCGACGGCGTTCTGCTTGACTCTAACAAAGTGAAGACTCAGGCCTTCTATGAGGCGGCTCTTCCCTATGGCGCTACAGCCGCTCAGGCTCTGGCTGATTATCACGTTGCGAATGGCGGCGTTTCTCGTTATAAAAAGTTTTCTTATTTTTTAGAGAACATCGCTCCCGTGCAAGTTGAGGGCGTGACGTTAGAGCAGCTTCTTGACTGTTATGCAAAGCATGTTAGAAACGGTCTACTCAGTTGCGCAGTAGCCGATGGTCTCCGGGAGCTTCGAGATAAAACTCCGAATACCCGCTGGTTGATCGTGTCAGGCGGCGACCAGGCCGAGCTTCGCGAAATTTTCGCACACCGCAATCTCGATACGCTATTCGATGGTGGCATATTTGGAAGCCCCGACATCAAGGAGGATATTCTCGCGCGCGAACAGGGTAGCGGGAACATCACATCCCCTGCGTTGTTTATAGGCGATAGCAAGTATGACTATAAAGCTGCTCGCGAAGCGAGCATTGACTTCGTCTTTATGAGCGACTGGTCGGAAGTTACGAATTGGAAAGAGTGGTGCATGGAAAACGATATCTATTCCTTAGCTAACATCTCCTCCCTCAATACCTTTCGAGCTCAACCAGCGCTTGCACAATGCCACGAAGGCCTTAGTTAACGCAGCGCCTTGCTCATTTCAGCACTTTTTCACACGTAGGCGTCACAAGCCTCACCGGCTCACCGGTGAGGCATTGCTTCAGCGAAACTCACGGAAAACTCTCGCTCTCATCCGCAACCGCCTATCACCAACTAGGCAAAGGCTCTCGCCTTATGAAAGCGAGCAGTCTAGGCACCTAATCTTGTTAAAACCAGTAATAAAATTTCCCGGCACCGCTCGCAGCCCGTGGCATGACTATGTGTAACGGCGCGAAAGATAAACAGCGACTTCCCCTTGCCAACATCAAAATCTCGAAACAAGTTTTTTCATTACACAATAAGGGTTATCCGCCATAAGACCCTCTTTAAACATAAGAGAAAGCGCAACATATATAACCTGTGACATACCTACTAAATTATACATATCACCAGCAACTTCTTCGTCTTCAGCATCATGAGCTAGCACGTACTTAAGAGTTGGCTTGCACTTCGAAAATGACTCGTAAAAATAAGTCTTATTAGTTTTTTTTACCACAAGCAGTTTTCTTCGATAAGGTGAGTTGTCAAAGTGCGACAACTGATCGCTATCTATTTTGGCGTTTTCCTCACCAGCAAAATATAGAAGATTGTCGCAGTATTTGTGTGAGGAGAAGATAGCTTCCTCAGCCGGGCGCAGTTCCATCCCGCTCAGTTGACGAGATTCAAAAACACCCCAATTCATATAGTTTCTAAATAACTTAAAAGAATTATTAGTGCCAGACACTACAAACCGGTCACCTCCAAAAATCTTAAAAATTTTAGAAAATGTTTTCCTTAATTCAAGAGTACAATTAAACGCTTCTACTGGACTTTTCCCGCGATATAGCATTTTTAAGAAATAATATCCATAGGTAGACGGGTGATTACTCCCATCTATTATGAGAAAGTCCAAATCTTGCCCAAACAAGGAGGACAGCTTTATCGAGTTCTTGAACCTTTCTTCGACAAATCCGAGATTCCAGACAGGATGCTTGTAATCACCGTTGACTGTGTACTTACCACTACTCCTATTTTTATACTCTCTGATAAACAAGCACCAGAAAACCAATCTAATATCGTGCCGATTGAGCCTATCCAAACTATCAACAGACACATCAAACGCGCGCTTATCAGTCTGGACGTTGAAGAACTCTTTTTTTATTGAGCACATATCTTTAGGATTGTTTGTCACAAGATATGCGTTACCAAATCTAAAGTCACCAACCATAATAAACGGGTGTGCAGACTGTGAAAACTGCTTAACTTTGTCATGCCATATCGGCAGACTTCCATGCCCGTAGAACACATCATTTATATCAAAGAATTTTTTTAGCCTTTCCCAACGAACCACATGTGATGGACCAATAATCATTCCTAGAATCCCTTAGTGATTATTAAAATAGCAAAAACCACACTCACGCATCTCAGAACTGGCCTACGACAGGAAAAAACCAATCATGATTTCAGTGCTGGTCATTCCCCACAACGCCCAAATTCGTGAATTCTCTGGGAAACATTATGTTTCAGGCAAGCAAACTGAACCAACCATAATGACAAATGAGCACTAAAAAGAGGAGTATAAAGAAGCAGGTAAAAGTGCCCACACCTAGGTGCGAGCACTACAAGCCTAGTTTCGCTAGCCACTGACTATGCAGGTCATCAAAATCAGCCTTCGAACAAGATGTTCTTTGCCTTATTGAGGCGATCCTTTAACTCAATGAAATAGCCGAGCTTAGGAGGGAATGACTTATCATGCCTACGCACTGCCCCGATAAAATCAATGTAGTAACCCTCTAGATCCACAGGATATTCCGCAGTACTACCTGGCGAGAACTTACTACCACTGAGAACGGCATGTGCGGCAAAAGCGTTTCGACCAATTTCCACTAGCGCCGTACAATCTGGATATTGACTCAAGATGCTTTTATTCGCCGAAGAAAAAATTTCCAATAGACCTCGCTGACACAATGTAAAGGTACTAAGGAAAACTTCAGAAGCTTCTCCAGTTCGCCCCTCCCCATATAGAAAGAACGCATACAAAAGCATTGCAGATGTGGTATTCCAATAAACTATACGTGCTTTGGCGCTCTCATCCCGCATCTCGTAAATATCTTTGGCAATATCGTAAGCATTGCTGCGAAGCTGATAAAACTCTGCCAATGGCACTATATTCGTACCCGAAGAGATCCACCAGCGCAATGTTACTGGGTCCAACGGAGCAGATGGTTTTTTTGAAATCAAATCGGTGCGAATCCGAACAATTTCGCGACCGACCTCAGAACGATTTACGGGATCTTCGCCGACGCGAAACGCTAGGACTGATAGCACTCCCAAGTAGAATTTGCTACTTCTATCCATCGACAGGAGCAAAGACCGCAAATAATGATAAAAGATTGTTTTATCCGGAATTCTGGTTCGGAAGTTGAACACCATCTTATTAAGATAATGAATATCATGAGAACGCTGAATATCGAACTCTAAAGGCGGAGCGACGGTTATAACCTGTCCAGCATCATCCTTCACCAATGCACTATCAGCAACAAGAGAGAAGCTTCCAGGCACTAAAAAAACACTCGATTCCGAGGTGCTGAGAGACGGTACCTGCCAGTTGCTACCCCCATCAAAGCTAACGACTGCCCCGCCACCCGAGGCAACTCTAAGATTAACTTCAAAAGCGGCATATTCAAATGTTATTGATGACATTAACTCACCTATTAAGATCGAAATTCAGCAGCTTAAGGATGGGTCGTCGCTTAAACCCATAGCAGTCAACGTAACGAAGTGACGGGTCGCTTTTAAGTTTCATTATTTACTTTCCTCAAGCTTAACCAGCCCTTCACCGATGGCAAAATATATCTGCTGCAGCTCTGCCGCCTGACTTGCAGAGGTTCTTTTTACCTCGGTATTAGATGGCGACTTATGCTTAGCAACCGATCCACTGATATGTTTTAAAGCAGCTTCCAACATACTTTGATTTGGCTCAATAACATACCCATTCTTATTTTGAACAACATCTTCACCTATCCCACCCATGTTACTAGCAACTACCCAACAGCCGCTAGCGACCGCTTCGCGCGTAACAAGGCCGAAGCTTTCTGGCCACATCGATGGCGCAAACAACACGTCAATTTTCCGATAAAGATCTATGATGCCTTTCTGGCTTACCCGACCAATAAAGGTGACTGGCACCTTACCCCAAAGAGATTGCTGTTCGTACCCCTCCTCTTTGGAGTGGTCGACCACCAAGAGCTCAACATTTTTAGGCTGACTCTGAAGCACTGCTTCCTTAAGCAGATAATACCCCTTGTGCTCCGACATTCCACCGATATGCCCGCAGACAACCCGCTTGGTGTAAGAGGTATCTTTCTGCGTCCACGGAATGTCACTGGAGACGCCATTAGCTACAACTTCTATCTGCGGGATACCGTTTCGACGATAAATGTCTGCGAACGCGTTCGACACGGTCAGCACCCTCGAAGCACTGTGCAGGAGGTCTTTCAGATCGCGGCGTCGCTCGATGGAATCTGCCAACTTCATATTCGTTGGCATTTCTATGAGCTCGTAAGGGTCAGGATGCCCGTCAGGATAAACTTTTGAGTTATGGTCGACCAAGAACTGGAAATCCGAGATCCACCAGGCATCGTGAATAGTGACCATGTAAGGAATTTTGGCATCTCGTGCCGCTTCCACAATCGAAGCTGTCAAGCGCTGGACGCAATGGAAGTGGATCAAATCGGGTTTTTCCAGCTCCAGGAACTCTTGGAACAGGCGATACATCTCTGGGTCTTTAGGATGCCAATCCATGTGCTCACGCCACAGGGTTGTAGACCGGTAGACCCGGCAGCCCTCATAGGTGTAGACAGTCATCTGATGAGCGGGTCTGCACTCGACATCCGCTGTGAACACACAGACATCGAAGTCCTCGGCGTAAGCGCTTCTGAACTCTGAGAAGTTATCAGCCACAACACGCGTGGCACCACCAATCGCCTGCGGTGGGAAAAATACGTTGACCAACGCAATTTTTTTCCTCGGCTTGGCTTTCTGAATGCCACTTACGAAATCATCGAGCGTAGCTGCCAGCGTACTTCCAAGCGCCTGCAGGCTGTAATCGTCCTGGGCCCGCTTCTGAGCGGCCTGGCCTACCTGTTGCCGTAAGGCTTGGCTACCAGCGAGGTTTTTTAATGCCAGGTACCATTCTTCTTCAGTCGTGGCAAGGAAACCATCTTCTCCATCTTTGACAACATCACGGTAATTGGCCGTGCTGCTCAACACCGATGGGATACCAAAACAGCCTGCTTCAAACCATTTCAGCTCGCTTTTACAGGCATTGACTTTGTCATCGTGCAACACCGCGATATTGATATCCGCTTGCTCAAGCAGCGACCAATAACCTTGCACACTGTCCATGGCCGGCAACTGGGTAAACTGCTGAGCGTATTTTGCGGTAAATGACACTGGCAATCGCAGGTAACCCACAACGACCAAACGAGCCTGAGGGGTCTCGCTAAGCACACGCTCAATCGCAGGCAGCGCCTGTTCGATAAAGTCGGTGTTGTGTGCTTGAGTACCGCTGCCATAGAAGATATCGATGGTCTTCTTGTGCGATTTGTCGTTTGTGCGAATCTGATTCAATCTGTCCAGGCCGTTGCGATGCAACCAGCACTGTTTTTCTCTCACCAGCTTGGCGAGTTCCAAACGCAGCGGCTCAGTGGATGCGATCCCCTGACGGCAAAGTCGCGCAGCGGCATTGAACAACGCCATGCCGCGCGTGAGTTCCCGGTGTGTGGCCAGCGAGACATAGCCACCATAGCTATCGATCGACGGCGGGTACTCCGGAACAAATAGCAGATCATCAATTTCGTACAGGCTGAGCTTACCCGTTGCGTTGACTTGAGCGATGGCCTTGATAACTTGAACTACCGCTGGCACTCGATAGAAGATCACCACATCGTGCAGTGCTAATGCATTTTGGTTCTTGTCCAGCTCGGTCCAGCTTATGGCAGTTACCTGCTTACCAACTGCTTCCAGCTGTTCAATTTTCTGCTCAATGCGGTAGCGCACGCACTGGGCGATGTGGAAGTCACCAACAATTAAGACACGATCGGTATTCAAATTGCCCAAGGGCGGCAGTGCGGGCAAATCGTCTGCGGCGCTTTCCGACAGATCACCGTAAACAGGCAGGTACGCTCGATACAAGTCAACCGCGTAAGCGTAGGCCTCATTGATCAAGCTCTCCCGGTCCAGCATATCCACTCGGGTCATGAGCTTTGCGTGTAAGTCACGCCATTTCTGCTCGGCCAGACGCTCGAGTTCGTCTTGCTGGGGACGGTGATTCGGGTTGGTAGCAATACCTGCAGAAAGCACCCGAATGGCTTCATCTAGCTGATGCAGCTTAGCCAAGCAGTGCGCTCGGTTGAAGGCGGTCCACACCGGCGGATTCGGCAATTGCGCGGCAGCATTGAAGTACTGCAAGGCAATACTGAAGTGACCATCCTCCATGTAGCTACCGCCTAGACGGTTGAATACCTCAGCACTCGGCGCGATGCTCAAAGCCGCCTCAAGCAGGATTCTGCCCTCCTGGACCTTGTGCCGGGACAGGTAATGCATACCCAGTTTAGAGAACACTACCTGGCTTTTCTGAGGCGTCTCGGCGAGATCAACAGGGATAACATCCTGCCCCAGGAATATGCCCATGACCCGCTGTGGTTCAACCTCAAGGCCGCGCTTGGCGCTCCGTTCAATGACGGCGGAAAGGCTGAACCCGTTCGGTAACAGCTCTGGTGGGAGCTCGTGCTTCTTAGCCCAGGCATCGGGGGTAGGAAGTCGCCCCTCCGCCCGTCCGAAGCGTTGGAAATGTGCTTCCGCAATCGCTTGAGTTTCAACGCCGCCGGCTTTGAGGTCAGGGTAAAGGGTCAGGTAAAAATCCAGGTCTACTTTAGCAACATCCGGCTTGACCATGACGGCGCTGTCGGCCGCATTGAGCACTGCTTCAGCGATAAGCTCCGCATCACCACTTTCGTGCGAAGCCGAGGCATAACGGCCTTCTTGATAACCGAACGCATGCCAATGCTGCTCGAGCGCATCGTCCGTGAGCGAAGACAGGTCTGGGTATCGATTCCGATAATAAGCCAGATCCAGCACGAATCGCCTTGAGCCAGTCTTTTTCTGGGTGGCGGGTACTGAATTTCTCTTAACATGCATGCTCGGCTGCACATCTACGCTCGGCAAGCCTTCCTTAACAGACATTTTTCACTTTCCTATGAATTTTCAAGAGCGCCAGACCGCTGAAACATGAAGAATGACGTCTAACCTGCCGAGCCCCGAGCCTATTATATTTTTTGTTGGGTTGTTCAACATGAATGCAAGAACTGCCATCACTCTAATTCCTATTTCAGGAATGCTGACAAATAAAAATGACACTTTTCAACCCCCGGAAACGAACCCGACCCCTGAGGCGCGCGCTGCACTGCCATGCCCACCGAACTGGAACCACAAGATAGCGGTAGCTCAAGGCACTCTAGACTTGCCAGCACTCAGGTCAATCTCCGTGAGTTGCATTGCTCAAACAGCTGTTTGTTGCATGGACACCTGACGACTCCCTGTTGTGTCATGGCAACCATGAGGTCACCTTCCACCGCTGCAACGGCTCCTCCTCGTCCAGCATGAGCAGATCGGCACGGTCAGTACCGGCACCCAGCAGTGTATTTTTCGACATCAGGGTGGTCTAATTCCGGGCAGCGCTAGCAGCTCGCCTTGCGTTGCCGGGGCGAAGTTTCTCAGCGTCATCTGTCTACGACAACACCTTTTGTCCAATTAGAGCCAAATTATGATTCTAGTAACAGGCGGAGCCGGCTTCATCGGCTCAAATTTCGTACTGCAATGGTGTGCGAACAATGAGGAACCCGTCCTCAACCTCGACGCCCTGACCTACGCAGGCAACCTGGCCAACCTGCAGTCGCTGGAAGGCAACCCTCAACATCGCTTCGTCCAAGGCAATATTTGCGATGCAGCACTGCTGGCCAAGCTGTTTGCCGACCATCGCCCACGCGCCGTGGTTCACTTCGCCGCCGAATCCCATGTAGACCGCTCGATCACCGGCCCCGAAGCGTTTGTCGAAACCAACGTGATGGGCACGTTCCGCTTGCTTGAGGCCGCCCGGGCGCATTGGAACAGCTTGGAAGGTGCAGAGAAGGAGGCCTTCCGTTTCCTCCATGTCTCTACCGACGAAGTCTACGGCACTCTGGGGCCAAACGACCCGGCGTTCACCGAGACCACGCCGTACGCGCCGAACAGCCCGTACTCCGCCAGCAAGGCAGCCAGTGACCATTTGGTACGCTCGTATTTCCATACCTACGGCATGCCGGTACTCACTACCAACTGCTCCAACAACTACGGGCCGTTCCACTTCCCGGAAAAACTGATCCCGCTGATGATCGTCAACGCGCTCGCCGGCAAGCCGCTGCCCGTCTATGGCGATGGCCAGCAAATCCGCGACTGGCTGTATGTCGAAGACCACTGCTCGGGCATCCGTCGCGTACTGGAAGCCGGTGCGTTCGGCGAGACGTACAATATTGGCGGCTGGAATGAAAAAGCCAACATCGACATTGTGCGTACACTTTGCGGCCTTCTCGACGAGATGGCACCTGCGGCATCGCGCCAGGTGATCAACCAGAAGACCGGCGAGCCTGTCGAACAGTACGCAGAGCTCATCGCCTACGTAACCGACCGCCCAGGCCATGACCGCCGTTATGCCATCGATGCACGCAAGATCGAGCGGGAGCTCGGCTGGAAACCTGCCGAAACCTTCGAGACGGGCATTCGCAAGACAGTCGCTTGGTACCTGGCCAACCAGGAATGGGTAAAAGGTGTCATGGACGGCAGCTACCGTGACTGGGTGGCACAACAATACGGGGCAAATAAAGCGTGAAAATCCTGCTGTTGGGGAAAAACGGGCAAGTAGGCTGGGAGCTACAGCGCGCCTTGGCGCCGCTGGGTGAGGTCATCGCGCTGGATCGTCAGGGGGCCGAAGGCTTATGTGGCGACTTGTCCAACCTGGACGGCTTGGCCGCTACGGTTCGTCAACTGGCGCCGGACGTGATCGTCAACGCTGCTGCCTACACTGCAGTGGATAAAGCTGAGAGCGATCAGGCACTGGCCGCAATGATCAATGCCGAGGCTCCTGCTGTATTAGCACGTGAAGCAGCAGCTTTGGGCGCCTGGCTGATTCATTATTCCACCGATTATGTATTTGACGGCAGTGGCAGTCAGCGCTGGGAGGAAGCTGCGCCGACCGGCCCCCTTTCGGTCTACGGCCGTACCAAGCTGGAAGGCGAGCATGGCATACTCGCCAGCGGCGCCAAGGCCGTGGTACTGCGCACCAGCTGGGTGTATGCTGCGCGCGGGCACAATTTTGCCAAGACCATGCTGCGCCTGGCTGCGGAGCGTGAGACGTTGAGCGTGGTAGCAGACCAATTTGGCGCACCCACGGGCGCTGACCTGATCGCCGACGTTACCGCACACGTCCTGCGGCAAATCTTCAATGGGCAAGACAACCGTCACCTGGCAGGGATTTACCACTTGGCTGCGTCAGGTGAAACCTCTTGGCATGGTTTTGCTCAGTTCGTGCTGGCGCACGCTCAACGCACTGGCGTAGCGCTGAAAGTGACAGCTGATCAGGTTGCTGCAATCAGCACCGAAGCTTATCCAGTACCTGCACCACGTCCGCGCAACTCGCGCCTGGCACTGGGCAAGCTGGAACACACGTTCAATTTCAAAATGCCGCTTTGGGAGCAAGGCGTGCAACGTATGCTGGACGAAATCCAGTAATAGGGACTCTCATGGCTCGTAAAGGAATTATTCTGGCTGGCGGTTCGGGTACACGACTGCATCCGGCCACACTTTCGGTTTCGAAGCAGCTGCTGCCGGTGTATGACAAACCGATGATCTACTACCCGCTGAGCACCCTGCTGCTCGCCGGGATCCGGGACATCCTGATCATCTCCACCCCGCAAGACACTCCGCGCTTCGAACAGCTGCTGGGCGATGGCAGCCAGTGGGGCCTGAACCTGTCCTACGCAGTACAACCAAGCCCGGATGGCTTGGCCCAGGCGTTCACCATCGGCGCAGACTTTATCGGTAACGACCCGTCAGCGCTGGTACTGGGTGACAATATTTTCTACGGCCATGACTTCCAGGCTCTGCTATTGAATGCAGACAAGCGTGAAGCCGGGGCTTCGGTGTTCGCTTATCACGTGCATGACCCAGAACGCTATGGCGTAGCGGAGTTTGACGATAGCGGCCGCGTACTGTCGCTGGAAGAAAAGCCGGCTGTTCCCAAGTCGAGCTATGCCGTTACCGGCCTGTATTTCTATGACAACCAAGTAGTCGACCTGGCCCGCGATTTGAAGCCATCTGCGCGCGGCGAGCTGGAAATCACCGACCTCAACAATCTTTATCTGCAGCAACAACAGCTGCAGGTTGAAATCATGGGCCGGGGTTATGCTTGGCTGGACACCGGCACGCATGACAGTCTGCTGGAGGCTAGCCAGTACATCGCAACCATGGAGCGCCGTCAGGGCTTGAAAGTCGCCTGCCCTGAGGAAATTTGCTACCGCGCTGGCTGGATCAACGCTGAGCAACTCGAGTGCCTGGCTCAACCACTGCTGAAAAACGGTTATGGCAAGTATCTGCAAAACCTACTGAAAGAGAAGGTGTTCTGATGCAAGCCATTGCGCTGGATATCCCTGAAGTCGTGCTGTTTACCCCCAAGGTTTTTGGCGACGAACGTGGTTTCTTCTACGAGAGCTTCAACGCCCGTGTCTTCAGCGAAGTGACCGGCCTGCAGCCCGACTTCGTACAAGACAACCACTCGCGCTCGGTAAAAGGCGTGCTGCGTGGCCTGCACTATCAGCTGGCACCTCACGCCCAGGGCAAGCTCGTACGTGTGGTGCAGGGCGAGGTTTTCGATGTTGCGGTGGATATCCGTCGCTCGTCCCCTACCTTCGGTAAATGGGTAGGTGCGGTATTGTCGGCCGATAACAAGAACCAGCTGTGGATCCCGCCAGGGTTCGCACACGGGTTCGTCACGTTGAGTGAAACCGCAGAGTTCCTCTACAAGACCACCGACTTCTACTCGCCGCAGTGTGAGCGCTGCATTGCCTGGAATGATCCGGCAGTGGGTATCGAATGGCCTATCGACTTCGCACCAAGCCTGTCTGGCAAGGACCAGCTTGGGGTCGCATTGGCTGACGCCGAACTGTTCGAGTAACAGCTCTCGCAGGGCAAGGCTGCGGTAGCGCAGCCTTGTCTCGGGCTATATTGCCTGGCAGCCTCTTTTTTGGGTCTGGCAGTTTTAATATTGCTCCAGAGGTCCCTCATAGCCTCGCTAGTCATCAGAACTCCCCTCCCTCCTTGTAGGCTATTTCCCAAAGATACCCGCTGCGCCGGCTTTTGATTGCACTCGCTAATCATGGGCCTTAGGCTCGCGTGGCCGCTACGATTCGCAGCATCCGTTGATACACCGATTGTGACGAGGGTTGGCTATTTGGCGGCCCGACAGCTCAGCGGCTTTGCCTGGAATTCAATACTCCAGTCGGCGAATGGGTACGTTACCCCGTTCATATTGCTGATAACCGGTATAGGGAAGAACTATGGTATCGGCAAGGCTTGACGCTGCCATGTCAACCAGGACGGGGAACGGTGCCCAGTGGGCGCCCGATCTCGCTGGAGCGTTCAGGCTGCAAAACTGATACGCCACACCGCTGTAGGCCCTGGGGATGCTGTGGCAGTCACTTTGCCATTTCGCCAGGTCATCTACCGCCTTGGCTTCGCTGAAAACGGTGTGTACAGTTCCGCAGCCTGCAAGCCCTGCGGCCAGCATTACACCTATCCATGGTCGCATGGGGATTACCTCTGGTTTCGACAGAGCCAAGCTTAGCGCGTTCTGTATGCAGGTTACAGAATGCCAGCAATGAGCTTCTCCTTGGTCCGGGTGATAACTACAATGCCACCATCTCCAGGAGAACCGGCATGCAACAAGCTTCAGACAGAGCGCTTTTCGCCAACCAGTTAAGAGGCGTGGCGGTGATCGCCGTGCTTATCGTTCACTGGTGCGGTGTTTATTGGTTTTCACGGGACGTGGTGGCGTCCTATATTCACGCCCCCATCGTGGAGGGGCCCTCGTCGAGCATGATCTATTGGCTGACGATCCCAACCTTCAACTACGGACCCTTTGGCGTTTCGGTCTTCTTCCTGATTAGCGGCTTTGTCATTCCGTTTTCGCTGAATCGTCTGGAGCCGGTGAAGTTTCTGATCGCGCGCTTTTTGCGCATCTACCCGACCTATATCGCTGCTTCGCTGATCATGTTGGCGCTGGTCTACTTGTCCAGCCGATACTGGGGTCAGCCGTTTTCGATGGCGCTTGACCGGCTGCTCGCCAACCTGCTTCTGCTGCAAGGCAACTTGCATTATCCCTCAATCGACATGGTCAACTGGACCCTGGCCATTGAGATCAAGTTCTACATCATCGCCGCGCTGCTTTATCGCTCGATCAAGGCTGGGAATGCGTTCCCACTGATCTTGTTCGCCGTGGCGGTGCTCGCAGCGTGCGAGGCGCTTCCGACATTGCTGGCCGGGAGAGAGCTGCGCGTAGGCCTGGTTGAATCGCTTGAGACCGAGTTGATGTGCGTAATCTTCATGTTCATCGGCACGGGCTTTTATCATCATTACACCGGTACCTATACGACTCGACAATTGCTGGCCTATGCAGCAATTATGATGCTGGTGTTTTTGCTGTGCTGGCCTCATACCGACTGGGATGTACAGATGCCATCGGTGCCGCAGAACTATGTTTACGGCTTGGTGCTGTTTAGCTTCAGCTACATGATGCGCAGGTATTTCCGCCCGTTTGCTCCGCTGGATTTCATCGCCAATATCAGTTACTCGATCTACGTGACGCATTCGATCATTGGCTACCTGTCTCTACGGATTCTGATGGACCAAGGGTTGTCATTCCCAGTATCAGGGTTGTTGACGCTGATCTTCGTGCTCACGCTTGCCTACGCACTTTATCGGCTGGTCGAAGTGCCTACCATGCACCTGGGCAAGCGGATTTTCGGGAAGAAAGCCAGGCCTGCACCGGACGCCGCTGTGAACCTGGAGCAAGCGACGAAGTAGGCTGCGTGGGCGTGGGCTGCACCGGCTGTGCCGGTGGTTTGCGGGCACGCCCTCCCCCATTGAACATGACATGACTTATAGATTTGGCAGGGATTCTGTGGGAGCGGTGTTATCTGCATGACAGCACAGCCCAATGGGCCGTGCTTCTGCAGCACGCAGGCGATCAGGCTGCCGGTTTAAACGCCCAAAGCTTCATCACCAGGTAATTCAATACCGGCACCACGAAGATCACCATCGCCAGGCCCACCGCGTAATGCAGGCCCAGGTACTCCACCACAGAAGTGATCAACAACGTCAGGCCCAACGACACCAGCGACACCGCCAGGAAGCGCCGATAACCCAACAGGCTGGTTGGCGTCCTGAAGGTAAACCGGCTATTGAGCATGTACGACATTATGTTGGCAAAGCAGAACGCGATGCCATTGGCGACAAACGCTGGTGGCGCAAGCACCTCCATCAGCGCTATCACAATACCTGCATGCACCGCAGTGTTGGCAACGCCAACCAGCCCAAACCGTATGAATTCGTGATAACGCGCC
Organism: Pseudomonas sp. Irchel 3F3; assembly: GCF_900187545.1. NCBI lineage: Bacteria > Pseudomonadati > Pseudomonadota > Gammaproteobacteria > Pseudomonadales > Pseudomonadaceae > Pseudomonas > Pseudomonas sp. Irchel 3F3. The sequence continues at coordinate 107,540 of NZ_FYDS01000014.1, read as the reverse complement.
GGGATGAGGTTTGTCACTTGATCACATCACGTACGATATAAACAGGCCGGTTTTTCGACTCGGTGAAGATACGTCCCACATATTCCCCCAGTACACCAATACCAATCAGCTGCACGCCACTGGCAAAGAGTACTGTAATCATGATCGAGGCGTAGCCGGGCAAGTCCACGCCAAAGAACAGGGTCTTGATCAGCAGATATGCCGCGTAGACAAACGACACTGCCGATACCAGGCAGCCCAAGTAGGTCCAGATACGCAACGGTACGGAGCTGAAGCTTGTAATCCCTTCGATGGCGAAGTTCCAAAGCTTCCAGGTATTGAAGCTTGAGCTTCCGTGTTCGCGGGCGGCCACTTTATATTCCACAGTCGTGGTCCGGAAGCCCACCCAAGCGAACAGCCCCTTCATAAAGCGGCGGCTTTCGGGCAACGTCTTCAAGGCATCGACAACCTTGCGGTCCATCAGGCGGAAATCGCCCACATCCGCGGGTATATCGATGTCCGAGATCCGGTTGTGCACCTTGTAAAAATAGTTGGCCGTGAATTTCTGGATCGGCCGGTCGGTTTCGCGGTCAACACGCTTGGCCAACACCACCTCGGCGCCCTGCTCCCACTTTTCGACCAGTTCCAGGATGACTTCCGGCGGGTGCTGCAGGTCAGAGTCGATCGGCACAATGGCGTCGCCCGTGGCAAAGTCGAGCCCGGCAGAAATCGCCGCCTCCTTACCAAAGTTGCGCGACAGGTCCACCACGGTCAAGTACGCGTAATCCGCCTTGGCTTTGACCAACTGATCATACGTGTGATCGCGACTGCCATCATTCACGGCTATCACTTCCAGCTCGTAGCGATCAGCCAGGCTGGCGAATACTTCATTAATACGCTGAAAAAAAGCGTGCACCCCTTTTTCTTCGTTGTAAAAAGGCGACACCAGCGAAATCGTGCGCTTGTTCAGTTCGGTCATGGGTTCACCTGCCCTGCTTGGCCGACGCGGCAGACATGAGCAAAGTCGAGCACTTTGCACTCAGGCTGCCGATTTGATGGGAAAAGCTGCTTGACCTGATCAACTTGTGGGAAGTCGCCGGTATTAAACACGTACATGGAATTGGCAAAATCTGACGCGGCAATTTCTGCCTGGGTGCTCTCGGTACTGCAGTTGGCGTTGGAGCGGGCTACGTAACCAGTGTTGATCTTGATGTTATGCACGGCCGCGTAACGCATGATCGGCATCAGGGTCTGCAGCACCTGGTCGCCGCGCCCACATTTGAATTTGGGGAAGAAATACAGATACTCGGTGTTGCTCGCGGTCTGCGCATTCCACTCGGCCTGGTCAAGCACCGGCTCAGCCGGGCGGTTGGCCACCGCAACCAGCAGCCGGCGGAATGCCGACAAGTCGCTGATCTGCACAACAAGCATGACCAGCATACAAGCGGCGAACAACTTGGTACTCAAGTGGCGGTACAGATAGGTAATCGAGAAGATCACTATACAAAAGCCTACCGGCCAGAAGAACCGCCCAGAGGCACGGAACTGGGAGGTAATAGGGCTCAGAATCGACGGGTAGTCGATTGACACCAGGTGGCTGGTACCCAGATAAATCTCGTTGGAAAGCGCGTAGAGGGTAAACAGCGCCATCAACCAGGTGAGCGCTTTGTGTCGGCCAAACGTGTCGTCACCGTCTTTGCGCTTCAACACCAGGCTCAATACAAAGGCCATTACTACACCCAAGCCCAAGTAGTTGAAACCCTCACCCTGTCCTGGCATTTCCGGGTTAGGGAAGTGCAGGTATTTACCACCATGCAGCGGTGACAGCAGGTTCATCGAGAACACGCCGAAGCCGCCTTCCTTCGAAACTGCCGCCTCGCCCATAGGGAAGATGGTAAGGAAGAGGCTGGCGCCAATGACCACGAATGGCACCAGAGCGCGGGCAACGAACGCCGGCTTGAAGCGTTCAGCGCTGCCCAGGTGGCTCGCCAGATAGATGGCGCTGGCCATGGCGAACAGGTAGATGTTGACGTAGAAGCCAGCAACCAGCAGCACGCCCCATGCCCACCGATGCGCCTGGCCGGTGTTGCGGCTACGCAGGTAAAGCGCCAGGGCGCACAGCACGATCCACTGCGACATCAGCGACACATGCGCAATGCGCGAGGTGAATTCAGGCATGCTCACCAGGCAGAACACTGCTGCGGCGAGCGCCAACCATGAACGCACCCGCAGTTCGCGCATGATCCACCAGGCGCAAATGGCCTGGGCGACGAAACACCCGGCGATCCATACACCTAACGGGTTGAAGGGAGCAAAGCTCTTGGGCACGAACACTTTCAGCAATAACGCATACAAGGGTATTGCGTCGACGAAGGTAGCCCGGGTGCCCTGCGGGTAGTTGATGCTGTCAAATGCCAACAGCGGGAAGCTAAAGGGGGCATTGAAGAAGGCATTAAAACCCGCGAAGTATTGGGTGACGTCTTCTACTTCGGTTTGCCAATACGAATTGGTGCCAAGGATGAAATCCAGTGGAAAGTGCCGCAGTACAAAAAACAACCCGAAGGCCACAGCGAACGCAAAGCCGGCTCGGCCTGTTGAGTCAAGCTTGAAACCCATTATCCTGTTTTCCCAACCATGTTTTTTCAGGGCGCTGCGATCAGAACGCATGCTTGCTGATTTCGTCGATCAGTTGCTGCGCGCTGCCTTTCCAGGTCAGCCACGGCATCTGTACCGATGTTGGATGCTCGCCAGCGGCGTGCAACGCCAGCCACGCAGCGATGCTGTCGGCCACGTTACGCGCGTCATTGCCAGCAAAGAACCAGGCGTGCTCCCCCGCCACTTCACGGAACACTGGTAGGTCGCGTGCGATGATCGGCAGCCCATGCTGTGCGGCTTCGATCAGCGGCAGGCCAAACCCTTCTCCGTAGGATGCTGCGATAAGGCAATCACACGCTTGGTACAAGTGCTCCAGGTACTCATCGCTGGCACCTTCCAGCCAAAGAAGCCGCTTGCCGCGCTCGGCGTGGTTGAGCAGCCTGCTGGCCAACTCCTCCACCAGCCAGCCGTGCTTGCCGACAATGACCAGGTTGGCCTGCACACCTTGCTGCCACAGCAGTTCGAAAGCGTCCAAGGTTTGCAAGTGCCCTTTGCGCGGCTCCAGAGTGCCAACCATGAGGAATGTAGGGTTGGCTTGCAGGGCCTCGACACGCATGGCCGGATCTTCCGGAATGCCCGTGGTCGGTACCGACTGGTCTATGTCGGCGCCGAGGTGGAACACACCGATGCGGAACGGTCTCTCGCGTTTGGGCGCGTTCTCGTCCATCCAGGCCTGCAACTCGTCCCCGACTGCCCGGGAGATGCACATGGCACCGTCATAGCGCGCGATGGTGTTGATCCAGTCGACATAAAACGGGTGCAGGTGATCCGAGAAGAAGTGGCGCATCTGCAAGATCAACAGGTCGTACACCACGAAGAACAGGCTCACGCCATGGGCGCGCAGTGTGTCGAGATAAGCCTGGCGCTGCGGCAGCATGTCCAGCAGCAGGTCCAGGCAGATGTAGGCGTCCCCGGCTTTGTAGCTGATGGCCTCGTCCACATCGTCATCGTTTGGCGTATTCCCGAGGAACTGCGTCGTGAACTGCTTGGCGTAGCGGTAGAACGACTCTTCAACTTTGCTGTAGATCGGCGTGACGTTATAGCCCTCGGGCGGGTTTTTCAGCCACTCGAGCAGAATGCTGCGGACCACACGCTGGATACCGCTCTTGGCGTCGTGGCGGCACAGCTGAGAAATATCCACCAAAAGGTTTGGCTTGCCCGCCGGCCCCTGTAGCGAGTAATCGATCGCCTTGGCGAGGCGCTGCACATCAACTCCGCCCTTGGCCAGTTCACCTGAGGCAACCAGCGCCTCGACCAAGTGCTCGATGCGTTGCTCGGTAGGCAGGTCTTCGTCCACGGGGTGATCGGCCACTGGCGTTTTTTGCACGCACTGCTCGAACGCGGCGATGGCTGCCTTGCCCGTCAAGTCCCAGGAAAAGAGCTTGGCGCGCTCCAAGCCATGCTTGATCATGGCCTCACGGAAGTCATCGTCGACCAACGCCTGATTCATCTTCTGGGCGATAGAGGCGGTATCCAGCGGATCGAACGTGGCCTCATCCCAGCCAATCACTTCAGGCACGCTCGAGGTATTGGCACCGATCACTGGTGCGCCACATTTCATGGCTTCCAATGGCGGAAGGCCAAAGCCCTCATGCCAAGACGGGAATACGTAAAGGCGGCAGGTGTTATACAGCGCCACCAGCTCATCGTCGGTAATGAAACCTGTGAACACCAAGTCATCTTCGGCCAGGCCTTGCGCCAACGCTTCGCCACGGTAACGCTCGATGATGTGCTGGGAAATCTTGCCGGCGAATACCAGTTGCACGTCTTCGATCTCACGCTTGACGTCAGCGAAGGCGACAATCAGGCGGGACAGGTTCTTGCGTTCATCCGCCCCACCCGAGTAAAGCACGAATGCATCGCGCAGCCCGAACTTGGATTTGAGCGCGCTGCGTGCTTCATCGGTGAGCGTGACCGGCCGGAATATCGCGTCTGCCGCGCCCGAAACGTTGAACACCTTGTCCTGATCCAGCGGCAGCAACGACAGTGCTTCCTGGCGGGCACATTCCGAAATTGCCAGCAACACCCCGTGGTCCTTGAAGGAGCCAACGATGCCCATGTAGTACTGCTTGTACTGGGCGTGGTCCAGGTACTGCTGCGGGTTTGTCAGCGGAATAAGGTCGTAAAGCGTGACGCTGACGATTGCGCGCTTGTGCTCTGGCGGACGGCAGATCACCGCATCGTCGATAAAGCCCTCGACCGCACTGGTAATATGCACCACGTCCGGCTGTAGTTCGTCGATGGCAGCCTGGCGGATGAGCTTGGCCACTTCATGCCGACTTTCGTTGGCGGGATTGATGCCCGCCACAGGGCCTTGGGCGTACCAGACCCGAATATGGCTTTGCGGCAACAGGCCAACAAACGCACCACGAATTGCCTCGATGCTCTCGCTAAGCATACCGTTGAGCAGCAGGTAAACCTCGTGCTCGCCGCGATTGCGCACGATGCCTTGAGCCAGGGATACGCTATAGCGACCGATACCACGGAAGCGGCTTTCGGTTTGCGCACCTTGCATGTCAATTACAATACGCATTCGGTATCAGCTCTTCTTCATTGCTGCGTGGAGGGCGCTTTCGATAGCGCGGCCTCGCGGTGTCAGAGGGGCGTGATCGATCACGCCATGCTGCGGGTCAACGACCACACTGGCCGGATCCGGAGCTAACAAGTTGCGTAGTTTGGCACTCAGCCAGGGGCTTCGGTTCAACACGGCAAGTGCCAGACGCCGCACCGCCGGGCGGCGTGCCACCCACAGGCGGGCGTGCGGCGCCGCGTAGCGCAGTTTAAGCCGCAGCCACGTCTTGCCATGGCGAGCCGGCCACAGCACGACCCGCCCAGTCACCCGCAGTGGGCCGGTAATACGCCAAGATGTACTGCTACGCATGGCCTCAACTTGCTGCTCCGCACCCTGGGCACGCATGTGCTGCCAATGGCAGTTCTCCAGTGCCGCCTTGCGTTCCTGGGCCATGGCCTCAGCCTGAGCCTGAGCCTGGTTCAGGGCCTCCTGCAACGCACCGCATTGGCGGTGCAAGGCTTCGGTAGTGGCTTCGTAACTGTCCTTGAGCGCCATTAACTGCTGGGTTTGCTGCTGGCTGACCTCGGCCATCAGCCGCTGGAACTCGGCGGGTTCGAAAAAGGTAGCCCGCACCGCCTCAACACTGCTCTCCAACTGCCCCAGACGACGCTCGATGGCCTGGTCATAGCGCACTGCCATGTCGTCAAGCGACAAACCGTATGACGCTTCGAACACCGCCTCGAACATTTCCAGCTGGTGGGCGTCGGCTTGCTTCTGGGCCACCACAGCATAGTCGGGGCTGGCACCGGACAGCACTTCGCGCACCCCTACCTTGACCTGCTCATCATGCAATGAGGGCGCTTCCTGGAGGCGTACCACCTTGGAACGGGCAAAGCCGGTGTGCTCGGTGAGGAACGACATCAGCAAATTCGGGATTGGCTGATCGTGGGTCGGGTCCAGATAGAAATTGTTGGTACCCACCATGACGTTTTCGGCGTTGGGGGTTTCCAGAATCAACATTCCGCCCGGGCGCAATACGCGCAGCGCCTCGGTGACCAACTCACCCAGCACCGGGAATGGCACATGCTCGGCGATATGGAAGCCACTCACAACCACCTGGCTGGCATCTGGCAACGCTTGCAGGGCCTGCAACGCATCGCCTTTTTGCGCAGGCAGGCCCAGCGCCTGGCAGGCCTCCAGCATGCCGTCATCCAGGTCGACGCCCATCGGCTCGAAGCCTTCGCGACGCATCAACTCCAGCCATTCGCCACGGCCGCAGCCAATGTCGAATACCGGGCAGTCGGTGTAGATTTGCTTCAGAGGTTGCAGAAACGGCAAGTACGCTTCAAGCCGCTGGGTGATGAGCTCCCTCGACCCGCGATAGCGGTCTTCGAAAGCCCGGTAGAAACCAGCATTCATCAATTGCACTCCACGGTCGGCGGGATCCACGCCAGGCCTACGAAGGTTCGTTCGGACATGTTCACTACGTTGAAGACCAACGCCAGGTCACGCCACTCATAGTTATCGGCAATATGGGTGTCGCTCGCATGCAGCGCGATGGCCACTGAATATGAGCCAACGCCCAGGTTTGCAGGAAAGCGGAAACTGTACTTCAGCAATGCACCTTCGGCCAAATTCGTGCGAATGCATTGCAGGTGATGGGTATTGGTGCCGAACACGTCCTGGCCGAGGCGGTCCTTGATCACGTAGCCCACTACCAACTCGGGCAGTGGCGCATTGACCCTGACTTGAATATTCAAGCAAACATCTTCGCCCACCGAGACGTACTCGACCGGCGCACCTTCAGCATTATGCAGCGCTACCGTCTCGATGCTCGCCTTGCCGCTGCCAGATCGGGTCTGCCGGGTACCATCGGACAAGGTCTGGACCTCGACGGTGGCGTTCTCCTTTTGGGCGATGATAGCGTTGTAATAGTCCATCACCTCCTCGGGTGGGCCATCTTTGATCACCGTACCGCCGTCCAACAGGATCGCGCGATTGCAGAGGGCCTGGATCGAACCACGGTCGTGGGAGACGATCAGCAATGTGGTGCCGGCTTTCTGGAATTCCTTGATACGGCCAAAGCTCTTGTGCTGGAAGTAGCTGTCGCCTACCGACAAGGCTTCATCAATGATCAGGATCTCGGGGCGGAAGGCGGTGGCCACCGCGAATGCCACCCGCATCTGCATGCCACTGGAATAGGTGCGCACGGCCTGGTCGAAATACTCACCGATTTCCGCAAATGCCTCGATATCATCAATTACCGCGTCGATCTGCGCGGTGGTGAAGCCCATCAACCCGGCGGCATGATAGGCATTCTGCCGGCCGGTCAGCTCACCATTGAAGCCCATGCCCAGTTCAAGGATGGCAGCGATGCGACCATTGACGTGAACCTTGCCTTCGGTGGGCTGCAAGGTGCCGGTAATCATCTTCAACAAGGTCGATTTGCCAGCGCCGTTCTGACCCACCAGGCCTATGGCTTCACCGGCCTGAATGTTGAAGCTGATGTGCCTGAGCACCCAATGCTCGCTACTGGCCTTGACCGGCAGGTAGAACCAGCGAGCGATGCGCTGCCATTCAGAACGGTAGCTGCGGTAGGCCTTGCCTACGTTGTTGACGGCCAACAGGGTCATAGGGAGTCCACCATTTCGGCAGAGGCACGGCGGAACAGGAACAGGCCAGCCACCATCAAACCCACGGCAATGGCGAGCACCACCCCGAGCTGGGCAACTTCAGGCGCCTGCTTGTAAACCAGCACATTGTGATAGGCGGTGACGATGGGGTACATCGGGTTAACATCCAAAGTGCCTTTCAGGTAATCCGGCACAATGTTCACCGAGTACACAATGGGCGTGAACCAGAACCAAACCTGCATCACGATAGGTACCACCTGGCCGATATCCCGCAAGAACACGTTCAGCACACCCAGCACCAGGCCGATACCAACTGCCAGTGCTACCACCAACAGGGTCAAGGGCATCAGCCAAAGCATCTGTGCGTCAGGGGCGTGGCCTAGCACGGCAAACACGATCATTACTGCAACAAACAGCAGCAAATTATTGAGTAAGCACGACCCCACCACGATCACTGGGAGCGCGATGCGCGGGAAGCGCATCTTCTTCATCAGGTTGCCCTGATCGATGAACACCGAAAGGCAGCGCTGGATAATTTCTGAGAACAGGTTCCACGCCAGGATGCCGGCGATCAGGTACAACGCGTAGGCGTACTTGTTATCGATGCCCGGCAGGCGCGCGCCCAATACGTTGGACAGGATCAACGCATAAATCGCAACCTGGGCCAGGGGGTGGATGATCATCCACAAGCCACCCAGCTTGCTGCGTGCGAACCGGGAAATGAACTCGTTCTTGATGGACGTGAGGATGAAGCCTCTGTAATCCCAGACGCCCCGAAACATGCCAAACATAATTATCCTTGAATCAGGCGGGCGATTTCTGCGACACGCTCAGCGACCAGCGCCTCGTCGCCACGGCTCTCCACGTTAAGCCTCAGCAGCGGCTCGGTGTTGGAACCGCGCAAGCTGAAACGCCAGTCGGCAAACTCAACGCTGATGCCGTCAGTGCGGTCGACGGTGGGCTCATATGGCAGGTAGAACGCCAGGATTTTGTCGATGGTCGCCTTTACGTCAGCCACCTCGTAGTTTATCTCGCCGCTGCAGGGGAACCTGGCTATGCGCTCGTCCACCAGTTGCGCCAATGTCTTGCCGGTGGCGCTCATCAACGCCGCTACAAGCAACCACGGGATATTGCCGCTGTCGCAGTAGGCAAAATCGCGGAAGTAGTGGTGAGCGCTCATTTCCCCGCCGTATACGGCGTCTTCTGCGCGCATGCGTTCTTTGATGAACGCATGCCCGGTCTTGCTCTGGATCGCCACGCCGCCGGCAGCTTGCACCTGCTCGATGGTGTTCCACGTTAGCCGCGGATCGTGAATGATCTTGCTGCCTGGGTGCTTGGCCAGCAGCATTTCAGCGAGCAAGCCAACCACGTAGTACCCTTCGATGAAACGACCGTGGCTGTCGAAGAAAAAGCAGCGATCAAAGTCACCATCAAACGCAATCCCCATGTCGGCGTTGGTATCAATTACTGCCTGACGGGTAAGCTCACGGTTTTCTGGCAGAAGCGGGTTGGGAATACCATTGGGGAAATTCCCATCTGGCTGGCCATTGATAATGGTCATGTGCAGCGGCAACTTAGCGCTGAGCAATTCAAGCACTGGCCCGACGGCGCCATTGCCCGGATCGGCCAGTACCGTTAAAGGGTTGAGGGCAGACACGTCGATGTAGCTGAGCAAGTGGTCGATATAGGCGCTTTTGTCAAAAGCCTCACTGACGCTGCCCGGGATGGCTGCCACCTGGCCAAGATCGCCCGCCTCGACACGCTGGCGGATATCGTTCAAGCCGGTGTCGCCACTGATGGGACGGGATTGTTCACGCACCAGTTTCATGCCGTTGTAACCCTTGGGGTTATGGCTGGCAGTGATCATGATGCCGCCGTCGGCCTGATGATGGCTGGTGGCGAAGTAGACTTCTTCAGTACCGCACAGCCCGATGTCGATCACATTGACCCCGCCCTGGGTCAGCCCCTTCATGAGCGCTAACGACAGGCCCGGGCTTTCCAGACGCATGTCGCGCCCTACTACATAGGTGCGTCCACCCAGTTCGGCCACGATGGCACGGCCTATGCGATATGCCACATCATCATTGAGGTCAGCGGGCACTTGGCCGCGAATGTCATAGGCCTTGAAGCAACGGGTCTGGATAGGTGGGTACATAGGTCTCACTTGGTGCGGTGACACCTGCGCGTCACCGATCAGAACTGGGATAGCAAACAGCCGACAACGGGTTGCGACCACAGGCCGGCCCTGTACCTCGTTGGGCAGCGGCCGACCCTGCGGACCACCTGGATTCAGGCGTCGCAACGACCGTAGTTGTCTTCGAAGCGAACGATATCGTCTTCGCCGAGATAATCACCGCTTTGTACTTCAATGAGTACCAAGTCAATGACACCCGGGTTTTGCAAACGGTGCTTGTGGCCGGCACGAATGAATGTGGACTCGTTGGTATTAAGCATCAATTCCTGGTCGTCATTGACAACCACTGCCATGCCGCTGACGACGATCCAGTGTTCACTGCGGTGATGATGCATTTGCAGCGACAGCGATGCCTTGGGCTTTACTACGATGCGTTTGATCTTGAAACGTTCGCCATCCTCCAGGGTGGTATAGGTACCCCACGGACGATGAACGGTCTGATGCAACAAGTGTGCGGCGTGGCCGTCACTCTTCAGGCGCTTGACGATGTGTTTCACATCTTGGGCATGATCTTTGTGGGCAATCAGGAATGCATCAGGTGTATCGACCACAAGCAGGTCCTGTACGCCAACCAGTGCCGCCAGGCGATCCTCGGAGCTGACATAGTTGTTACGCGCTTCGTAGGCTATGACCTCGCCTTCGAAACGGTTGCCATGCTCATCAGGCGGGGTCAGCTCGCTGACCGCGTTCCAGGACCCGATGTCGCTCCAGCCAATATCGCAGGGAATGGTCGCGACCTTGCGCGAACGCTCCATCAAGGCGTAATCGATGGAGATGTCCGGCACGCTGGCAAAGCTATCGGCGTCCAGGGCAAGGCAACTGTAGTCCTTGGCCGTGGAGCTGCGAGATGATTCCAAGGTAAGTGCAACGGCCTCCAGCACATCAGGCGCATGCTCCTTGAATTCTTCTAACACAGCGCCTACTTGGAAACAGAACATCCCGGCGTTCCAGAAGTAGTTGCCTGCCGCTACATATGACTCCGCAGTTTTGGCGTCAGGTTTTTCAACAAAACGCTCAACTTTCAAACCGCCTTCCAGCAAACCTTCAGCTGTGGCTTCGATATACCCGAAGCCTGTTTCCGGGTACTGGGGCTTGATGCCGAAAGTCACCAACCACCCCTGTTCGGCCAACTGTATGGCTTTGCGAACAGCTTCGGAGAAAGCAGCTTCGTTCTGGATAAGGTGGTCAGCCGCCAATACCAGCATAAGCGCCTGAGGCCCATAGGAGGCTTGCAGCTTAAGGGCAGCCGCGGCCACCGCAGCAGCGGTGTTTCGGCCGACAGGTTCAAGAATGTAGCCCTGGGGGAGACCCTTGGTATTAATGGTCCGGTATTCGTCTTCGGTTTTGAACAGCAATTCGCGATTGGTGACAGTCAGCACCTCAACAACACCTTCCAGCCGCGCAGCGCGCAAGAAAGTCTTTTGAATAAGGTTCTGCCCATCAGGCAAAGACATGAACGGCTTCGGATGAGCCTCACGAGAAACTGGCCACAAACGGCTGCCAACACCACCGGATAGAATAACCGGGATCAATTCCATATTTGGATCCTTAAGGCCTCTTAGAATTAGCTCAAGAGGCCGGCATGAGTCTTTTTTTGATCGCTGCCGCGATGGCTCACGACAACGCTTATTTACGCGCCCAGCGTGTGTAATCCTTGGCTATCCATAGGCTCAAGACGCAAGCTTCGACCCTTAGGATACCAGAGATTGCTATTCGTAGCTGCCTGGCTGACAGCAGGCGCCACGGGGTGAATCAGCATGCCACTCATCGCAGCACTCAGCTGCCGACAGCTCATGTAAACAATAGTGAGCATCAGACAACGTGCTGGCACATCGTTCCCTTGGGACAGGGCTTTAAATTGCAACACGTATGCTAGTCATCCACTTTCTGGCTTTCATCCGCCCCCTCAGGGCAGCGACAAGCGCGGCCTTGGCGGCGGGCTCTCCATGCACCAGCACAACCGTATCAGGCGCTTGATCCATACCACTAGCAAAGTCAACCAGCCCTGCTTGATCAGCATGGCCACTATAGCCGCTGAGCGTAACCACTTTGGCGCGCAGGTCATGCACTCGCCCATCCAGGTCAATCTGCACAAACCCTTCTGCCCCTTCACTCGCCTGTATCACCGCCCCCGGCGTACCCTTGGCCTGATAGCCGACAAACATCACCTCATGCCGTGCATCCCCGAGCATAGCCTTGAGGTAATTGACGATGCGCCCACCCGAGCACATGCCATTGCCTGCTATCACGATCGCCGGTCGCCCGGTGCTTTTGAGGTAATTGACCACCTGCTGATGCCGGGCATGGGTATCCACGCTGATCAACTGGCTGAAATCCAGTGGGTCTCGCCCCTTGGCAAGTCGCGCCCTAGCCTCGGCATTCCAGTAGCCGTGCAGTTCCCGGTACACGCTGGTGATGCGCTGAGCCAAGGGCGAGTCGAGGATGATGGGCAATTGCGACCAGTCGAGCGGGTCGCCATCAGGCCCGGGATCAGCGCCGCCCAATAAAGCCTTGCGATGGAGGATGTCTTCCAGCTCGCACAGCAGTTCCTGGGTGCGGCCCAGGCTAAACGCCGGGATGAGGATGGTGCCTTTGTCAGCCAGGGCGCGATCGATGGCGTCTTCCAGCCGTTGCCTGCGGTCGCCGGCCTGGGCATGCAGGCGGTCGCCATAGGTACTTTCCAGCACGAGCACATCAGCACGCTCCGGCGGCTGCACCGGGCGCAGCAACGGGTTGCCACACGCACCCAGGTCGCCGGAAAACACATAGCGGCTATTGGCCTGACCATGCTGCATGTCGCACTCGACATAAGCCGAACCCAACAAATGCCCGGCGCGCTGCAGGCGAATACGACAAGCCAGACCAGGGCCCTCGACCACCGCGTGCCACTGCTCAAAAGGCAGCGGCACGATAAGGTCACGGATGAATTCGATATACCGGGCTACCTGCGCAGGCTCGCTGCTGATGCTTAGTTTGTAGGCATCTTCCAGTACAAGGGGCAGCAGCCGGGCAGAAGGTTCACTGCACAGGATGGGGCCACGATAGCCGGCGGCCAGCAGCGCGGGAATGCGGCCAACGTGGTCAAGATGAACATGGGTGATGACCAGGGCCTGAATGCCCAGTATGCCGAAGCCGAGTGCCGCGCTTTCCGCACCCGTCGCAGCCTCGCTCCCCTGCTCAAGCCCGCAATCGATCAGCAGACTGGTGGACGGGTCAAGGTGCAACTGGTGGCAAGACCCGGTAACGCCGCGGGTACCACCGTGATGGGAAAGGCTGGGATATTCCATGCTGCACACACTCGCCGGGGCCGAAAATGAAGTGGGCTATTACTCCATGAGGGCAGGTGCATGCATAGGTGAGACTTTCCTAAGAGGATGTAGGAAATTTCCTTAGTTGCTGTTGAGTGCCGCCTGACGGGCAGACTCCCTGATCTTGCGCTTGCTGCGCTGCACGCCATAGGCGCCCAGCAAGGGCCCGACTGCCAGGCCAATGACCAGTGCTGCCAGCACAAGTACGGCAACCGGCATTTCCGGCGCAGCCCAGCCGAACAGAACCAGCGACACGGCTTGCTGGTTCTCCAGCACGAAGAACAGCACCACGGCCGCCAACAGCAGCACGAACACCGCCGCCAGGGCGCGCTTGAGGTTACGCATCAGATTGCTCCTTGAGTGCTCAGGCTTCAGCCTCGTCATCTTCGTTGACCCGGTCGCGCAGCTCTTTACCGGGCTTGAAGTGCGGCACAAACTTGCCATCGAGGCTGACCGACTGACCGGTCTTGGGGTTACGGCCCACGCGCGGGGCGCGATAGTGCAGCGAGAAGCTGCCAAAACCGCGAATTTCGATGCGATCGCCAGTGGCAAGGCATTGAGACATCTGCTCAAGCATGGTCTTGATGGCCAGCTCCACGTCCTTGGGCGAGAGCAGGCCCTGATGGGTGACAATACGTTCGATCAGCTCCGACTTCGTCATATTTTTCCCTTCGTTATCAAGCAGCTAGATCATTGCTTAACCAGTTTGTAGCACGCTGGGAGGGATTTGAACAGGGTGGTTCTTGACTTAATAAAAAAATTCAAGATTGAAGTTTTGCAAGAATGGTCTAGAGGGCGGGAGGCGTGTAGGTGTCCGGCGGTGGATTTGCGGTGGCGCTCGATCTTATAGGCGCTGAAAATGCCACGGCGAACCCTCACCACTCAAACGCATTTTCAACTTAAAAAAAAGGGCGACCCGAGGGTCGCCCTTTTTACCGATCAAACAGAACTCAGTTCTGCTTGGCCATTGCTTCGCGCAGCAGCGCAGCCATGGTGGTGTCGGCAGCAGCTTCCGGAGCATTTTTCAGGCTCTGGATAGCTTCGCGCTCTTCAGCGTCGTCTTTCGATTTGATCGACAGGCTGATAACGCGGGACTTGCGGTCAACGCTGATGATCTTGGCTTCGATCTCTTCGCCTTCCTTCAGAACGTTACGCGCGTCTTCAACGCGGTCACGGCTGATTTCGGAAGCTTTCAGAGTAGCTTCGATGTCGTCGGCCAGGGTGACGATGGCGCCTTTGGCGTCAACTTCTTTCACGATGCCCTTGACGATAGCGCCCTTGTCATTGACAGCAACGAAGTTGGAGAACGGATCGTCTTCCAGCTGCTTGATGCCCAAGGAGATGCGCTCGCGCTCTGGGTCGACCGACAGGATGACGGTTTCCAGCTCGTCGCCCTTCTTGAAACGACGTACGGCTTCTTCGCCGGTTTCGTTCCAGGAAATGTCGGACAGGTGAACCAGACCGTCGATGCCGCCGTCCAGGCCGATGAAGATACCGAAGTCGGTGATCGACTTGATGGTACCGGTGATCTTGTCACCCTTGTTGAACTGGCCGGAGAAGTCTTCCCATGGGTTGGACTTGCACTGTTTGATGCCCAGGGAGATACGACGACGCTCTTCGTCGATGTCCAGAACCATGACTTCCACTTCGTCGCCAACCTGAACGACTTTCGACGGGTGGATGTTCTTGTTGGTCCAGTCCATTTCGGAAACGTGTACCAAACCTTCAACGCCTTCTTCCAGCTCAGCGAAGCAGCCGTAGTCGGTCAGGTTGGTAACGCGAGCTTGTACGCGAGTACCTTCTGGGTAACGGGCAGTGATAGCTACCCACGGATCTTCGCCCATCTGCTTCAGACCCAGCGAAACGCGGTTGCGCTCGCGGTCGAACTTCAGAACGCGTACGTCGACTTCGTCGCCAACGTTAACGATTTCCGAAGGGTGCTTGATGCGCTTCCAAGCCATGTCGGTGATGTGCAGCAGGCCGTCGATACCGCCCAGGTCCACGAATGCGCCGTAGTCGGTGAGGTTCTTGACGATACCTTTGACTTGCTGGCCTTCCTGCAGGGTTTCCAGCAGGGCTTCGCGCTCGGCGCTGTTCTCGGCTTCCAGCACGCTGCGACGCGAAACAACAACGTTGTTGCGCTTCTGGTCCAGCTTGATGACCTTGAATTCCAGCTCTTTGCCTTCCAGGTGGGTGGTGTCGCGCACAGGGCGGACATCAACCAGGGAGCCCGGCAGGAACGCACGGATGCCGTTAACGTCGACAGTGAAGCCGCCTTTAACCTTACCGTTGATAACGCCCTTGACCACTTCTTCGGCGGCGAAAGCTGCTTCCAGAACAATCCAGCACTCGGCGCGCTTGGCTTTTTCACGAGACAGTTTGGTTTCGCCAAAGCCGTCTTCGACCGCGTCCAGCGCAACGTGAACTTCGTCACCGACCTTGATGGTCAGCTCGCCAGCTTCGTTGTAGAACTGCTCGAGCGGGATGACGCCCTCGGACTTCAGGCCAGCGTGTACGGTAACCCAGTCGCCGTCGATGTCGACAACGATACCGGTGATGATCGCACCCGGCTGAAGATTGAGGGTTTTCAGGCTTTCTTCAAAGAGTTCTGCAAAGCTTTCGCTCATTTTAATTCCTGTAGATTCGGGCGAAACAAACGCCCATAACCACATTCCAGACAATGTGGGTTCGTTTTAAGTAAAGGAAAGCCGGCAGGACGTTGACTGGTGCCCCTGCCTGCTTTCCTGGCGATCAGATGAGGTCGCGCTGGGCGATCTCGCTTCTGATACGTTGCAACACCTGCTCGATGGACAACTCGGTAGAGTCCAACTGAATGGCATCGGCCGCCGGCTTCAGCGGGGCCACTGCACGTTGGGTGTCGCGCTCATCGCGCGCACGAATCTCATCCAGCAGACTCGACAGACTAACATCTTCACCCTTGCCCTTCAACTGCAGGTAGCGGCGACGTGCCCGCTCCTCTGCGCTGGCAGTGAGGAAGACCTTCAACGGCGCGTCGGGGAACACCACGGTACCCATGTCGCGACCATCGGCGATCAACCCCGGCATATCGCGAAATTCACGCTGACGCACCAGCAGCGCATCACGCACTGCCGGCAGCGAGGCGACCATCGACGCGCCCGCGCCAACGGTTTCGGTGCGGATGACGTTACTGACATCCTCACCCTCGAGGATGATCTGTTGCAGCTTACCGGGCTGGGCTGCGATGAACTGCACATCCAGATGGGCGGCAAGCCGGGTCAGCAGCTCTTCGTTGGTCAGATCGACGCCATGATTGCTGGCGTTGAACGCCAGCAAGCGGTACAGCGCGCCGGAGTCCAGCAGCTTCCAGCCCAGCTCGCGGGCCAGCAGGCCGGCGACCGTGCCCTTGCCCGAGCCGCTTGGCCCGTCGATGGTGATGACCGGTACCAGCGAATTCACGACTTGCCCTCTTCCGCCACGCGGATACCCACTTCGGCGCACAGCGCCAGGAAGTTGGGGAACGAGGTGGCGACGTTGGCACAATCGTGGATGCGGATGGGCGCGCTGGCGCGCAACGAAGCGACGCTGAAGGCCATGGCAATACGGTGGTCACCGTGGCCATGCACTTCACCACCACCCAACTGGCCACCCTCGATGATGATGCCGTCCGGGGTCGGTTCGCACTTGATGCCCAAGGTAATCAGGCCGTCAGCCATGACCTGGATACGGTCGGACTCTTTCACCCGCAGCTCTTCTGCGCCACGCAGCACGGTACGCCCTTCGGCGCAGGCGGCAGCCACGAACAGCACCGGGAATTCGTCGATGGCCAGCGGCACCAGCTCTTCGGGGATGTCGATACCTTTCAGCCTGGCACCGCGTACGCGCAGGTCGGCCACTGGTTCGCCGCCGACTTCACGCTGGTTCTCCAGGGTGATGTCGCCCCCCATCAGGCGCAGGATATCGATGACACCGGTACGGGTCGGGTTGATGCCAACGTGTTCCAGCACCAGCTCGGAACCTTCGGCGATGGAGGCCGCGACCAGGAAGAACGCTGCCGAAGAAATGTCGGCCGGTACTTCGATGCGGGTAGCGGTCAGCTTGCCACCGGACTGCAGCGAAGCTACCGGGCCGTTGCTTTCGACTGTGTAGCCAAAGCCACGCAGCATGCGCTCGGTGTGATCACGGGTAGGCGCAGGCTCGGTGACAGTGGTCTTGCCTTCAGCGTACAGGCCAGCCAGCAGCAGGCAGGATTTGACCTGGGCGCTGGCCATCGGCAGCGTGTAGGTCAACCCTTTGAGCTTGTGGCCACCGCGGATGGTCAGCGGCGGGCGCCCTTCCGGGCCGGTCTCGACCACAGCCCCCATTTCACGCAGCGGGTTGGCCACGCGGTTCATCGGGCGCTTGGACAGCGAAGCGTCGCCAGTCATGGTGACGTCGAACGACTGGCCGGCCAACAGGCCCGACAGCAGGCGCATCGAGGTGCCGGAGTTGCCCACATACAGCGGCCCGGGCGGCGGCTTCAGGCCGTGCAGGCCTACACCATGAATGGTGACGCGACCGTGGTTGGGGCCTTCGATGACCACACCCATGTCCCGGAATGCCTGCAGAGTCGCCAGTGCGTCTTCACCTTCGAGGAAGCCTTCGACTTCGGTGGTGCCTTCGGCCAGCGAGCCGAGCATGATCGAGCGGTGGGAAATCGACTTGTCGCCCGGTACGCGGATTCGCCCGGACAGGCGGCCACCCGGTTGGGCCAGGAAAATCAGATCGTTGGCGTTCATAGCGTCCACATAGGCCCGGCGGGCCAGGATTTTACTAAAATGCTCGCGGGCAACACGTGCACGGGTGAATACACCCAGCAACTGGTGCCCGTCCCCTTCAGCGATCGCGTCGCGCAAGGCGTCGAGATCGCTGCGATATGTATCGAGTGTGCGCAGGACAGCGTCGCGGTTGGCGAGGAAGATGTCATGCCACATGGTCGGGTCGCTGCCGGCGATTCTTGTGAAATCGCGGAAGCCTCCCGCAGCGTACCGGAAGATCTCGAGGTTTTCATTGCGCTTGGCCAGCGAATCGACCAAACCAAAGGCCAGCAGGTGCGGCAAGTGACTGGTGGCTGCCAGCACCTCGTCATGGCGCTCGACCGACATGTGCTCCACGTCGGCATCCAGCGCACGCCACAGCCGGTCGACCAGGGCCAGCGCGGCCGGGTCGGTTTCGGCCAGCGGCGTCAAAATCACCTTGTGCCGACGGAACAGGGCGGCGTTGGAAGCCTCCACGCCGCTTTGCTCGGAACCGGCGATGGGGTGGCCAGGGACGAAGCGTGGCAGCCGCTGGCCGAAGACCGAACGCGCCTCACGGACGACATTACCCTTGGCACTGCCAACATCGGTAATGATCGCATCGCCCAGATCGAGCCGGGCCAGGACGGCCAGGACTTTTTCCATGGCCAGGATGGGTACGGCCAGCTGGATGACATCGGCACCAACACAGGCTGCGGCGAGGTCTTCTTCGCAGCGGTCGACCACGCCCAGGGCCACGGCCTGCTTGCGCGAAGGCGCGTCCAGGTCGACACCGACCACTTCGCGGCACAGGCCGCTTTCACGCAGGCCCTTGGCGAACGAACCACCGATCAGGCCGAGGCCGACCACGACCAGGCGGTTGATGATCGGCTCAGGTTTGGTTTTTGCTGCTTTTACCACTGGTGCGAACCCTGTTCTGAAATCTGGACAGCCTGCTGGACCCTACGGCGCCGCTTCGCGACCCTTTCGCGGCACAAGGCCGCTCCTACAAGGACCCTGCAGGAGCGGCCTTGTGCCGCGAAAGGGCTGCAAAGCAGCCCCAAGGGCCTTGAATCAAAGCACCGCCTTCGGATAAGAGCCCAGCACCTTCAGCGCCACCGCCTCCTGGCTGATCTGCTCGAGCACCGCCTTGATCAGCGGGTCGCGGTGGTGGCCAACGAAGTCGATGAAGAACACGTAGGTCCACTTGCCACTGCGCGACGGGCGGGTCTCGATGCGGGTCAGGTCGATACCGTTCTGGTGGAACGGCACCAGCAACTCGTGCAAGGCACCTGGCTTGTTGCTCATCGAGACAATGATCGAGGTCTTGTCATCGCCAGTCGGCGGCACTTCCTGGCTGCCGATCATCAGGAAGCGCGTGGAGTTGTCCGGGCGGTCTTCAATCTTTTCGGCCAGGCGGGTCAAACCATACAGGTTGGCCGCCATGTCACCGGCGATCGCCGCCGAGTTCCACTCACCCTTGACCCGCTTGGCCGCCTCGGCATTGCTCGACACGGCCACGCGCTCCACGTTCGGGTAGTGGGCGTCCAGCCACTTGCGGCACTGGGCCAGCGACTGGGCATGGGAGTAGATGCGGGTGATGCTGTCGGTCTTGGTGTTTTCGCCTACCAGCAGATGATGGTGGATGCGCAGCTCGACTTCACCGCAAATCACCATGTCGTGCTCAAGGAAGCTGTCCAGCGTGTGGCTGACAGCACCTTCGGTGGAGTTTTCCACCGGCACCACGCCAAAGTTGACGGCACCGGCCGCCACTTCGCGGAACACTTCGTCGATAGCGGCCATTGGCCGGCTGATCACCGCGTGACCGAAGTGCTTCATGGCTGCGGCCTGGGTGAAGGTACCCTCTGGGCCGAGATAGGCGATTTTCAGCGGCTCTTCAAGGGCCAGGCACGACGACATGATTTCGCGGAACAAACGCGCCATCTCTTCGTTGCCCAGGGGCCCCTTGTTGCGCTCCATCACGCGCTTGAGCACTGCGGCCTCACGTTCGGGACGGTAGAACACCGGCTTCTCGCCTTCTTTCAGCGAGGCGGTCTTGACCCGGGCGACTTCTTCAGCGCAACGGGCACGGTCGCTGATCAGCTCGAGAATCTTCTCGTCGAGGCTGTCGATGCGTACGCGCAGCGCCTTGAGTTCCTGTTCGGACATCAGCCGTGCTCCTTCTCGAATTCAGCCATGTAGCCAACCAAGGCTTCCACAGCCTCAAGGCCCAGGGCGTTGTAGATGGAAGCGCGCATACCGCCCACCGAACGGTGGCCCTTGAGGTTGAGCAGGCCACGGGCATCGGCGCCGGCGAGGAAGGCCTTGTCCAGGCGCTCGTCAGCCAGGCGGAACGGCACGTTCATCCACGAACGGGCGTTGACGCTGATCGGGTTGGTGTAGAAATCGCTGTTGTCGATGAAGCCGTACAGGCGGTCTTTCTTGGCGCGGTTGCGCTGCTCCATGGCGTCGACGCCACCCTGCTCCTTCAACCACTCGAAGACCAGGCCCGAGAGGTACCAGGAATAAGTGGCCGGGGTGTTGTACATCGAGCCGTTGTCAGCCGAGACCTTGTAGTCGAGCATGGTCGGGCAGCTGCTGCGGGCATGGCCCAGCAGGTCTTCGCGAACGATGACCACCACCAGGCCGCTGGGGCCGATGTTCTTCTGCGCGCCGGCGTAGATCAGGCCGAACTGCGACACGTCGATGGGGCGCGAGAGAATGTCGGAGGACATGTCGACCACCAGGGGCACATCACCAGTCTGCGGCACCCAGTCAAACTGCAGGCCACCAATGGTCTCGTTGGACGCATAGTGCACATAGGCGGCGTTTTTGGTCAGATTCCAGTCGTTCTGGCCAGGGATGCTCAGGTAGTCGTAGGGCTTGGCACTGGCGGCGACGTTGATGTGGCCGAAGCGGCGCGCTTCTTCGATGGCCTTTTTCGACCAGATACCGGTTTCGATGTAGTCGGCAGTGCCGTTTTCCGGCAGCAGGTTCAGCGGAATTTCGGCGAACTGCTGGCTGGCGCCGCCCTGCAGGAACAGCACCTTGTAGTTGGAGGGGACGGACAGCAGGTCGCGCAGGTCCTGCTCGGCCTTTTCGGCGATGGCCACGTAGTCGTCGCTGCGATGGCTCATTTCCATCACCGACAAGCCCTTGCCGCGCCAGTCCAGCATCTCGGCCTGGGCGCGCTGCAACACAGCATCAGGAAGCGCGGCAGGGCCTGCGCAGAAGTTAAAGGCTCGTTTGCTCACATCCACTCTCGCTCTGCCAAATAGAACAAAATCATAATTCGGTGGCCACATTCCATGCAGGATCGGTGGCGCCTGCATCGCGGGCAAGCCCGCGCCTACACAGGCAAACGGGGCGACCTTGGTCGCCCCGTCCGGGTTTACGCTCGCTTACTCCTGCGGGGCCTCTTCGGCACCCGCAGCGTCTTCATTGTCTGGCGCTTCAGCCTCGGTGCCCTCCTCGTCCACCTCGATCACTTCATCGAGTTCGTCCTCGGACGGCTCCTGGATCCGCTCCAGGCCCACCAGTGTTTCATCCGCCGCCAGCTTGATAAGCGTCACACCCTGGGTGTTACGGCTCAGGCTGGACACTTCGCCAACACGGGTGCGCACCAGGGTGCCCTGGTCGGAAATCAGCATGATCTCCTCGCCTTCCTGCACCTGGATAGCACCGATCAGCAGGCCGTTGCGCCCTTTGGTACCCATGGCAATCACGCCCTGGCCACCACGGCCGCGACGCGGGAACTTGGACAGCGGGGTGCGCTTGCCGAAGCCACGCTCGGAGGCAGTGAGAATCTGCGAACCGGACTCCGGGATCAGCATCGAAATGATCTGCTGGCCTTTGCCCAGCTTCATGCCGCGAACACCACGGGCAGTACGGCCCATTTCACGCACTACGCTCTCGGCGAAACGGATGACCTTGCCGGCGTCGGAGAACATCATGACTTCTTTGGCGCCGTCAGTGATGGCCGCCGCAATCAGGGTGTCACCTTCCTTCAGCTTCAGGGCGATCAGGCCGTTGGAGCGTGGGCGGGCGAACTGCACCAGCGGGGTTTTCTTGACGGTACCGGAGGCCGTGGCCATGAAGATGTAGGCGCCCGTCGGCTCTGCCACCCACTCTGCGGTGTCGCCATCTTCCTCGTCGACTTCCTCGGCCTCTACCAGCTCACCCTCGAGCACGGTGTCATCAGCGTCTTCCAGCTCTTCGTCAAGGTCAGCGTTCTGCTGCAGCGCTTCGAGGTCGATCTGCAGCATGGCGGTGATGCGCTCACCTTCCTCCAGCGGCAGCAGGTTGACCAGCGGGCGACCACGGGCAGCGCGGGACGCTTCGGGGATTTCGTAGGTCTTCTTCCAGTACACCTTGCCCTTGCTGGAGAACAGCAACAGGGTGGCATGGCTGTTGGCGACCAACAGGTGCTCGATGTAGTCCTCGTCCTTCACGCCGGTCGCCGACTTGCCTTTACCGCCACGGCGCTGGGCCTGATAAGCGGACAATGGCTGGGTCTTGGCATAACCACCGTGGGAGATGGTGACCACGCGCTCTTCTTCCGGGATCATGTCGCCGTAGTTGAGGTCGTGGCTGGCATTGAGAATTTCGGTGCGGCGCACATCGCCGTATTCGGCACGGATGGCTTCCAGCTCTTCGCGGATCACTTCCATCAGGCGCTCTGCGCTGCTGAGGATGCGGATCAGCTCGCCGATCTGCTCGAGGATTTCCTGGTACTCGGCCAGCAGCTTCTCGTGCTCAAGGCCGGTCAGGCGGTGCAGGCGCAGGTCGAGGATGGCCTGGGCCTGTTCCGGCGACAGGAAGTACTTGCCGTCATGCAGGCCGTAC
Source organism: Pseudomonas sp. Irchel 3F3 (assembly GCF_900187545.1). Lineage (NCBI taxonomy): Bacteria > Pseudomonadati > Pseudomonadota > Gammaproteobacteria > Pseudomonadales > Pseudomonadaceae > Pseudomonas > Pseudomonas sp. Irchel 3F3. The sequence continues at coordinate 84,660 of NZ_FYDS01000014.1, read as the reverse complement.
TGCTCCGGCAGGTCCTCAGGGCGGCAGGAATCGGCGCCGGCGCGCTCGACCATGACCTGCACGGCACTGGATTCCCACGGCGTGGAAACCAGGGCTTCCTTGGCCTCGGACGGGGTTGGCGACGCCTTGATCAGGGCGATGACCGGGTCGATGTTGGACAGTGCAACCGCCTGGCCTTCAAGGATGTGGCCACGCTCACGGGCCTTGCGCAGCTCGAATACGGTACGGCGTGTCACCACTTCACGGCGGTGACGGACGAACGCTTCGAGCAGGTCCTTGAGGTTGAGCAAACGCGGACGGCCGTCGATCAGGGCGACCACGTTGATGCCGAACACGCTCTGCAGCTGGGTTTGCTGGTAGAGGTTGTTGAGCACCACTTCCGGCACCTCGCCGCGGCGCAGCTCGATGACGATGCGCATGCCGTCCTTGTCGGACTCGTCGCGCAGCTCGGTGATGCCTTCGATCTTCTTCTCTTTTACCAGCTCGGCGATCTTCTCGATGAGGCGCGCCTTGTTCAGCTGGTACGGCAGCTCGGTCACGACGATCTGCTGACGGCCGCCAACCTTGTCGATGTCTTCGATTTCGGAGCGGGCACGCATGTAGATGCGGCCACGACCGGTACGATAGGCCTCGATGATGCCCTGACGGCCGTTGATGATACCGGCAGTCGGGAAGTCCGGCCCAGGGATGAACTGCATCAGCTCATCGATGGTGACTTCGGGGTTGTCGATCAGCGCCAGGCAGCCGTCGATCACTTCACCGAGGTTGTGTGGCGGAATGTTGGTCGCCATGCCCACGGCGATACCGCTGGATCCGTTGACCAGCAGGTTGGGAATACGGGTCGGCATGACCGCCGGGATCTGCTCGGTGCCGTCATAGTTGGGCACCCAGTCGACGGTTTCCTTGTGCAGGTCGGCCAGCAGCTCGTGAGCCAGCTTGGTCATGCGCACTTCGGTGTATCGCATGGCCGCAGCGTTGTCGCCGTCCACCGAACCGAAGTTGCCCTGACCATCGACCAGCAGGTAGCGCAGCGAGAACGGCTGGGCCATACGCACGATGGTGTCGTAGACCGCAGTGTCGCCGTGCGGGTGGTACTTACCGATCACGTCACCGACCACACGGGCGGATTTCTTGTACGGCTTGTTCCAGTCGTTGCCCAGTTCGCTCATCGCATAGAGAACGCGACGATGCACGGGCTTCAAGCCGTCACGCGCATCGGGCAGCGCTCGCCCGACAATCACGCTCATCGCGTAGTCGAGGTAAGACTGTCTCAGTTCGTCTTCGATATTGACCGGGAGGATTTCTTTGGCCAGTTCGCCCATGAGAAGCCTGATTCCTTTTTCTGGTGAAACTTCGCAGCTCCATCAAGGGCCGAACGAAGCTCGCCGCCGCAGCGCATAAGGGTGCGACGACTTACGACAAATCAATGAGTTGTGCCATGGATCTGCGCAATGAAGGCCGCCGTGATGAGCGGTCTTGGAAACTGCCGGATGTTATCACAAAGGCGGGGGCGGTGGGGAGAGGTGGCAGTTGGTCTCAGCCGGGTTTGAATCCTGGTTTTTGTATTGCCTGCACCGGCCTCTTCGCGGGCTCGCCCGCTCCCACAGATTCACCACCGCCCTAAGGCCATGCGATACCCCTGTGGGAGCGGGCAAGCCCGCGAAGAGTCCGGTGCAGGCAGCGCAAAATCAGTGCAGGCGCTTGCGGCAAATCAACTGGGCCAGCTTGGCGGTATCCGGGCGCTCTACGATGCCCCGCTCGGTCACGATCACGTCGATCAAGTCGGCCGGGGTCACATCGAACACCGGGTTGAACACTTCGACATCCGGTACCGCCGGGGCACCGCCAAAGTCCAGCCACTCGTCGGCGTCACGCTCTTCCAGCGGGATATCCTCGCCGGTGGCCAGGTTCAGGTCGATGCTGGTGCTCGGCGCCACCACCATGAAGCGCACGCCGTGGTGCATGGCACTGACCGCCAGCTGATAAGTGCCGATCTTGCTGGCCACGTCACCATTGGCAGCAATGCAGTCCGCCCCCACCACCACCCAGGTGATGCCCTTGCTCTTCATCAGGTGCGCCAGCGCCGAGTCGGCACAGAGCGTTACCGGGATGCCTTCGTTGGCCAGCTCCCAGGCGGTCAGGCGCGAGCCTTGCAACCAGGGGCGAGTCTCGCCGGCGTACACCCGCTCGACCATGCCCTCCAGGTAGCCGGCGCGAATCACCCCCAGGGCGGTGCCAAAACCGCCGCTGGCCAGGGCACCGGCATTGCCGTAGGTGAGCAGGGCCTGGGCATTGCCCTGATGACGACGGATCAGCTCGATACCTTGCTGGGCCATGGTCAGGTTGGCTTCACGGTCGCTTTCGTGGATGGCCACGGCCTCTGCCTCCAGCACGGCCAGCACATCTTCATCAGGGCGCAGGCGCAGCAGGCGTTCGCGCATGCGGTTCAGCGCCCAGAACAGGTTGGCCGCCGTGGGGCGTGCTTCGGCAAGGGTGAGGTAGTCTTCTTCCAGGTCCATTTCCCAGTCGCCACCCTCGGCCAGCCGCTCTTCCAGGGCCAATACCAGGCCGTAGGCCGCGGCAATACCAATGGCCGAGGCGCCGCGCACCGCCATGTCGCGGATTGCCGCCGCCACCTGCGCAACATTGTCGCAGGCCAGCCAGCGTTCCTCCGACGGCAGCAGGCGCTGGTCGAGCAGGTGCAAGATGCCGCCCTGCCAGCGGATCCCGGTCACCTTCTCCGCCGCCAAAAGTCGCTCGCGCATCGCCTCTCCCCGTGGTTCGCATGTCAAAAGCCGGCGATTATAGCGAGCCTGGGGGCCGAGCGCTCGGGTATACTCCGGCCCAATTTTGCGAAGTTTCAGAGGACTGTTCAATGAGCAACGTCGACCGCGCCGAAATCGCCAAGTTCGAAGCGCTGGCCCACCGTTGGTGGGACCGCGAAAGCGAGTTCAAGCCGCTGCACGAAATCAACCCGCTGCGCGTCAACTGGATCGACGAGCGGGCCAGCCTGGCCGGCAAGAAAGTGCTGGACGTAGGCTGCGGCGGCGGCATCCTCAGCGAAGCCATGGCCCTGCGCGGCGCCACGGTAACCGGTATCGACATGGGCGAGGCACCACTGGCGGTGGCCCAGCTGCACCAGCTGGAGTCGGGCGTACAGGTGGAGTACCGGCAGATCACCGCCGAAGCCCTGGCCGAAGAAATGCCTGAACAGTTCGACGTTGTCACCTGCCTGGAAATGCTCGAACACGTCCCCGACCCGTCCTCGGTGATTCGCGCCTGCTACCGTATGGTCAAGCCAGGCGGCCAGGTGTTCTTCTCCACCATCAACCGCAACCCCAAGGCCTACCTGCTGGCCATCGTCGGCGCCGAGTACATCCTGAAGATGCTGCCGCGCGGCACCCATGACTTCAAGAAGTTCATCCGCCCGTCCGAACTGGGCGCCTGGAGCCGTGATGCCGGCCTGCAGGTGAAGGACATCATTGGCCTCACCTATAACCCGCTGACCAAGCACTACAAGCTCAACAGCGACGTCGACGTCAACTACATGATCCAGACCCTGCGCGAGGAATGAGCATGCGTTTGCGAGCAGTACTCTTCGACATGGACGGCACCTTGCTCGACACGGCGCCGGACTTCATCGCCATTTGCCAGGCCATGCTCGCCGAGCGCGGCCTGCCAGCCGTTGCCGACCACCTGATCCGTGGCGTGATCTCTGGCGGCGCCCGCGCCATGGTTGCCACTGCGTTTGCCATGGACCCGGAAGCCGAGGGCTTCGAGGCCCTGCGCCTGGAGTTTCTGGAGCGCTACCAACGCGACTGCGCGGTCCACAGCAAGCTGTTCGACGGCATGGCCGAGCTGCTGGCTGACATCGAAAAAGGCAACCTGCTGTGGGGCGTGGTCACCAACAAGCCGGTACGCTTCGCCGAGCCGATCATGCAGCAGCTGGGCCTGGCCGAGCGCTCGGCACTGCTGATCTGCCCGGACCACGTGAAGAACAGCAAGCCTGACCCCGAGCCGCTGACCCTGGCCTGCACCACCCTGGGCCTGGACCCTGCCAGCGTGCTGTTCGTTGGCGACGACCTGCGCGACATCGAGTCTGGCCGCGACGCTGGCACGCGCACGGCTGCGGTGCGTTACGGCTATATTCATCCAGAGGACAACCCCAACAACTGGGGTGCCGACGTGGTGGTGGACCACCCGCTGGAACTGCGCAAAGTGATCGACAGCGCGCTGTGTGGCTGCTGAACTAGAGACAGGGAATACACAATGTTCGACTACACCGCCCGTCCCGACCTGCTGCAAGGCCGGGTCATCCTGGTTACCGGCGCCGGCCGCGGCATTGGTGCCGCGGCCGCAAAGGCTTACGCTGCACTGGGCGCCACCGTGCTACTGCTGGGCAAGACCGAGGCCAACCTGAACGAGGTCTACGACCAGATCGAAGCCGCCGGACACCCGCAACCGGTGGTCATCCCGTTCAACCTGGAAACCGCCCTGCCCCACCAGTACGACGAGCTGGCAGTGATGATCGAAGACCAGTTCGGCCGCCTGGACGGCCTGCTGAACAACGCCTCGATCATTGGCCCGCGCACGCCGCTGGAACAGTTGTCGGGCGACAACTTCATGCGCGTGATGCACATCAACGTCGATGCCACCTTCATGCTCACCAGCACCCTGCTGCCCCTGCTGAAGCTGTCGGAAGACGCCTCGGTGGTGTTCACCAGCAGCAGCGTCGGCCGCAAAGGCCGGGCCTACTGGGGCGCCTATGGCGTGTCGAAGTTCGCGACCGAGGGCCTGATGCAGACCCTGGCTGACGAACTGGAAGGCGTGGCACCCGTGCGCTCCAACAGCATCAACCCGGGCGCCACGCGCACAGCGATGCGGGCCCAGGCTTACCCCAGCGAAAACCCGCAGAACAACCCGCTGCCTGAAGAGATCATGCCGGTGTATCTGTACCTGATGGGGCCGGACAGCAAAGAGGTGAATGGGCAGGCTCTCAACGCCCAATAAGCTCTTTTGCCTGTCCTGGCCCTATCGCCGGCAAGCCAGCTCCCACAGGATCACCACAGGCCAGGGCAATGTGGAATCCCTGTGGGAGCTGGCTTGCCGGCGATAGGGCCAGTACAGGCGAAAGATCAGCCGGCCGCCAACGCCGGGCGCAAACGGCCTTGCTGGCGGCTCTCCAGCTGCATGCACCGCTCCAGGAACAGGTACATGCAGTCGTAACTCTTGCAAATCGCCCTGCGCAACTCGGTACGCAGCCCAAGGCTCGGGTTCTCGCCGGCCAGGGTACAGATGATTTCCAGCGCCTCCCAAGGGTGCGCATCATCGTACTGGGCATGCATTTTCAACCACTTCATCGCCCGCTTGCGCTGGTCTTCCGGGAAGCCTTGGGCGTAGGTATCGGTCGAGCACACCACCGCCGACCATTCCCCGGTCGCACCCTCGATGGCGTAGTTGGTCGCTGCCATGGAAATGGCCAGGTTCTCGGTGGCGCACACGCGCCAGCACCAGTCGTTCAGGCCGTTCAGCTCGGGTGGCACTTCCTGGGCCTGCAAATCATGCAGGTGCACACCATGGGCCTGGCACCAGTTCACCCAGTAGTCGGCATGGTTGAGCTCGACGCGGATGTTGCGCATCAGCCAGCGCCGCGCCATGTCTTCGCCCTGATGGCGGCCATAGCGGGTCTTGGTCAGGTTATGGGCCATGTACAGAGAGAACTGCTCCACCACCGGCCAGCCACCGATCAGGTACTGACGAATGGTCGACTGCTTGAGCTGGCCGTCGCGCAGGCGCGCGTAGAACTCATGCTCCACCACCCGGCGCTTGCTCTCCCGGCAGTCTTCAATCAGTTGCTGGGCCCATTGGGGGTAGCTGGCGGGGTCCATCAGAGGCCCGATACGAACGAATGCATCAATCACTTTCAGCTCCTTGATCCTTGTGATTTCTCGCTAGCGAAATGTGCCAGGTGCCCGCTGCAACAGAGGCCGGGCGGCAATCCGTTGGCGCTGCAGACTGTCACAGGTGAACACCTGGGGGCGCTCGATCAGGTAACCCTGGGCGTAATCCACGCCTATTTCCTGCAGGGCCTGCTCGATCAAGGGTGTTTCGACGAACTCGGCGATAGTGCGTTTACCCATGACATGGCCGATGTGGTTGATGACCTCGACCATGGCCCGGTTGATCGGGTCGTCGAGCATGTCCTTGACGAAACTGCCGTCGATCTTCAAGTAATCCACCGGCAAATGCTTGAGGTAGGCGAACGACGACATGCCGGCGCAGAAGTCATCGAGCGAAAAGCGGCAGCCCAGCCCCTTCAACTCGTTGATGAAGCGAATGGCACTGCCCAGGTTGGCAATTGCGCTGGTTTCGGTGATTTCGAAACAGATCATCCGCGGCGGAATGGCATACTCGACAAACAACCGCTGCAGGTATTCAAGGAACTTGTCATCGCCAATGCTCGACCCTGACAGGTTGATCGCGCAGGTCGACAGCGGCCCTTCGCGGCCTTCGTCCAGGCATTGGCGCACAACCTGGAACACATTGCGCACCACCCAACGGTCCAGCGCACTCATCAGGCCGTAGCGCTCGGCCGCAGGAATGAAGCTGCTGGGCAGGATGGTGCGGCCACTTTCGTCGTGCAGGCGCAGCAGGATTTCGATATGGCCTGGGCCTTCAAAGGCTTTCAGCGGCGCTATTTCCTGTGCGTAGAGGCAGAAGCGGTTTTCTTCCAGAGCCACGTGCAAGCGCTGGATCCAGGCCATTTCGCCAAAACGCATGGACAGCTCGCTGTCGTCGGTGTGGTACACCTGTACGCGGTTGCGGCCCTTCTCCTTGGCCATGTAGCAAGCCATGTCGGCGGCCCGCAGCGAGGCCTCCAGGGTGCCAGGTGCCTGGGCCATGTGCACCAGGCCGACGCTGACCGTAGTGACGAACGGCCGCCCCTTCCACACAAAGTGCAAGCTCTGCACCATCTGGCGCAACTGCTCGGCAATGCGCTCGGCCTGCTCGGGCGGGCAGTTTTCCAGCAGCACGCCAAACTCATCGCCACCCAGCCGCGCCAGGGTATCGCCTTCGCGCAGGCCCGATTGCAGCACAGCGCAGATGTGCCGCAACAATTCGTCGCCAGCGGCATGCCCGCAGGTGTCGTTCACCAGCTTGAACTGGTCAAGGTCAAGGAACATCAGCGAATGCCGCCCGGCCTGGCGCGCCAGGCCGTTCAGCGCCTGCTCCAGGCGGTATTCGAACTCACGGCGGTTGGCCAGCCCGGTCAGGGCGTCATGGGTAGCCTGCCAGGACAGGTTGGCGATGTACTGCCGCTCCTGGGTCATGTCATGCAGCACCAGGACGATGCCACTGAGCTGGCCGTTACTGACGATCGGCGAGCCCACCAGGTTGATCGACACGGTGCTGCCATCCAGGCGCTGGATCAGCCGGGCATGCTCGGCGCCGCCCTTGAGGCTGCCACTCAGTACCTGCTCGACCAGGCTGCGGCCATCTTCCTCGGCCTGCTCGTCCACCAGGCTGAACAGCGCCGATAACGGCAAGCCCTGGGCCTGGCCAGACTGCCAGTGCGTCAATTGCTCGGCGGCTGGGTTCATGTAGCCGATGCAGCCATCCACGTCGGTGGTAATGACCGCATCGCCAATGGCCTGCAAGGTGGTCTGGGCCCGCTCTTTTTCTTCCTGCAGGGCGCTGGCAAATGCCTGCCGCTGGGCCAGCAGCTTGCTGGAGCGGCGCCAGGCAATGGTAATGAGGAACATCGCTGTCAGCAGGTTGGTAATCAGCAGCACCCGCAGCAACATGCGCGAGCCTTCGCCCAAGGCATCGCTGAACGCCTTGGCCGCCGGCGTGACCCCTTCGTTGATGGTGACGATGCGGGCCTTCCAGGCGTTGACTGCCTGGGCGTCGACCGGGCCATTGGCAAAACTTTGGCGCATCTCGCCGGCCAGTACATCGAGCTTGGCCAGGTAGTCGTCGCCGATGTCCCAGTAGTCGATGGCTGTCTGCATGTAGCTGATGTTGCGAAAGTTACGGTAGAACCAGATGATCCGTTCGACATCGTTAGAGTGGTTGCCGCCTTGCAGCACAGCTTGGCGCGCGGCAGCCAGGTCGGGGCTGGGGTGGTCGAGCACCTCGCGTAGCTGGTGGTCACCCTGGGGCACGGTAATGGCCTGGCGATAACGCTGGTAGGTGCTTTCGTCGCGGGTGTCGGCGTACAGGTTCAGGTAATAGATGGCGTCTTTCTGCGCCTTGGACCACAGGCTTTCGCCCGCGACATAGGCACGCACGGCCGACAGCGTATAAAGGCTGAGGCTACCGAGTGCCACCTGGAAGACCACAACGGCGATGAAGGGCCAAGTGATGCCGAGCAACTTTGGCGCTTCGAGTGTGCGATGTCCCTTCATGGAGTCCCTGTCACAGAGCAGATAAGGCGCAAATCGACCCAGACAAGCACAGCGTAGGCCATCTGCCATCAACGTGACGGGGTTTTTTATGACAGGGAATCGCAGGATTTGCACGCACGCTGTGGGAGCGGCCTTGCGTCGCGAAAGGGCCGCGACGCGGCCCCCGGATTTCAAGGTTGATGCTGAAATTGCCGGGGCTGCTTTGCAGCCCTTTCGCGACACAAGGCCGCTCCCACAGCGACGGCACAAGGCACCTGAAATTCAGCTTTGCTGCAAGTGCCCATAAAGCTTGGCGTACAACCCACCCTCGGCAATCAGCTGCTGGTGGTCGCCATCTTCGGCCACATGCCCGCCATCGAACACCAGCACCCGGTCGGCCTGCTTCACCGCCGACAGCCGGTGGGCGATGATCAGCGTGGTGCGGCCGCTGAGGAAGCGCGCCAGGGCCTGGTGCAGGTTGTACTCGGTGGCGGCGTCCAGGGCCGAGGTGGCTTCGTCGAGAATGACCACCTTGGGCTCGGCCAGCACCATGCGGGCAATGGCCAGGCGCTGGCGCTGCCCGCCAGACAAGCGCACGCCGGAACGCCCCACCACACTGTCCAGGCCCTGTGGCAAGGCGGCGATGGTGGCATCCAGCTGGGCGATGCGCAGCGCCTGCCAGCACGCCTCGTCGCTGCAGTCGCGGCCCATGGCCAGGTTGGCGCGTACGGTGTCGTTGAACAGCGACGGGTGCTGCAACACCACCGCGACGTTTTCGCGCAGGGTTTCCAGGCCGATTTCCTGCAGGCTGGCACCGCCAAAGCGGATGGTCCCGGCCTGGGCGCTGTAAAGGCCAAGCAGCAGTTGCACCAGGGTGCTCTTGCCGCCACCACTGGCGCCGACAATCGCCACCTTTTCCCCCGGGGCGATGGACAGGTCGAGGTTTTCCAGCACCGGCTCGTCAGCATAGGCAAAGCGCAAGTCGCGCACTTCGATGCCCACCGTCTCGCGGCCGGCGAACGGGTCGCTGGCGGCCGGGTACTGCGGCTCGTCATCGCGTGCCAGCAGCTCGTTGAGGCGGCTCAGCGCACCTCCCGCGGCGTAGTAGGCATATTGCAGGTTGAGCAATTGCTCCACCGGCCCGATCATGAACCACAGGTAGCTGAACACCGCCAGCATCTGGCCGATGGAAAGGTCGGAGAACAGTACGGTCAGCATGGCCGCGGCGCGGAAGATGTCGATGCCGAACTGGAACAACAAGCCACTGGCTCGGCCACTGGCATCGCTCTTCCACTGGGAATCTACGGCGTAATCACGCACCTCGCGGGCGCGCAGGCCCAAGCGACCAAGGAAGTAGCCCTGGCGGTTGCTTGCACGGATTTCCTGGATAGCATCAAGGGTTTCCGTCAGCGCCTGGGTAAAACGCGCGGTGCTGTCGTTCTCAAGCTTTTTAAGGTGTTTGACGCGCTTGCCCAACTGCACGGTGAAGTAGATCACCAGCGGGTTGAACAGCAAGATCAGCAAGGCCAGCTGCCAGTGCATCCAGATCAGGATCGCCGCTGTGCCGGTCAAGGTCAGCATGGCCACCAGGAAACGGCTGAGTGTTTCGCCAACGAACTTGTCGAGGGTGTCCAGGTCGGTGACCAGATGGGTAGTGACCGTGCCACTGCCCAGGCTTTCGTATTCCTTCAGCGAAATGCGCTTGAGGCGCTCGATCAGGCGGATGCGCAGGCGGTAGACGATATCCTTGGCCAAACCGGTAAACAACTTGGCCTGGAGCACGTTGAATGCCAGGGCAGCCAGGCGCAGGCACAAGGTGAGCGCCAGCATCAGCCCGATATAACCGGCTGCCACCTGCCAGCTGGATGGCAGCAGGTGGTTCATCCACTTCAGGGCGGCATCACCATGGCCCAGCAGCACTTCGTCCACCAGCAGGGGCAACAGCAACGGGATGGGCACACTGCAGCAAGCCGCCAGCACGGCGATGAGGTTGGCAGACCAGAGGTTTTTCTTGTGATGCAGGGCCAGGCGGCGGATTTCCGCCCAGCTCAGTCGATCGCCCGCAGCATGAGGCTTGCCCGGCACCGGGTCGGGTGACCCCGGCACATCAAGCACAGGCGGCCTGCTGCAGCCAGCGGCCGAGCAAGGGTTGCAGTCGCTCCAGCGGCTGGTAGCCGTTGGTCAGCAGCGCCAGCTGGCCATTGCGTTCGGCTAACAGGGTCGGGAAGCCGGCGATACCCAGGTCCTGGGCCCAGCTGAAATCGGCTGCGGTGGCGGCTCGGGTATCGGCGCGGGCGAAGGTGTCGGCAAACACGGCGCGGTCGAAGCCGCACTGCGAGGCCAGCTCGACCAGCTGTGGCGCAGTGGTCACGTCCACGCCCTGCTCGTAGAACGAACGCTGGATCAGCGCCAGCAGCGGCCAGACGCGCTCGGCGTCAAGCTCGCGGGCGGTGACCAGGGCGCGACAGGCCGGCTCGGTGTCATAGACGAAGCCGTCAGGCATGGCCCCCTCGAAACGAAAAGGCTGGCCGGTGGCGTCAGCCACCGCCTGCCAGTGTTCGAGGATGTACTTGCGGGTGGAGCCGTCCAGCGCGCTGCCGCCGGTGCGCAACCCGCCCGGCACCACGCGGGTGGCAACGCCCGCCTCACGCGCCTGGGCGATCAGGGCGGCGGCTACCGGCGCGAACCCCCAGCACCAGGAGCACATCGGGTCCATCACATAGATCAGGCGGGCAGACATGCATCAAGCCTCGGCTTTGTAGTTGTAACCGATCGGGTGCGGCAGGTTGCGGGCCTTGGCCAGCTCGATCTGCTTCTGCCGGTCGATGGCGCTGCGCCGGGTCTTCTCGCTCAGGGTGTCCCAGCAATGCGGGCAGCTGACACCTGGCGAATAGTGCTCGGACGCGCGCTCTTGTGCATTGATCGGGTGGCGGCAGGCGTGGCACTGGTCGTACTCGCCTTCGGTCAGGTCATGGCGCACCGTGACGCGGTTGTCGAAGACGAAGCAGTCGCCGTCCCACAGGCTTTCTTCCTGAGGCACTTCTTCGAAGTATTTCAGGATGCCGCCCTTAAGATGATAGACCGCCTCGAAGCCTTCACCGAGCATGTAGCTGGAGGCTTTTTCGCAACGAATGCCGCCGGTGCAGAACATGGCCACTTTCTTGTGCTTGCTGGGGTCGAAGTTGGCCTTGATGTACTCCGGGAACTCGCGGAAGGTTTCGGTCTTGGGGTCCACCGCGCCCTTGAAGGTGCCAATGGCCACTTCGTAGTCATTGCGGGTGTCGATCAGCAGCACTTCCGGGTCGCTGATCAGCGCGTTCCAGTCCTTGGGTTCGACATAGGTGCCGACCGCCTGGTTCGGGTCCACGCCTGGTACGCCGAGGGTGACGATTTCTTTCTTGAGCTTGACCTTGGTGCGGTAGAACGGCTGCTCGTCGCAGTACGATTCTTTATGGTCGACATCGGCCAGGCGCGGGTCGTTGCGCAACCAGGCCAGCAGCCCGTCGATGCCTTCGCGGGTGGCCGACACAGTGCCGTTGATGCCTTCGTGGGCCAGCAGCAGGGTGCCTTTGACGTCGTTGTCGAGCATGGCCTTGAGCAGCGGTTCGCGCAGCTCTACGTAGTCTTGCAGGGTGACGAACTTGTACAGCGCCGCGACGACGATGGGTTGTGACATGAAACAGGTTCTCCAGGTGGTTGCCCTCGTAAGGGGCGGACCGGGTTTGACAGGTATTGAAAAAAGCATGGGGGCGCTTTGCGCCCCTTTCGCGGCACAAGGCCGCTCCCACAGGGACCGCGTAACCCGATGGCGAGTGCGGTTCCTGTGGGAGCGGCCTTGTGCCGCGAAAGGGCCGCAAAGCGGCCCCCGGATTTTGCAGGATTCTACCAGAACAACAGAAAGGTTTCAGTGCCCGCCGCCGGCACACACCGGCGAGGCCGGCGCTGCGCCGACCTTGGCCCACTCTTCTGCGGTGTAGGTATGGATGGCCAGGGCATGGATCTGCTGCATCAGCTCACCCAGGGTGGCGTACACCTTCTGGTGGCGCTTGACGCTGTTCAACCCGGCAAACTGCTCGCTGACGATCACTGCCTTGTAGTGGGTCTCCTGACCACGACTGTGCATGTGGCTTTCGTCGAGCACTTGCAGGTGCTGCGGCGCCAAGGCACCCAGCTGTTGTTCAATGCGCTGTTGCATGGTCATCGCGGCGTGCTCACTTCTTGGCAGGAACGGCGGCCTTGCCTGCGTTAGGGTCCAGTTCCTTGGTCATGTCTTCCAGCAGCTTGTTCACCACCGGCACTGCTGGCTCCAGGCTCTGCTGGGTCAACTGGGCCGACTGCTGGGTAACCTTGGGCATTTCACGCAGTACTTTCTTGCCCAGCGGCGATTCGTAGAACTTGACCAGGTCTTTCAGCTCTTGTTCGGTGAAGGTCTGGGTGTACAGGTCGACCATCTTCGGCTTCAGCTTGTTCCAGCCGATGGCGTTGTCCAGCGCGGCGTTGGCCTTGGCCTGGTAGCTTTCCAGCACCGGCTGCTTGGCGGCCGGGGCCTTGGTCTGGGCAAAGCGCTGGGCGAACATCTGCTGGACCTGCATGTACACCGGGGTGCCCAGCTTGTCGGCGTTGGCCAGGGTCAGGAATTTCTCGGCAGCAGCGTTATGGCTGGCGGTGGCAGCGAGCACCTGGCCGCTGGCGCAAGCCAGGGCAACGGCGGCACAAAGGACACGGAGACGGGTCATTGCATTTCCTTCAAGGAGAGGGAGGCGGGTACCTCAGAGTAGAGCATTCTGCGCCGTGGTGGCGATGTGCTCAAGTGGCACGACGAGCGACGGAACCGCTCGGTCGAATCAAGGCCTAAACTGCGATTTCGAACTACACAGGAGTGAGTACAGAATGAGCCGTATCGAGACAGACAGCCTGGGCCCGGTCGAAGTTCCTGAAGGCGCCTACTGGGGTGCGCAAACCCAGCGCTCGCTGATCAACTTCGCCATTGGCAAGGAGCGCATGCCCATCGCGGTGCTGCACGCCCTGGCGCTGATCAAGAAGGCCGCGGCACGCGTCAACGACCGCAACGGCGACCTGCCGGCCGACATCGCGCGGCTGATCGAACAAGCCGCCGACGAAGTGCTGGGTGGCCAGCACGACGACCAGTTCCCGTTGGTCGTCTGGCAGACCGGCAGCGGCACGCAAAGCAACATGAACGTCAACGAAGTGATCGCCGGGCGCGCCAACGAACTGGCCGGCAAAGGCCGCGGCGGCAAAGCGCCAGTACACCCCAACGATCATGTCAATCGCTCGCAAAGTTCCAACGATTGCTTCCCGACTGCCATGCACATTGCTGCTGCGCAGGCGGTGCACGCGCACCTGTTGCCCGCCATCGCCGAACTGTCGTCGGGGCTGGCCGAGCTGTCGGGGCGCCACCAAAAGCTGGTAAAGACTGGCCGCACCCACATGATGGACGCCACACCGATTACCTTCGGCCAGGAGGTGTCTGCCTTCGTCGCCCAGCTCGACTATGCCCAGCGCGCCATCCGCGCCACCCTGCCGGCAGTGTGCGAACTGGCCCAGGGCGGCACCGCCGTAGGTACCGGGCTGAATGCCCCGCACGGTTTTGCCGAAGCCATCGCCGCCGAGCTGGCGGCGCTGTCCGGGCTACCCTTTGTCACGGCGCCGAACAAGTTCGCCGCCCTCGCCGGCCACGAACCACTCACCAGCCTGGCGGGCGCCCTGAAAACCCTGGCCGTGGCGCTGATGAAAATCGCCAACGACCTGCGTTTGCTGGGCTCCGGCCCGCGCGCCGGTTTGGCCGAAGTGCGCCTGCCAGCCAACGAACCGGGCAGCTCGATCATGCCAGGCAAGGTCAACCCGACGCAGTGCGAGGCGCTGTCGATGCTGGCCTGCCAGGTGTTGGGCAACGACGCGGCCATCGGTTTTGCCGCCAGTCAGGGGCATTTGCAGCTGAACGTGTTCAAACCGGTGATCATCCACAACCTGTTGCAGTCGATCGAACTGCTGGCCGATGGCTGCCGCAACTTCCAGCTGCACTGCGTGGCGGGCATCGAGCCCGATGCCGAGCAGATGGCCGCGCACCTGGAGCGTGGCTTGATGCTGGTAACGGCATTGAACCCGCATATTGGCTACGACAAGGCGGCGGAAATTGCCAAGAAGGCTTATAGCGAGGGCAAGACCCTGCGCGAGGCTGCACTGGAGCTGAAGTACCTGACCAATGAGCAGTTCGACCAATGGGTACGGCCGGAGAACATGCTGGCACCGGGTGGCAAGGGCTGAGTCATCTATAGCCTGTGCTGGCCCCTTCGCGGGTAAACCCGCTCCCACAGGGGTAGCACAACATTCAGCCCCGTGGTGAACCTGTGGGAGCGGGCTTGCCCCGCGAAAGGGACCGCGCGGTGCAAGGCACCGGCTTCGCCGGTGTTCGCGGGGCAAGCCCGCTCCCACAAAACGCTCAGTGAAACTGGGCCAATCGCGCCTTGCGGGCACGCCAACTGGCCACCAGCGATGGCCCCAGCGCCACCAGCGCCGAGCCGCACACCACGGTCACCGCCCCTACATAGCCCAGGGCATTGATGTCTTCGGCCTGCACGTACTCCGGCCACACCCGTGCCGCCACCGCCACCGCAACGAACGTCACCAGCGGGGTCAGCGCCAGGGTGGCACTGACCCGCGACGCCTCCCAGTGCGCCAGCGCCTCGGCGAACGCGCCGTAGGCCACCAGCGTATTCAGGCAACAGGCCAGCAACAGCCAGCCCTGCACCGGGGTCAGCTGCAACGCCTCCAGTGGGTGTACCCAAGGCGTGAGCAGCGCAGCGCAACTGAGGTAAATCACCATCATCACCTGCTGTGAATGCCACACGGTCAACAGTTGCTTCTGGCTGAGGGCATAGAACACCCAGATGCTGGTGGCCAGCAGAATGGTCAGCACGCCGGTGGTGTAGGTACCCAGTGAGGTCAGCAGCTCTTCGAGGCGCTGGTTGAAGAACAGCCCAAAACCCGCCAGCAGAATCAGCAGGCCCACCCCCTGCCCCAGGCTGAAGCGCTCACGGAACACAAACACGCTGGCCACCAGCAACAGCACCGGGCCGACCTGCACCACCAGTTGCGCGGTACCGGGGCTGAGCAGGTTGAGGCCGATCAGGTACAGCACGTAGTTGCCCATCAGGCCAAGCACAGCCACCACTACCAGGCCTTTGCCCCTGGGGGCCAGGCGCGTGAACGAGGGCAAGCGCTGTTGGGCTGCCAGCCAGGCAAACAGCAGGCCACCTGAAACCAGCAGGCGGTACCAGGTGACGGTGATCGGGTCGACCACCTGCAGTACCTGCTTGAGCTTGATCGGCAAGATGCCCCAGAGCAGCGCGGTCAGAAGTGCCAGGAACAGGCCATAGCTCCAGCGGCCGGAAGTGGTGTGCATAGTGTCCTCGGTCAAGCCCGTGGTGGGGGTGGTTGAATTCTACGGGCTTGGAGGGCAGTGACGGGGAAGTGTGCCGAGAAAAGAATTCATCAGGTCATTCTTTTGGGGCATGGCTGGGGCTTGCGAGCTTTTGCGCCCGTGACATCAAGCGCCGCCCGCGCGGCGCTCGATGTCACGGGCGCAAAAAATCCCAAGATCAGCACCCGGTCTATTTCTTGTGCTTGGCAAACGCCGCCTCCAGCGCCTCATTGATAGTGCGCAGCACCTTCACTCGCGCCCAGCGCTTGTCGTTGGCCTCCACCAGCGTCCAGGGCGCAATTTCGCTGCTGGTCCGGTCGACCATATCGCCCACCGCCTGGGTGTAGTCGTCCCACTTGTCGCGGTTGCGCCAATCGTCCTCGGTGATCTTGTAGCGCTTGAACGGGATTTGCTCACGCTCCTGAAAGCGCTCCAGCTGGGTCTGCTGGTCGATCGCCAGCCAGAACTTCACCACCACCACGCCGGCATTCACCAACTGTTCTTCAAAGTCGTTGATCTCACTGTAAGCGCGCATCCAGTCCGCCGGGCTGCAAAAGCCTTCGACCCGTTCCACCAGCACCCGGCCATACCAGGAGCGATCGAAGATGGTGAACTTGCCGCGTGCCGGAATATGCCGCCAGAACCGCCACAGGTAGGGCTGCGCGCGCTCTTCCTCGGTGGGCGCGGCAATCGGCACGATGCGGTACTGGCGCGGGTCCAGCGCCGCCGCCACGCGGCGGATGGCACTGCCCTTGCCGGCAGCATCGTTGCCTTCGAACACCGCCACCAGGGCGTGCCGGCGCATGCGCTTGTCGCGCAGCAGGCCGGCCAGGCGGGCCTGTTCGGTGACCAACTGCTCCTGATAGTCAGCCTTGTCCAGGCGCAACGTCATGTCCAGGGCGCCGAGCAGGCTGCGCTGGTCGATACTGCGGCCCAGCGGTGCCACGTTGCCCTGGTGCTTGCCCTTGGGGTTGTTGGCCAGCGCGGCTTGCAGGCTGTCCAGCAAGATACGCCCCACCGCCAGGCTGCGGTAGTTCGGGTCTACGCCTTCAACGATATGCCACGGCGCATAATCGCGGCTGGTGCGGCGCAGTACGCGCTCGCCAAAGCGCACGAAGCGGTCGTAGGTTTGCGACTGCTGCCAGTCCAGCGGGCTGATCTTCCAGCTGTGCAGCGGGTCGTCCTTGAGCGACTTCAACCGGGCCTTCATCTGCTTCTTGGACAGGTGGAACCAGAACTTGATGATCAGTGCACCTTCATCGCACAGCATCTGCTCCAGGCGCTCGGCGCCCATGATGGCCTGATCAAGCACGGCATCCTTGAACACCCCGTGCACCCGCCCCTGCAGCATCTGGCTGTACCAGTTGCCAAAGAACACGCCCATCCGCCCTTTGGGTGGCAAAGCCCGCCAGTAGCGCCAGGCGGGCGGGCGGGCCAGCTCTTCGTCGGTCTGCTGGTCGAAGGTGAGCACGTCGATCATGCGCGGGTCCATCCACTCGTTGAGCAGTTTTACCGTCTCACCCTTGCCGGCGCCTTCGATGCCGTTGATCAGCACGATCACCGGGAAGCGCGCCTGCTGCTTGAGTTCGTACTGGGCTTCGAGCAGGGCCTCGCGCAAAGCGGGTACCTCGGCGTCGTAAGCCTCCTTGTCGATGCTGTGGCCGATTTCGGCGGATTCGAACATGCACTGGCTCCTTCAATGGATAAGCAAGACTAGCGGATTTCATTTCTGCCTGTACTGACCTCTTCGCGAGTGAACGCGCTCCCACAGGTAGCGGGTATGGCATAAAATCCCGCCATCCGCTGCAACCGAGCCAACCATGTCCACCCTCCTCCAGCACGCACAAATCGACTGGGACGACCAGGGCCGCCCCCACTCGCGGCAATATGACGACGTCTATTTCGCGGTCAACGAAGGCATCGAAGAAACCAAGCATGTGTTCCTGGGCCAGACCCGCCTGGCCGAGCGCTTTGCCAACCTGGCGCCGCATGCCTGCAAGGTGATCGGCGAAACCGGTTTTGGCACCGGCATGAATTTTTTCTGCGCCTGGCAGCTGTTTGACCAGCACGCGCACCGCGACGCCCGCCTGCACTTCGTCAGTGTCGAGAAATACCCTCTCGGGCACGAAGACATGGCCCGGGCAGTGCGCCTTTGGCCGGAGCTTGCCGCCTACACAGAGCCATTGCTGGCGCAATATGTGGCAGTGCACCCGGGCTTTCAGCAGTTCACCTTCGCCGATGGCCGGGTCACCCTGACCTTGCTGATCGGCGACGTACTTGAGCAACTGCCGCAACTCGATGCGCAGGTCGATGTGTGGTTCCTCGATGGCTTCGCCCCTGCCAAAAACCCCGAGATGTGGACCCCGGAACTGTTCGCGCAACTGGCGCGGTTGTCGCAGCCGGGCACTGTGCTGGGCACCTTCACCACCACCGGCTGGGTCCGCCGCAGCCTGGTCGACGCCGGTTTCGCCATGAAGAAGGTGCCGGGCATCGGCAAGAAGTGGGAAGTGATGAGCGGCGCCTACGTCGGCCCCCAGCCCAGCCCAGGGGCACCTTGGTACGCGCGTCCCGCCGTTACGCAGGGACCGCGCGAGGCGCTGGTGATCGGTGCCGGGCTCGCCGGCAGCACAACGGCCGCCAGCCTGGCCCGACGCGGCTGGCAGGTGACCGTGGTGGAGCGGCACGGTGCCCCGGCACAGGAAGCTTCAGGCAACCCGCAAGGGGTGCTGTACCTCAAGCTGTCTGCCCATGGCACTGCGCTGTCGCAGGTGATCCTGTCCGGTTTCGGCTACACCCGGCGCCAGCTTGAACGCCTGCAGCGTGGCCGCGACTGGGATGCTTGCGGGGTGCTGCAACTGGCCTTCGACAGCAAGGAAGCTGAGCGCCAGGGCAAGCTGGCCGCCGCCTTCGACCACAACCTGCTGCACGCACTCCCGCGCACGGAGGCCGAAGCCGTCGCCGGGGTGGCGTTACCGGCCGGGGGGTTGTTCTACCCCGAAGGCGGCTGGGTGCACCCACCTGCGTTGTGCCAGGAGCAACTGCAGCACCCAGGGATTCGACTGGTCACCCATCAGGAAGTGCTCGAGCTGCGCAAGGTCGACCAGCAGTGGCAGGCTTGGGCGGGTGACCGTCTGATCGCCAGCGCGCCCGTGGTGATTCTGGCCAGTGCCGCCGAGGTAAAGCGCTTCGAGCCTTGCGCGCAGCTGCCGCTCAAGCGCATCCGGGGGCAGATCACCCGCTTGCCGGCCACCGCCAGCAGCCGGGCACTGCGCACCGTGGTGTGCGCGGAGGGCTACGTGGCGCCGCCACGCGAGGATGAACATACCCTGGGCGCGAGCTTTGACTTCCACAGCGAAGACTTGGCGCCGACGGTGGCCGAGCACCAGGGCAACCTGGCGTTGCTGAACGAGATTTCCCTCGACCTGGCGCAGCGCCTGGGCACAGTTGGGTTGGCCCCTGAGCAGTTGCAGGGGCGCGCGGCGTTCCGTTGTACCAGCCCGGACTACCTGCCGATCGTGGGGCCGGTAGCGGATGGACAGGCATTTGCCGAAACCTATGCGGTGCTGAGCCGGGATGCGCGGCAGGTGCCGGATGTGGCCTGCCCTTGGCTGGATGGGTTGTATGTGAACAGCGGGCATGGGTCGCGCGGGTTGATCACGGCGCCACTGAGTGGCGAGCTGGTGGCGGCCTGGGTATGTGGGGAGCCGCTGCCGTTGCCCCGGGCAGTGGCAGAGGCGTGTCATCCGAACCGGTTTGCCTTGCGTAAGCTGATTCGGGGGAAGTAATCGGCCGGGGGCCGCCGGCGATTGGGCCGCACAGCGGCCCCATATAACAAATCGTTCTAAAACTCTCAAAAAGCACGCCGGTCAGTTCCTTAAGGTGCCCTAATCCTGGGCGCCCCCTCCCCAACGGAAAAACCGGTAAGGACTTATGTGCGGATTAGCAGGAGAGTTGCGTTTCACCCCCCTCGACCAAGCCCCTCGCCCAGCCGACCTGGCTGCGGTAGAGCGCATCACCCATCACCTGGCGCCTCGCGGCCCGGATGCGTGGGGCTTCCATAGCCAAGGCCCGATCGCCCTCGGCCACCGACGCCTGAAAATCATGGACTTGTCCGACGGCTCGGCGCAACCGATGGTCGACAACACCTTGGGCCTGTCACTGGCCTTCAACGGTGCCATCTACAACTTCCCCGAACTGCGCCAGGAGCTGCAGGACCTGGGCTACAGCTTCTGGTCCGACGGCGACACCGAAGTACTGCTCAAGGGCTATCACGCCTGGGGCGCAGCCTTGCTGCCCAAGCTCAACGGCATGTTCGCCCTGGCCATCTGGGAGCGCGACAACCAGCGCCTGTTCCTGGCCCGCGACCGCCTGGGCGTCAAGCCCCTGTACCTGTCGCGCAACGGCGAGCGCCTGCGTTTTGCCTCGACCTTGCCAGCGCTGCTAAAGGGTGGCGATATCGACCCGATGCTCGACCCGGTGGCGCTCAACCATTACCTGAACTTCCACGCCGTGGTACCCGCGCCGCGCACGCTGCTGGCCAACGTGCAGAAGCTTGAACCCGGCACCTGGATGCGCGTCGACCGCCATGGCGAAGTGGAACGCCAGACCTGGTGGCAGCTGAAATACGGTGCCAACCCGGATGAGCGTGAGCTTGATCTGGAAGGCTGGACCACCCGCGTGCTCGACGCCACCCGCGACGCCGTGGCCATTCGCCAACGTGCTGCAGTGGACGTCGGCGTGCTGCTGTCCGGCGGTGTCGACTCCAGCCTGCTGGTCGGGCTGCTGCGCGAAGTCGGCGTGGACGACCTGTCGACATTCTCCATCGGGTTCGAAGATGCCGGTGGCGAACGTGGCGATGAGTTCCAGTATTCCGACCTGATCGCCAAACACTACGGTACCCGCCACCACCAGTTGCGCATTGCCGAACACGAGATCATCGACCAGTTGCCGGCTGCATTCCGCGCCATGAGCGAGCCGATGGTCAGCCACGACTGCATCGCCTTCTACCTGCTGTCGCGGGAAGTGGCCAAGCACTGCAAGGGCGTGCAAAGCGGCCAGGGCGCCGACGAGCTGTTTGCCGGTTATCACTGGTACCCGCAGGTGGACGGCGCCGATGACGCCTTTGCGGCTTACCGCGACGCGTTCTTCGACCGCAGCCATGCCGAGTACCGCGACACCGTGCAGGCGCCCTGGCTGCTGGACACCGACGCCGCCGGCGACTTTGTGCGCGAGCACTTCGCCCGCCCCGGTGCCCGCGACGCAGTGGACAAGGCCCTGCGGCTGGACAGCACGGTGATGCTGGTGGACGACCCGGTCAAGCGTGTGGACAACATGACCATGGCCTGGGGCCTGGAGGCGCGCACACCGTTCCTCGACTACCGCCTGGTGGAACTGTCGGCACGTATCCCGGCGCGCTTCAAGCTGCCCGATGGCGGCAAGCAGGTGCTCAAGCAGGCAGCACGACGGGTAATTCCCCATGAGGTGATTGACCGCAAGAAGGGCTACTTCCCGGTACCGGGCCTGAAGCACCTGGAAGGCGCCACCCTGGGCTGGGTGCGTGAGCTGCTGACCGACCCCAGCCAGGACCGTGGGCTGTTCAACCCGGCCATGCTCGACCGCCTGCTGAGCAACCCACACGGCCAGCTCACCCCACTGCGCGGCTCCAAGCTGTGGCAGCTGGCAGCGCTGAACCTGTGGTTGAGCGAACAAGGAATCTAACCCATGAAAGCCCATGAAATCGCTTACGGCCAGCGTCTGTTGCGCGGCCAGGCGCCGTCCTACGAGCGCCTGCAGGCGCGCCTGGCCGGCGATGGCAGCCAGCCCCATGACCAGCCTCGCGCGGTGCACTGTGGCTGGGGTCGATTGCTGATCGGCCATACCTACCCCGACCCGGTCAGCCTGGCCGAAGAGCTGCTGGACGAACGCCCTGGCGAGCGCGACATCGCCCTGTACGTGGCCGCGCCGCAGCAGTTGCTGGCCCAGGCCCCTCAGCAGCTGTTCCTTGACCCGTCCGACACCCTGCGCCTGTGGTTTACCGACTACCGGCCGGCGCAGCGGGTGTTCCGCGGCTTTCGCGTGCGCCGGGCGCAAAACCCGGCCGACTGGCAGGCCATCAACACCCTGTATCAGGCACGCAGCATGCTGCCGGTAGACCCAGACCTGCTTACCCCCAGGCACCTGGGCGGCCCGGTGTACTGGCTGGCCGAGGACGAAGACAGTGGCGCAGTGATTGGCAGCGTCATGGGCCTGAACCATGCCAAGGCGTTCGACGACCCGGAACACGGCAGCAGCCTGTGGTGCCTGGCTGTAGACCCGCACTGCACCCGCCCCGGCGTAGGCGAGGTGCTGGTGCGCCACCTGATCGAGCACTTCATGAGCCGTGGCCTGGCCTACCTCGACCTGTCGGTCTTGCACGACAACCGCCACGCCAAGCGCCTGTACCAGAAGCTGGGTTTTCGCAACCTGCCCACCTTTGCGGTCAAACGCAAGAACGGCATCAACCAGCAGCTGTTCCTGGGCCCGGGCCCTGAGGCCGAGCTGAACCCCTACGCCCGCATCATCGTCGATGAGGCCCTGCGCCGGGGCATCGACGTGCAGGTGGATGACGCCGCTGGCGGCCTGTTCACCCTGAGCCTTGGCGGGCGCCGCATTCGCTGCCGTGAATCGCTCAGCGACCTGACCAGTGCCGTGACCATGACCCTGTGCCAGGACAAACGCCTGACCCAGCATGCCCTGCACAACGCCGGGCTACAGGTGCCAGCGCAGCAGCTGGCCGGCAATGCAGACGACAACCTGGCGTTTCTCGACGAGCATGGCGCGGTGGTGGTCAAACCGGTCGATGGCGAGCAAGGCCAAGGCGTGGCGGTGAACCTGACCTGCATTGACGAGATCACCCGCGCCGTTGAGCACGCCCGCCAGTTCGACAGCCGCGTACTGCTGGAGAGCTTCCATGCCGGGTTCGACCTGCGCATCGTGGTAATCGGCTACGAGGTGGTGGCCGCGGCCGTTCGCCACCCTGCCCAGGTGCTGGGTGACGGCAAGCACAGCATCCGCCAGCTGATCGAAGCCCAGAGCCGTCGCCGCCAGGCCGCCACCGGTGGCGAAAGCCGCATTCCGCTGGACGGCGAAACCGAGCGCACAGTGCGTGCAGCGGGCTTTGCCTATGACGATGTATTGCCAGCCGGGCAGCGCCTGGCGGTACGGCGCACCGCCAACCTGCACACCGGCGGCACCCTGGAAGATGTGACCGAACGCCTGCACCCGGTGCTGGCCGACGCTGCCGTGCGCGCTGCACGGGCGCTGGAGATTCCGGTGGTTGGGCTGGACTTCATGGTGCGTGATGCCGGGCAGCCTGAATACGTGATCATCGAGGCCAACGAACGTGCCGGGTTGGCCAACCATGAACCGCAGCCAACCGCCGAGCGCTTTATCGACCTGCTGTTTCCGCATAGCCGGGCCTTGGCGTGAATCAATGACGGCGTCTTCGCGGGGCAAGCCCGTTCCCACAGGTCAGTGCTGGACTTGAGAGCCACCGTGGACCTGTGGGAGCGGGCTTGCCCCGCGAAGAGGCCGATGAAGGAGTACATATGTCTGAGCACTACCCCGAGCCCGATCTCGACTACCTCAAACGAGTGCTGCTGGAGATGCTCGCCATCCCCAGCCCCACCGGTTTCACCGACACCATCGTGCGCTACGTGGCCGAACGCCTGGACGAACTGGGTATACCCTTCGAGTTGACCCGTCGCGGCACCATACGCGCCACCCTCAAGGGGCGGCAGTCATCCCCCGACCGGGCCGTATCGGCCCATCTGGATACCATCGGCGCCAGCGTGCGCCAACTGCAGGACAACGGGCGCCTGGCCCTGGCGCCGGTCGGCTGCTGGTCCAGCCGCTTCGCCGAAGGCAGCCGGGTCAGCGTGTTCACCGACACGGGGGTCGTGCGCGGCAGCGTGCTGCCGTTGATGGCCAGCGGGCATGCCTTCAACACTGCCATCGACCAGATGCCGGTCAGCTGGGACCACGTGGAGCTGCGCCTGGACGCCTACTGCGCCACCCGGGCCGACTGCGAGGCGCTGGGCGTGAGCATTGGTGACTTCGTCGCCTTCGACCCGCTGCCCGAGTTCACCGAAAGCGGCCACATAAGCGCCCGCCACCTGGATGACAAGGCCGGCGTAGCAGCGTTGCTGGCGGCGCTGAAGGCGGTGGTGGAAAGCGGCCAACAACCGTTGATCGATTGCCACCCGCTGTTCACCATTACCGAAGAGACCGGCTCGGGTGCCGCGGGTGCCCTGCCCTGGGATGTCAGCGAATTCGTTGGTATCGACATCGCCCCGGTGGCACCTGGGCAGGCCTCCAGCGAGCATGCGGTCAGCGTGGCCATGCAAGACTCTTCGGGGCCCTATGACTACCACCTGTCCCGGCATTTGCTGAAACTGGCCGGCGACCACGACCTGCCGGTACGGCGCGACCTGTTCCGCTATTACTTCAGCGATGCCCATTCGGCGGTAACGGCGGGGCATGACATTCGTACCGCGCTGGTGGCGTTTGGTTGCGATGCCACCCATGGCTACGAACGCACGCACATCGACAGCCTTGCGGCGTTGAGCCGGCTGCTGTCGGCGTACCTGTTGAGCCCGCCCGTGTTTGCCAGCGACTCGCAGCCGGCCAATGCCTCGCTTGAAAGGTTCAGCCACCAGCTGGAGCACGATGCGCAGATGGAGAGCGACACGCGGGTGCCGGCAGTGGACAGCCTGGTTGGCAATAAAGGCTGATGGCCTGGGGGCTGCTTTGCAGCCCCAAATGCCCGAACGTTTCGCGTAGCATTGCCCACACTTACTTCAGAACCTGCCCACCATGCTGATCCCCTACGAGCAACTGCAAGCCGAAACCTTGACCCGCCTGATTGAGGACTTCGTCACCCGCGATGGCACCGACAATGGCGACGACACCCCGCTGGAAACCCGTGTGCTTCGGGTACGCCAGGCGTTGGCCAAAGGCCAGGCGTTTATCCTGTTCGACCCGGAAAGCCAGCAGTGCCAATTGCTGGCCAAGCATGATGTGCCCCGCGAGCTGCTCGATTAGCACGCCAAGCCCGCGATGAGCTCAGCACTGGCAACCTCAAGCCCTGCGGGCTTTACGCTGACCTGCCTCCTTGATGCGCCTGTAGACCTCGGCACGATGCACTGACACCGCCTTCGGGGCGTCGATCCCGAAGCGCACCACCCCGTCACGCGTTTCTACCACCATGATCCGGATGTCATCGCCAATCACGATGACCTCCCCCACTTCGCGTCCTATTACCAGCATGTTCCGCTCCTCCAGCGAAAGGGAAAAACGGAGCGTGCATCGCGGGCATTCACCTACTCAATAGCTCCACAGCAAATCAGAAGCACCCTACATTCGCGGGTAATTTCCCCTACAGACCATTCACTTCGAATGCCCTCTGGCGCGCATTTTTACCGCCATTTCCGCCATTTCTTCATACAGCCGCTCAGGCGCCTGCCGCTTCAACGCCCAAGCTTCGCGCCCGGCTTCGTGGGGCAGGATCAGGAACTCGCCAGCGGCCACCTGCTGATGCATGTAGTCAGCTATGTCCGACGCACTGATCGGCGAGCCTTCCAGCAGCTTGCCCACTTGCGCTTTCATTGCCGGGTTGGGCCCGCGGAACGAGTCCAGCAGGTTGGTCTGAAAGAACGACGGGCACACCACGTGCACCGCCACCTCCAGTTGGCGCAACTCCACCAGCAGGCTCTCTGACAAAGCCAGTACACCGGCCTTGGCCACGTTGTAGTTGCTCATGCCCGGGCCCTGCATCAACGCGGCCATCGAGGCGATATTGATGATGCGTCCCTTGCTGCGCTCCAGCAGCGGCAGGAAGGCCTTGCAGCCTTTGACCACCCCCATCAGGTTGACCGCAATCTGCCAGTCCCAGTCTTCCAGCGACAGTTCAGCGAAGAAGCCGCCCGAAGCGACACCTGCGTTGTTGACGATCACATCGATGCCGCCGAGCTGCTCGGTGC
Organism: Pseudomonas sp. Irchel 3F3; assembly: GCF_900187545.1. NCBI lineage: Bacteria > Pseudomonadati > Pseudomonadota > Gammaproteobacteria > Pseudomonadales > Pseudomonadaceae > Pseudomonas > Pseudomonas sp. Irchel 3F3. The sequence continues at coordinate 58,813 of NZ_FYDS01000014.1, read as the reverse complement.
AGGCCTGGGCCATGGCCGTCAGCTGGCTGTAATCGCGGACGTCGCAGCGCTGGAAGAAGCCGTCGCCGCCGGCAGCGCGGACCAGCTCCAGGGTTTCGCGCAGGCCGGCTTCGTTGACATCGGCCAGCGCCACGCGCCAGCCCTCACGCGCCCAGCGCAGGGCGATCTCGCGACCGAGGCCGGACCCGGCGCCAGTGATCATGATGCGGTTTTGCATGGTGGCTGGCCTTGTTCTGGTGAGGGTGCAACGAGTCTAAACAAGGCCGAGTGGGCAGGCAGGGTTCATCAGGCTAGTGAATGGGCGGGCATGACTGTGTGGTCAGTACCGGCCCGGCGCGGCGAAGAATCCCATACCGGCAATACTCAAATGGAATCTTTGCCAAGCGGCAACAGTCCGACTTTACAAGAGGCCAGCAATCCGAGGCCCTTTACCCTCAACTACGCAAGGACTCCGTCATGACCACGATTCTCATCATCATCCTGATCCTGTTGCTGATTGGTGGCTTACCGGTCTTCCCGCACTCGCGCAGCTGGGGCTATGGCCCGTCTGGCATCGTTGGCGCCGTGCTGGTGATTCTGCTGGTGCTGTTGTTATTGGGCATGATATGAGCCTGTCCGCCTGAGCTTGGGGGCTACTGGGCCTTTGTTATCAGCAGCCCTCCTGAAATGCAGAACGCCCCGGCAAGCGGGGCGTTCTGCATTTCAGGGGGGCTGCTACAGCATCAGTGGGAAACCGCCCCGCTGGCACCCAGGCCAGTCTGCGAACGCACGAACTGCGGGTAGAACAGCGCACGCTCGTCGTCAGCCGCCTTGGACTTGTCGGTGACCGAGAAGAACCAGATGCTGACGAAGGCAATAGCCATCGAGAACAGCGCCGGGTACTCGTACGGGTAGATCGGTTTTTCGTGGCCGAGGATCTGCACCCAGATGGTCGGGCCGAGGATCATCAGCGTCACCGCACTCACCAGGCCCAGCCAGCCGCCGATCATGGCGCCGCGGGTGGTCAGCTTCTTCCAGTACATCGAAAGCAGCAGTACCGGGAAGTTGCAGCTGGCGGCAATGGAGAACGCCAGGCCAACCATGAAGGCGATGTTCTGTTTCTCGAACAGGATGCCCAGGCCGATCGCCAGCACGCCCAGGGCGATGGTGGTGATCTTCGACACGCGGATTTCGTCCTTGTCGTTGGCCTTGCCCTTGCGCCATACGCTGGCGTACAGGTCGTGGGACACCGCCGAGGCACCGGCCAGGGTCAGGCCGGCAACCACTGCCAGGATGGTGGCAAAGGCCACTGCCGAAATGAAGCCGAGGAAGATGCTGCCACCCACGGCATCGGCCAGGTGAACCGCGGCCATGTTGTTGCCGCCCAACAGGGCGCCGGCGGCGTCCTTGAAGTCCGGGTTGGTGCTGACCAGCAGGATCGCGCCAAAGCCGATGATGAAGGTGAGAATGTAGAAGTAACCGATGAAGCCGGTAGCGTAAAGCACGCTCTTGCGGGCTTCCTTGGCATCACTGACGGTAAAGAAGCGCATCAGGATGTGCGGCAGGCCGGCGGTACCGAACATCAGCGCCAGGCCCAGCGAGAAGGCCGAGATCGGGTCCTTGACCAGGCCACCCGGGCTCATGATCGCCTCACCCTTGCTGTGCACCTTGATCGCTTCCGAGAAGAGGGTGTTGAAGTCGAAGCCTACGTGCTTCATCACCATCAGCGCCATGAAGCTGGCACCGGACAGCAGCAGCACGGCCTTGATGATTTGTACCCAGGTGGTGGCCAGCATGCCGCCGAACAGCACATACAGGCACATCAGGATCCCCACCAGGATCACCGCGACGTGGTAGTCCAGGCCGAACAACAGTTCGATCAGCTTGCCGGCACCGACCATCTGCGCGATCAGGTAGAACGCCACCACCACCAGCGAACCGGAGGCCGACAGGGTACGGATTTCCTTCTGCCCAAGGCGGTACGAGGCCACGTCGGCAAAGGTGTACTTGCCGAGGTTACGCAGGCGCTCGGCAATCAGGAAGAGAATGATGGGCCAGCCGACCAAAAAGCCGATCGAGTAGATCAGGCCATCGTAGCCAGAGGTGAACACCAGGGCGGAAATACCCAGGAAGGAGGCAGCCGACATGTAGTCGCCGGCAATCGCCAGGCCGTTCTGGAAGCCGGTGATCTTGCCACCGGCAGCATAGTAGTCCGCCGCCGACTTGTTGCGTTTGGAGGCCCAGTAGGTAATACCGAGGGTGAAGGCGACGAAGGCCACGAACATGGCAATCGCGGCAACGTTCAGCGGCTGTTTCTGCACCTCGCCGGTCAGGGCATCGGCTGCCCACACGGCGGGTGCAAAGGCTCCGCAGGCCAGGACGGCCAGGGCTTTGGCGTGACGAATCATTGTTGCGCCTCCTTGAGGATGGCCTTGTTCAGCTCATCGAATTCGCCGTTGGCGCGGCGTACGTAGATGGCGGTCAGGACAAATGCCGAAACGATCAGGCCGACGCCCAGGGGAATGCCCCAGGTGATCGACGACTCAGGGCTGAGCTTGGCGCCCAGCAGATGAGGACCGTAGGCGATCAGGAGGATGAAACCGCAGTACAGGCCGAGCATGATCGCCGAGAGAACCCAGGCGAACCGTTCGCGTTTGGTGACCAGCTCCTTGAAACGGGGGCTGTTTTGTATCGAGAGGTAAATGCTGTCGTTCATTGTTTTTGTCCTAGCAGCACAGGTAGGGGTGAAACCCACGCCCTTACTTTATGCGGCTGTTGGACGGCAACCAGACGACCTTAGTCTTAGATGCAACGGTGTTTTACCGGTTGCGTAACAAAGAAAAGATGGGGGCAGGGCTGGAATGGGACCGGCTTCGGTTTAGCGGTCGGGCATAAAACGAGCGCCGCGCGGGCGGCGCTCGATCTAACTGGCGCTAAAAAAGCAACGGCAAACGCTACTTACCCGTCCACTCCTTCACGCGATCAGGGTGCTTGGCCACCCAATCCTTGGCCGCCGCTTCAGGCTTGGCCCCTTCCTGAATCGCCAGCATCACCTCGCCAATCTCGTCCTTGGACTTCCAACTGAACTTCTTCAGGAACTCCGCCACTTCTGGTGCCTTGGTAGCCAGTTCCTTGCTGCCGATGCTGTTCACGGTTTCTGCCGCGCCATACACGCCTTTCGGGTCTTCGAGGAACTTGAGTTTCCACTTGGCGAACATCCAGTGCGGGACCCAGCCGGTCACTGCAATCGACTGCTGCTTGGCATAGGCACGGCCCAGTTCCGCAGTCATCGCCGCGCCCGAGCTGGCCTGCAGCTTGTAACCCGTCAGGTCGTAGTCCTTGATCGCCTGGTCGGTCTTGAGCATCACGCCGGAGCCCGCGTCGATGCCAACAATCTTCTGCTTGAAGCTACTATCGGTCTTGAGGTCGGCGATGCTCGCCGCCTTGACGTACTCGGGGACGATCAGGCCGATCTTGGCGTCCTTGAAGTTGGCGCCATAGTCGACCACGTTGTCCTTGTTCTTGGCCCAGTACTCACCATGCGTCACCGGCAACCAGGCGGACAACATGGCATCGAGCTTGCCGGTTGCCACACCCTGCCACATGATCCCTGTGGCCACAGCCTGCAACTTCACGTCGTAGCCGAGTTTTTGCTTGATCACTTCGGCGGCCACGTTGGTGGTCGCCACGCTGTCGGCCCAACCATCCACGTAACCAATGCTTACTTCTTTAGCCATTGCCTGTGCAGCGCCCATGGCCATTACCAGGGCGGTGCCCACACCCAGGAACCGTCGCATTTTTTTCAAAGTCGCCATCAAAGCATCCCCTCGTCAGGTCTTGGAGATTGCATCATCTGCCTGCAATACAGGTCGACCTGATCCAGCAGCGACCTGCACCCGCCCCATATGCGACAGCACTGTGCCATTAGCGTCATTGGCCTACACCCGCCTGCGCGATCCTTGCATGCCAAAGCTTTGGCGCCGGGCTACTATCTACCCTTTTGCGCCTGACGATGGACCGCCCGATGCCCAGTTCTGCCCGCCTGTTGCTGCCGCTTTACCTGCTTGCCTGCCTGCTGGCCCTGGCCGGGCTCGCCGGGCTCTGGTACGGGCTTGGCAAGCCGGTGCACCTGCCCGATGCGGCCAGCCCGACGCACAAGTTGCAATGCGCGTCGTACACGCCGTTCGACAAGGACCAGTCGCCGTATGACCAGCCGTTTCGCCTGCGCCCGGCACGGATGGACGCTGACCTTGCCTTGCTGGCTGAGCGTTTCCAGTGCATCCGCACCTATTCCATGACCGGCCTTGAGGCCATCCCGGCGCTGGCCCGCAAGCATGGGCTGAAAGTGATGCTGGGCGCCTGGGTGAACGCTCACCCGGCCGACACCGACCGGGAAATCGACTTGCTGATCGCCACCGCCAACGCCAACCCCGATGTGGTCAGCGCGGTAATCGTGGGCAACGAGACATTGCTGCGCAAAGAAGTTACCGGCGCGCACCTGGCCAAGCTGATCGTCCGGGTGAAAAGCCAGGTCAAGGTGCCCGTGACCTACGCGGATGTGTGGGAGTTCTGGCTGCAGCACCCGCAGGTGGCGCCGGCGGTGGATTTTTTGACCATACACCTGCTGCCCTACTGGGAAGACGACCCGCGCGGCATTGACGATGCACTGGCCCACGTCGCCGATGTGCGGCGGGTATTCGGCACGCGCTTTGCGCCCAAGGACATCCTGATTGGCGAAACCGGCTGGCCCAGCGAAGGCCGCCAGCGCGAGACCGCCGTACCAAGCCGCGTCAACGAGGCGCGCTTCATCCGTGGTTTTGTGACCTTGGCCGAAAGCAACGGCTGGCACTACAACCTGATCGAAGCGTTCGACCAGCCATGGAAGCGTGCCAATGAAGGGGCGGTAGGCGGTTACTGGGGGCTTTACGATGCCGACCGGCAGGACAAGGGCATACTGGAGGGGCCGGTCAGCAACCTGCAGGACTGGCCGCAGTGGTTGCTGGCCAGTGCACTGTTGATGGCGGGCATGTTGTTGCTTGCCGGGCGCCCCGCCAGCCCGCAGGCTGCCTTGTTGTTGCCATTGCTGGCGGCGTTTGGCGCGGGTTGCCTGGGGCTGTGGGGCGAGCTGATGCGCACCCATGCACGCTTTGCCGGGGAGTGGCTGTGGGCCGTTGCACTGGCCGGGCTGAACCTACTGGTGCTGGCCCATGCGCTGCTGGCGTTGGCGCAGCGTGCCGGTTGGCGCATGCGCTTGTTCGCCTGGCTGCAGGCGCGGGCCGGCTGGCTGTTGCTGGCGGCGGGCTTTGCCGCGGCGGTGAGCATGCTGGCAATGGTGTTCGACCCGCGCTACCGCAGCTTCCCCAGCGCCGCGCTGGCGTTGCCGGCGCTGGTGTATGTGCTGTGGCCGGTGCCCGCGCGGCGGGCGGAGGTGGCGTTGCTCGCGTTCATTGTCGGGGCCGGGGTGGCGCCGCAGTTGTTCGTGGAAGGGCTGGAAAACCAGCAGGCCTGGGGTTGGGCGGTGGTGAGTGTGCTGATGACAGCCGCATTGTGGCGCAGCTTGCGGGTGCGCCAGGCTTGATGCCCGGGGGCCGCTTCGCGCCCCTGTCAGCCTTGCTGCGGTCTCCTGACCAGGCGCAACCCCGCCAACACCAGCGCAAACACGGCAATGCTGGCGGTATACAGCACCAGCGCCGGCACCGCGAATACCAATGCCAACACCGCCAGCCACCAGCCGGCCCGCGCAGGCACGAACTGCGACAGCAGCGCCAGGCCCAGCCCGCCCCAGGCCAGCACCTGGTGGTGAATGCCTAGCCCCAGCAGCGAGCGCACCTCGCACTGCCAGTACGCCGCAGGCAATGTGCACAGCCCTACCCACTGGCCATCCTCCATCAGCCCATAACGCACGCCATAACTGGCAGCGAGCCACAGCCCCAGAAACAGCAAGAGCAGCGCAGCCGGCACTGAACGAGACATCCTGTTCTCCAATAGCGGTAATCGAAAGCATCCATGATCGCTTATGCCCGGTTGTAAGGCAAAATCACAACCCTGCAGCTATGTTGCAAATAACAAGCACACCAAAGGCCACCGCCACTGGCAACTTTGCCCGGTTGGCTGTGGTCCTAGCCTGCACACTGCTCGACCTTGCGTTCTTTTGGGGGATTACATGCATCGATCTTTGCGCCTCGCTGCCCTGCTGGGTAGCCTGCTCATGGCGGTGGCCGCTTCAGCGCGGGATATCGACGCTGCCAGCTACGGCTACCCCTTGACCAACCCGTTCGAGGCGACTATCGCCACCACGCCGCCGGATCAGCGGCCTACCCTGCCCAGCGACGAGGACATCACCCAGTCGGACTACAGCCTCAACCTGCGCCCCGAGCGTGAATTCACGTTGCCCGACAATTTCTGGGCCGTGAAAAAGCTCAAATACCGCCTGGCCCGCCAAGACCGCGAAGCGCCGCTTATCTTCATTATTGCCGGCACCGGCGCACCGTACACCAGCAGCATCAACGAATACCTGAAAAAGCTGTTCTACCAGGCCGGCTTCCACGTGGTGCAACTGTCGTCGCCCACCAGCTACGACTTCATGAGCGCCGCGTCACGCTTTGCCACCCCCGGCGTCAGCCGGGAAGACGCCGAGGACATGTACCGGGTAATGCAGGCCGTGCGCGCCCAGCATCCACGCCTGCCGGTCAGCGATTTCTACCTCACCGGCTACAGCCTGGGTGCGCTCGACGCCGCGTTCGTCAGCCACCTGGACGAAACCCGCCGCAGTTTCAACTTCAAGCGCGTGCTGCTGCTGAACCCGCCGGTCAACCTGTACACCTCGATCAACAACCTGGACAAACTGGTGCAGACCCAGGTCAAAGGCATCGATCGCAGTACCACATTCTATGAGCTGATGCTGACCAAACTGACGCGCTACTTCCAGGACAAAGGCTACATCGACCTGAACGACGCCCTGCTTTATGACTTCCAGCAGTCGAAACAGCACCTGTCCAACGAACAGATGGCCATGCTGATCGGCACTTCGTTCCGGTTCTCGGCAGCGGACATTGCCTTCACTTCCGACCTGATCAACCGCCGCGGCCTGATCATTCCGCCGAAGTTCCCGATCACCGAAGGCAGCAGCCTCACGCCGTTCTTCAAGCGTGCCCTGCAATGCGACTTTGACTGCTACATGACCGAACAGGTAATCCCCATGTGGCGCGCCCGCACCGATGGCAACAGCATCTTGCAACTGGTCAACCAGACCAGCCTGTATGCCCTGGAAGACTACCTGCGTGACAGTGACAAGATCGCCGTGATGCACAACGCTGACGATGTCATTCTCGGCCCGGGCGACATCGGTTTCCTGCGCAAGGTGTTCGGTGACCGGCTGACCCTCTACCCCCATGGCGGCCATTGCGGCAACCTCAACTATCGCGTCAACAGTGACGCCATGCTGGAGTTCTTCCGTGGTTAACAAACTCCTCTTCGCCACTGCCTTGCTTGCCGCTGGCCACACCCTGGCCGCCGAGACCGCGCCCCGGGCCAGCGTGGTCGAGGCCGACCCGCAGGTGATCGGTACCGCTCCACTGGTGCCCGAAGCCGATGGTTTCATCGACCCGCTGCGCGAGCTGAAATTCAACCCTGGGCTGGACCAGCGCGAGTTCGAGCGTTCAACCCTGGAAGCACTGAACGTGTACGACCCGCTGGAGTCGATCAACCGGCGCGTGTATCACTTCAACTACCGGCTGGACCAGTGGGTGCTGCTGCCACTGGTGAATGGGTACCAGTACGTCACGCCACGCTTCGTGCGCACGGGGGTGAGCAACTTCTTCAACAACCTCGGCGACGTGCCAAACCTGCTCAATAGCGTGTTGCAGCTCAAGCCCAAGCGCTCGGCCGAGATCACGGCACGGCTGATGTTCAACACCCTCATCGGCGTGGGTGGGCTATGGGACCCGGCGACCAGCATGGGCTTGCCGCGCCAGAGCGAGGACTTTGGCCAGACCCTGGGCTTCTATGGCGTACCGGAGGGGCCGTACCTGATGCTGCCGCTGCTGGGGCCATCGAACCTGCGCGATACCACCGGGCTGGTGGTGGACTATGCCGGCGAGCAGGCGATCAATTACCTGAACGTGGCCGAAGCCAGCACCGACCACCCGGAAATCTTCGCGCTGCGCGTGGTGGACAAGCGCTACACCACCAACTTCCGCTATGGCCAGCTGAACTCGCCTTTCGAATACGAAAAAGTGCGGTATGTGTACACCCAGGCGCGCAAGTTGCAGATAGCGGAGTAAACCTGCTTCGGCCCGATCGCCGGTACAGGCAACATTAAATTCCGAGGAACTGACACAGCTCCCGCTTCTTGGCCAGGGCATCCTTGCGCCCCAGTTCGATCAGCTCACTGCAATAGCTGGCCTCGAACAGCAGATAGCTCAACACCCCCGCCCCGCTGGTGCGGGTCGCCCCTGGCCCACGCAGGAACAGGCGCAACGCCGCCGGGAGCTCACGCCGGTGCCGGGCGGCGATCTCATCCAACGGCTGGCTGGGGGCTACCACCAGCACCTCGACTGGGGCCAGCCCCAGGCGCCGGGCATCCAGATGCGCCGGCAGCAGCCGGCTCAGGTGGTTCAGCCGCTGCAGCAGCTCGATGTCGTCTTCCAGGCTGTCAATGAACGTGCTGTTAAGCAAGTGCCCACCAATCTGCGCCAGGCTGGGCTGCTGCCCGCTGAACACGCGCTGAGTGGGCAAGGGCGGCGCTGGCCGCTGCGGGTTGCCGCTGACCCCGACCACCAGCACCCGGCTGGCGCCCAGGTGCAGGGCTGGGCTGATCGGCGCTGACTGGCGCACCGCGCCATCACCGTAGAATTCGTCGCCCAGCTGCACCGGGGCAAACAGCAGTGGAATGGCCGCGCTGGCCAGCAGGTGGTCGATGGTCAATGGCGTGGGCACACCGATGCGGCGGTGGCGTAGCCAGGCTTCGATGGTGCCGCGCCCTTGGTAGAAGGTGACCGCCTGGCCAGACTCGTAGCCAAAGGCGGTGACGGCCACCGCGTTCAACTGCTCGGCGGCCAGGGAATGGCCGATGCCATCCAGGTTCAGGTGTGCCTCCAGCAGGCTGCGCAAGGGGCTGCTGTCCAGCAGCGCTACTGGCGCCTGGCCGCCCAGCCCCAGCAGGCTGTGGCCGACAAAACGGCTGGCCTGACGGACTACGCCGGGCCAGTCGCTGCGGATGACCAGATGGCTGCGAAAGTTCTGCCAGAAGGCGGTTAGACGCTGCACGGCGTCGTTGAAGTGGGTGGCGCCGCTGGCCAGGGTGACGGCATTGATGGCACCGGCAGAGGTGCCGACGATGACCGGGAACGGATTATGTGCGCCGGCGGGCAGCAGCTCGGCGATGCCGGCCAATACGCCGACCTGATAGGCGGCGCGGGCGCCGCCGCCAGAAAGGATAAGACCGGTTACCGGGGGTGGGGCCATGGCTTCCTTCCTGGATTCACTTGGTCAGTACCGGCCTCTTCGCGGGGCAAGCCCGCTCCCACAGGTTCCCTGCTCCCTCAGGCCGTGTAGAAAACCCGTGGGAGCGGGCTTGCCCCGCGAGGGGCCGGCACTCACAGCACAAATTTCAGCGCTTTTTCTTGTCATACAGCCGCGGCGCACCCTCGGGCCGCGACTTGAACCGGCGGTGCGCCCACAGGTACTGCTCGGGGCACTCGCGCAACACACGCTCGACCCACTGGTTGATGCGCAGGCAGTCGGCCTCTTCGCTTTCGCCGGGAAAGTCCGCCAACGGCGGGTGGATGACCAGACGATAGCCGCTGCCATCCTCCAGGCGCTTCTGGGTGAACGGAATCACCTGTGCCTTGCCCAATCGGGCGAACTTGGTGGTGGCGGTTACCGTCGCCGCCGGGATGCCGAACAGCGGCACGAAAATGCTCTGCTTGGCCCCGTAGTCCTGGTCCGGTGCGTACCAGATCGCCCGGCCCGAACGCAGCAGCTTGAGCATGCCGCGCACGTCCTCGCGCTCCACCGCCAGCGAATCGAGGTTATGCCGCTCGCGGCCGCTGCGCTGGATGAAGTCGAACAGCGCATTGCCGTGCTCACGATACATGCCGTCGATGGTGTGCTGTTGGCCCAGCAGTGCGGCGCCGATTTCCAGGGTGGTAAAGTGCACGGCCATGAGGATGGCGCCCTGCCCCGCCTGCTGGGCGGCCTGCAGGTGCTCCAGCCCCTCGATATGGGCCAGGCGCGCCAGCCTGGCCTTGGGCCACCACCAGCTCATGGCCATTTCGAAGAAGGCGATACCGGTAGAAGCGAAGTTGGCCTTGAGCAAACGCCGCCGTTCGTCGACCGACAGCTCCGGGAAGCACAGCTCTAGGTTGCGGGCGGCAATGCGCCGACGCTCGCCGGCAAAGCAATACATCACGGCCCCCAACGCGGCACCGGCTTTCAACAGGACCCGGTACGGCAACTGGACCACCAGCCACAGCAGGCCCAGGCCCAGCCACAGGCCCCAGAACTTTGGGTGAAGGAAATAGGGGCGAAAACGCGGGCGTTCCATTGAAGCTTCCGGAAAGACAAAGGCTGCGCATTCTACAACGGATCAGCGTATGTTGCGGGCAACCGGTGTTCTCGTTATAAATCAGGGCACTTTTTTCGCAACAAGCCGTCTATGCAGACCATGAGCCCAAACCACACACCCGACACCGCCTCCGTGTTCCAGCTCAAGGGCAGCATGCTCGCCATCACAGTGCTGGAACTGGCGCGCAATGACCTTGAAGGCCTCGACCGCCAGCTGGCGGCCAAAGTTGCCCAGGCACCGAATTTCTTCAGCAATACGCCACTGGTGCTGGCGCTGGACAAGCTGCCGGCCGGCGAAGGGGCAATCGACCTGCCAGGCTTGATGCGTATCTGCCGCCACCATGGCCTGCGTACCCTGGCGATCCGCGCCAATCGCATCGAGGACATTGCAGCCGCCATCGCCATCGACCTGCCGGTGCTGCCACCGTCCGGCGCCCGCGAGCGGCCGCTGGAGCCGGAACCCGAGGTTGTCAAAAAACCCGAGCCGGCCCCCGTGCCACCACCCGCCCCCGAGCCCGAGGTGCGCCCGACCCGGATCATTACCGCGCCAGTGCGCGGCGGCCAGCAGATCTACGCGCAAGGTGGCGATCTGATCGTTACCGCCTCGGTCAGCCCGGGCGCGGAACTTCTGGCCGATGGCAACATCCATGTGTACGGCGCCATGCGCGGGCGCGCCCTGGCCGGCATCAAAGGCAACACCAAAGCGCGTATCTTCTGCCAGCAGATGACCGCCGAAATGGTCTCCATCGCAGGCCAGTACAAGGTTTGCGAAGACCTGCGCCGCGACCCTCTGTGGGGCACCGGTGTGCAAGTCAGCCTGTCCGGTGATGTGTTGAACATCACCCGTCTTTAACGGATACTTGCCGTCATTTTCAGAGCAACTTTTTTAACTGTTGCCGTTTTTATGCTTTTTGCCGGGACACGTGTCCCGACTTATTTTAGGGGTGAAACACCTTGGCCAAGATTCTCGTGGTTACTTCCGGCAAGGGGGGTGTGGGCAAGACCACCACCAGCGCCGCCATTGGTACCGGCCTCGCACTGCGTGGCCACAAGACCGTCATCGTCGACTTCGACGTGGGCCTGCGTAACCTCGACCTGATCATGGGCTGCGAGCGCCGCGTGGTGTACGACTTCGTCAACGTGGTCAACGGCGAGGCCAACCTCCAGCAGGCGTTGATCAAGGACAAGCGCCTTGAGAACCTGTTCGTGCTGGCCGCCAGCCAGACCCGTGACAAGGACGCGCTGACCCAGGAAGGCGTGGAAAAGGTGCTGATGGAGCTGAAGGAAACCTTCGACTACGTCATCTGCGACTCGCCGGCCGGTATCGAGAAAGGCGCACACCTGGCCATGTACTTCGCAGACGAAGCCATTGTGGTCACCAACCCCGAAGTGTCCTCGGTACGTGACTCCGATCGCATGCTGGGCATCCTGTCGAGCAAATCGCGTCGCTCCGAAAAAGGCGAAGAGCCCATCAAGGAACACCTGCTGATCACCCGTTACCACCCCGAGCGCGTGGAAAAGGGCGAAATGCTGAGCATCGCCGACGTCGAAGAGATCCTGGCGATCAAGCTCAAGGGCGTGATTCCCGAGTCTCAGGCCGTGCTCAAGGCTTCCAACCAGGGTATCCCGGTCATCCTCGACGACCAGAGCGACGCTGGCCAGGCGTACAGCGATACCGTCGACCGCCTGCTGGGCAAAGAAAAGCCCCTGCGGTTCATCGAAGTGCCGAAGCAAGGATTCTTCGCGCGACTGTTTGGAGGCAAGTAAACCATGAACCTTTTTGACTTCTTTCGTGGCAGACAGAAACAGACCAGCGCGTCGGTAGCGAAAGAGCGTCTACAGATCATCGTGGCGCACGAGCGCGGCCAACGCAGCGAGCCGGACTACCTGCCGGCGCTGCAGAAAGAACTGCTGGAAGTGATCCGCAAGTATGTGAACATCGGCAACGATGACGTGCACATCGAGCTGGAAAACCAAGGCAGCTGCTCGATTCTGGAGCTGAACATCACCCTGCCGGATCGCTGATCTGGCTGAAAGCCGGGGCTGCTTTGCAGCCCATTCGCGGCACAAGGCCGCGCCTACAAGGGATCGCGTTCCCCTGTAGGCGCGGCCTTGTGCCGCGAATGGGCCGCAGAGCGGCCCCGCTTTTTTCTCCCGATTTAACAGAGACCATGCAATGCCGCTGTCCAATATCCAGATCCTGCACGAAGACGCCGCCATCCTGGTGATCAACAAGCCGACCCTGCTGCTGTCGGTGCCCGGCCGCGCCGAGGATAACAAGGACTGCCTGATTACCCGCCTGCAGGAAAACGGCTACCCCGACGCGCTTATCGTGCACCGCCTGGACTGGGAAACCTCCGGCATCATCCTGCTGGCCCGCGATGCCGACAGCCACCGCGAGCTGTCGCGGCAGTTCCACGACCGCGAAACCGAGAAGGCCTACACCGCACTGTGCTGGGGCCAACCGGCACTGGACAGCGGCAGCATCGACCTGCCGCTGCGCTACGACCCGCCAACCAAGCCACGGCATGTGGTGGACCACGAGCAGGGCAAACATGCGCTGACCTTCTGGCGCATCGTCGAGCGCTGCGGTGACTACTGCCGGGTAGAACTGACGCCGATCACCGGGCGCTCGCACCAGTTGCGCGTGCACATGCTGTCGATCGGCCACCCGCTGCTGGGTGACCGGCTGTATGCCAACCCCGAAGCACTGGCGGCCCATGAGCGGCTGTGCCTGCATGCCTCCATGTTGAGCTTTACCCACCCGGTGTCCGGTGAGCGGTTGAAGTTCGAGTGCCCCGCGCCCTTCTGATTTTCGGCTGGCTGTCCCGGCCTCTTCGCGGGCTCGCCCGCTCCCACAGGGATGACCCTGCGTTGGAAATGTGTGCAGTACCGGTGGGAGCGGGCAGGCCCGCGAAGAGGCAGACACATATTGTCGACATTGTGCGTTAAACTCGCGCCACTGCTGTCTGGAGTGAGCTATGCGCGATGCACTGAATACTGGCCTTATCGAATTCCTCAAGGCCTCCCCCACGCCCTTCCACGCCACCGCCAGCCTGGCCCAACGCCTGGAAGCTGCAGGCTATCAGCGCCTGGACGAGCGCGACAGCTGGGCCACCGTGCCTGGCGGCCGCTACTACGTCACCCGTAACGACTCGTCGATCATCGCCATCAAACTGGGCAAGCAGGCACCGTTGCTCAACGGTATCCGTATGGTCGGTGCCCACACCGACAGCCCGTGCCTGCGCGTCAAGCCGCAGCCCGAGCTGCAGCGCCAGGGCTTCCTGCAGTTGGGTGTGGAAGTGTATGGCGGCGCCCTGCTGGCGCCATGGTTCGACCGTGACCTTTCCCTGGCCGGCCGTGTCACCTACCGCCGTGACGGCAAAGTTGAAAGCCAGCTGATCGACTTCAAGCTGCCGATCGCGATCATCCCCAACCTGGCCATCCACCTGAACCGCACTGCCAATGAAGGCTGGGCGATCAACCCGCAGAACGAGTTGCCGCCCATCCTGGCTCAGGTAGCGGGTGATGAGCGTATCGACTTCCGCGCCCTGCTCACCGAGCAACTGGCCCGCGAGCACGAGCTGATCGCAGACGTGGTGCTGGATTACGAACTGAGTTTCTACGACACCCAGGACGCCGCGCTGGTCGGCCTGAACGGCGACTTCATCGCCGGGGCGCGCCTGGACAACCTGCTGTCGTGCTACGCCGGCCTGCAAGCCCTGCTGGCCGCCGACAGTGACGAAACCTGCGTACTGGTGTGCAACGACCACGAAGAAGTCGGCAGCAGCTCGGCTTGCGGCGCCGACGGCCCGATGCTGGAGCAGACCCTGCAGCGCTTGCTGCCCGATGGCGACGCCTACGTGCGCACCATCCAGCGCTCGCTGATGGTGTCGGCCGACAACGCCCACGGCGTACACCCCAACTACGCCGACAAGCACGACGGCAACCACGGGCCCAAGCTCAACGCCGGGCCGGTGATCAAGGTAAACAACAACCAGCGCTACGCCACCAACAGCGAAACCGCCGGTTTCTTCCGCCACCTGTGCATGGCCGAGGAAGTGCCGGTACAAAGCTTTGTGGTGCGCAGCGACATGGGCTGTGGCTCGACCATCGGCCCGATTACAGCCAGCCACCTGGGCGTGCGCACGGTGGATATCGGCTTGCCGACCTTTGCCATGCATTCCATTCGCGAACTGTGCGGCAGCCACGACCTGGCGCACCTGGTGAAGGTACTGACTGCCTTCTACCGAAGCCGCGAGCTGCCTTGATGTAAGCAGGCCCGGCCTCTTCGCGGGCTCGCCCGCTCCCACAGGGACCGCACAACCTTCGGGAACTGCGCTGAACCTGTGGGAGCGGGCAAGCCCGCGAAGAGGCCGGGCCTGCTCAAGGTCAATCCCGCCTCGCTTGCCAAGCGCTATGCTTGTTACATGGCCCCACTGCAAAAGGATTGCTGTCCATGTCACCGTTCCTGTCACTGTTCGTGCCGGTGTTCCTGTTCCTGCTGCTGCTGACCATTGGCTTCAGCATGCGCGAGCGCAATATCGGTGTACTGATGATGTGGATCGGCACCTTGGGTATCTTTGGCCTCACCTGCTGGAAGATCCTCGAGAAACTGCCGACATAAACCTCTACACTCGGTCAATCGTTTGACCTGAGGTAGATTTGCCCGTGCCTGCCCTCCTGCGTTACCTGTTCCTTCTCCTGCTGCTGTTCATCACTCCGGTACAGGCAGCGGGCCTGCCCGGCCTGCTGGGCGGCAGTGCGCCCGCACAACCGGAGGCTACCGAGCCGCTGGGCAAGTCGCTGGACGAAGTGATCAAGAACCTGGAAAACGACCAGCAGCGGGCCAAGCTGCTGGCCGATCTTAAAAAGCTGCGCGACGCCACCAGGCAATCGCAGCCCAGCGTGGAACAGGGCGTGCTCGGCCTGATTGGCGGCGCGCTGCATGATTTTGAAAAACAGTTCAGCGGCGATGCCAGCCCGTTTCACCGCTGGGCGGCAGAAATCGAACAAGCCCAGGCCGAACTGACCGACCTGGTAGTGCCGGTGCACCAGTGGCCGGCGATCCTGTTCGGTTTTGCCGCCGTCATTGCCGTGTGGAGCGTGCTGGCCTACGCCTTCAACTGGGTCGGCCACCGGATACGCCTGCGCTTTGGCCTGAGCGAAGAACTGCCCCAGCACCCGCGTACCTGGGACCTGGTGCGCTTTGCCCTGCGCAAGCTCGGCCCTTGGCTGGTGGCGCTGGTGTTCACCGTGTACCTGAGCGTTGTGCTGCCACCGTCACTGGGGAAATCGCTGGCCATGGTGCTGGCCTACGCACTGGTCGTCGGCACCTGCTTCTCGGCCATCTGCGTGATCGCCTTCTCGCTGCTCGACGGCCCGCACCGCCACCGCGCCCTGCATATCCTGCGGCATCAGGCATTTCGCCCGCTGTGGCTGATCGGCAGCTTCGCAGCGTTTGGCGAGGCCATGAGCGACCCGCGCATGCTGGTCGCACTGGGGACCCACCTGGCCCATGCCCTGGCGACCTTGGCCAACGTCATCGCCGCACTGTGCACCGGGCTGTTCATCCTGCGCTTCCGCCGCCCCATCGCCCACCTGATCCGCAACCAGCCGCTGGCACGGCGCCTGACCCGGCGAACCCTCAGCGACACCATCGAGATCCTCGGCAGCTTCTGGTTCATACCGGCGCTGATTCTGGTGGCCATTTCGCTGTTCGCCACCTTTGTCTCGGCCGGTGACACCAGCACCGCCCTGCGCCAGTCGCTGATGTGCACGGTGCTGGTGGTGGTGTGCATGGTGCTCAACGGCCTGGTGCGCCGCCACGCCGCCAACCCCAAACGCGCCAACAAGCGCCAGGCGGTGTATGCCGAACGCCTGCGCAACTTCGGCTACCTGCTGGTGCACTTGTTCATCTGGCTGGTGTTCATCGAACTGGGCCTGCGGGTGTGGGGCCTGTCGATGATCGGCTTTGCCGAGGGCGACGGCCATGAAGTGAGCCTGCGCCTGCTGGGCCTGGCCGGCACGCTGATCGTCGCCTGGCTGGTGTGGATCCTTGCCGACACCGCCGTGCACCACGCCCTGGTGCGTTCGCGCCGGGGCCTGGCGAACGCTCGTGCGCAAACCATGATGCCGTTGATCCGCAACGTGCTGTTCGTGGTCATCTTCATCATTGCGGTGATTGTCGCCTTGGCCAACATGGGCATGAACGTGACCCCGCTGCTGGCCGGTGCCGGTGTGATCGGCCTGGCCATCGGCTTTGGTGCGCAATCGCTGGTGGCCGACCTGATCACCGGGTTGTTCATCATCATCGAAGACTCGCTGGCCATCGACGACTACGTGGACGTGGGCGGGCACCTGGGCACGGTAGAGGGGCTGACCATCCGTACCGTGCGCCTGCGGGACATCGACGGCATCGTGCACACCATCCCGTTCAGCGAGATCAAGAGCATCAAGAACTACTCGCGGGAGTTTGGCTACGCGATCTTCCGCGTGGCGGTCCCGCACAGCATGAACATCGACCAGGCGATCACGCTGGTTCGCGAGGTGGGGCAGAAGCTGCGCAATGACCCATTGATGCGCCGCAACATCTGGTCACCGCTGGAGCTGCAAGGCGTGGAGAGTTTCGAATCGGGGTCGGCGATCTTGCGGGCCCGGTTCAAGACCGCGCCGATCAAGCAGTGGGAAGTGTCACGGGCGTTCAACCTGGCGCTGAAGCGGCAGCTGGATGAAGCCGGGCTGGACCTGGCGACGCCGCGGTTGTCGGTACAGGTGGTGACTGCTGGTGGAGGTGGGATAGCGGAATCCGGTTCCTCCAGTTAGGTCCCGATCGCCGGCAAGCCAGCTCCCACAGGCACTGCACAGGGCCTGAAGCCAATGCAATCAAGGTGGGAGCTGGCTTGCCGGCGATGGGCTGCAAAGCAGCCCAGAATCCAAGATCAACCGGCCTGTGCACGGATGCGGATGGCATCATGCCGCCAATACTCCAGGTCACAGTCGATCAGGTGCCCATGCTGGTCGCTGTTGACCCGCGTAATGTGCAGCCCCGGGCTGCCCACCGACACCTTCAACGCCCCTGCTGCCTCCACCGGCAATGCCGTCGGCAAGATTTCGAAGCATACCTGCCCGTACCGGATGCCATACACCCGCCCATAAATCTCGGTCAGCGACTGCGCCAGGTGCTGTTCGAGAATGCCCGGAAAATAACGGGGATTCAGGTAGTGCTCGGCATACAGCACCGCGCGCCCGTCAATTCGCCGCAAGCGGCAGATTCGCACCACGCTGGACAACGCCGGTAGCTGCAAGCGGGCACAGATGGCCGCCGACGCTGGCTGCAGCCGTGCCGAGAGGAGTTCGGTAGTGGCCACACGCCCCTGATCGCGCACCATGGCATGGAAGTGGCTGCGCTCGATCAGGTCGTAGGTGAGCCGCTCGGGCGCGACGAACCAGCCGCGACGCTCTTCGCGGTAGATCAGGCCCTGGGCCTCCAGCTGCGCCAGTGCCTCACGCAGGGTGATGCGCGTGGTGTCGAACACCTCGCTGAGCTTGCGCTCGGCCGGCAGCTTGCCGCCGGGCGCCAGCAGGCCGTGCTCGATTTGCTCCAGCAGGGCATGGCAGATGGCTGTTACCGCACGCGGTGGCATCGGCTGCATGAATGGTTACCTATCTGGACTAGTCCAGCCCCAGAACAGGGCACTTGGAGAATAGTGCAAGCCTAGGCAGGGCTGATGAACATCCTGTGACAAGGCTGCCGACGGGGTACTGCCAGAATCGGGCCAGCCCAGCAAAACCGGGGATTAACCATGGTCTACGCTGTATTGCCAGGAGCCCGTCGACACCTTGGCGGGCCCTTCCCTACATCAAATTGTCACGCAAGCGGCCTACCTTGGCTCAAGGTTTGCTGACCTAGACCAAAGGTTCCAGGCAACGGCTTCACTCATAACAACGATCGGTTAAAGGCACCCACCCAAGGAGCTACGGATGAAAAAGTTGTTCATGGCGTCACTGCTCGGTTCGGCCATCGCGTTCTGTACCTCGGCCATGGCCGAGGACCTCAAGGCCCTGGAAGATGCCGCCCGCAAGGAAGGCACCGTCAACAGCGTGGGCATGCCCGATGCCTGGGCCAACTGGAAAGGCACCTGGGAAGACCTGGCCAGCAAATACGGCCTCAAACACAGCGACACCGACATGAGCTCGGCACAGGAACTTGCCAAGTTCGAAGCCGAGAAGGACAACGCCAGCGCCGACATTGGCGATGTGGGGGCCGCCTTCGGCCCTATCGCGGTGACCAAGGGCGTGAGCCAGCCATACAAGCCAAGCACCTGGGACCAGGTGCCGGAGTGGGCCAAGGACAAGGACGGCCACTGGGCGCTGGCCTATACCGGCACCATTGCCTTCATCATCAACAAGGACCTGGTCAAGGAAGAGGAACGGCCGAAAACCTGGCATGACCTGGAAAAAGGCAAGTACAAGGTCGCCATCGGCGACGTCGGCACTGCCGCCCAGGCCGCCAACGGCGTGCTTGCCGCCGCCATCGCCTACAAAGGCGATGAAAGCAACGTGGCCCCCGGCCTGCAACTGTTCACCAAACTGGCCCAGCAAAAGCGCCTGTCGCTGGCCAACCCGACCATCCAGACCCTGGAGAAAGGCGAGGTGGAAGTCGGCGTGGTGTGGGACTTCAACGGCTTGAGCTACCGTGAACAGATCGACCCCAAGCGCTTTGAAGTGCTGATCCCGTCGGATGGCTCGGTGATTTCCGGCTATACCACGGTCATCAACAAATACGCCAAGCACCCCAACGCGGCCAAACTGACCCGTGAATACATCTTCAGCGATGCCGGGCAGATCAACCTGGCCAAGGGGCATGCCCGGCCCATCCGTGCCGAGCACCTGAAGCTGCCGGCGGATGTGCAGGCCAAGTTGCTGCCTAACGAGCAATACGGAGCTGCCCAGCCGATCAAGAATGCCGAAGCCTGGGAAGCCACCTCGAAGAAACTGCCACAGATGTGGCAGGAGCAAGTGATCATCGAGATGGAATAAACGGCTAGCTTGCCTAGTGCCTGACCCGGCCCCTTCGCGGGCACGCCCGCTCCCACAGAGGCCGTGCAAAACCCTGTGGGAGCGGGCATGCCCGCGAAGAAGCCAACGCGGTTTATGACTGGAGCCACCATGCAACACAACGTCATCCTGGTCCTGCTAGACGGCCTGAACTATCAGGTCGCCCACCACGCCATGGGCCACCTGCATGCCTATGTCGAGGCCGACCGCGCCGCGCTGTACCGCGTGGAATGCGAGCTGCCGTCGCTGTCACGGCCGTTGTACGAATGCATCCTCACCGGCGTGCCGCCCATCGACAGCGGCATCGTGCACAATAACGTCAACCGCCTGTCCAACCAGCGCAGCGTGTTCCACTACGCCCGCGAAGCCAACCTGGGCACCGCAGCGGCGGCCTATCACTGGATGAGTGAGCTGTACAACCGCTCGCCTTTCGACCCCCAGCGCGACCGCCATACCCACGCGCCGAAGCTGCCGATCCAGCATGGGCTGTTCTACTGGGACGACCGTTACCCCGATTCGCATCTGCTGGCGGATGGCGAATACCTGCGCCGTCGCCATGCCCCCAACTTCCTGCTGGTGCACCCGATGAGCATCGACGATGTCGGCCACCGCCACGGCCTGGACAGCAGCCAGTACCGCAACGCAGCGCGCAGCGCCGATATCTTGCTGGCCGACTACCTGCCAGGCTGGCTCGAAGAGGGCTATCAGGTAATGGTCACCGCCGACCACGGCATGAACAACGACCGCTCGCACAACGGCCTGCTGACCGAGGAGCGCGAAGTGCCGCTGTTCGTCTTTGGTGACGCCTTCAGCCTGGACCCGGCGGCCAAGCCGCTGCAGACCGAGCTGTGCGGCACCCTATGCGAGCTGCTGGGCGCTGCCCACGACAAGACCGTGTGCCGGGAGCTGCTGAAGTGACCACACCCAAGCGCAGCGGCACCCGTGGCCGCTACCTGGCCCTGCTTTGCTTGCTGCCGTTTGCCGTGTTCTTCGTCATCTTCCAGATTGCCCCGTTGGCCTGGGTGGCGATCAACAGCGTGCAATCGGAAGCCGGCTGGGGCGTCGAAAACTTCAGCAAGGTGTTCAGCTCCAAGTTCTACCTGCAGGCCATACAACGCAGCCTGGAGATCAGCTTCTGGTCGAGCCTGTTCGGCATCGTCATCGCCACCCTTGGCGCCTATTCGTTGCGCCAGGTGGACTCGAAGCTGCGCGACTTCGTCAGCGCCTTCGCCAACATGACCAGCAACTTTGCCGGCGTGCCGCTGGCGTTCGCCTTCATCATCCTGCTCGGGTTCAACGGCGCGCTGACACTGCTGCTGAAGCAGGTCGGCCTGCTGGAAGACTTCAGTATCTATTCCAAAAGCGGGCTGATCCTGGTGTACACCTACTTCCAGATCCCGCTGGGTGTGTTGCTGCTCTACCCCGCCTTCGACGCCCTGCGTGAAGACTGGCGCGAGTCGGCCGCCCTGCTTGGCGCCAACCACTGGCAATACTGGCGGCACATCGGCCTGCCGGTGCTCACCCCGGCACTGCTGGGCACCTTCGTCATCCTGCTGGCCAACGCCCTCGGTGCATACGCCACCGTGTACGCGTTGACCACCGGCAACTTCAACGTACTGCCGATCCGTATCGCTGGCCTGGTAGCCGGGGACATCAGCCTCGACCCGAACCTGGCCAGCGCCCTGGCCATGGTGCTGGTGGGGCTGATGACGCTGGTCACGGTGGTGCATCAATGGCTGCTGAAGAGGAGCTACCATGCGCGCTGACGCCCGTTCCGGCGGCTGGTACCACCGCGTTGTGGTCTACCTGCTGTTCTTGATCCTGCTGCTGCCACTGGCCGGCACCCTGCTCTATTCGCTGGCCACCAGCTGGTCGGCCAGCCTGCTGCCCAGCGGCCTGACCCTGAAATGGTACGTGGCACTGTGGAGTGAGCCGCGCTTCCTCGCCGCCTTCGGCCAGTCGCTGCTGGTGTGCCTGGGCGCGCTGCTGCTGTCGGTGGTGCTGATCCTGCCGCTGCTGTTCGTGGTGCACTACCACTTCCCGCGGCTCGATGCGTTGATGAACATGCTCATCCTGCTACCGTTCGCGGTACCGCCGGTGGTGTCCTCGGTAGGGCTGCTGCAACTGTATGGCAGCGGGCCGATGGCCATGGTGGGCACGCCGTGGATCCTGATCGGCTGCTATTTCACCATTGCCCTGCCGTTCATGTACCGGGCCATTACCAACAACCTGCAGGCAATCAACCTGCGCGACCTGATGGACGCCGCCCAGCTACTCGGCGCCAGCACCTGGCAGGCAGCGCTGCTGGTGGTGCTGCCCAACCTGCGCAAGGGCCTGATGGTGGCGCTACTGCTGTCGTTCTCGTTCCTGTTCGGCGAGTTTGTGTTCGCCAACCTGCTGGTCGGCACCCGCTACGAGACCCTGCAGGTGTACCTGAACAACATGCGCAACAGCAGCGGCCACTTCAACAGCGCACTGGTGATCTCGTACTTCGCCTTCGTGCTGGTACTGACCTGGGTCGCCAACCGCCTGAACAAGGACAAGACCTGACATGAGCTTCGTCAGCGTACAGAACCTGCAGAAAAGCTACGCCGGCAGCCCGGTGTTCGAGAACATCGACTGCCATATCGAGCGCGGCGAGTTCGTGACCCTGCTGGGCCCGTCCGGCTGCGGCAAGTCCACCCTGTTGCGCTGCATCGCCGGGCTGACGCCGGTGGACAGCGGGCAGATCCTTCTCGACGGCCACGACATCGTGCCGCTGAGCCCGCAGAAGCGTGGCATTGGCATGGTGTTCCAGAGTTACGCGCTGTTCCCCAACATGACCGTGGAACAGAACGTGGCGTTTGGCTTGCGCATGCAGAAGGTCAAGGCCGACGAAAGCCAGGCCCGTGTCCGTGAGGTGCTGGCGCTGGTGGAGCTGGGCAACTTTGCCGGGCGCTACCCGCACCAGTTGTCTGGCGGCCAGTGCCAGCGCGTGGCCCTGGCCCGCTCACTGGTTACCCGCCCGCGCCTGCTGCTGCTCGACGAGCCGCTGTCGGCACTGGATGCGCGTATTCGCAAACACCTGCGCGAGCAGATTCGTGCCATCCAGCGCGAGCTGGGGCTAACCACTATCTTCGTCACCCACGACCAGGAAGAAGCGCTGACCCTGTCCGACCGCATCTTCCTGATGAACCAGGGGCGTATCGTCCAGAGCGGCGATGCCGAAACCCTCTACACAGCGCCTGTGGACCTGTTTGCCGCCGGCTTTATCGGCAACTACAACCTGCTCGACGCCGAAAGCGCCAGCCGCCTGTTGCAGCGCCCGGTCACCAGCCGCCTGGCGATCCGCCCAGAGTCGATCACCTTGGGCGTCAACGGCGAACTGGATGCCGAAGTCCGCAGCCACAGCCTGCTGGGCAATGTGATCCGCTACCGGGTAAACGTGCGCGAGGTGGAGTTGGTGGTCGACGTGCTCAACCGCTCGCCGGCCGACCTGCACGGGGACGGGAAACGGGTAAGCTTGTCCATCGACCCCACGGCGCTGCGGGAAGTGGCTTAAGGAGATTCAACACAATGGCACTGGCAATTTTCGATCTGGACGAAACCTTGATCCACGGTGACTGCGCGTCGCTGTGGAGCGAGCAGATGGCCCGGCTGGGCTGGGTAGACGGCAAAGCGTTCCTGCGCCGCGACCATGAACTGATGGAGGCCTATGGCAAGGGCCACCTGCGGATGGAGGAGTACATGGCCTTCAGCCTGGAACCGATTGCCGGGCGTACCCTGGAAGAAGTCGAGCACCTGGTGGAGCCGTGGGTAGAAGACGTGATAGAGCCGATCATCTTTGGCGACGCCTGCCGCTGCATTGCCGAGCACCGCCAGCGTGGGGACCGCATTCTGATCATTTCCGCTTCGGGGACGCACCTCGTCGGGCCGATTGCGGCACGGCTGGGGGTGGATGAATACCTGGCGATTGAGCTAGAGGCGGTGAACGGGGTGTATACGGGCAAGACTCACGGGGTACTGACCTACCGCGAAGGCAAGATCACCCGGCTGCTGGAATGGCTGGATCAGGAGCAGGAGAACCTTGAGGGAGCGAGTTTCTATTCCGATTCACGCAATGACCTGCCGCTGCTGCTGAAGGTGGATCACCCGCATGTGGTGAACCCGGATGCGGTGTTGCGCGAGCATGCCCAGACCAATGGCTGGCCGATCCTTAGCTGGTCCTGAAGATTTGTGTGGGCCTCTTCGCGGGCACGCCCGCTCCCACAGGTATCACCACACGCTCAGACATTGTGGGGTCTTTGTGGGAGCGGGCGTGCCCGCGAAGGGGCCGGGCCTGCTTACACCAGGCTTGGGTCGATCACCATTACCAGCTTGCCCGACACCTGGTTGGTCTCAAGCTCGGCATACGCCGCCTGGGCAAACTCCACCGGGTAGGTATCGACCAGCTGGGGTGACAAACGCCCTTCGGCGAACAGCGGCCACACTTGCTGTTGCAGCTCACGCAGCAACTCGGCCTTGAAGCCGTCATCGCGGTTGCGCAGCGTTGAGCCGGTAATTTCCAGGCGCTTGCCCAGCACCTGGGCCAAGTCCAGCTCAAACTTGCGCCCGCCCATCAGGCCGATGATCACCCAGCGCCCGTCACGGGCCAGCAGCTTGAGGTTGAGTTCGCCGTAGCTGGCGCCCACCGGGTCGAGAATCACGTCGAACGGCCCGAAACCTTCCAGTGCATCCAGGTTCTCGTTACGTACCACACCCCCCGCAGCGCCCAGCGCCTCGCAATAGGCCAGGCGATCCGGCGAGCCGACGCTGACCCACACCGGGCTGCCGAATGCCTTGCACAGCTGGATGGCAGCCGAGCCAACGCCACTGGCGCCAGCATGCACCAGCACCTTCTCACCGGCCTTCACACCCCCCAGCTGGAAGATGTTCAGCCAGGCAGTGGCATACACCTCCGGCAAGGCTGCCGCTTCATGCAGGCTGAGCCCTTCGGGCACCGGCAGTACATGACGGGCATCGACCACCACCTCCTCGGCCATGGCGCCACTGGCCAGCAGTGCGCACACCCGGTCGCCCACGCGCCAGTCGGCGCCGGCGCCCACTTCCTCGACCACCCCGGCGCATTCAAGGCCCATGTACGGGCTGGCGCCTGGCGGTGGCGGGTACAAACCTTTCATCTGCAGCAGATCGGCGCGGTTCAGGCCCGCAGCAGCCACGCGAATGCGCACTTGGCCCGCGTCACAGGCCGGGCGTTCGGCCTCGACCCACTCCACATGTCCGTCAACGCCTTGCAATGCCTTCACAGTGCCTCCATAGTTGAATCATGACTGGGCCTGGGGAACGCACACCCCAGGCTTTTTGCAGTATTTGCCCGGTTCCATGGAACCGGCAACGGAAAAGACGGCCTACTATGCGTGATCAATTGCCTCCACGTCGAATCAGCATGAAGCATTTCCTCCCAAGCACCGCCCTCGCTGTAATGATCGGCCTGGGCAGCCTCGCGCTCGGCGGCAATGCAGCGGCCGCCAACAAGTGGGACGGCCTGCAGCCGGACCGCGACGAGATCGTCGCCAGCCTCAACGTGGTGGAATTGCTCAAGCGCCACCACTACAGCAAGCCGCCGCTGGACGATGCCCGCTCGGTCATCATCTACGACAGCTACATCAAGCTGCTGGACCCGGCGCGCAGCTACTTCACCGCTGCCGACATTGCCGAATTCGACAAGTGGAAAACGCAATTCGACGATTTCCTCAAGAGCGGTAATCTGGACCCGGGCTTCACCATCTACAAACGCTACCTGGACCGTGTCAAGCAGCGCCTGGACTTCGCCCTGGCCGAGCTGAACAAAGGCGTGGACAAGATCGACTTCACCGCCAAGGAAACCTTGCTGATCGACCGCAAGGACGCCCCGTGGATGAAGGACCAGGCCGAGCTCGACGACCTGTGGCGCAAACGCGTCAAGGACGAGGTGCTGCGCCAGAAGATCGCCGGCAAGGAACCCAAGCAGATCCAGGAAACCCTGATCAAGCGCTACAAGAATCAGCTGGCGCGCCTGGACCAGACCCGTGCCGAGGATATCTTCCAGGCCTACATCAACACGTTCGCCCAGTCCTATGACCCGCACACCAACTACCTGTCGCCAGACAACGCGGAAAACTTCGACATCAACATGAGCCTGTCGCTCGAAGGCATCGGCGCGGTGCTGCAAAGCGACAACGACCAGGTCAAGATCGTACGCCTGGTGCCGGCAGGCCCGGCAGCCAAGACCAAGCAGGTAGCACCGGCCGACAAGATCATCGGCGTGGCCCAGGGCAACAAGGAGATGGTCGACGTTGTCGGCTGGCGCCTGGACGAGGTGGTCAAGCTGATCCGTGGCCCGAAAGGCTCGGTGGTACGCCTGGAAGTCATCCCCGCCAGCAATGCGCCGAGCGACCAGACCAGCAAGATCGTGTCGATCACCCGTGAAGCGGTAAAACTCGAAGAGCAGGCGGCAAAAAAGTCGGTGCTCAAGCTCAAGCAGGACGGGCGTGACTACAAACTGGGTATCATCGAGATCCCGGCCTTCTACCTCGACTTCAAGGCTTATCGCGCCGGTGACCCGGAATACAAGAGCACCACGCGTGACGTGAAGAAACTGCTCACCGAGCTGCAGAAAGAGAAAGTCGACGGCGTGGTCATCGACCTGCGCAACAACGGCGGCGGCTCCCTGCAGGAAGCCACCGAGCTGACCAGCCTGTTCATCGAGAAAGGCCCGACCGTGCTGGTGCGTAACAGCGACGGCCGCGTAGACGTGCTCGAAGACGAAAACCCGGGTGCCTTCTACAAAGGCCCACTGGCGTTGCTGGTCAACCGCCTGTCGGCCTCGGCGTCAGAGATCTTCGCGGGTGCCATGCAGGACTACCACCGCGCACTGATCATCGGGGGCCAGACCTTCGGCAAAGGCACCGTGCAGACCATCCAGCCGCTCAACCATGGCGAGCTGAAGCTGACCCTGGCCAAGTTCTACCGGGTTTCCGGGCAGAGCACCCAGCATCAGGGCGTACTGCCGGACATCGACTACCCGTCGATCATCGATACCAAGGAAATCGGCGAGAGCGCTCTGCCCGAAGCCATGCCGTGGGACACCATCCGCCCGGTAGTCAAGCCGGCGGCGGACCCGTTCAAGCCTTACCTGGCCATGCTCAAGGCGCAACATGAAGCGCGCAGCGACAAGGATGCCGAGTTCACCTACATTCGCGACCGCCTTGCCCTGACGCAGAAGCTGATGACCGAAAAAACCGTCAGCCTGAACGAGCAGGACCGCCGTGCACGCCACGACGAAATCGAAGCCAAACAGCTGGCGCTGGAGAACATCCGCCGCAAGGCCAAGGGTGAAGAGCCGCTCAAAGAGCTGAAAAAAGAGGACGAGGACGCGCTGCCGGTCGAGGACGAAAACACCAAGCCGGAAGACGACGCCTACCTTTCGGAAACCGGTCGTATCCTGATCGACTACCTCAGCGCCAGCACCAAGGTGGCCAAGAAGTAAGGCGAGTCGGCAGTGATGGCAAAATAGTGCGACCTGTCATCAAACAGTCATCGCGCTGTCGTGAAATACGGTGGCCGGGCATGCAAATGCCCGGCCCTTTCATTTTCAGGAATACGTCATGACCGTCGCCGAACAGCTCAGTGCCTTGAGTGCCATCCTGGCTCAACGCAGCATCCACAGTCTGTTTCAGCCGATCATGTGCCTGAGCGAGCAACGGGTTTTCGGCCATGAAGCGCTGAGCCGTGGGCCGTCCAACAGCCCGCTGCATGCACCCCTGAACCTGTTCAGCATCGCCCGCCAGGCCGGCCGCCTCACCGAGCTGGAAGCCGCTTGCCGGGAAAGTGCCTGCCGGTGCTTTAGCGAACAGCAGTTGCAGGGCAAGCTGTTTCTCAACATCTCGCCTGAATCGCTGCTGGAGCCGCACTACCCGTCCGGCCTCACCCTGAAGCTGCTGGAGCAGGTCGGCCTGCCGCCCAGCCGGGTGGTAATCGAGCTGACCGAGCACACCCCGACCGACGACTTCCAGCTGCTGTCAAATGCGCTGCACCACTACCGTGACATGGGCTTTTCAATAGCCCTCGACGATCTGGGCGCGGGCTATTCAAGCTTGCGCCTGTGGTCGGAGTTGCGCCCTGAATACGTGAAGATCGACCGCCACTTCATCGACGGTATTCACCGCGACCCGCTCAAGCGCGAGTTCGTTGGCTCGATCTTGCAGATTGCCCGGGCATCGAAGGCACAGGTGATTGCCGAAGGCATCGAGCTGGCAGAGGAGCTGGCAGTGCTGACCGAGATGGGGGTAGACCTGGTGCAGGGCTACCTGCTGGGGCGCCCGCAAGAGCTGGGCGTACGGGAAAGCTGGCCGTTACCGGCGCTGGGCAGCGTGCCGTTGGCCGAGCAACCGACAGTGCGGCTCAATGCCACGCTTGGGCAGTTGCTGGAGTTGTTTGAGCGGCATCGGCACCTGGAGGCATTGGAGGTGGTGGATGCTGACGGCAAAGGTTGTGGATTGATCCACCGGCATGGTTTGCCTGCCCTGGCCCTATCGCCGGCAAGCCAGCTCCCACAGGTACAGCACAGGCTCTGAGTGATGGGGTGTGCCTGTGAGAGCTGGCTTGCCGGCGACAGGGCCAGAACAGGCCCCCATCAGGCGGTTTCGGGGTAGCTGTACTCGAACACCCGAGCCACCTCGGAGGCATGCCAGGAGGCCGCCTCCATTCCATCGACCGGCCCGGCAAACCGCCCCAGCCGTTCGACACATTCAAAAAAGCCGGTGCGCGGTAAACGGCTGGCGCCCTGGCTGATTACCAGCGAGCTGCGCAACGGCTGCTCGGCACGGGCATCCAGCACTGCCAGGTACTCCAGCGCGGCAGTCAGCGTCTGCATGGCGGGGCTGGGCAATTGCAGTCGCTCGATCAGCGCTCGGTAGGTCAGCAAGTGACGTTGACGTCGGGCCAGGTCAAGCTCGCCCAGCAGGTTCTCCCAGTGCTGACGGCTGATCCTGACCTGGCTCATGATGGCTCGCTCCAGCCAGCCACCCCAAGGTGCCAAGCCAAGGCGCGTCGGATGGCAGCATCCGGCTGACGTTCGCCCGACTCGATCATGGCCAGATACGCCGGGCTCACCCCGACATTGCGCGCCAGTTGCTCAGGGGCTATGCCCTTGGCCTGGCGGATCTGCCCTACTTCACTGAACGCCGGCATGGGCGCCACGGCAGCGGAGCCGGCATCTTCAGTGGCAACCGCCTCGGCAGGCGCCTGCCCTGCTGCCTTGAGCAGTGCCTGGTACTGCTCCCAGGGAACGACGGCGTACTCGGGTTGACCGTCCCGGCTGATGACCTGAATACCCATTACAAACCCCTTAAAAAAGGATTACAGCATGTAATCCGTAGGCATAACGCTTATGCCAATTATATTACCAACTCCGGGGTCTGTCCGGTTGAGGAGCAATTCAGGCTGATTTCACTGCGTATTGCGCTCCAGGCCCAGCGCTTGCGGGGTCGCTGGCAGGCGCTCGACCACGCGCAACCGCTCGGGTGCCTGGCTGTCGCGCCAGGCCCTGAAGCGCGCCAGTTCATCGGCCACAGTCTTCAACACCCAGCCCAGCACGGCGATGTCATCCAGAAAACCCACGCCCAGCAACCAGTCGGGGATGGCATCGATGGGGCTGACGAAGTACAACAAGCCGGCCACAATGGTGACCAGCGCCTTGGGGCTAATGGCGCGATACTCGCCGCGCCACCACGCCAGGCACAGCGACTGCAGCAGCTTCACGTCCTCACGCAGCTGGCCGAGGCGCGGGCCTTTGCGGGCCACTGCAAACAGCAGGGCCGGCAGCCGGCCACGGCTTAGCAGGCGCTCGGCCAAGGGCAGGAAACGGGCAAAATTCCAAGGTGCGCTCATGGAGCCTCCAGGCGGAACAGGTTATCCACATTTATTGTGGATAACCTTGTGAACAGGGGTACGTTTCTGACCCCAGGTGCCTGCCAGGCAAGGGCCACGGTCAGATCGGGCGTTTTTTACACAGCCGTTTCAAGCCGTGGATGCCGGACCGCAAACGATTTGCGCCAGAAACATCCTACATCTACACACTGCATTTTCTCGGACAGTATCAGTTGTCGCAGGTTCGTCCAATCGCCAAAAACGAAAACGCCCCGTCAGAACGGGGCGTTTGGCGAGCACCAGCCAGTGTTACTTGGCAGGTGCTTCAGCTGGAGCCTCGGCTTCCGGCTCAGCACCTTGCAGTTGGGCCGGGTCCTTGATGGCGATCAGTTCCAGGTCGAACACCAGTACCGAGTTTGCCGGGATCAGCGGGCTTGGGCTTTGTGCGCCGTAAGCCAGTTCAGCCGGGATGAACAGTTTGTACTTCTCGCCGACGTGCATCAACTGCAGGCCTTCAACCCAACCCGGGATCACACCGCTGACCGGCAGATCGATCGGGCTGCCACGCTCCACAGAGCTGTCAAACACCTTGCCATCGATCAGCTTGCCTTCGTAGTGAACAGTGACCACGTCGGTCGGCTTGGGCTGCGGGCCATCGGCCTTCTTGACCACTTCGTACTGCAGGCCCGAGGCAGTGGTGACCACGCCAGGCTTCTTGGCGTTTTCTTCGAGGAACTTCTTGCCGGCCGAGGCGGCTTCTTCGCTGGCCTTGGCCAGACGCTCTTCGGCACGTTTCTGCAAGGCGGTGAACGCCTCTACCAGCTCTTCATCCTTGATGCGTTGCTCTTTCTTGCCAACCGCGTCTTCGATGCCCAGAGCGACCGATTTCGAATCAAGGTCTTCCATGCCTTCCTGAGCCAGGCTCTTGCCCATGTTCAGGCCGATACCGTAGGAGGCTTTCTGCGCCGGAGTCTTCAGCTCGGGGCTGCTGGCCTGTTGATCACAGCCAGCCAGTACCAGGCCTACCAGGGCAACCGCAGCCGCCAAACGATGCTGTTTCATGCTAATTCCTTGTTCATGCGCCATAAGGGCAATCAGGGTAAAGCCGCGAGCTTAGCAGGCGGCCATGACCAATGGCTACCGGCATAGGAGCGGGTTTCACGGACTAAGTTCAGTAGGCAGTGCGCTTCTTCACAATCTTCCGAGGCAATGGCCAGTATTGACCATTCGCAGCGACAGCGCCTCGCAGCCAACAGCCTTTTTAAACAACAAAAGGCTCAGCGAGCAAGCCGAAAAACCTGACATTTCTGCCAGTAGCGCCGAACTCGAGCCTGCTTTCCAATGACCAGGCAACGTAATTTGCCAAATCTGAGTGACCCGCCATTGCGGCCGCGCGCTCTGCATGTACCCTTTTCAAAGGAAATGTCATGAACGCCTCACGAAAGCCTAACCGTTCAACCCTGTTCCCCTCCGGTCCGGCCCCATCATCTACTCCATTGCCGAAGGCGCCGATCGATCAACATTATGGCGTCGGCGGGCTTGCATGTATCTTCGAAAAGGCAACTGGGTCTCGCGCCGATAGTAATGGGGTCATCAATAGCAGGACATGCCGTGGGCGCAGTTATGTAATGGGTAGGAGTAGCAACCCCAATACCGATGAGTTCAAGGTCTTCGTGGCTTGCTTGAATGAACACGGGGGGTTGGATAGCGGCTTCCATGGCGATGGCGTCTTCGATTTCAATCAGGTACCAAAAGCTGCCTACAGCAGGCTGAGCGGCCTCGTTGAAGATGCTGCAGGGAATTTACTGATCATTGCCCTCGTGGAGGGCGTGGAGGGTGAATCAACAAGTCACCTCTGGAAATTGACTGCCTCGGGGGAACCGGACCTCACATTTGGCCAAGGCAAAGGATTCGTAGATATTCGTGATGTGATCAAAGAAGAGCTGCTGCTTGAACACGTGGCACTGGCGAAAGATCGAATTTTCGCCAGCGGGTTGCGTCGCGGGCCTCAGATGTTCGAACCAGTGGTGATCGCGCTCGACCTCGAAGGCGCGCTATGGAAGCGTTTTGCGACTGATGGCGTCCTTGATGTGCTCAAGCTGATTCCAAATGCCCAGGATCACATCATCGATGGTATTGCCAGTTTCACGCTCCCCTCTGGCCCGGAGCGTCTGCTACTACCCCTGTACCTGATGCGCAACGGCGATGCGTACAGCGTCACTACGGCCTTGACCCTCGACGGAACAATGGATGATGCCTTTGGCGATCATGGCCAGCATTGGTCGGACCCTTGGGTGATCAACAATGGCTTTTCAGTGGATGCCATCTCTCAACGCTTCAGTTTTTATGGCGAACTTTACTCCCTCGATGCAGATATCAGCCACCCGACTGTTTACCGCATCGACTATTCCGGCAAGCCAGCCAAAGAGTTCAATGACGGCAACGTTTTGGTATTCGACCGCCCCGGAGGCTGGTACGCAGGCGTCGAGGTAGCGAGCGGCCTGGTCGGCTATGGCATGTTCTACACCCACTCTCTTGCCTTTCGCTTCACCTCGGACGGCAAATTTGACACCACCTTCGTCCCTCCTCACGGTTATGGCACGTTCGGCGCTCATCTACCCGAGGACGGCTTCTATACATCGACGGGGTCGATCGCCCTCGATACACCTAACCAACGCCTGTTGCTCAGTGGCCGTGACGAAGAGGACCGAGGCTCCACTGTGCCTTGTGTGATCGCGGTCTCCTTGCGGGCTACGTGATTGCTACCGAGGTGATCCGTGCGAGCGTTTCTCAGCTGGAAACGCTAAACGGCCACGATGCTCACGGATACGACTGCTCCCGATATTGCGCCGCCACCTCACGCAGCACCTCGCATACCCACTGCCCCGGCAGGCTCTGCGGCAAGGCCGCATTGCGGCAGATGCCAACCGAGCCGCCGGGCTCGCGCACGCCCAGGTCAAGCTCGACCAGCTCGCCTCGGCGCAGGTCGAGCAGCACGGCATCGCGCGGTGCCACCCACAGGCCATCACTGCCCAGCACGTAACGCCGGCTCAAGGCCAGCGACAAGGTCTCCAGGCGCTGCGCCGGCATCTGGATGCCGCATTGCACAAACAGGCTGTCGGCGTGCTGGCGGATGGTGGTCCCGGCGGGCGGCAGCACGAGCGGGTAACGCCCGACCTGCCCCCGCTCGACGGGCGTGCTGGCCAGCAGCGGGTGGCCCGGGCGCACCACCAGGCTCATCGACTCGCTGTACAGGTGTTCGAACGACAGCCCCTGGATCTGCGGGCTGTCAGTCATACGCCCGACCACCAGTTCCAGCTCGCCCAGGCGCAGTTGACCGAGCAACTGCGCGCTGACCCCGGTGGCCACGCTGATGACCAGCGCTTCATGGCGCTGGTGCATGCGGCACAGCACTTCGGGCATGAGCAGGCCCTCGACCGTCGACAGCACGCCAATACGCACCTGCGACGGCGCCCGCGCTTCACCGCGCAGGCTGCTGACGCCATCGCGCAGGGCTTGCACGCTGGGCCCGGCATAACGCATGAAACGGGTCCCAGCCGGGGTAAGCTCGACGCCCTGCCGGCTACGCGCGAACAGGCGCGCTTCCAGCAGGTCTTCGAGTTCCTTGAGGGTCTTGGAGATGGCCGGCTGACTGATGGCGAGCACGTCGGCAGCCCTGGCCAGGCTGCCCTGCCGGGCAATCTCCAGGAAGCACAGCAGGTGGCGGTATTTGATGCGGGTGTCGAGGTTCATGGTTTAAAGCTTACCGCATCAGGATCTTCATCGCCTGGGAGACCGAGCGCCGCCCGCGCGGCGCTCGATTTCCCAGGCGACGAAAATGCAACGGCGAACAACTGCCGAGCCCCCGCAACCTCTCAGCCCACCGCCAACTCCACAGCCTCACCGTTCAAGCGCACCGGCCACACCCGCAACCTCTGCCCGCCATCCTCCAGGCACTCCCCGGTCTGCAGGCTGAAATGCTGCTTGTACAACGGCGCTGCGACCACCAGCTCGCCCTGCACACTGCCCACCAGCCCGCGGCCGATGATGTTGGCACCGGACCGCGGGTCACGGTTGTCCACCGCATACAGCGGCTGCGCCTGCCCCGGCAGGTAGAACAGCGCCACTTGGGCCCCGTCCAGCCACACTACCACCCCAGAGTCGGGCACCAGGTCTTGCGCCAGGCACACCGCTTGCCAGTTCGCGTGGGTTTTCACAGCAGCATTGGACAGGGTCATCAGACAGCCTCCTCGACAGTAGCAATGAGGTGCAGCGGTGCAGCGGGCCGGCGTTGTTCGCGTTCGCGCACAAAGTGCACGTCGGGGTCGGCACGCCGGTCATTGACGAAAGTGCGAAAGCGCTTGAGCTTCTCCGGGTCGTTGAGCGCGTTGGCCCATTCGCACTCGTACTGGTCGACCACATGCTGCATCTGCGCTTCCAGCTCGCTGGCCAGGCCCAGGCTGTCGTCGATGATCACCTGCTTCAGGTAGCCCAGCCCGCCATCCAGGTTTTCGCGCCACACCGAGGTGCGCTGCAGCTTGTCGGCCGTGCGGATGTAGAACATCAACACGCGGTCAATCAGCCGCACCAGGGTTTCGTCGTCCAGGTCGGTGGCAAACAGTTCGGCATGCCGTGGGCGCATACCGCCGTTGCCACACACGTACAGGTTCCAGCCCTTGTCGGTGGCGATCACGCCGATGTCCTTGCTCTGCGCCTCGGCGCATTCGCGGGTGCAGCCCGACACTGCAAACTTGAGCTTGTGCGGGCTGCGCAGGCCCTTGTAGCGGTCTTCCAGGCGCAGGGCCATGGCAACGCTGTCCTGCACGCCGTAACGGCACCAGGTGCTGCCCACGCAGGATTTCACCGTGCGGGTCGACTTGCCGTAGGCATGGCCGGTTTCGAAGCCTGCGTCGATCAGCTCGCCCCAGATCAGCGGCAGTTCGTGCAACTGGGCACCGAACAGGTCAATGCGCTGACCGCCGGTGATCTTGGTGTACAGGTCATACTTTTTGGCCACCTGGCCGATGACGATGAGCTTGTCGGGGGTGATTTCACCCCCGGGAATGCGCGGCACTACCGAGTAGGTGCCGTTCTTCTGCATGTTGGCCATGAAGGTGTCGTTGGTATCCTGCAACGGCACCAGCGCGGGGTCCATGATCGGCTGGTTCCAGCACGAGGCGAGGATGTTGCCCACCGCCGGCTTGCAGATGTCACAGCCAACGTGGCCCTTGCCGTGGCGTTCGAGCAGCTCGCTGTAGGTGCGGATGCCCTCCACCCGCACCAGCCCGTACAGTTCCTGACGGGTGTAGGCAAAATGCTCGCACAGGCTATTGTCCACCGCTACGCCGCGGGCGGTCAGTTCGTGCTCGAACACTTGCTTGAGCAAGGCCGCGCAACCACCACAACCGCTGGCGGCCTTGGTGCAGCCTTTGACCGCAGCAAGGTCGCTGCAGCCGCTGTCGATGGCCGCGCACACCGCGCCCTTGCTGACGTTGTGGCACGAGCAGATGGTTGCGCTATCGGGCAGCGCATCGGCGCCAAGGGCCGGTGCACCACCGCCTTGGGGCAGGATCAGCGCTGCAGGGTCGGCTGGCAGGGCAATACCGTTCTGGGCGTACTGCAAGAGGGTGTCGTAATACGTGTTATCGCCGACCAGCACCGCGCCGAGCACGTGCTTGCCGCTGGCGTCCACCACCAGCCGGCGGTAGGCGCTGTTGGCTTCGTCGATGAAGCGGTAGCTGCGTGAACCGGCGGTGGCGCCATGGGCATCGCCGATCGAGCCGACATCCACGCCCAGCAGCTTGAGTTTGGTCGACATGTCCGCGCCGGTGAACGCTACCGCCGCCTCCCCCATCAGTAATGCGGTCAGGTTGCGCGCCATGCTGTAGCCGGGGGCGACCAGGCCGAACACGCGGCCGTTCCAGGACGCGCACTCGCCAATGGCGAAGATGCGCGGGTCGCTGCTGCGGCAGTGGTTGTCGATTACCACGCCACCGCGCACAGCGATATCCAGGCCGCAGCCACGGCCCAGGGCATCCTGTGGGCGGATACCGGCGGAGAACACGATCAGGTCGGTTTCCAGGTGCTCGCCACCGTCGAAGTTCATGCGGTAGCGGAATGCTTCACCGGTGCTGATCGACTGGGTGGCGCGCGACAGGTGCACGCCAACGCCCAGCGCTTCGATCTGTGCCTTGAGCGCGGCACCGCCCTCGCCGTCCAGCTGAACCGGCATCAGCCGTGGGGCAAATTCCACCACGTGGGCTTCCAGGCCCAGCGACTTGAGCGCATTGGCGGCCTCCAGGCCGAGCAGGCCACCACCGACCACCACGCCACGGCGGGCACCAGCGGCTGCGGCGCGAATGCCATCGAGGTCGTCGAGGGTACGGTAGACCAGGCGGGCATAGCCACTGGAGCCTTGGATCGGCGGCACGAACGGGTAGGAGCCGGTGGCAAGGACCAGTTGGTCGTAGCCATAGCGCCCCTCGGCGGTGACGACCTCGCAGCGCTCACGGTCGATTTCCAGCACGGCCTCACCGAGGTGCAAGTGCACGCCGTTGGCGGGGTAGAACTCGTGTTCGCACAGGGCCAGGGTCTCGGCACAGCTGCCGCCGAAGTACTCGGAAAGGTGCACACGGTCGTAGGCACGTTGGCGCTCTTCGCCGAACACCCGCACCTCGAAGCGCTGCAGGGCGCCGCGGCTGACCAGTTGTTCGACGCAATGGTGGCCGACCATGCCGTTGCCGACGATGACCAGTCGCTCTCGTTGCCCGCTGCTCGCTGTTGCCTTCATAAGCCGATCCTCGATCAAAAAAAAAGCGCCTGGAGCCGAAGCTCCAGGCGCCTTTGCCTGTATTCATCACGGTGTGCCCCCAGGTTGATCGCCGTTGATCAGTGGGGCTTGTTGTAGTGGAGGTAAAGCAGGGAATGTGCCAATTGCTTTGCCTGTACCGGCCTCTTCACAGCACAGGGCTGCTCCTACAGGAGCACGCGATCCCTGCAGGAGCAGCCTTGTGCTGCGAAGGGGCCCCACAGGCGATCAAAATGCACAACCGGGGTGCACATCAGCCCATCCCGGTGCACTCAGTACACATCCCGCCGATAACGCTTGGCCTTGCTCAACCCTTCGACATAGGCAGCCGTCTGCGCCTCATCCATCCCGCCATGCTCAGCCACAACCGTGCGCAACGCCGCATCTACATCCTTGGCCATGCGCTGCGCATCGCCACACACATAGAAATACGCCCCCGCCTCCAACCACTGCCACAGCTGGGCGCCCTGTTCGAGCATGCGCTGCTGCACATAGACCTTATGCGCCTGATCCCGCGAGAACGCCGTGTCGAGCCGCAAGTGCCCTGCTTTCTCCCAAGCCTGCAACTGTTCGCGGTAATAGAAGTCGGTAGCGGCGTACTGCTCACCAAAGAACAGCCAATTCCGCCCTTTTGCGCCCCGCGCCTCCCGTTCTTCAAGAAACGCCCGGAACGGTGCAACGCCGGTACCTGGGCCAACCATGATCACCGGCACGCTGTCGTCCTCGGGCAGCCGGAAGTGCTTAGATACCTGCGGGAAAATGGCCACCTTCAACGCTTGCGCACGGTCGGCGAGGAAGGCCGAACACACCCCCTTGCGCTCGCCATAACGCACGGTGGAGACGGTCAGGTGAACCTGGCCCGGATGGGCCAACGGGCTGGAGCTGATCGAGTAAAGACGCGGCTGCAAGGGCTTGAGCAGGCCAAGCCAGTCGGCCAGCGGCAGCTGTTGGGGAAAGGCGCGCAGCACATCGGCCAACTGCCGGCCGCACAGCCAGTCCTGCAGCTCGGCCTTGCACTCCGGCCGCAGCAGGCGCTGCAGGTCCGGGCTACTGCCAGCGAAGGCCTGCAGTTGCTGACCGGTGACCTTGGCGATCTCCAGGTGCGTTTGCAGGGCTGCGGCCAGGGGCATGGCAGGCTGGCCCTTGAGCTCGACCAGCGTCTGGCCATCGAGCTGCATCAGCGCCAGCAGTTCGTCGACCAGGGCCGGGCAATTGCGCGGCCACACGCCCAGGGCATCGCCGGGGGCATACCTGAAGCCGCTACCGCTCAGGTCGAACACCAGTTGCCGAGTTTCCTTGCTGGCACCGGGGCCGTTGAGCAGGTGGTTTTCCAGCAAGGTGGCAGCCCAAGGTTGCTGTTTGCTGTAGGCCGGCATGGGTACGGGGTGGCTCGCCGGCTGCGGTGCAGCGGCACTGCCCAGCGTGGGCAGCAAGGCTTCTAGCCACCCCGCGAACGCTGCGTCAAAGTCCGGCTCGCAGTCCACCCGTTGCAGCAGGCGACGCCCACCGAGTTCGGCCAGGCGTTGGTCAAGCTTGCGGCCAAAGCCGCAGAACTGGTCGTAACTGGAGTCGCCCAAGGCCAGCACGGCATAGGGCAGCTCGGCACAACAGGCGCCCTCCTCGCCCTGCAAGGCCTGCCAGAATGCCGCCGCGCTGTCGGGCGCGTCACCATCGCCAAAGGTGCTGGTGATCAGCACCACGCTGGCCGCGCCCTGCAGTTGGCTTGGGCTGACCGCCTCCATGCAACTGAGCTGCACATCAAGGCCGGCACCGCGCAGGTGTTCGGCACAACGCTCGGCCAGCAGCTCGCCGTTACCGGTCTGCGAGGCCCACAACACTTGGTGCCGTGGGGCCACCAACGCTGCAACGGGCAGCGCCGCCGGCTGAGCGAACAGCCCGGCCAGCAAGCCGTCGATAAACAGCCGGCGGTTGCCGGCCAGTGGCGCACTGGCCGGCAGGCTAGGCACGCCCTCGGCGCGGGCCTGCTCCAGGCCCAGCAGGAAACCCTGCAGGTAATGGCGCTCTTCTTCTGCCAGCACCGGGGCTGGCAGGGTGTCCAGGCCAAGCAGACAGGACAGGGTGGCAGTGGGCATGCGGACTGGCTCCAGAATGGCAGTGTGCAGCTCAAGGGCGTCGATACGCTCGCCGGCGACCCGCTGCAGGGCGACGGCGCAGTATTTGAAAGCCGGCTGTAGCGACAGTGGATCGACCGCATCGCAGGTCACGGCATTGATTGCCAGTTGCTCACCGACCAGGTCGTTCCAGTGAAACGGCGCAAAGCAGTTGCCTGGCAGCACCCGGTCGCTGATTCGCACCGGTAGCACGGCTTGCCCGCGCCGCGAGCGGATGGCGACCTGGTCTTTTTCAGCCATGCCCAGGCGTGCGGCGTCGTCGGGGTGGACCTCGACGAAAGGGCCAGGCTCCAGCTTGTTCAGCGCCGGCACCTTGCCGGTCTTGGTCAGGGTGTGCCACTGGTGCTGCACACGGCCGGTGTTCAGCACCATGGGGTAGTCGTCATCCGGCAATTCTGCTGCCGGCAACCAGGGCCTGGCGAAGAAACGCGCCTTGCCACTGGCGGTAGGAAAGGCCAGCGCCGGGCGATCGCCCTGGGCATCGTGCAGCAGCGCCTGGCTGCTGCCGTCGTTCAGGTAGCGCAATGGGCTGCGGTCGCTGCCATGGCCGGGTGCACAAGGCCACTGGTGTGGTTGCCGGCGCAGCTCGGCGTAACCGATGCCGCGCAGATCGTAGCCCGTTGCGGGGTTATGGAAATGGCGGATTTCTTCGTACACCGCTTCGGCATCGGGGTAGTCGAAGGCTTCGGCGTAGCCCATGGCGCAGGCCACCCGGGCGATGATCTGCCAGTCGGGCAGGCTTTGCCCGGGCGGCTCGACGGCGCGCGGCATCAGGGTAAGGTTGCGTTCGCTGTTTATCATTACACCCTCGCCTTCGGCCCACAGCGCGGCCGGCAGCACGATGTCGGCGTAGCGGTTGGTTTCGGTGTCGAGGAAGGCATCCTGGGTAATCACCAACTCGGCCTGGCACAGGCCATCGATCACCTGCTGACGGTTGGCGACGCTGGCCACCGGGTTGCTGCAGATGACCCAGCACGCTTTCACTTCACCCGCGTTCATCTGCTCGAACAGTGCCACCGTGCCCTCGCCGCCTTCACTGCGCAGGCTGCCGGGTGCCAGTTGCCACTGCTGCTCGACAAACGCGCGGTCGCCCTCCACCAACGCCGAGCGCTGGCCTGGCAAGCCGGGCCCCATGTAGCCCATTTCACGGCCGCCCATGGCGTTGGGCTGGCCGGTCAGCGAGAACGGCCCGCTACCGGGGCGGCAGATGGCGCCCGTGGCCAGGTGCAGGTTGCAGATGGCGTTGGTGTGCCAGGTACCGTGGATGCTTTGGTTCAGGCCCATGGTCCAGCAGCTCATCCAGTCGTTGGCACTGCCGATCCATTCGGCGGCCTTGATGATGTCGCCCACGGCCAACCCGGTGATGGCCGCCACGCGCTCCGGGCTGTAGTCATCGAGGAAGGCTGGCAGTTCGTCCCAGCCTTCGGTGTGGCGGGCAATGAAGTCGCGATGGGTGTGGCCATTACGGTGTTGCAGGTGCAACAGGCCGTTGAGCAAGGCCATGTCAGTGCCGGGGCGTACCTGCAGGAACAGGTCGGCCTTGTCGGCGGTGGCGCTGCGCCGCGGGTCGACCACGATCAGCCTGGCGCCGGCCTTGACCCGGTCGAGCAGGCGCAGGAACAGGATCGGGTGGCAGTCGGCCATGTTGGCGCCGATCACCAGGAACACGTCGGCGTGCTCGAAGTCCTGATAACTGCCAGGTGGGCCATCGGCGCCGAGCGACAGCTTGTAGCCACTGCCGGCGCTGGCCATGCACAGGCGCGAGTTGGACTCGATGTGGCGGGTACGGATAAAGCCTTTGGCCAACTTGTTGGCCAGGTATTGAGCTTCCAGCGACATCTGCCCCGACACGTAAAGCGCCACAGCGTCGGGGCCATGCTGGTCAATGATGCCGCGCAGGCGTTTGCCTGCGTCGGCGATAGCCTGGTCCATGCCAGTGCGCGCCGGCTGCTGGCTGCGCTGCTGGCGCACATAGGCGTCTTCGAGGCGGCCGGCGGCCGTCAGCGGCACGTGCGCGGTCAGGCCTTTGGTGCACAGCCGGCCAAAGTTGCTGGGGTGCTGCTTGTCGCCGCTGACCTTGACGACTTTGCCATCGGCAACGCTCATGACGATGCCGCAGCCAACGCCGCAATAGGGGCAGACGCTGCGTACTTCGCTATTGGCCATGGGCGGGCTCCTGTTGAAAAACGCAAAAAGGCGCCGGCTGCCCCGCCTTGCTGAGCAAGTGGGGCAACACGGCGCCTTTGTCGTGAGTTTTTATGGGCTGTCGACGTTGATAGCCCGGGATGAAGGGAGATCAGCAATTTATGGGCCAGCCATACCGGCCCTTTCGCGGGCACGCCCGCTCCCACAGGGCTATCGCAAGGCCTGAGGGGCGTGCCGTACCTGTGGGGCGGGCGTGCCCGCGAAAGGGCCGGCACAGGCTGTGCACCATGCGGTGGCAAGCCGGTACCCGCTGGCGCTATGCTGGGGCAAATTCCAGCATGAGCAACTACCCTCCCCCCATGTCCCAGGTGATCCTCAAATCCCCCGCCCAACTCGACCTGATGCGCCGCGCCGGCCAGCTGCTGGCCCAAGTGTTCGCCGACCTCGACCGCTTCATCGGCCCCGGTGTGACCACCATGCAGATCAACGACCGCGCCGAAGCGTTCATCGTCGACACGCTCAAGGCGCGGCCAGCGAGCAAGGGCCAGTACGGTTTCCCCTACTCGCTCAATACATCGGTGGACCACGTGGTGTGCCACGGCATGCCCAAGGTCGATGAAGTATTGAAGGAAGGCTCGATCATCAACGTGGACATCACCCTCGAACAGGGCGGCTATATTGCCGATTCGTCGAAGATGTACAGCATCGGCAAGATCAGCGATGAAGCCCGGCGGTTGGTCGACACCACCTATGACGCGCTGTGGAAGGGCATTGAGCAGGTGCGCCCCGGGGCTACGCTGGGCGATATCGGCCATGCCGTCCAGGCCCATGCCGAGGCGGCGGGCTACAGCGTGGTCCGCGAGTATTGCGGGCATGGTATCGGCCAGCAGATGCATGAAGGGCCTGAAGTACTGCACGTTGGCCAGCGTGGCATGGGCATGAAGCTGAAACCGGGGATGGTGTTCACCATCGAGCCGATGATCAACCAGGGTGGACGCGGAACGCGCACATTGAAGGATGGCTGGACGGTGATTACCCGTGACCACAGCCTGTCAGCGCAGTGGGAGCATACCGTGGCGGTGACTGAGGACGGGTTTGAGGTGCTGACCTTACGGGAAGAAGAGCGCCGTAGCTGAAATCGCAGACACAAAAAAAGCGACCTTAAGGTCGCTTTTTTTGTTACTTCCGGGTGTTCAGTGGGCCCTGGAAGTGGAATATGGCGCAGCGGACGGGACTCGAACCCGCGACCCCCGGCGTGACAGGCCGGTATTCTAACCGACTGAACTACCGCTGCGCTATACATCGAGTGGTGGGTGATGACGGGATCGAACCGCCGACCCTCTGCTTGTAAGGCAGATGCTCTCCCGGCTGAGCTAATCACCCATGTCTCTCGGTGTGGCGCGCATTCTACGGGCGACTTTGCGCTCTGGCAAGCACTTATCGAAGTTTTTTCAAACTTCACGCCAACACCAGAATTCAGGCACAAAAAAAGCGACCCTAAGGTCGCTTTCTCTGTTACTTCCGGGTGTTCAGTGGGCCCTGGAAGTGGAATATGGCGCAGCGGACGGGACTCGAACCCGCGACCCCCGGCGTGACAGGCCGGTATTCTAACCGACTGAACTACCGCTGCGCTATACATCGAGTGGTGGGTGATGACGGGATCGAACCGCCGACCCTCTGCTTGTAAGGCAGATGCTCTCCCGGCTGAGCTAATCACCCTTCGTCTCGGTGTGGCGCGCATTCTACGGACGACCCCGCACCCTGGCAAGCACTTTTTAAACTTTTTTCAAAAAAAACCTCATGCCTTTCAAAGACCTAGCGTTGCCGGTTGTTTCTTTTATGCATAAGCCACTGCTGGCCCTCTGACAGGGTTGGCCTCAGAGCTCCGCTCGGAGAATAATGCCCGCCTTATGCATTAAGGAGAGTTACCCCTCATGTGGTTCAAGAACCTGCTGACCTACCGCCTGACCCAGGAAGTCCCGTTCGAGC
This sequence comes from Pseudomonas sp. Irchel 3F3, assembly GCF_900187545.1. Taxonomy (NCBI): domain Bacteria; kingdom Pseudomonadati; phylum Pseudomonadota; class Gammaproteobacteria; order Pseudomonadales; family Pseudomonadaceae; genus Pseudomonas; species Pseudomonas sp. Irchel 3F3. Next base: position 16,246 of record NZ_FYDS01000014.1, on the reverse strand, counting down.
CTGAAGCGCTGGAAGCCGCACTGGCCAGCAAGCCGGCCCGCCCCTGCGCCAGCCAGGAGCTGACCACCTATGGTTTCGTCGCGCCGTTCGGCAAAGGCGAAGACGCTCCTCTGGTGCATGTCAGCGGCGAGTTCCTGCTGATTGCCGCCCGCAAGGAAGAACGCATCCTGCCTGGTAGCGTGGTCAACGACGCGGTCAAGGAAAAGGTCGAAGAGATCGAGACCGAGCAGATGCGCAAGGTCTATAAAAAAGAACGCGACCAGATCAAGGACGAAATCATCCAGGCCTTCCTGCCGCGTGCGTTCATCCGCCGCTCGATGATCTTCGCCGCCATCGCCCCGCGTCTGGGTGTGATCCTGGTCAACTCGGCGAGTGCCAAGCGTGCCGAAGACCTGCTGTCCACCCTGCGTGAAGTGATGGGCTCGCTGCCGGTGCGCCCGGCCACGGTGAAGGTTGCGCCAACCGCCACCATGACCGACTGGGTAAAAACGCAGCAAACCGCCGAAGGCTTCTATGTACTGGACGAGTGCGAATTGCGTGACACCGCCGAAGACGGCGGCATCGTGCGTTGCAAGCGCCAGGACCTGACCGGCGAGGAGATTCAGCTGCACCTGAGCACTGGCAAGGTGGTAACCCAGCTGGCCCTGGCCTGGCAAGACAAGCTGTCGTTCATTCTGGACGATAAAATGGTAATCAAGCGCCTGAAGTTCGAAGAGCTGCTGCAGGAGCAGGCCGAGCAGGACGGTGGTGATGAGGCGGCGCAGCAGTTCGATGCCAGCTTCCTGCTGATGATGATGACCTTTACCGAATTCCTGCCGGCGCTGTTCGAGGCGCTGGGTGGGGAGGAAATTCCGCAAGGGGTCTGAGGTGGTTTGAAGGACTGGTGCTGGCCTGACGCACAACTTCAGCCAGTATCGGCCCCTTCGCGGGACAAGCCCGCTCCCACAGGTACATCACAATGCCTGAAGGCTGTGATGTACCTGTGGGAGCGGGCTTGTCCCGCGAAGGGGCCAGTAAGATTCATAGTGCTATAAAAAGAAAAGGAATTGCCCCATGCGCGCCCTCGCCGCCTTAAGCCGCTTTGTCGGCAATACCTTCGCCCTGTGGGTGCTGGTGTTTGCCGTGCTGGCCTTTCTGCAACCGCAATGGTTCATCGCCCTGAAGGTCGCCATTGTGCCGCTGCTGGGGCTGGTGATGTTCGGCATGGGGCTGACCCTCAAGCTCGACGACTTCGCCGCCCTCGCCCGCCAGCCGTGGCGGGTGATGCTGGGGGTCGTCGCGCACTTCGTGATCATGCCCGGCATGGCCTGGCTGCTGTGCCAGCTGTTCCACCTGCCGCCGGAAATTGCCGTGGGCGTGATCCTGGTCGGCTGCTGCCCGAGCGGCACGGCATCCAACGTGATGGTGTGGCTGTCCCGCGGAGACCTGGCGCTGGCAGTAGCGATCGCGGCAGTAACCACCCTGCTGGCACCGCTGCTGACCCCGGCGCTGATCTGGTTCCTGGCGTCGGCCTGGTTGCCGGTGTCCTTCATGGACATGTTCTGGTCGATCTTGCAGTTGGTGATGCTGCCGATCGTGCTCGGCGTGCTGGCCCAGCGCCTGCTCGGTGCCCGGGTTCAGGCGGCGGTGCAGGTACTGCCGCTGGTGTCGGTGGTGAGCATTGTGATGATCGTGTGCGCGGTGGTGGCTGCCAGCCAAGCGAAAATCGCCGAGTCGGGGCTGCTGATCATGGCGGTGGTGATGCTGCACAACAGCTTCGGCTATTTGCTGGGGTACCTGACCGGCAAGCTGTGCAAACTGCCGCTGGCCCAGCGCAAGTCGCTGGCGCTGGAGGTGGGCATGCAGAACTCCGGGCTGGGGGCGGCACTGGCGGCGGCGCACTTTTCGCCACTGGCGGCGGTGCCGAGTGCTTTGTTCAGCGTTTGGCACAATATTTCCGGGGCGTTGTTGTCGACCTGGTTCCGGCGCATGGATGAGCCTGAGACTGAGGCTGAAGGGATCGAACCGGCCAAGCATTGATGTCTGCCTGTGCGGGCCTCTTCGCGGGTACACCCGCTCCCACAGGTGCTGCGCAAGGCTTGATACCTATACGGTCCCTGTGGGAGCGGGTTTACCCGCGAAGAGGCCGGCACAGGCTTGCCCTGAAACCTGCAGGTGTGCACCATAGTGCCCACGGTGAGGACGGCCTCACGACGCACCGCGTGACCATTCCGGGGACGGCCCCATCATTTAAACGATGGAGACACTCACATGTCCTGGATCATCCTGTTCTTCGCCGGCCTGTTCGAGGTCGGCTGGGCCGTGGGCCTGAAATACACGGACGGCTTCAGTAAACCGATTCCCACCGTACTCACGGTCGGCGCCATGGTCATCAGCCTGGGCTTGCTCGGCCTGGCCATGAAAGAACTGCCGCTGGGCACCGCCTATGCCATCTGGACCGGTGTTGGCGCAGTCGGCACTGTCATCGCCGGGATCATCCTGTTCGGCGAGTCCATGGCCTTGGTACGTCTGGTCAGTGTGGCGCTGATCGTCTGCGGCCTTGTCGGCCTGAAAGTCAGCGCCAGCTGACCCTGCCTGGCTAGCGCAGGTCACCGCGCAGGCGGCTGACCTGCTCGCGCAACAGCTCAGGCTGCGCTGCCTCCACCGGGATGGCAGCGCCCGCCACAATGGTTACCCGCGACCACAGGCGCCTGAAAAAGCCTTTGGCCGGGTCACGGCTGAAGAAACTGCCCCACAACCCCTGCAAAGCCAGCGGAATCACCGGCACCGGCGTTTCTTCGAGGATGCGCTTGACGCCGCCTTTGAACACATCGATCTCGCCATCGCCGGTCAACTTGCCCTCCGGGAAGATGCACACCAGCTCACCAGCAGCCAGGTACCCGGCAATGCGTGCGAAGGCCCGCTCGTAGGTGGCGGGGTCTTCACTGCGCCCGGCAATCGGGATGGCGCCTGCGGTGCGGAACACGAAGTTGAGCACTGGCAGGTTGTAGATCTTGTAATACATCACAAAGCGGATCGGCCGGCGAATTGCTCCGCCCAGCAGCAATGCATCAACGAACGACACGTGGTTGCACACCAGCAGCGCCGCGCCTTCGTCGGGGATGCGCTCAAGGTCGCGGTGCTGCACGCGGTACATCGAATGGCTGAGCAGCCAGATCAGGAAGCGCATGGTGAACTCGGGCACGATCCTGAAGATGTAGGCGTTGACCGCGATATTAAGCAGCGACACCACCAGGAACAGCTGCGGGATGCTCAGCTCGGCAAGCCCCATCAGGATGATGGTAAGCACCGCCGACACCACCATGAACAAGGCATTGAGGATGTTGTTGGCCGCAATCACCCGGGCGCGCTGGTCTTCGGCCGTGCGGGCCTGAATCAGCGCATACAGCGGCACAATGTAGAAGCCACCGAACACGCCCAGGCCGACGATCGACAGCAGGATCCACCAGGCCTGGCCCATGCCCAGCAGCTCCAGCCAGTCATGCGGCGCCGCTGCTACCGGCACATCGCCGGAGTGCCACCACCAAAGCAGGCCGAACAGGGTCAGGCCGAACGAGCCGAACGGCACCAGGCCGATCTCCACCTTGCGCCCGCTAAGCCGTTCGCATAGCAACGAACCCAAGGCGATGCCCACCGAGAACAGCGTCAGCACCAAGGTCACCACCGTGCCATCGCCGTGCAGCCAGTCTTTGGCATAGGCCGGGATCTGCGTGAGGTAGATGGCCCCGACAAACCAGAACCACGAGTTACCCACGATCGAGCGCGACACAGCGGGCGGCTGCCCCAGGCCCATGCGCAGAATTGCCCACGATTGCCTGAAGATGTTCCAGTCCAGCGGCATGTTCGGCGAGGCGGCAGCGGCCCGCGGGATCCAGCGGCTGGCCAGGTAGCCGAGCACCGCAGTGCCAACCACACCGCCGGCCACTACCGTGGCATAGCTGTCGGCCGACATCATGACCCCGGCACCGATGGTGCCGGCAAGGATGGCGAGGAACGTGCCGGTTTCCACCAGCCCGTTGCCGCCGACCAACTCCTGCTCGCGCAGGGCCTGCGGCAGGATCGAGTACTTCACCGGGCCGAACAGCGCCGAGTGGGTTCCCATGCCGAACAGCGCCACCAGCATCAGCGCCAGGTGGTTGGTGATGAAACCGAGCGCACCGATTGCCATGATGACGATCTCGGCCAGCTTGATCGCACGGATAAGCGCGTCCTTGGCGAACTTCTCACCAAACTGCCCGCCCAGCGCCGAGAACAGAAAGAACGGCAGAATGAACAGCAAGGCGCACAGGTTGACCCAGATCGAACGGTCACCGTCACCAAGGCTGAGCTTGAACAGGATCGCGAGGATCAGCGATTGTTTGAACAGGTTGTCGTTGAAGGCACCCAGCGACTGGGTGATGAAAAACGGCAGGAAGCGCCGCTTGCCGAGCAAGGTGAATTGCGAGGAGTGACTCATCGTCCTTGGTCCTGAGGGCTTTTCAATTGGAGGCGCGCCGGGCACGTCAGGCCACAAATCTGCATGGCAAATGCCTTGGCTGGCAAGCCTACACGCTTTTTGCAGAAGCAGCCGGGGCACTCCTGCCGAGGCCACATGTGGCTTATGCTTGTGCCCGGCAAACCAGAACAACAAGGACGTGGTAATGCTAGCTGCCCTGAAACGCTACCCGCACACCGTACGCCTGCTGCTGCTGACCACGTTCACCCTCACTGTCGCCCGCGCCCTCACCCTGCCCTACCTGGTGGTGTACCTGGCCGACAACTTCCAGCTGCAGATCAGCCAGATCGGCCTGCTGATCGGTGGCGCGCTGATCATCGCCTCGCTGCTGAGCCTGTATGGTGGCCACCTGGTCGACACCGTGCGCAACCACACGCTGGTCAGCGCCAGCACCCTGCTGTTCGCCCTGGCCTTCGTCGCCGCGGTCGTCAGTGAATCGGCGCTATTGTTCTTTTTGTGCCTGGTGCTGATCAACCTGGCGCTTGCAGTGGTCGACATCGCCGCCAAGGCAGGCTTCTGTGCCTTGCTGCCAGTGGAAGCGCGGGCCGAGGTGTTCGCCATCAAGTACACCCTCAGCAACGTCGGCTACGCCGCCGGCCCGCTGCTGGGGGTCGCCATGCTGGAACTGGACGACCACATGCCGTTCATCGCCTCGGCCCTGCTAGGCCTGGGCATGTGCCTGGCCTACTGGCGCCTTGGCGACCGTGACCTGCAGGCGAGCGCACCGGACAAGCCTGCGGCCGGCTTCGGCCAGGTGGCGCTGGGGCTGGCGCGTGACCGCCGGCTGGTGTATTTCACCTTGGGCGGGGTGCTCAGCGCGGTGGTGTTCGGCCAATTCACCGCCTACCTGTCGCAGTACCTGGTGGTCACCAGCAGCCCGACGGAGGCGGCGCGGCTGGTCGGCTACCTGGTCACCACCAACGCAGTGACGGTGATTGCCCTGCAGTACCTGATTGGCCGGCGCATCAGCCGCCAGCACCTGATGCCCTGGTTGCTGGCCGGCATGGCCCTGTTCATCGCCGGGCTGCTGGGCTTTTCGCTGGCAGGCTCGGTGCTGGCGTGGTGCCTGGCGATGCTGGTGTTCACCCTGGGCGAGATCATCGTGATCCCTGCCGAATACATGTTCATCGACCTGATCGCGCCGGAGCACTTGCGCGGGGTGTATTACGGCGCGCAGAACCTGTCCAACCTCGGGGCGGCGCTGGGGCCGGTGATGGTGGGGTTTGCCCTGGTGCACCTTTGGCCGGGGGCAATTTTCTACCTGCTGGTGTTGTCGGTGTTGCTGGCGGGGGTGTTTTACGGGTTGGGCACCCGAAAAAAATGATGTTTTGTTTCAGATCAATCGCGAGCAAGCTCTCGCCTACAACCATGGTCTGCGCTGACGAAGCTGCACCTGCGTGCCAGACTGGTTGATCGGGACCGCGTTATCTTTTTTGCTTCGGAGTTTTCATGTCGTTGTCCAGCGGGCTGATCGCCGTGGTCGCCCTGGCCTATATGGCCGTCATGTTCGCCATCGCCTTTTACGGCGACCGCCGCAGCACGCCGTTGCCGCCGAAGCTGCGTGCCTGGGTGTACAGTTTGTCGCTGGCCGTTTACTGCACCAGCTGGACCTTCTTCGGCGCCGTCGGCCAGGCCGCCGAACAGCTTTGGGCATTCCTGCCGATCTACCTGGGCCCGGTGCTGCTGCTGATCTTCGCGCCCTGGGTGCTGCAGAAGATGGTGCTGATCAGCAAACAGCAGAACATTACCTCAATCGCCGACTTCATCGCCGCACGCTATGGCAAGTCGCAAACCCTGGCGGTGGTGGTGGCGCTGATCTGCCTGGTCGGCGTGTTGCCGTACATTGCCCTGCAGCTCAAAGGCATCGTGCTGGGGGTCAACCTGCTGATCGGGGCCAACGCGGACGCCACCGGCACCCGCGTGCAGGACACCGCGCTGGTGGTGTCCCTGGTGCTGGCACTGTTCGCCATCGTGTTCGGCACCCGCAGCCTGGACGTGACCGAACACCACCGTGGCATGGTGCTGGCGATTGCCTTCGAATCGCTGATCAAGTTGCTGGCCTTCCTGGCCGTGGGCATTTTCGTGGTGTTCAACCTGTATGACGGCTTCGACGACCTGTTCAGCCAGGCACGCCAGTCGATCCACTTGCAGGCCTATTGGCAAGAAACCGTCAACTGGCCGTCGATGGTGGTGCAAACCGCGGTGGCGATGATGGCGATCATCTGCCTGCCCAGGCAGTTCCACGTCACCGTGGTAGAGAACATCGAACCCCAGGACATGCGCCTGGCGCGCTGGGTGTTTCCGATGTACCTGGCGCTGGCCGCGCTGTTCGTGGTGCCGATTGCCCTGGCCGGGCAGATGCTGCTGCCGGGCACGGTGATTTCCGACTCGTTCGTCATCAGCCTGCCGTTGGCCGAGGCGCACCCGAGCCTGGCCCTGCTGGCGTTCATTGGCGGCGCTTCGGCAGCCACCGGCATGGTCATCGTCGAGGCGGTGGCGCTGTCGACCATGGTCTCCAACGACATGTTGCTGCCCTGGCTGCTGCGCCGCAACAACGCCGAGCGGCCGTTCGAGGCCTTCCGCCACTGGATGCTCTCGGTGCGCCGGGTAACCATTGTGGTGATCCTGCTGCTGGCCTACGTCAGCTATCGCCTGCTGGGCTCTACCGCCAGCCTGGCGACCATCGGCCAGATCGCCTTTGCCGCCGTCACCCAGCTCACCCCGGCCATGCTCGGCGCGCTGTACTGGAAGCAGGCCAACCGCCGCGGCGTGTTCGCCGGCCTCGCGGCAGGCATCTTCCTGTGGTTCTACACCTTGGTGCTGCCGATTGCCGCGCATAGCCTGGGCTGGCCGCTGCAGCTGTTCCCGGGGCTGGCCTGGCTGCATGGCAACCCACTGGGCCTGCCAATAAGCCCGCTGACACAAGGGGTGGTGCTTTCCCTGGCGGGCAACTTCACCCTGTTCGCCTGGGTCTCGGTACTGTCGCGTACACGGGTTTCCGAACACTGGCAAGCCGGCCGCTTCATCGGCCAGCAGACCAGCGCCCGCCCCAGCAGCAAGCCATTGCTGGCGGTGCAGATCGACGACCTGCTGACCCTGGCGTCGCGTTTTGTTGGCGAGGAGCGCGCCCGGCAGAGCTTCATCCGCTTCGCCTACCGCCAGGGCAAGGGCTTCAACCCCAACCAGAATGCCGACGGCGACTGGATCGAGCACACCGAGCGCCTACTGGCCGGGGTGCTCGGAACCTCGTCGACCCGCGCCGTGGTCAAGGCGGCCATCGAAGGCCGCGACATGCAGCTGGAAGACGTGGTACGCATCGCCGACGAAGCCAGCGAGGTACTGCAGTTCAACCGCGCGTTGCTGCAGGGCGCCATCGAAAACATCAACCAGGGCATCAGCGTGGTCGACCAGAACCTGCACCTGGTGGCCTGGAACCGTCGCTACCTGGAGCTGTTCAACTACCCCGACGGGCTGATCAGCGTGGGCCGGCCGATTGCCGACATCATCCGCTACAACGCCGAGCGTGGCCTGTGCGGCCCAGGCGAAGCACAGGTGCATGTGGCGCGGCGCCTACACTGGATGCGCCAAGGCCGCGCGCATTCTTCCGAACGGCTGTTCCCCAATGGCCGGGTGATCGAGCTGATCGGTAACCCGATGCCGGGGGGCGGCTTCGTCATGAGTTTCACCGACATCACCCCGTTCCGTGAGGCCGAGCAGGCCCTGCGCGATGCCAACGAAGGCCTGGAACAACGGGTGGCCGAGCGCACCCACGAACTGTCGCAACTGAACCAGGCGTTGTCCGAAGCCAAGAGCCAGGCCGAAGCGGTAAGCAAGTCCAAGACCCGTTTCCTGGCGGCGGTCAGCCATGACCTGATGCAACCCCTGAACGCCGCTCGGCTGTTCTCCGCCGCCTTGTCGCAGCAGGCCGAGGGCATGAACGAAGAGGCCCAGCAATTGGTACAGCACATGGACAGTTCGCTGCGCTCGGCCGAAGAGCTGATCAGCGACCTGCTGGACATCTCGCGCCTTGAAAACGGCAAGATCACCCCTGACGCCAAGCCCTTCGCCCTCAACGAACTGTTCGACACGCTGGGTGCCGAGTTCAAGGTACTGGCGGCCGAGAAAGGCCTGGAGTTCCGCCTGCGTGGCAGCCGGCTGCGGGTAGACAGCGACATGAAGCTGTTGCGTCGGGTACTGCAGAACTTCCTTACCAATGCCCTGCGCTACGGCAAGAGCCCGATCCTGCTGGGCGCGCGCCGCCAGGGCGAGCGGCTGTGGCTGGAGGTGTGGGACCGTGGCCCGGGCATCGCCGACGACAAGCTGCAAGTGATCTTCCAGGAGTTCAAGCGCCTGGACAGCCACCAGACACGCGCCGAAAAAGGCCTGGGCCTGGGCCTGGCGATTGCCGACGGCCTGTGCCGGGTGCTGGGGCACCCGCTGCAAGTGCGCTCGTGGCCGGGCAAGGGCACGGTGTTCCGCGTCAGCGTGCCGATTGCCCGCCAGGCCGCTCCGGCGCCAAGCGCCCCCGCAGAACAACAGGGCGGCCAGCCACTGGCGGGGCTGCAAGTGCTGTGCGTGGACAACGAAGACAGCATCCTGATTGGCATGAACAGCCTGCTCAGCCGCTGGGGCTGCCAGGTATGGACCGCGCGCAACCAGGCCGAATGCGAAGCCCTGCTGGCCAAAGGCATGCGCCCCCATCTGGCGCTGGTGGACTACCACCTGGATGACGGCGAGACCGGTACCGGGCTGATGGGCTGGCTACGTGCGCGCCTGGGCGAGCCGGTGCCAGGCGTGGTGATCAGCGCCGACGGCAGCAAGGAAACCATCGCCATGGTGCATGCCTCAGGCCTGGATTACCTGGCCAAACCGGTCAAGCCGGCGGCCCTGCGCGCCATGCTCAACCGCCATCTGAGCCAGGTTCAGTAACCGCTGCATCCGGCACCTCATCGGACAGCGCCCGCTCCAGCAAGTCTGCCGGCAGGCTCTTGCTGGCGCGGGCGCCCAGCAGCTTCAGCTGTTCGCTGCGGCTGACCAGGTTGCCGCGCCCCTCGCACAGTTTGTTACGGGCCGCCGCATAGGCCTTGTCCACCTGCTGCAGCCGGCTGCCCAGCTCATCCAGGTCCTGGATGAACAGCACGAACTTGTCGTACAGCCAGCCGGCGCGCTCGGCAATTTCCCGGGCATTCTGGCCCTGTCGCTCCTGTTTCCACAGGCTGTCGATCACCCGCAGGGTAGCCAGCAGGGTGGTGGGGCTGACAATCACGATATGCCGGTCGAAGGCTTCCTGGAACAGGTTCGGCTCGGCCTGCAAGGCCGCAGAGAAGGCCGCCTCGATGGGCACGAACAGCAGCACGAAATCCAGGCTGTGCAGGCCTTCGAGGCGGTTGTAGTCCTTGCTCGACAAACCTTTGACGTGGCTGCGCAGCGACTGGACATGCTGCTTGAGCGCGGCCTCATCATTGCTGGCGACAAACTGCTGGTACGCCGTGAGGCTGACCTTGGCATCCACCACCACCTGTTTGTCGCCGGGTAACATGATCAGCACATCGGGCTGGAAACGCTCGCCGTCGGCGCTCTTGAGGCTGACCTGGGTCTGGTATTCACGGCCTTTTTCCAGGCCGGCATGCTCCAGCACCCGCTCAAGGATCAGCTCGCCCCAGTTGCCTTGGGTTTTCTGGCCTTTCAGAGCCTGGGTCAGGTTGGTGGCTTCGTCGGACAGGCGCAGGTTGAGCTGTTGCAGGCGCTCAAGCTCTTTGCCCAGGGAAAAACGTTCGCGGGCTTCCTGCTGATAGCTTTCTTCCACGCGTTTTTCAAAAGACTGGATGCGCTCCTTGAGCGGGTCGAGCAACTGGCCCAGATGCTGCTGGCTGGTCTGGGCGAAGCGTTGCTCGCGCTCGTCGAAGATTTTGGTGGCCATGTCGGCAAACTGGGCGCGCAGGGTGTCGCGGGCTTCCTGCAGGTCTTCCAGGCGCTGCTGATGGCTTTCCTGCTGCTCACGCAGTTCGGCCTCCAGACGCGCTGCCTGCGCCTCCAGGCGCCGCAACTCGGCTTCACGGTTGGCACGCTCCAGGCTCCAGGCGTGGGCCGCGTCACGGGCGTTGTCGCGGTCAATCTGCAGCAACTCCAGTTCGCGGCCTTGGGCGGCCATCTGAGCCTGCTTGACGGTATTGGCTTCGCTGAGGTCGCTGACTTCGTCGCGGCTGGCCTCCAGCTGGGCCTGCAGGCCAGCCAGGGTCAATTGTGCTGCGTTGAAGCGCTCTTCGAGCAAGGCCTGCTCGCTTTGCCGTGCACCCTGGCGGCGCTGCACCTGCATGACCCACACCAGGCAAGGTAAAGCACCTGCCACCAAGCCCAGCAGAATGCTGCCCAGATCCACTGTCATGCTTACCCCGATCACGCTGTTGCAAATTGAGTGCAGCTTATCAGCCCGGGGCTTGTCGGAGCATTACTTCGCCTGGTCCGGTGCGTTGTTCTGGCACAGCCGCGCATACTCCAGCTGTGCTCGCCGATCACCGGCGCGGGCAGCCTGGCGCAGCAGTTCATGGCCAATACGCCGGTCGCGGGCATTGCCGCAATCGCGGCACAGCATCTGCCCCAAACGGCTCTGTGCCACCACCACGCCCTGACGCGCCGGCTGTTTCAGCAGCCGCCCGGCCAAGTGTTTGACCTGCCGCTTGTCGCCCAGGCGCGGGCTGTCGAGCAGCCACAAGGCAACTTTCAAGGAAAAGCGTTCGGGAAGAGGCGTCGATGCAGCGGGGCTGGTGAGGTGTTTACCGCGAAACTTCATGAGCAACAGGCTTGGTAACTCGAAAGGCGCGCCACTCTACTCTTTTTTTTCCGCCATGACCTGTCGATTTCTGAAGGATTGAAAAAAAATTTCAATGATCTTTTCTTGACGTTTTCCAGTCGATGACCAACTGGTCTGTCGGGGCATGTCGATTGTCGGACAGTTGATTGCAATGCTGGCACGCCCGTTCTAGAGCAAGCGCCCGGGACAATCCACAGTTCCTGTGGATAACTCGGTGGACAACCCCCTTGCACACCCCGCAAAGCCCCGTAAATTGGGGCTTTGTCTCAAACTGACGATTTTTTCACCAGCTAAAAATAGTGTTTTTTTTCATTGACTTAACCGCCCAGTCAAGGCATTGGCGAGGCTGTTGAGGCGTGTTGCCGGCTTGTTACAACCGCTGACCCGAATGTGAACAAGTGCACCATTAATCGTCATTGGCGTGCACGAAATGGGCACATCAGCCTGGATACGGGCCGTTTGCCCCTCTTCACAGCAATGCGATTACGCGCCATACTGCGCGGCTCACCTGAACAAACGTAGGGCTTGCCAAGCGCCAATCTTTCCAGTAAGGTGCCCCTCGTTAGTACCAAGCTGAAAGTCAATTCGGGCCACATCGTCCTTGCAGACCCACTCCCCCCAAGAGTGCGCTGCTGAAACCAGGACGGCCCATTCGATGATTCACTTCGCCAGCCTCAGGCTGCTCAAGCACGAATCACGTGACAGATTGATCAGGATTCCACCCGACGGCCTAGAACCTTGGCCCCGGAGTGCTGCCTGCCTTCCGAAGTACCTACCAGTCAGCCCAAGCGCCCACATTTGATTGCGCTCCCTCTGGCTGCCCTGTTCCAGTCAGGTTCGTTCGTCCCTTAATAATGGCGTCACTGGAACGTTTCTATCATGCACGGATCATATCCCCCGTGTTTAAAGCAGGAACCTCCAACAATTATGCAAACTCATCATCAGATTCAGGCTGCCATTGGCACCCTCTCCCAGGCCTTCTCGCCGTTGAAGTGCCTTATCGTTGCCCCACGCAAGGGCAGCTTCAGCTTTACCCTGGTAGACGAACACGGCGTCGCCTGCCACACCGAGCGCCTGTACCCTGAACAGTACAGCCGGAACGAACCGCTGCAGGCGGTCATCGCCCGGACTCGTCAATCGCTCACCGCGTGAGCGGCGAATACCGTGGTATTCAAGCGCTGAATCGGCCTGTTGTAAGCCTGCCTGAACGTTCTTGGCGTAATTGCCTCAGGGCATATAGCCCGGGACGTCAGGCAGCAATCGATTTAAAAACAGCTCTTTACACCACGATTATCACACTACACTTCAACTCGAGCGGTGCTTACCGCTTCCGGCGGGCCTGATCTTTCACCAGCTGCCAAGCTCCAGCGCCCGTCCGGCCCTTAATTGCTCGAGGGCATCATGGGTATTGCGGCGAATGAATTGTGTCAGTATGTGATCCGACCCACCCTGGTCTACCTGAACCGTCACTGCGCCAGCGCCGAAGCCTTGTTGCTGGGCATAGCCGCCAGCCAGTCGGCACTCGGGTCAGCTTTGCATGACCGGCGCGGGCACGGCCTTTACCGCATTGGCGAACACCGTCACCGGGCACTCTGGGACGAATATCTGGCCCGCGACCCCGACCTGGCCAGCCTTGTACGCGGCCTGGCCAGCCAGCACGCCTTCCTGGGCGGTCCGCATCTGGAACTCACCGTCAACCTGCGCTATTCCACTGCAATTGCCTGGATGCTGGTCGAAGAGCAGGGCACGCCACTGCCCGCAGCTGACGACCTGTTAGCGCTGGCGCGGATCTGGCGGCAGATTTTCCATCCCCAAGGTCGCTTGCGCGACTTCACCCATGCCTGGCACACCTGCATAGATCAGAAATTGCCACAAGCATCTTAAGAAGCGTCCTACAACATTACCGGAAAAAAGGGAATTTTGGTCGGATTGTCCTACAAAAGCGCTCTATCTTCAGCGATTGCCGCTATAGCGCAGCGCGTGATTTGTTGGTAGCTTTTCGCCCCGGAGATCCCAAGGAGTTTTCTAATAATGAAAAAAGTAATGCTCAAAACCTCCCTCGGCGTAGCGGTTGCAATTGCTTCCAGCCAACTGCTCGCCAGCGGCTTCGCGCTCAACGAACAGAGCATCAGCAGCATGGGGACAGGTTTCGCGGGACGTTCTTCTTCTGCCGATGATGCCAGCACCGTGTTTGGCAACCCGGCCGGCATGTCCCGCCTCAAACGCGAACAGGCTACCGTGGGCGCCGCCGCCGTTATCGCCAAGTCCGATATCTCGGGCCGTGGCAGCAACCTCGGGGGGGAAACCGATGGTGACATGGTGCCTTTCGTTGGCGTACCCATGGGTTACTACGTCAAGCCGATCGACGACCACTGGAGCGTCGGCTTCGGTGTCTACGTACCGTTCGGCCTGGTAACCGACTATGGCAGCGATGATGCCGCGCGCTACTGGGGCAAAAAGAGCCACGTACAGGTTGTCACGTTCCAGCCGACGGTCAGCTATGCCTTCAACGACAAGGTCTCGATCGGTTTTGGCCCGACCATCAACCGCATCGAAGGGGAACTGGGCTCGAGCCTGATCAACCCGTTCACGCCGGGCCGTAATGACGGCGAAGTGAAAATCAAGGGTGACGATACCGCCGTTGGCTACAACATCGGCATCCTGGTGCAGGCCACCGACCGTACCCGCGTCGGCCTCACCTACCACTCGATGGTCGACTACAAGCTGGAGGGCAAGACCCGCGTCAGCACCCCGCTGATTGGGCCGTTCAACGGCAGCAAGTTCGACGCAACGCTGAAGATCAAGACGCCGGAATCGGTCGACCTCTCGGTGACCCATGAACTGGACGATCAGTGGACCCTGTATGCAGGCAGCACCTGGACCCGCTGGAGCCGCCTGAAAGACATCACCGTGCAGAACGATGTCCCGGCGCCACTGGCAGGTTCGGCGTTCCAGACCATCACCGAAGAACAGAACTGGCATGACACCTGGGCCCACGCCATTGGTGCGTCGTACAAGGTCAACAAGGAGTGGGTGCTGCGCACTGGCTTCACCGTCGACCAATCGCCGACCAACAACCACGACCGTTCGCCACGTATCCCGACTGGCGACCGCAAGGTGTTCAGCCTGGGTGCCGGCTGGAGCCCAAACGACGACATGACCATCGACGTGGCCTATTCCTACCTGTGGGAGGAAGACACCAAGGTCAATCAGGTGAGCGCAACCAAAGGCAGCTACCAGGCCAAGTACGAGAACAGCGCTCACGGTATCGGTGCCTCCCTCACCTACCGCTTCTGATCCGTACGTACCCTCTGAAAAACCGCCCTCGTGGCGGTTTTTTCATGCCTGTACCTGCCAACTGTCCCCCAGGCACTCGCGCAGATAATCCGTGAACACACGCACTTTCGCGGTCATGGCAAAACGGTCGGCCAGGCACAGGTAGATATCCATCGGTTCAGTCTGGGCGTAGGCTTGGCCACTGTCGCTGTACTCGAACAACGGTACCAGTGCACCGCTGGCCAGATGCGGTCGCACAATGAACTCAGCCAGGCGGGTGATGCCGCCATCGTGCAGCGCCATCTGAGTCAGTGCGTCGATGTCGTCGCTGATCAGCACGCTGCCGAACTCCGCTTCAAAACGCAGCCCGTCGCGCATAAAGCCCCAGCGTAAAAACCGCCCATCCACCGGGTAGCGGAACACAAGGCAGCGGTGATCGCGCAATGCCTCGGGCGAACCCGGCACCCCAGCGCTTTGCAAATAACCGGGCGAGGCGCAGCAAATGAACGGGATACGGGCTATGTGCCGAGCCAACAGCTGGTCTTCCAGTTGCGGGGCAATGCGCAGGCTCACATCGACGTCTTCACGGGCGTGGTTTACCCGCCGATCAGTCGTTACCAACTCTATCGAAAGCAGCGGATAGCGGCGACTGAATGCGGGGATGAGTGGCGCCAGCACGTGGCGGCCAAAAGCGGACGTCGAGGCAATGCAAAGACGCCCTTGGGGTTCACTGTCTGGCGTAGTGACGGCCTGCTCGGCCAGAGCCAGGTCACGTTCGATATGCCTGACACGCTCGTAATACTGCGTACCCGCCGGCGTTAGTGCCATGCTGCGGGTGGTACGACTGAGCAGGCGCACCTGCAGATGGCCCTCCAGGCGTGCCAGGTTCTGGCTGACCGCTGCCGGGCTAAGGCCCAGGCTACGGGCGCCGCCGGCGATGCTGCCGGCCTCCACCACTTTGATGAAGCTGCGGATGGCGTTGAGCAGGTCCATGCGTGAGCTCTCGGATTCGTAAGAATCTCTTTATAAAGAACTCAGTAAAGCTGGTCTACAGCTGCGGCCGGGCGGGTTGCTAACCTGCGGCTCCACTCACCTTTCAGGAGTTCACATGAGCAACCTGTCCCAGTCGCGCAGCCGACGCAAATTGCACCCGGGTGCTACGCCTTACGTTTTTGCCTTTTTCATGTCGTCGATCATGGCGCTACTGATGTGCTTCGTGATCACTGCGGCGAATGCCGGGGTTACTGCGCAGTACCTGAGCAATGTGCTGAAGGCCTATCAACTGGCGATGCCTGTGGCGTTTGTTTGTGTGCTGATGGTCAGGCCGGTGGTTGTGCGGTTGGTGGCGATTACGGTGCATGCAAAGTGAAGTAACCCAAAGCCGAGCCCCGGCTCTTGCTCTTGCTCTTGCTCTTGCTCTTGCTCTTGCTCTTGCTCTTGCTCTTGCTCTTGCTCTTGCTCTTGCTCTTGCTCTTGCTCTTGCTCTTGCTCTTGCTCTTGCTCTTGCTCTTGATCTTGATCTTGATCTTGATCTTGATCTTGATCTTCGCGACTTCAGGAGGCCGAACGCAGGCCTTGCGGAGGGAGGTGACGGGCATGGATGCCCGTCAAGCGCTGGGCCCCAGGATGGGGCCTGCAGCGCGGTCCTCCCGGGAGCGAGGCCG
>NZ_FYDS01000021.1:15452-18559 GCF_900187545.1 Pseudomonas sp. Irchel 3F3 | reverse complement strand
AGGTGATCTCGCCGCCTTCGGTGACCGAAGGCGTCGCGGTCAGCTTGGCCACGACTTCGTCGGTGGTGTCTGTCACTTGGACGGTAGCCGCACCGCCCAGCTCCAGGTTCTCGAAGGTAGCACCGGTGGCGTCTACCGCCGACTTGATACCCAGGCTGATTTCGCCCGAATCATTGTAGACGTCATCCCCCTGCGCATCGTGGGTGTACGGCGCGCTGATTTCGCCCGCCTTGATGGTCACGGTCGCGTTGTTGCTCAGGGTCACAACCAGGTCGTGATCCAGCGGCTGGTTGATGTGCACAGTGAACGTCGGTTTGACGTTTTCCGCCACCGAAGTCTGGTCGGCGGTGATGGTGACCTTGACCAGGTCGCCTTCGTTGCCTGGGGTGCCTGGTTCGTCGGTAACCTGGGTGCTGACCGGGGTCTTGTCCAGATTCAGGTTTTCGAACTTCCACGCATCCGCGCCGCTGACAGCATCGATGGCATTGACCACCGGCTGGTTAGTACCGACATACACGTTATCCGGGGCGGTTACAGTGGCCGAGCCCGTGGTGCTGTTGGCCGCGACGACAACGGTGGTGCCATCGGTCAGCTTGAAATACAGCTCCGAGTGGTTATTGATCGGCAGACCGTCTTTGTTGGTCAGCGTGATGGTGTAGGTGATCTCGCCGCCTTCGGTAACCGAAGGCGTCGCAGTCAGCTTGGCTACCACTTCGTCGATGGTGTCGGTCACTTTGACCGAAGCATCACCACCCAACTGCAGGTTCTCAAAGGCAGCACCGGTAGCATCTACCGCCGACTTGATGCCCAGGGTGATTTCGCCAGCATCCTGGTAAACGTCATCGCCCTGCGCCGCGTGCTCGTACGGTGCACTGGTTTCGCCGGCCTTGATGGTCACCGTGGCATTGTTGCTCAGGGTCACGACCAGGTCGTGGGCCAGGGCGGTGTTGATGTGCACGGTGAAGGTCGGTTTAACGTTCTCGGCCACCGATACCTGGTCAGCGGTGATGGTGACTTTGACGATGTCACCTTCGTTGCCTGGGGTGCCTGGTTCGTCGATAACCTGGGTGCTGACTGGGGTCTTGTCCAGATTGAGGTTTTCGAACTTCCACGCATCCGCGCCGCTGACCGCATCGATGGCATTGACCACCGGCTGGTTAGTACCGACATACACGTTATCCGGCGCGGTTACAGTGGCCGAACCGGTGGTGCTGTTGGCCGCGACGACAACGGTGGTGCCATCGGTCAGCTTGAAATACAGCGCCGAATGGTTGTTGATCGGCAGACCGTCTTTGTTGGTCAGCGTGATGGTGTAGGTGATCTCGCCGCCTTCGGTAACCGAAGGCGTCGCAGTCAGCTTGGCTACCACTTCGTCGATGGTGTCGGTCACTTTGACCGAAGCATCACCACCCAACTGCAGGTTCTCGAAGGCAGCACCGGTAGCGTCTACCGCCGACTTGATGCCCAGGGTGATTTCGCCAGCATCCTGGTAAACGTCATCGCCCTGCGCCGCGTGCTCGTACGGTGCACTGGTTTCGCCGGCCTTGATGGTCACCGTGGCATTGTTGCTCAGGGTCACGACCAGGTCGTGCTCCAGCGGCTGGTTGATGTGCACGGTGAACGTCGGTTTGACGTTCTCGGTCACCGAAGTCTGGTCGGCAGTGATGGTTACTTTGACCAAGTCACCTTCGTTGTTGCCGCCTGGGTTGCCCGGAGTACCTGGCTCATCGGTAACGGTTGTGCTGACCGGCGTCTTGTCCAGGGTCAGCTGTTCGAACTTGCCGACATCAGCGCCAGCAACAGTTGCGATCGACTGTACCACCGGGGTATTGCTGCCAACGTAAACGTTGTCCGGAGCAGTCACGGTGATCGAACCGCTGGTGCCGTTGGCCGGCACGGTGATGACGGTCTTGCCGTCGCTCAGCGTGAAGGTCAGGGCGCCGTGGTTGTTGATCGGCAGGCCGTCTTTGTTGGTCAGCGTGATCGTGTAGGTGATCTCGCCGCCTTCGGTCACCGAAGGGGTGGCGGTCAGCTTAGCCACAACTTCACTGATAGTGTCCGAGATCTCAACGGTAGCTGGACCACCCAAGGCCAGGTTCTCGAAAGTGGCACCTGGAACGGTAGCGTCGGTAACGCTGAGGGTGATGGAGCCAGCGTCGTGATAGACGTCATCACCCTGAGCCGGAGTCTTGTACTCGACTTCGGTCTTACCGGCTTCGATCGTCACGGTGTCTCCGTTCGACAAAGTGACGGTCAACGGACGATCCAGCGCCTGGCTTACGTTCACAGTAAAGGAAGGTTGCTGGTCTTCGGTCACATTGCCATTGCTGACGATGCTTACGGTGACAGTATCGACGCTGTCATTGATGACAGTCGAGGCTGGAGTCGGATTCGGGGTCAGCTGCTCGAAGTTGCCGCCGGTGGCGTTTTCGATGGTGACGCTGACAGTCGAACCGTTGTTATAGACGTCGTTCGCCGGGGTCTGGAAATCAACGCTGCCTTGGGTCTTGCCGGCTTCAACAGTGATGGTCTGGCCATTGGACAGGGTCACGGTTACCGGCGTCTGGGCAGGGTTGCTCAGAGTCACGGTGTAGGTGATGACACCGCCTTCGGTCACCGATGGGTTCGCAGTCAGCGTTGCGGTGGTGGTGTCTACTGAATCGTTGACCGTGGTCTGAGCCGGGGTCGGATTCGGGGTCAACTGCTCGAAGTTACCGCCCGTGGCGTTCTCGATGGTGATGCTTACAGTCGAACCGTTGTTGTAGACGTCGTTCGCCGGGGTCTGGAAATCAACGCTGCCCTGGGTCTTGCCCGCTTCAACAGTGATGGTCTGGCCGTTGGACAGGGTCACGGTTACCGGCGTCTGGGCAGGGTTGCTCAGGGTCACGGTGTAGGTGATGACACCGCCTTCGGTCACCGACGGGTTCGCCGTCAGCGTTGCGGTGGTGGTGTCTACTGAATCGTTGATCGTGGTCTGAGCCGGGGTCGGATTCGGCGTCAGCTGCTCGAAGTTGCCACCGGAAGCGCCGGTTATGGTTGTGCTTACAGTCGAACCGTTGTTGTAGACGTCGTTCGCCGGGGTCTGGAAATCAACGCTGCCCTGGGTT
>NZ_FYDS01000021.1:0-15445 GCF_900187545.1 Pseudomonas sp. Irchel 3F3 | reverse complement strand
AGCCGGGGTCGGATTCGGCGTCAGCTGCTCGAAGTTGCCACCGGAAGCGCCGGTTATGGTTGTGCTTACAGTCGAACCGTTGTTGTAGACGTCGTTCGCCGGGGTCTGGAAATCAACGCTGCCCTGGGTTTTGCCGGCTTCAACGGTGATGGTCTGGCCATTGGACAGGGTCACGGTTACCGGCGTCTGGGCAGGGTTGCTCAGGGTCACGGTGTAGGTGATCACGCCACCTTCAGTGACGCTTGGCGAAGCGGTCAGGGTCGCAGTGGTGGTGTCGACCGAATCGTTGATCGTGGTCTGCGCCGGGGTCGGATTCGGCGTCAGCTGCTCGAAGTTGCCACCGGAAGCGCCGGTTATGGTTGTGCTTACAGTCGAACCGTTGTTGTAGACGTCGTTCGCCGGGGTCTGGAAATCAACGCTGCCCTGGGTTTTGCCGGCTTCAACGGTGATGGTCTGGCCATTGGACAGGGTCACGGTTACCGGCGTCTGGGCAGGGTTGCTCAGGGTCACGGTGTAGGTGATCACGCCACCTTCAGTGACGCTTGGCGAAGCGGTCAGGGTCGCAGTGGTGGTGTCGACCGAATCGTTGATCGTGGTCTGCGCCGGGGTCGGATTCGGGGTCAGCTGTTCGAAGTTACCGCCGAGTGGCGTTTATGGTGACGCTGACAGTTGATCCGTTGTTGTAAACGTCGTTCGCCGGCGTCTGGAAGTCGACGCTGCCCTGGGTCTTGCCCGCCTCAACGGTGATGGTCTGGCCGTTGGACAGGGTCACAGTCACTGGCGTCTGGGCAGGGTTGCTCAGGGTCACGGTGTAGGTGATCACGCCACCTTCAGTGACGCTTGGCGAAGCGGTCAGGGTCGCAGTGGTGGTGTCGACCGAATCGTTGATCGTGGTCTGCGCCGGGGTCGGATTCGGGGTCAGCTGTTCGAAGTTACCGCCGGTAGCGCCGTTATGGTGGCGCTTACAGTTGATCCGTTGTTGTAAACGTCGTTCGCCGGCGTCTGGAAGTCGACGCTGCCCTGGGTCTTGCCCGCCTCAACGGTGATGGTCTGGCCGTTGGACAGGGTCACAGTCACTGGCGTCTGGGCAGGGTTGCTCAGGGTCACGGTGTAGGTGATCACGCCACCTTCAGTGACGCTTGGCGAAGCGGTCAGGGTCGCAGTGGTAGTGTCGACCGAATCGTTGATCGTGGTCTGCGCCGGGGTCGGATTCGGGGTCAGCTGTTCGAAGTTACCACCGGTAGCGCCAGTAATAGTTGTGCTGACGGTCGAGCCGTTGTTGTAGACGTCGTTCGCCGGGGTCTGGAAGTCAACGCTGCCTTGGGTCTTGCCCGCTTCAACAGTGATGGTCTGGCCGTTGGACAGGGTCACAGTCACTGGCGTCTGGGCAGGGTTGCTCAGGGTCACGGTGTAGGTGATTACGCCACCTTCAGTGACGCTTGGCGAAGCGGTCAGGGTCGCAGTGGTGTTGTCGACCGAATCGTTGATCGTGGTCTGCGCCGGGGTCGGATTCGGGGTCAGCTGCTCGAAGTTGCCACCGGAAGCGCCGGTTATGGTTGTGCTTACAGTCGAACCGTTGTTGTAGACGTCGTTCGCCGGCGTCTGGAAGTCGACGCTGCCCTGGGTCTTGCCCGCCTCAACAGTGATGGTCTGGCCATTGGACAGAGTAACGGTTACCGGCGTCTGGGCAGGGTTGCTCAGGGTCACGGTGTAGGTAATCACACCGCCCTCGGTCACCGACGGATTCGCCGTCAGTGTCGCAGTGGTGGTGTCGATGGTATCGGTAACCTGGGTAACCGCCGGCGCTTGCGGCACAGTCACCGTCAGGCCGTTGCCACCGGTGGTACCCGTTACAGTTGCCGAGATCTGGCCACCGTCGATATACGGCGTGTCATTTGCCGGAACCACGACATTGACGCTGCCGCTGGTCTGCCCGGCCGGGATGACGATAACGGCACCGTTAGACAGGGTGACGATCAGGTTGGTGGTCGGCGCTTGGCCAACCGTGGCGGTATAGACGATTACGCCACCCGCTTCGCTGATGGAAGGAGTGGCGCCAAGAATAAGGTCGGTAGCAACGTTGGTGTCTGTCGTCGGCGTAGTCACCTGGTTGTTGCTGGTGGTATCCAGCAAGCCAACTTCTTCACTATCGAGCGCGCCAGCAAAGCCCAGCCCTTGCGTCGGGAACCCGACGGTAGCGTCTACCCGGCCCGCGGTTTCCTCCAGCATCACAAAGCTGTGACCACCGCCCAGCGCGCCGCCGCCCGCTGCGGACGGGCCGGCTGCGGTGGCCTCAAGCTCGGTAGTCGGGTCGACACCTGCAGCGATCGCCTGTTGCAGTTCTTCCACCGACGGTGCGGCCTGTGCGGTCGCCTGGCTCAGGTCGGTGCTGCTGTCGGGCGCATCGGCACTCCACTGGCTGTCACGGCCAAGGTCAAGCAGACGGCCATCGGCCAGCTCAAGAGTAACTGCGCCACCCGGGCCAGTGAGTACTTCCTCACCTGCCAACAGGCGGTCCCCTTCGATGAGCACACGGCGAATACCCTCTGGGGATACCGCAATAACCTGGCCGACAATGCTTTTGACGATGGCTACAACGCTGCTCATTGGACTCTCCGTGTGACCCTATGGGTACTTCCCTGCCAGAGCGGCACTCGCAGCCACTTCAGGCGGAACTATGTCGATGATCTATTGACGCTTTTTTTCGTCAATTTTTCGTCTATAACTATTTGGAATTACTTAAATGCCAAACTATTGACCTTATACAGGCCATCCTAAACAATCGGCAATGTAATGTCACATTGATATTTGTACCTTAGCCAACGGTTCATTCAGAACAAATGTCGTACATCATCGAAAGCGCGCTCAACGCTATTTTCGGCAACATTTATTACACCCTGAGTCGGTATTTCATGCTGCTGACAATCCCCCCCTTCAGCAACCGTCAAGCCTGCAGACGTCAATTTAAAAGCGCCCGGGCTGCCGCGTTTAGACAAGCACAAACCTTGCCTTAGACCCGACGGGCAGGGGCATCAAAACCCGCAAAACCAGGGGATTGTATAGCCGCACGAGCCAACACCAGCCGCTGAGCGCGTGACGTGCAACAACACTTCATCGCAGATCAAAGGGATAGAGAACGATTGCGCAGATAACCACACGGCGATGATGGCAAACCATTGACGATTTCTGAACCAGAACCGAGCGTGCAAACAGACTTACGCCGATGAATTTTAACGATCGGCACCTATAAGACCGTCAACAAATCAGCGCCCATTTACTGACGACGAAAAAGATCGATCACCGACGGCAATTCTCACTCGCCCCGCGGGCAGTCTATGCTGCTGAAAATGCTTCAGCCTGCATGCACACTGGATCAAAAATGAAACACCCTTGCTCAGGAGCAGCCTGGTAGCAATGAACGACGTACAATTGTTTACTCAGTATCGATTCGAGGCGACCATTGGCCGTCTGCTCAGCCAAAGGGCCTTGTAGGCCTCACCTACACCGCTTGGCAGTACCATTGAACGCCAGGGCGAGCCGGCCCGACCTTAATGCCGGCACAGCCACCCCACCCACCACAAGGATGAAGAGAGCGCCGCGTGGAATCTGAAGTCAGTCGAGTCCAACTCAACCATGATCCACGCAGTCAGCATGACGATCCCTTGCTGGATAGCCTGCTGAGCCTGTGTGTCCTGCACCAGAAACCCGCCAGTCGGGTCATGCTGACCACCGGGCTGCCGCTACCCGCCCAGCGCCTGAGCCCCGAGCTGCTGCCCCGCGCCGCCGCCCGGGCCGGTCTGCAAGGGCGCCTGTTGCAGCGCAAGCTGGAACAAATCCCGAGCATCGCCATGCCTGCGATGCTGCTGCTAAAGGAAGGCCGCAGTGCCGTCCTGCTGGGCTGGGAGAACGAAGACACCGCGCGCCTGTTGCTCAGCGAGAGCGATGGCGGCGAGGTGCATGTAAGCCGCGAAGCCCTGCAAAGCGACTATAGCGGCCGGGTGTTCTTTGCCCAGCCGCAGCACAAGTTCGACGTCAACCACGGCAACCTCATCCCGCGGGCAAAGTCGTGGTTCCGCGATACCCTGCTGCGCAGCAAGTGGCTGTATATCGACGCCATCGCCGCCAGCCTGGTGATCAACCTGATCGCCCTGGCCGCGCCGCTGTTCGTGATGAACGTGTACGACCGTGTAGTGCCCAACCAGGCAACGTCAACGCTCTGGGTGCTGGCCATCGGTATCGCCGGCGCCTACATCTTCGACCTGATCCTCAAGGGCCTGCGCGGCTTGTGCCTGGACCTGGCCGGCAAGAAGACCGACCTGATCATCTCGGCGACGCTGTTCGAGCGCATCGTCGGCATGTCGATGAAGTACCGCCCGGCCAGGGTCGGCAGCTTTGCCCAGAACATTCACGAGTTCCAGGGCCTACGCGACTTCCTCGCCTCACTGACCCTGACCAGCCTTATCGACCTGCCGTTCACCGTCCTTATCCTGATCGTCATCGCCATCATTGGCGGGCACTTGGTGTGGATCCCGATCATTGCCTTCCCGCTGGCCCTGGGCATCGGCTATGCCTTGCAACGGCCGCTGATGGCGACCATGGAACGGACCATGGCCCTGGCCTCCGAGCGCCAGTCCAGCCTGATCGAGACCCTCGCCGGCCTGGATGCGGTAAAGGTCAACAACGCCGAAAGCGAACGCCAGTACATGTGGGAGCAGACCCTCGGCACCCTCAGCCGCCTGGAACTGCGCGTGAAGGTGCTGTCGAGCCTGGCGATGAACATCACCCTGCTGATCCAGCAGCTGGCTGGCGTGGCGATGATCTGCGTCGGCGTGTACCTGATCATCGACGGCAACCTGAGCATGGGCGGCCTGGTGGCGTGCTACATGCTCAGCGGCCGTGCCCTCGGCCCGCTGGGCCAGCTCAACGGTTTGCTCGCCCGCTACCAGCAGGCCAAGGTAACCATGGTTGCCACCGACCACATGATGGAACTGCCGCAAGAGCGCAACTTCGAGGAGCGCCCACTGAGCCGTAAGGTACTGCAGGGCAGTGTCGAGTTCCGCGGGGTCGATTTCACCTACCCGAACCAGCAGAACATGGCGCTGAAAAACATCAACCTGACCATCCGCCCCGGCGAGAAGGTCGGCATCATCGGGCGCAGTGGTTCGGGCAAGAGCTCGCTGGCCAAGCTCATCGTCGGTCTGTATGAGGCCGATGGCGGCTCGCTGCTGGTCGATGGCGTGGACATTCGCCAAATCGACGTCAGCGAACTGCGCCACAACATCGGCTATGTACCGCAGGACATCCAGCTGCTGGCCGGCACCCTGCGCGACAACCTGGTCAGCGGTGCCCGCTACATCGAGGACGAGCTGATCCTGCAGGCCGCCGAGCTGGCAGGTGTGCATGAATTCGCCCGCTTGCACCCGGACGGTTACGAACTGCAAGTGGGTGAGCGCGGGCAGAACCTGTCCGGCGGCCAGCGGCAGAACGTCGCCCTGGGCCGTGCGCTGCTGCTCAACCCGCAGATCCTGTTGCTGGACGAGCCCACCAGTGCCATGGACAACACCGGCGAAGAGCGCCTCAAGCAGCGCCTGCAAGCGGTGGTGGAAGGCAAGACGGTGCTGTTGGTCACGCACCGCGCCTCCCTGCTGTCGCTGGTGGACCGGCTGATCGTGATCGATCGCGGGCAGATTGTCGCCGACGGCCCGAAAGCCGCGGTCATGGATGCGCTGAAGAAGGGGCAGATCAGTGTTGCATAAGCTGGATATTGGGCAATTCAAGGATGGCCTGCGGCGCTACTTCAAAGGTTCCGATTCACTGGGCGGGCAGCCGCTGCCAGAGGTCAACAAGGCCCTGATCGAAGATGCGCCGCGGGTTGTGCGGCTGACCATCTGGGGCGTGATCCTGTTCTTCGTGTTCTTGATCGTGTGGGCCAGCGTCGCCCCCATCGACGAGGTCACGCGGGGCGAAGGCAAGGCCATTCCGTCTTCCAAAGTGCAGAAGATTCAGAACCTGGAGGGCGGTATCGTCGCCGAAATCTTCGCCAAGGAAGGGCAAATCGTTGAAGTCGGCCAGCCATTGCTGCGTCTGGATGAAACCCGCTTCGCCTCCAACGTTGGTGAAACCGAAGCTGACCGACAGTCCATGGCTCTGCGGGTCGAACGCCTGAGTGCCGAGGTAGAGGACCGCCCGCTGAAGATCGACGAAGAACTGCGCAAAGCGGCACCAAGCCAGGCAGCCAGTGAAGAGTCGCTGTACCAGAGCCGGCGCCAGCAACTGCAGGACGAAATTGGCGGCCTGCAGCAGCAGCTGGTCCAGCGCCAGCAAGAGCTGCGTGAGTACAGCTCCAAACGCGCCCAGTACGCCAACAGCCTTGAGTTGCTGCGCAAAGAAATCGGTATGTCCGAACCGCTGGTGGCAACCGGCGCAATCTCCCAGGTCGAAGTGCTGCGCCTGCGCCGCGCCGAAGTGGAGAACCGTGGGCAGCTGGACTCCACCGCGCTGGCCATCCCCCGTGCCGAGGCGGCCATCCGCGAGGTGCAAAGCAAGATCGAGGAAACCCGAGGCAAATTCCGCAGTGAAGCGCTGACCCAGCTGAACGAAGCACGCACCGAGCTGAACAAGGCCACGGCCACCAGCAAGGCACTGGACGATCGGGTGCACCGCACCATGGTCACTTCGCCTGTACGCGGTATCGTCAAGCAGATGCTGGTCAACACCATTGGTGGGGTGATCCAGCCTGGCAGCGATATCATCGAGGTGGTACCACTGGACGACACGCTGGTCATCGAAGCGAAGATCCTGCCCAAGGACATCGCCTTCCTGCACCCTGGCCAGGAGGCAACCGTCAAGTTCACGGCCTACGACTACACCATCTACGGTGGGCTCAAGGCCAAGCTGGAGCAGATCGGCGCCGACACCATCACCGACGAAGACAAAAAGACCACCTACTACCTGATCAAGCTGCGCACCGACCGCAGCCACCTGGGAACCGACGAGAAGCCGCTGCTGATCATTCCGGGGATGGTGGCGACGGTGGATATCATGACCGGCAAGAAGACCATCATGAGCTACTTGCTCAAGCCGATCATGAAGGCGCGTTCGGAGGCGCTGCGCGAGCGCTGACAGACGAGATATGAATGCCCCACGGTCAACGCAACACCTGTAGGAGCGGGTTTACCCGCGAAGCAGGCAACGCGATGGATGGCACGGGCTTCGCCCGTGTTCGCGGGTAAACCCGCTCCCACAGGTACGGCGCTGGTGCCACGGGCAGCGTCGTATCTGCTGGGTTGTCGGTGGCCAAGTGTGATCAGCGCCAGGGCGCAGGTTCACCTACCAGTTGCCCCTGAATGCCGCCTACCCCCATCTCCTGCAACACCCGCCGCTCACCGTCTGTCTCGACCCGCTCAGCAATCAGCGGTAGGTCGATGCTGTGCGCCGCACGCTGGATCGCCTCGATGAACAGCCGCTTGTGCTGCTCATGGTCGATGTTGCGAATGTAGCTACCGTCAATCTTCAGGTACGCCAGGCCCAGGTGGGCCAGGTTGCCGATCATGCTGAAGCGCCCGCCAAAGCGCTGCAACGCTAGCCCGAAGCCCAACCCGTGCAGGCGCCGGGTGAGTTGTTCCAAGGCTGCCTGCTCAGGCAACTGTTCCTCGCCAATTTCAAAAACCAGCCGCGGGCCGAGCGCCGCATTCTGGCCCAGCAGTTCAAAGATGCGGTGCAGGGCCTTGGGGTCGGCCAATGTAGCGGCGGACAGGTTCAGCGCCAGCACCTGGTCATGCCCACGCAGGTGCGTCAATACTTTCCCCAGCACCAGCACGTCCAGTCGCGGCATCCAGCCAAAGCGCTCCAGCCAGGGCAGGAAGCGGCCCGCCGGCAATGCCTCGCCCTGACCATCCTGCAAGCGTGAAATCACCTTGTGGTGCAGTACCCGTTGCACCGAAGCGCAATCCACCACCGGCTGGAAGAACAGCTCGAAATGCCCATTGCTGAACGCCTGATCGAGACGCTCGTGCCAGGCGTGCTGGCTATCGGCAGCAACTGCAGCCACGCCTTGTTCAAGGCATACCCACCCTGGCGTTGGCTGGTTTTCGGCACGGGCCAAAGCCTCATCGGCGAGCTTCAGCAAAGCCTGTGGAGAATCGCCTGGGCTGAACGGCGCGAGGCCAATACAAGCCACCGGGTCGATATCACTGGCGCCCGTTTCGTGCAGTCTCTGCAGCGTTGCCTCCAAGGCCTGGGCAAGGTTCACCGCTTCTTCATGCACCATGCCCGGCGCCAGTACGGCAAACTCGCCACCGCGGCTGCGGGAAATCAGGTCGTTGGTTTCCGGGAAGCTGGCACAGGTGCGGCGCAACTGCTCACCCACGGCCTGCAGCAACTGGTCGGTACGCTGGCCGCCAAGGCGTGCGTTCAGCCCCGCCAGCCCTTGGACACGCAGTAACAGCAGGTAGCCGGCGCGCGCGTCTTCCAGGTTGCTTACCCGGGTGTTCAACTGCATTTCGAAATAGCGGCGGTTCGATAGCCCGGTCAGGCTGTCCTGGTAGGACTCCGCACGCAGCCGTTCGCTGCGCTCGGCCTGCTCGGTGAACAGCGCCTTGAGCTTCTCGACCATCTGGTTCATCGCCTGCACCACACGGCGCAGCTCCGGTGTGCGCGGCAACTCAGGCAGGCTGAGGAATTCACGACGCGCAATGGCGTGGGATTGCTCGACCATATAGTCCAGAGGCCGCAACTGGCGGCGCAGCAGCAAGGCGCCGAGCACGGCGCTGGCCGCTCCGCACAGCAGCAACCAGCCCAAGCTGCCCAAGGCGCTTTGCCAGAGTTTGGCAATGGCAAACATGGGGTGGCTGATCACCTCTACCCGCGCGGCCTGTTGCCAGCCACGGCTGACGATGGCGTCGCCACCAGCGGCCTCAAGGCCAATCAGGTGCACGAACCAGGCAGGTACGCCGCCAGGGTCCGGCTCCGCGTGGCGCTCCACCAGCACGGCATTGGAGCCCAGATCGACGACCTTGATGCTCGCATAGTAACCACTGTCGAAGATCGAGCTGACCATCAGCTCGACCATCGCCGGGTCGTCGATATTCGGCGTCAGCGATAACGCCAGCGCGGTCGCTGCATCTTGGGCGTGCGACCGCAGCTGGTTGACGTACTGGCTGCGTGAGCTTTCCAGGCTGACCATGAAACTGCCACTGAAGGCGACTACCAGGAACAGGCAAATGGCCAACAGCAATTGTTTGAACAGTGACATCTGTGCTCCTTCAGTAAACCGGCTCGGCCGGGAACCCTTCGGCCTGCATTTTCTTCAGCAAATCCTGCCAGCGTGACAGCCGCTTGGTATCGCCGACCTTCTTGTTGCCTGTTGCGCCCGTCAGCCACAAGCCTTCGCCATTGAAAGCGTAAACCGGCAGCAGGTCGGTACGTTGGCTTGCCGGCTTGATGGCATCCATCAGGCTATCGAGCACCAAGGGCTGGGCCTGTGGGTTCGAATAATAAGTCAGGACCATGTGTGCCCGGTTCTGCCGCAACGCCTTGACGTAGGTGATGCGGAGTTTTTCGCTGGGTATACCCATGCGCCGCAGGCTGAAATATTTGGCGATGGCGTAGTCCTCGCAGTCCCCGGCACCTTTGATCAGTGCCTGCACCGGTGTCGCCCAGTAGTCGACCTCGTGCCACAGGTCGATGTCCTCTACATAGCGCAATTGCTGGTTGAAGAAACGGTTGACCACTTGCAGCCGCTCAAGCTCAGTACCCTGCTTCTGCGTGGCCATCAGGTTCTGCCACGCATCGATACGGCCCTGCCCGGCACCCAGAGGGCCATACAGGGCCTGCGACTTGCGGCTGATCTGGGAGAAATCCCAATCCGCGTGCAAGCCGCCCAGCAGCAGACTGCCCAGCAGCGCGGCAAAGCCGACACGTCGCACAACGGTTTTGAACATCCAGGATATCGCCACTGCCAAGCCCTGTTCAGGCCAGTCGAAAGCAGCGATGGTGCGGCTTGCTACCGCAAAAAACAATGGCACCCTGCAATCATGCATCCGCCTGTCAGCCCGCCTACACTTTCTGTTTATATCCTTCTATAGCCTGCTTCCTTTGGCACGTGACTTCATCCACCATAGCCGCGCTTTTGGGGCGCCCGTTCCAATCCGGGCCTTGGTTTGACAACTCCCCCAAGCTGTTACTAGTGTCATTGGATCCAACTTTAGTCATCGTTGAGGCAGACGTCGCGTGGCCGAAAAAATCAAATTGAGCAATGTGCTGGTCAGCGAGCAGCTGTCGCCGCACCAGGCCCGTGCCGTGATCGAAGAACGCCTGCGTAGCGCCATCCTCGATGGCCGCCTGCCCCCTGGCACCGCCGTGCGACAACAAGAGCTCGCCACCTTGTTTGGTGTCAGCCGCATGCCTGTGCGCGAAGCCCTGCGCCAGCTTGAAGCGCAATCGCTGCTGAAAGTGGAGATGCACAAAGGTGCGGTGGTTGCGCCGCTGATCGGCGAGGATGCGGTGGATACCTATGCCCTGCGTGTTCTGCTGGAGAGCGAAGCGCTGCGCCAGTCTATCCCGCTGCTGGATGCCAGCGACATCGCCAGCGCACGTGGCTATATCCAGCAACTGGAGAACGAAACCCGCCACGCCGAAATCGGCCGACTGAATCGCTTGCTCCATATGACGTTGTACAGCAAGGCGTCGAACAGGAAGCTGTTGCGCCTGATCGAGGACGAACTGAACGAAGAAGAACGCTTCCTGCGTTTTCATCTTTCTTCCATGGGCTTGGGCAAGCTGACCCAGGACGATCACAACGCACTGGTAGATGCCGCCAGCGACAAGCTGGTGGACGAGGCGGTAGCGGTGCTGGAACGGCACCTCAATAGCGGGGCTTTGGTGATCCGCAACTATCTTGATACCCAGCGAGGGCGTTAGCCCGTAACTGGCCTTATGTGCGGGGCGAGC
Source organism: Pseudomonas sp. Irchel 3F3 (assembly GCF_900187545.1). NCBI lineage: Bacteria > Pseudomonadati > Pseudomonadota > Gammaproteobacteria > Pseudomonadales > Pseudomonadaceae > Pseudomonas > Pseudomonas sp. Irchel 3F3. Next base: position 4,495 of record NZ_FYDS01000021.1, on the reverse strand, counting down.
AGATGGGTTGCAAATTCAGCTCGCCGCGCCAACAATGAGACTAATTATCATTCATGTCCATTGATGCCAGCACCCTCCCCCTATGCCCAGCAATGACTCCGTGCAAACGCTCTACAGTGACCACCACGGTTGGTTACACGCCTGGCTACGCAGCAAGCTGGGCAATGCCGCCGATGCCGCAGACCTGGCCCATGACACCTTCGTCCGCTTGCTGCAACGCCGCGAACACCTGCAGCTAAACACCCCTAGGGCCTTCTTGCGCACGGTAGCCCGTGGGCTGATCATCGATCACTGGCGCCGCGAGGAGCTGCACCGGGCCTACCTGGAGGCATTGGCCCATGTGCCGGAAGCACAGTCTCCATCAGCCGAAACCCGCGAGCTGCTGCTGGAGTTGCTTGAACGTATTGCGCGCATGCTCGACGGCCTCAAACCCAAGGTACGTCGCGCCTTCCTCCTGGCCCAATGCGAGGGGCTGAAGCATCAGGCCATTGCCGAGCAGATGGGGATCTCAGTGCGTACGGTGGAGCGTTACATCGCTGATGCGCTCTACCATTGCTATGTGCTGCGCTATGAAGACGAGTGTTGAGCCAATGAGTGCCGCACGCCCTGATGCAAAAGCGGTCAAGCAGGCCATCCAGTGGATGCTGCGTCTGCGTGAGAGCGGGCATGAGCCGACCTTGCAGCAACAGTGCGCGCAATGGCGCAGTGCCCACCACGAACATGAGCAAGCCTGGCAACGGGTAGTGCACCTGCATCAGGACCTTGACCTGCGCTCGATCCCGGGTGCAGGGCTGGCGTTGCAGACCCTGGAAACCAGCCAGCAGCGCCTGCACCGCCGGCAAGCGCTGAAGCTGCTTGGCGGCGTTGTCATGGCTGGGTCGGCGGCATGGCTGGCCAAGGACCTCGATGCCATCAGTGCGTGGGCGTCGGACTATGCCACCGGCACCGGTGAGCGACGCGTCTTTACCTTGCCTGGTGGCTCACTGCTGCAACTCAATACCCGCAGTGCTGTGGACCTGGCCTTCAATGAGCAGCAGCGTATGGTCCGCCTGAAGCAGGGAGAGCTGATGATTACCTGCAACGCCCGGCATCCCGTACTGGTACAAACTCGCGATGCGCTGCTGGAAGGGTTCGAAGGACGCTTTGTAGCCTATCAGGACAACGACTGCACACGTGTCAGCGTCAGCCACGGCAAAGTGGCGATCCACCGACCTGGCAATGGTCAATTGCTGTGGATTGAAAGCGGCCAGAACTGGCGGCTGGATGCTGAGGGGGCGCACCCGCTCGCGCACCTGAACATGGATGCGATGGCCTGGACTGAAGGGCTGATCGTTACCCAGGACATGCGCCTGTCCGACTTCCTCGCGCAGGTCAGCCGTTATCGCCATGGTTACCTGGGCTGCAGCGACGAGATCGCCGATCTGCGCCTGTCGGGGGTGTTCCGCCTCGAAGATCCGGAACGTTTGCTCCAGCTGCTGCCACAGACACTGCCCGTTAGGCTTCGTCACCGTACACGCTGGTGGGTACGTGTAGAGAGCATGACCTGACAACGCCTTGTTGATTTATGGCGGGTTTTCAATCGCGGTCCGGCTAGGACAGTAAGCGACACCTTCTGCCCTCAACTCTTCAACGGACCCTGCATGCCTATCAACCCGGTGGTAACCGACACTTCCAACTTGAATGATTATCGACCTGTCCTGCAATCAGCACGCTTGCGCCACGCTGTCCGGGCGGCTCTGTTTGGTACTGCATTGGGCTTGGCATTTGCTCCGCAACTTTGCGCAGCGGCTGCAACAGCTCAAGTGAGTCATCACTATGCAATCCCGGCCGGTCAACTGGCCGACGTTCTCAATCAGTTTGCCCGCCAGGCCGGCATAACCCTGTCGAGTACACCTCAGCTCACAGATGGCCTGCGGTCTGACGGCCTTCAGGGGCAGTACGCTACCGATCAAGCACTGCGCCAAATGCTCAATGGCAGCGGCCTGGAAGCCGTCAGCCAGGATGGACGTAGCTATGTGCTGCAGGTACAGCCCCAGGACACCGCCCTGTCATTGCCGGACACCGATATCCGTGGCTTCACCCTCGGTAATGCGCTCGGCAGCATGGAGGGTTACAACGCCACGCACAGCCAAGTGGCGACCAAGACGAGCACACCGTTGGTGGAGACGTCCCAATCCGTCTCGGTCGTTACTCGCCAGCAGATGGACGACCAGGGCTCACAGACCGTTGCCCAGGCCATGCGCTACACGCCTGGGGTGATGACCAATCCTTACGGTGCCACCCATCGCTATGACTATGTCGCGATGCGCGGCTTCAACGACGGCTCTGTGGATAACATCTACGTCGATGGCCTCAAGTCGATGGGCGACAACGGCACCTACAGCACCATGCAGGTAGACCCGTACTTCCTGGAGCGCATCGACATTCTCACGGGCCCATCTTCGGTACTGTATGGGCGAAGCTCGCCGGGGGGCCTGGTCGCCCTGACCACCAAGAAGCCGCTGTTTACTCCCTACCATCAGGTTCAGGCCACGGTTGGCACCCAAGGCCAGCGTGGCATGGGTTTCGATTTCAGTGGCCCTGTAGATGATGACAAGCGCATTGCTTATCGCCTGACAGGCCTGGCGGATGCATCCGATACCCAGTTCGACCACAACAAGGAAGAACGCTACACCATCGCCCCGGCCATCAGCGTCGACTTTACCGAAGACACCTCGCTCACATTGCAGGCTTACCTCCAGCACGACCCTAACGGCGGGTACCATGGCGGTAACCCTGCAGACGGCATGCTGCACAAACGCAACGGCTTGCGCTTGTCAGACCACTTCTTCGAGGGCGAGCCGGGCATCGACAATTACGAACGTACCCAGCAGTCGTTCAGCTACCAGTTCGAGCACCGCTTCAATGATGTGTTCACCGCGCGGCAGAACTTCCGTTACCAGGATTCCGACGTCTCCATGGACCAGGTGTACTCAGCCGGCTGGACGGATGCCGACAGCAACATCCTCAACCGCGCCTATACCGGCGGCGACGAGCGCCTGCATTCGTACATCATCGACAATATGCTGCAGGCGGAATTCTTCACTGGAGCTGCCAAACATACCCTGCTGCTGGGCGCCGACTACCAGCGGCGCAAAGCCGACGTCGCATGGCGTTATGGCACGGTCGACCCGCTGGACGCAGCTAACCCGCAGTATGGCAATGGCAACCTTGAGGTCCTGGGCGAAAACCGCTACCAGCGGCGCTTGCAGCAAACAGGTGCGTATCTGCAGGATCTGGTGGAGCTGGACCAGTGGCGCTTCTCCTTGGGGCTTCGTCAGGACTGGGTGAAGGTGTCCGAGGAGAATCGCGACAGCGACACCAAGGTCAACGATCAACGCACCAAATTTACTACTCGGGCCGGGGTGCTCTACCTGTTCGAGAACGGCATTGCGCCCTATGTCAGCTACTCGGAGTCGTTCAATCCCAATACCGTGTCCGACCAGGAAGGCCGCCCCCTGGCACCGACCGAAGGCACTCAATGGGAAGCCGGCATCAAGTATCAGCCTCCGGGCAGCGACAACCTGTTCACCGCATCGGTGTTCCGCATCGAGCAGGAAAACCTGGCTTCGAAGCAGCCTGACGAGAATTTCTATCGCCCGGTAGGTGAAGTACGTTCCCAAGGGCTGGAGCTGGAGGCACATGTGCAGGTGACCGACAGCCTCAAACTGCTAGGCGGCTACACCTTCACCGATATCGAATATTCCCGGTCGATGCCGAGCCTGACGTCGGCCAGCCTGGACAACAAGGGCAATTCGCCAACCCAGGCACCGAAACAGATGTTCTCGCTTTGGGCTGACTACAACTTCCACCAAGGGCCTCTGGATGGCCTGAGGCTGGGCGGTGGCGTGCGATATGTGGGCTACAGCTGGGTAGATGCGGAAAACAGCATGAAGGTGCCTTCCTACACTGTGTTAGACGCTTCGCTCGGCTATGACCTGGGCAAGGTTGGGCTCAGGGGCGTGGATGTGCGCCTTAACGCCAACAACCTTACCAATGAAAGCTACATCACCTCATGTGCCAGCCTGAACTACTGCTACATGGGTGAGGAACGCAATGTGAGCGCCACGGTCAGCTATCAGTTCTGACCGATACAACTACCCAGAAAAGACAAAGCCCCCGTCTGCATTGCAGACAGGGGCTTTGGGTTTGAATCTTGACGATGACCTACTCTCACATGGGGAAACCCCACACTACCATCGGCGATGCATCGTTTCACTGCTGAGTTCGGGATGGGATCAGGTGGTTCCAATGCTCTATGGTCGTCAAGAAATTCTGTGTGCTGGCCCGTCACTCGGACGTGCCTGCGAATCTCTGTAGTTCCTACTTAAAGACAAAACCCCTACCTGCATGCGCAGATAGGGGTTTTGCGAAATGAATCTTGACGATGACCTACTCTCACATGGGGAAACCCCACACTACCATCGGCGATGCATCGTTTCACTGCTGAGTTCGG
>NZ_FYDS01000024.1:0-13581 GCF_900187545.1 Pseudomonas sp. Irchel 3F3 | reverse complement strand
CGCTGCGCTCCGGGGTTCCCTCACTCCGGCCTCGCTCCCGGGAGGACCGCGCTGCAGGCCCCATCCTGGGGCCCAGCGCTTGACGGGCATCCATGCCCGTCACCTCCCTCCGCAAGGCCTGCGTTCGGCCTCCTGAAGTCGCGAAGATCAAGATCAAGATCAAGATCAAGAGCAAGAGCAAGAGCAAGAGCAAGATCAAGATCAAGATCAAGATCAAGATCAAAAGCTTACGTTGCTGCAGCAACCACTTCGATTGACGCTCCCGGTGCAACCCTCTAACCTTCGCGGCGTGTTTCAGGTGCCCTGCCAGCCCCGACTGGGCAGGGTGAAACTGGGAAGCCGGTGGGCGCCAGCATGGCGCGATTCCGGCGCTGCCCCCGCAACGGTAGGTGAGTAGAAGGCCGCGCAGGGCCACTGGATGCCAGCATCCGGGAAGGCGCGCAGGTTTGGGCCAAGGCCCGCTCACAAGCCCGGAGACCGGCCTGAAACTGTCAACGGCATCACGGAGGGTGATGCGCGGTGCACCGTGGCGCCCTGCCATGGCCCCTGCGCGCTCTCCGTCTGCCTGCCTATTCCCTGTCGCCACGCGTGCCGTGGTGCCAGCCTGCGGAGAACCCTGATGAGCGAAGCCACCGAACGCGACGAACGTCACCTGGCGCGCATGCAGCGCAAGAAGGCGGTCATCGACGAACGCATCGCCAATTCCCCCAACGAATGCGGCTTGCTGCTGGTGCTGACCGGCAATGGCAAAGGCAAGAGCAGCTCTGCCTTCGGCATGCTCGCCCGCGCCCTGGGCCATGGCATGCAGTGTGGAGTGGTGCAGTTCATCAAAGGCCGTAATAGCACCGGCGAAGAGCTGTTTTTCCGCCGCTTCCCCGAGCAGGTTCGCTATCACGTGATGGGTGAGGGCTTTACCTGGGAAACCCAGGACCGCCAGCGTGACATCGCTGCCGCCGAAGCCGCCTGGGCGGTGTCGCGGCAGTTGCTGCAGGATCCAAGTGTGCAGTTCGTAGTGCTGGATGAGCTGAATATCGCCCTCAAGCATGGCTACCTCGACCTGGACCAGGTCCTGTCCGACATCCAGGGCCGTCCGCCCATGCAGCACGTGATCGTGACTGGCCGCGCTGCAAAGCCCGAGATGATCGAATTGGCCGATACCGTGACCGAGATGGGCATGCTCAAGCACGCCTTCCAGGCCGGTATCCGTGCACAGAAGGGCGTCGAGCTGTGAGTCAATCGCGCCACTGCCCCGCGGTGTTGATCGCGGCACCGGCCTCTGGCCAGGGCAAGACCACCGTCACTGCTGCTTTGGCCCGCCTGCACCGCAACCTCGGGCGCAAGGTGAGGGTGTTCAAGTGTGGCCCCGACTTTCTGGACCCGATGATTCTCGAGCGGGCCAGTGGCGCGCCGGTGTACCAGCTGGATTTGTGGATGATCGGAGCCGAGGAAAGCCGCCGTCTGCTGTGGGAAGCCGCCGGCGAGGCCGACCTGATCCTGATCGAAGGGGTCATGGGATTGTTCGACGGCACCCCGTCCAGTGCTGACCTGGCGCGCCACTTCGGCGTGCCAGTGCTGGCTGTGATCGACGGTACGGCCATGGCCCAGACCTTCGGCGCCCTGGCCCTGGGCCTGGCGCGTTACCAGGCCGACCTGCCGTTCGCCGGCGTACTGGCCAACCGCGTGGGCAGCCTGCGCCACGCGCAGCTGCTCGAAGGTAGCCTGACCGAGGGCCTGCGCTGGTATGGCGGCTTGTCCCGTGAGCGCGGCATTGAATTGCCCAGCCGTCATCTTGGGCTGGTTCAGGCCAGCGAGCTGAACGACCTGGATACACGCCTAGATGCCGCCGCCGAAGCGCTTGCCGCCAGCTGCGACGCCGCGATGCCTCCGCCGGTGACCTTTGTCGGCCCCGAGCCGCAGGTGCGTGCTGCCTCGCTGGACGGTGTGCGCATTGGTGTGGCGCGAGACGAAGCGTTCGCGTTCACCTATGGTGCCAACCTTGAGCTGCTGCGCAGCCTGGGCGCGCAGCTGGAATTCTTCTCGCCGCTGCACGACCGTGAACTGCCAGTGGTGGACAGCCTGTACCTCCCGGGTGGCTATCCCGAACTGCATCACCACGCCCTGGCTGCCAATGCGCCTATGAGCGAGGCAATCCGCGCCCATCATGCTCAGGGCAAGCCGTTGCTGGCTGAATGTGGCGGCATGCTGTACCTGCTCGATGCCCTGACTGACGTCGCCGGCGAGCGTGCCGAACTGCTCGGCCTGCTACCAGGCGAGGCGACCATGCAAAAGCGCCTGGCGGCCCTGGCCTTGCAGGCGGTGGAGCTGCCGGAAGGTACCCTGCGCGGCCATACCTATCACCACTCGCTAACCAACACGCCGCTGGAACCGATCGCCCGAGGCCTCAGCCCCAACGGCGGGCGGGGCAACGAAGCGGTGTATCGCCTGGGTCGGCTGACGGCCTCTTACGTGCACTTCTACTTCCCCTCCAACCCTGATGCGGCGGCGGCGCTGTTGCGACCATGAGCGAACACGCCTACAGCGCCGCCGAACGCGCTGCGATCTATCGGGCTATCGGTGAGCGTCGCGACATGCGCCATTTTGCCGGTGGCCAGGTTGCGCCAGCACTGCTGGGCCGCTTGCTGGCCGCCGCACACCAGGCGCCTAGCGTCGGTTTGATGCAGCCCTGGCGTTTCATTCGCATCACCCAGCGCGACCTGCGTACCCGCATCCAGGCCTTGGTGGAGGCGGAGCGTCTGCGCACTGCCGAGGCATTGGGCGAGCGGGCTGATGACTTCATGAAGCTGAAGGTAGAAGGCATCAATGACTGTGCCGAGCTGCTGGTAGCGGCCTTGATGGACAACCGCGAGCCGCACATCTTCGGCCGTCGCACCCTGCCGGAGATGGACCTGGCCTCGCTGGCCTGCGCCATTCAGAACCTGTGGCTGGCGGCCCGTGGCGAAGGGCTGGGCATGGGCTGGGTGTCGCTGTTCGACCCTCTGGCGCTGGCAGCACTGCTGGGTATGCCGGAAGGGGCCAAACCGGTGGCGGTGCTGTGCCTGGGACCCGTGACCGAATTTTACCCTGCACCCATGCTGGTGCTGGAAAACTGGGCCGAAGAACGGCCTTTGAGTGACATGTTGTACGAAAACCAATGGGGAGAGCGCCAATGAGCGTGGCCTTGCTGACCATGGCCGGGGTGGCCCTGGATGCCTTGCTGGGCGAACCGCAGCGGCGCCACCCGCTGGTGGCCTTCGGCAATATGGCCGGTAACCTGGAGCGCCGCCTGAACGCAGGTGGCCGCGGCTGGCGCAGCCACGGCGTGAGTGCGTGGTTTCTGGCGGTGGTGCCGCTGACCCTGGTGGCGCTGATCCTGTCCTGGCTGCCGTACATCGGCTGGCTGGTGGATGTGCTGGCGCTGTACTGCGCCCTGGGCCTGCGCAGTTTGGGCGAACATGTGTTGCCGGTGGCCAACGCCTTGCGCCAGGGCGACCTGGAGGAAGCCCGGCGCCGCGTCGGCTACCTGGTCAGCCGCGAAACCCGGGAGCTGGACGAGCCCGCCGTGGCCCGCGCAGCCACCGAGTCGGTACTGGAAAACGGCAGTGACGCGGTGTTCGCCGCGCTGTTCTGGTTTGTGGTGGCCGGCGCGCCGGGCGTGGTGCTGTACCGCCTGAGCAACACCCTGGATGCCATGTGGGGGTATCGCAACGAACGCTTCGAGCGCTTCGGCTGGTGCGCGGCGCGCATTGATGATGTGCTCAACTATGTTCCCGCAAGGCTGGTGGCGCTGACTTACGCACTGCTGGGCAAGACCCGCCTGGCGCTGGCTTGCTGGCGCAAGCAGGGCCCGCTGTGGGACAGCCCCAACGCCGGCCCGGTGATGGCCGCCGGTGCCGGAGCACTCGGTGTAGCGCTGGGCGGCCCGGCTGTTTACCACGGCGAACTGCATGAGCGGCCATGCCTGGGCGAAGGGCCGATGGCTGACGCCGATGCCATCGAGCGTGGCTGGAGCCTGGTGCAGCGCGGCGTGTGGCTGTGGCTGTTGTTGATCTGCCTGGGGGCTTACATCAATGCTTGAACACGGTGGCCGCCTGCTGCGTGCGGTGCAACATTACGGTATCCCTCGTAAGCAGTGGCTCGACCTGTCCAGCGGCATCGCGCCCTGGCCGTTCCCGATCCCGCCGATACCTACAGATGCCTGGGCTCGCCTGCCTGAGACCGAAGACGGCCTGGAGGCGGCGGCACGCGGGTATTACGGCGCCCGCGAGCTGCTGCCGGTGGCGGGTTCCCAGGCGGCGATCCAGGCTTTGCCGCTGCTGCGTGCGGCTGGCCGGGTAGGGGTGCTGTCGCCGTGCTATGCCGAACACCCGTATGCCTGGCATCGGGCGGGCCATCATCTGGTCGAGCTGGATGAAACGCAGGTCGAGGCGATGCTCGACAGCCTCGACGTGCTGGTGCTGGTCAACCCCAATAACCCGACCGGGCAGCGGGTACCGCGTGAGCGCCTGCTGGGCTGGCACGCGCGCCTGGCTGCACGCGGTGGCTGGCTGTTGGTCGACGAAGCGTTCATGGACAACACCCCGGCGGATGGCGTGGTCGATTGCGCCGACCTCCCGGGGCTGATCGTGCTGCGATCATTCGGCAAGTTCTTTGGGCTGGCCGGGGTACGCCTGGGCTTCGTCGCCGCCGAGCGCAGCCTGTTGCTGCGCCTGGCCGAGCTGCTTGGCCCGTGGACGGTCAACGGGCCAACCCGGGTGCTGGCCCAGGCAAGCCTGGCCGACAAGCCTGCCCAGCGCGTGCAGATTGAACGTTGCGCTGCCGCCAGCCAGCGCTTGGCAACAATGCTGTCCAGCACCGGCCTTGCCCCCAGCGGCGGCTGTGACCTGTTCCAGTACGTGCGCAGCGAGCGCGCCGTGCAGTTGCATGACTTTCTTGCCCGCCGCGGCATCCTGGTGCGCCTGTTCGAACACCCACCGGCCGTGCGCCTGGGGTTGCCTGAATGTGCGGCGGACGAACAGCGTCTCGCCCAGGCCCTGGCGGACTTTCAAAAGGAATCGGCATGACCACCCTCATGGTGCAAGGCACCACCTCCGACGCTGGCAAGAGCACGCTGGTAACTGCCCTGTGCCGCTGGCTGTTGCGCCAAGGCGTTGGCGTGGTGCCGTTCAAGCCACAGAACATGGCACTGAACAGCGCGGTAACTGCCGACGGCGGTGAAATTGGCCGCGCCCAGGCGGTGCAGGCGCAGGCTTGCCGGCTGGCACCCCATACCGACATGAACCCCGTGTTGCTCAAACCCAACAGCGATACCGGCGCCCAGGTGATCATCCACGGCCGTGCGGTCACCAGCATGAACGCGGTGGCTTACCACGACTACAAAGCCATCGCCATGCAGGCGGTGCTGGCTTCGCACCAGCGCCTGAGTGCCGCCTGGCCGGTGGTCATGGTCGAAGGCGCGGGGTCGCCAGCGGAGATCAACCTGCGTGCCGGCGACATCGCCAACATGGGGTTTGCCGAGGCGGTGGACTGCCCGGTGATCCTGGTTGCCGACATCAACCGCGGCGGGGTGTTCGCCCACCTGGTGGGCACGCTGGAATTGCTGTCGCCCAGTGAGCAGGCGCGGGTCAAAGGCTTTGTCATCAACCGCTTCCGTGGCGATATCGCTTTATTGCAGCCGGGGCTGGACTGGCTGGAGCAACGCACCGGCAAGCCAGTGCTGGGGGTGCTGCCTTATGTCACCGACCTGCACCTGGAAGCCGAAGACGGCATCGATGTGCGCCAAGGCGCCAAAAGCGAGCGCGTGCTCAAGGTGATTGTGCCGGTATTGCCGCGCATCAGTAACCATACCGACTTCGACCCGTTGCGCCTGCATCCGCAGGTGGACCTGCAGTTCATTGGCCCGGGCCAGCCGATCCCGGCTGCAGACCTGATCATCCTGCCGGGCTCCAAGAGCGTACGCAGTGACTTGGCACAGCTGCGCGAGCGTGGGTGGGGTAAAGCCATCGAGCGGCACCTGCGTTACGGTGGCAAGCTGATCGGGATCTGCGGCGGCCTGCAGATGCTGGGCCGCGAAGTGCATGACCCGCTGGGTCTGGAAGGGGCTCCCGGCTCAAGCGCTGGGCTTGGCCTGCTCGATTACGCCACGGTGCTGGAGGCCGAGAAGCAACTGCGCAACGTTGCCGGTACCCTGAAGCTTGAAGCAGTGCCGGTGGCCGGCTATGAAATTCACGCTGGCGTCACCACGGGGCCGGCCCTCGAACAGCCAGCGGTACAGCTCGCCGATGGCCGCTGCGAGGGTGCTGTGAGCGCCGATGGCCAGATCCTCGCCACCTACCTGCACGGCCTGTTCGAAGGCAGCCAGTCGTGTGCTGCGCTGCTGCGTTGGGCTGGCCTGGAGGAGGTGCAAAGCATCGATTACGAAGCCTTGCGTGAACGCGACATAGAGCGCCTGGCCGACCTGGTGGAAAAACACCTGGACACGGCGCATTTGCGCCAACTGTGTGGGGTGGCCTGACATGCGCAACCTTATTCTCGGCGGGGCCCGTTCCGGCAAGAGTCGCCTGGCCGAACAGCTGGCCAGTGCAAGTGGCCTACCGGTAACCTACATCGCCACCAGCCAGCCGCTGGATGGTGAAATGAGTGAGCGCGTGTCGCTGCACCGTCAGCGCCGCCCCGCCGATTGGGGGCTGATCGAAGAGCCGTTGGCCCTGGCGGCAGTACTGCGTACCGAAGCGGCCGAAGGGCGCTGCCTGCTGGTGGACTGCCTGACCCTGTGGCTGACCAACCTGCTGATGCTGGAAGACGACCAGCGCCTGGCCGAGGAGCGTGACGCCCTGCTGGCCTGCCTGGAGCAGTTGCCTGGCACCCTCATTCTGGTCAGCAACGAAACTGGCCTGGGCGTCGTGCCCATGGGCGAGCTGACCCGGCGCTATGTCGACCTGGCCGGCTGGCTGCACCAGGCCGTGGCCGAACGCTGCCAGCGCGTGGTGCTGACCGTAGCCGGCCTGCCCCTAATGCTCAAAGGAGCTGCACTATGACTCAAGCCTGGTGGCGTGACGCCTGCCATTCTCTCGACAACGCCGCCATGGACAAGGCTCGTGCCCGTCAGCAACAGCTGACCAAACCTGCTGGCTCACTCGGGCAACTGGAAGGCCTGGCCGTTCAGCTGGCGGGCCTGCAAGGGCGTGAACGGCCAGCCCTGGATCAGGCCGCCATCAGCATTTTCGCGGGTGACCACGGCGTGGTCGAAGAAGGTATCTCGGCCTACCCGCAGGCGGTGACCGGTCAGATGCTGCGCAACTTCGTCGGCGGTGGTGCGGCGATCAGCGTACTGGCGCGCCAGCTGCAGGCCAGCCTTGAGGTGGTCGACCTTGGCACCATCGATCCTCATCTGGAACTGCCCGGTGTGCGCCACCTGCGCCTGGGGGCCGGCACGGCCAACTTCGCCCGCCAGCCAGCGATGACCGAGGGGCAGTTGCACGCAGCCTTGCAGGCAGGCCGCGACAGCGCCCTGCGTGCCGCTGAACAGGGCGCGCAGCTGTTCATTGGCGGCGAGATGGGGATTGGCAACACCACGGCCGCTGCGGCCTTGGCCAGCGTCCTGCTAGGCTGCCCGCCTGCTGAACTCAGCGGCCCGGGCACCGGCCTGGACAACGCTGGCGTGCGGCACAAGGCCGAGGTCATCGAGCGGGCGCTGAACCTGCATGGCCTGCAGGCCGCAGATCCATTGCAGGCACTGGGTTGTGTCGGCGGTTTCGAGATCGCGGCATTGGCCGGGGCCTATATCGGCTGCGCGCAGGCGGGCATCGCCGTGCTGGTGGACGGTTTCATTTGTAGCGTTGCCGCCCTGGTGGCGGTGCGCCTCAACCCGCAGTGCCGGGCGTGGTTGCTATTTGCCCATCAGGGGGCGGAGCCTGGGCACAAGGCTTTGCTGGATGCGTTGCAGGCCGAACCGCTATTGGCATTGGGCCTGCGCCTGGGCGAGGGCAGTGGTGCTGCGTTGGCCGTGCCGTTGTTGCGCCTGGCCTGTGCGCTGCACGGGCAGATGGCGACCTTTGCCGAGGCCGCCGTGGCGGACCGCCCGGCATGATCCTCGACCTGCTGCGCCACGGCGAAACGGAACAGGGCGGCTTGCGCGGTAGCCTGGACGATGCCCTCACTGACAAGGGCTGGGCGCAGATGCGCAGCGCCGTGGCCGAAGCGGGCCCGTGGCAGGTGCTGGTCAGTTCGCCGCTGCAGCGCTGTGCGCGTTTTGCCGATGAACTGGGTCGGCGGCTGGATTTGACCGTGCAACGCGAAGCAGGTTTGCAAGAGCTGCATTTTGGTGACTGGGAAGGCCGTAGCGCAGCGCAGATCATGGAAGACCAGGCGGATGCCTTGGGGCGCTTTTGGGCAGACCCCTACGCCTGCACCCCGCCCAACGGCGAACCGGTGCAGGCATTCGCCGAGCGGGTGCTGGCCGCTGTCGAGCGTTTGAGCCGCCAGCATGCGGGTAAGCGGGTGCTGCTGGTCACCCATGGCGGGGTGATGCGGTTATTGCTGGCCCGGGCGCGAGGCCTGCCGAAGGAGCAGTTGTTGCAGGTTGAAGTCGGGCACGGGGCGCTGGTGCGGCTGGTGATGGGTGGCGACGGTCAACTGGCCGAGGAACACTGAGATGTTGCCGTTCTGGATTGCCTTGCAGTTTCTCAGCAGCTTGCCCGTGAGCCTGCCGGGCATGCCGGAACCGCGTGAGCTGGGGCGTTCGCTGCTGTTCTACCCGCTGGTCGGGCTGTTGTTCGGGCTGCTGCTGTGGCTGGCCAGCCTTCTGCTGCAGGGTACGCCAGCGCCGCTGCATGCGGCATTGCTGCTGACGTTGTGGGTATTGCTCAGTGGCGCCTTGCACCTGGATGGTCTGGCTGACAGTGCCGACGCCTGGCTGGGTGGTTTCGGCGACCGTGAGCGCACCTTGCAGATCATGAAAGACCCCCGTAGCGGGCCGATTGCCGTGGTCACCCTGGTGCTGGTGCTGTTGCTGAAGTTTTGCGCCTTGTGGGTGTTGGTTGAGCAGGGCATCGGGGCGCAGTTGCTGCTGGCTCCCTTGATCGGCCGGGCGGCGATGTTGGGCCTGTTCCTCTGTACAAGCTATGTGCGGCCTGGCGGGTTGGGCCAGGCGTTGGCCGAGCACTTGCCCCGACGTATAGCCGGGTGGGTGCTGCTGGGCAGTGCGCTGTTCTGCCTGGTCTTGGGCGGCTGGGTGGCAGTGCTGGCGCTGGCCATGTTTGCCTGGTTGCGGCACCTCATTTGCCGACGCCTGGGTGGAACTACCGGGGATACAGCTGGCGCGATGCTGGAGTTGCTCGAACTGGTTGTCGTGCTTGGATTGGCGCTAGGCCTTTGAAGTCGGTCGAAATCTAAAAGCCTGGGCGCGTTGTGAAGGCCACTGGCCTGCTGTGGAAGCTGGCTTGCCTGCGAACACGGGCAAAGCCCGTGCCATCGGTGCCTTTGTCTGTGGGGTGGGTGCAGTAACTTCCGGCAACGGTTCGGTAAGTCCTGCATCTTCTCTGCCAGCGTATCCTCTGCCTCCCCCCATACGACCCGGTAGGCCTCCCGTGCGAAACTGGATCTTTGCCAGTCTGTTGATGCTGCCCAACCTCCCAGCCACCGCCGCAGACCTCATGGCGTTCTGGGATGCCCCTCGCCACGGCGGTAACAGCTTCAACCGGCTGCCACCCGATCAAGCCTATTTCGATGCCCTGAAGGGGTATGGCGCCACATGGGTGCGGCTGTCGTACGACAAATGGCAACCGGTACAACGTGATTTCCTGCTCGGCAATGCCGACGCTTATGCAGGCCTGCCCGCCGCCGACCTGGCTACGCTGCGCGCCACCCTTGACCGTGCTCATCAGGCGGGGCTCAAGGTGGTCATTGCCCCACTCTCGCTACCCGGTATGCGCTGGTCGCAAAACAACCAGGGCCAATTCGATGATCGACTGTGGCAAGACAAGCGCTACTGGTCCCAGGCCATGGCCTTCTGGCGAGACATGGCACGTGAACTGAAAGGCCACCCGGCCATTGCGGCTTACAACCTGATCAATGAGCCCGCCCCGGAAAAACTGGGCGGCTTGGCCGAACACGCTGAACCGGGGCAAATGCAGCAGTGGTATGTGCGAGCGCAGGGCACCGCGCGCGATCTGCCGTTGCTGTACCGGCAACTGATAGCGGCCATTCGCGAGCAGGACACTGACACACCGGTCATGGTCGATGCAGGTTGGTTTGCTGCCGCAGACGCCTTCGACTACTGGCCTGCTCCCCTGGAAGACCCGCGAGTGTTGTACAGCGTGCACATGTACGAGCCCTATGCCGCTACCAGTGCGCCCAACATGACGCGCAAGCACCCCATCGCCTATCCGGGCGCCGCACCGTTTGCCGGGCAAACCCAGCAGTGGGATGGGGCGCGAGTTGAACGCTACTTGCGCCAGCCGTTGGCATGGGCCGAAGCCATGGGCCTGCCGCGGTCGCGCCTGGTGGTAGGCGAGTTTGGCTGCATGCGCAGGCTATCGGGTTGCCGGCAATACCTTGAAGACGTACTCACCGTGCTGGATCGCAATCAGTTGCACTGGGCTTTCTATAGCTTCCGTGAAGACAACTGGGATGGCATGGACTACGAACTGGGTTCGGCGAAGGTGCCGTGGCGCTACTGGCAGGCGATCGAGCAAGGTACGCCAGACCCATTGCCGCGCACAGCAACGGTTGAGTTCGAGCCTATACGAAAGCGCTTGAACCCGGACTGACACTCATCACCCATTGTGAAATCTCTTGCAACAGTCATGACGCGGGTATATACACGTATCCATGCTGACCAGTGAATGCATCTGTACCCATCTGCGTCGCGCCGCCCGCGGGGTGAGCCGGCATTATGACGAGGCCCTTGCCGGCTTCGGGGTCAATGTCGCGCAGTTTTCCCTGCTAAGGCACCTGCAGCGGCTCGACCGCCCCAGCATCACCACCTTGGCCGAAGCCATGGGCCTGGAGCGCAGTACCCTGGGGCGTAACCTGCGGGTACTGGAGGCGGAAGGGCTGGTGGCCCTGGCCGAAGGCGAGGACCAGCGCAACCGCGTGGTGCTGCTGACTGCGGCCGGGGCGCAGCTGCTGCATGCCGCGCACCCAGCCTGGGAACAAGCCCAGATCGAACTGGTGGAGCGGTTGGGCGCCGGGCAGCGGGATGAACTGGTGCGTTTGCTGGACCAATTGGCCTGAATTGATACGACCATAAGCGGGTATATACCCGTAAAAACCTTGCGATGTGCTGGAGATAACGACAATGACTTCGGTGTGGCGAACCAGCGGGTGGGTACTGGTGGGGGCGGCTTTGATTCTGGCGCTGTCTCTGGGGGTACGGCATGGCTTTGGCCTGTTTCTGGGGCCGATGAGCGCCGATTTTGGCTGGGGGCGTGGGGTATTCGCCTTTGCCATTGCCCTGCAGAACCTGATCTGGGGGCTGGCGCAACCGTTTGCCGGTGCCTTGGCCGACCGTATGGGGGCCGCACGGGTAGTGATCATCGGCGGCATTCTGTACGCCGTCGGTTTGATCCTCATGGGCATGGCAGACTCTGCCTGGTCGTTGTCGCTCAGTGCCGGTTTGCTGATCGGCATCGGCCTGTCCGGCACATCGTTCTCGGTCATCCTCGGCGTGGTCGGGCGTGCGGTGCCGGCCGAGAAGCGCAGCATGGCCATGGGCATTGCCAGCGCGGCCGGTTCCTTTGGCCAGTTCGCCATGCTGCCGGGCACTCTCGGCCTGATCCAGTGGCTGGGGTGGTCCGCAGCGTTGCTGGTGCTGGGCCTGATGGTGGCGTTCATCGTGCCCTTTGTTGGCCTGTTGCGCGACCGCCCGCTGCCCAGCCATGGCACCGAACAGACCCTGGGCCAGGCGCTGCGCGAAGCGTGCTCGCATTCGGGCTTCTGGTTGCTGGCGCTGGGTTTCTTCGTGTGTGGTTTCCAGGTGGTGTTCATTGGCGTGCATCTGCCGGCCTACCTGGTTGACCAACACCTGGCCGCGACCACCGGTACCACGGTGCTGGCGCTGGTCGGCCTGTTCAATATCGTGGGTACTTTCACCGCTGGCTGGCTGGGCGAGCGCATGTCCAAGCCGCGCCTGCTGACCGGGCTGTACCTGCTGCGTGCAGTGGTGATCGTGCTGTTCCTCTGGGCGCCGGTGAGTGCTTTCAGTGCCTATCTGTTCGGCATTGCCATGGGCCTGTTGTGGTTGTCCACGGTCCCGCTGACCAATGGCACCGTGGCTACGGTGTTCGGGGTGCGTAACTTGTCCATGCTCGGCGGTATCGTTTTCCTTTTCCACCAGCTGGGTGCGTTCCTGGGTGGCTGGTTGGGCGGGGTGGTGTATGACCGCACCGGTAGCTATGACCTGGTCTGGCAGATTTCCATCCTGCTCAGTTTGCTGGCCGCTGCCCTGAACTGGCCCGTGCGCGAACGGCCGGTGGCGCGCCTGCAGGCCCAGGCTGTATGAAGCGCTACCTGGGCCGGGGGTTGCTGGCCTTTGGCGCGCTGGCGCTGCTGGTGTTGGCGTGGTGGGGCTGGCACAGGGGCGGGATGGCGTTGATGCAACTGGGCATGAGTGTTTGTTAGGCGCTACCCTGCAAGCTCAAGGGTTGTCTAGCAGGAGAAACGAATCATGCGTGCTCATTGGTTGACAGTGCCGTTGTTGGCCGTGCTTGCCAGCACATCGAGTTGGGCTGCCGATTGCCCGGCGTTGTTGCAAGGCAGCCTGCCGGAATTGCGTGGCAAGGGGCCGATCGACCTGTGCCAGCGCTTTGGCGGGAAGCCTTTGGTGGTGGTCAATACGGCCAGCTATTGTGGTTTTGCACCGCAGTTCGAGGGGCTTCAGTCGACTTACAAGGAATATCACGAGCAAGGTCTGGAAATGCTTGGCGTGCCATCCAATGATTTCAAGCAGGAAGATACCGATAGCGAGAAGACTGCCAAGGTTTGCTATGCCAACTATGGCGTTACCTTCACCATGACCAAGACGCAGGCGGTGCGCGGCAAGGATGCGATACCGCTGTTCGCTGAGTTGGCGAGCCAGAGCAGTGCGCCGAAGTGGAATTTCTACAAGTACGTTGTCGATCGTAAGGGCAAGGTGATCGGTAACTTCTCCAGCCTGACCAAACCGGATGATCCCGAATTCCGCGCAGCCATCGAGAAGGCCATTTCCTCACAGCAGTAATCTCGCTGCTCTTGCTCTTGCTCTTGCTCTTGCTCTTGCTTTGGCTTCTAAGCGCGCGGTAGTTCAGGCAACGCAGATTGCGACTTCAGGAGGCCGAGCGCAGGGCTTGCGGAGGGAGGTGACGGGCATGGATGCCCGTCAAGCGCTGGGCCCCAGGATGGGGCCTGCAGCGCGGTCCTCCCGGGAGCAAGCCCGGAGCGAGGGGACCCCGGAGCGCAGCGTAGGGGCCGGATGATGGGAGCGCAGCGTTTTTTGGTTACTTTTTGTCGCGTTTGACAAAAAGTGACCCGCCGTAAGGGCGGAAAGGTGATTTGGCGCCACCTTTGAAAATGAATGTTGACTCATTGTTGATGCCCACACCTGAA
>NZ_FYDS01000015.1:0-134377 GCF_900187545.1 Pseudomonas sp. Irchel 3F3 | reverse complement strand
ACCCGGACCAGCCGATGATCACCGGGCGCACCTACTGTGGCAATCAGCTGCCGCCGTATGACCTGCCCAAGCACAAGACGCGGATGACCATCAAGAGCCAGACCCATAAGGGCGATGGTTTTAACGAGCTGCGTTTCGAGGATGAACTGGGCAAGGAAGAAGTGTTCATCCATGCCCAAAGGAACCAGGTCAATGTGGTGGGCAATGACGAAACCACGACTATTGGGCGCAATCGCGTGGAGCAGGTCGGTAATGATGAGCAACTGAGCATCGGCAGCAACTTCCGCCAGGACACGGCCCGTGACCATACCCAGGTCATTGGGCAAAACAGCCGTGTGGACATCAAGCATGACCTGAACGAACAAGTGGGCAACAACCGCAGCCAGACAACGGGGGCCAACCAGCGGGTTGTCATCGGCAACAACAGCGAGCTTGTGATCAAAGGGGCTCAATCGATCAGCGTCGGGCAGGGGGTGCAACAACGCACGACGGTCTATCAGTTGCTGGCCAGTGAACGCATCGAGTTCAGAAGCCCTGGCGCCAGCATCGTGCTGGATGCCCAGGGCATTACCATCAGCGGCTTGACACTCGACCTGCAGGGGCAGACCAAGGCGACTGGCGAAGGGAACGCCAGTAGCGAGCCACTTGAGCTTACGCCTGACGCCAGCAACCAGTGCGAGGCCAAGTCGTGATGAGTAGCGAGGCCTTGGCCAACATCATAGAAGGGCACCATGCGGCGCACCTGCATTGTCATGTACTGATAGACCCCCTTGCCATCGCGGGTAGAAGCGACCATGCACTGCTTGCACAACTGCGCGAAGCGTTGGGCGAGGCCGCGTTGACCCGAGTGCACAGGGCCGATCTGGCCCATGCACCCCACCTGCACCCGGTGCTGGTATGCCTGGCCTCACCCGGAGCGATGCCCAGCCGCACGCTGCTGGAGCTGACCGCGCGCACAGCGCAAAGAGGGCTGCATCAGCGCCGTCGCTACCTGAGCGGCTGGCTGTTCAGTGAGGCTGCGCCGGTCACCCTAGCCGCCCATGTCTCGGCCCTGTGTCGAATACCCAATGCCGAGCGGGCGTTCAGCTTCTATCCGGTCTACGAACCTGTTCGCCTGGAATTGCTTGCAGCAACGTTCGAACGGGTCGAGCAAGGCCCGTGGTGGCCGGTCAGCAACTGGCTGTTCCTGAGCAGTGGCGGCAGATTGTCGAGCCTGAAAGGGCAAAGCGGGCAGCGCCATCCTTTGCCGGGGCCTGCCCGGCGCATCCAGGATGACGTGCCGTTGATCGAGCAAGTGCTGGCTATGTGGAGAGTGTTGCGCGCGGGCTCGCAGGACGCGAGCCATTGCCAGATACCGCCATTTGCCGCCGTGCGTGCATCCAACCATATCGATGACGCTCGCAGACTGGGCTTGAGCACACAGGAAGACATTGTGGTGTTTGCCCTCCATCACCTGTGCATCCACCCCAGGCTCCATACCGTTGCCGCGGTGCGCAGGATGGTAGACGCCGCCGTCGGCGATCACCGACCGCTCGCCCCGATGCTCGCCCGCTACTCCGAGGCGCAATGGTGCCATCTGATCGATCCCCTACCTGAAGCCGAGAGGCGCTTATGACCCTCAGCCAACGTATCGCCATTGCGGCAGCCGAAACCGGGCTGCCGCACGACCAGTGCATGTCCTGCGAGCGCCAGGGCCTGCCGATCCTGCCGCTGCGCCGCGCCTTGGTGCCGGATGCGCGCCCAGGTTGCGTCACCACCGTCGCCGGTAGCCTGCACGTTACAGCCAAGATGGGCCTGCGCACCTTGCGCATGGGTTACCTGTATGTGCTGCTGGACCAGCAGGTCTGGCATGCCTACGAAGTCAGCGAACAGGGCCACCTGCGCCGCTTCAACCCCTATGAACCGTCAGACGGCCTGCCCGCATCGCTGCCTGAAAAGTGCGTGAATGAAAACCACGATATCCCTTCTGCCTTCCTGAACATTGATACCGACCGGTATGGCACAGCCTGGCTGGCCTTCTCCAGCGATGCCTGGCCGGTCAGCGTGCTGAATGCCTACAAGAAGGGCCAGGCGCCCGCGCACCGCTTCGAGGGGGTCGACCTGACCCAAGCCCGCAACAACCCTGAATTGCTGGGCATTGCCATGACGCCCGACAACCTGCAGGTCGACAAGGAGGTGTTCGAGTACGCACAGCGCGGCTGCTCACCGTTCGACAGTGCACATGGGTTTCACAGCCGCTGGCTGCGCCGGTTTGCCATGCGGGGCTATCTGGTCAACGCGATGACCCGGCACACGCTGGAGAACGGCGTGCTGGCGGTGGTGCTCGACGATACCGTTGGGCTGATTCAAGAGTTCAACCATCAGCGCCTGAACTGGGTGGTGAAGCGTCAGCTCTGGCGTGAGGACCCCATGCGCGCCTACCAATTACAGACTTCGCAGATCCTGCAGGCCATTCGCGCCACGCAGCGGGAGTGGGCGGCGCAGAAGGTGCCTTCGCTGGAGCCGATGGCGGGTAGAGGGCCGTTTGTACCGGTTGATCCGACGGTAGAGCGGCCGCGCATGGTCGAGCAAGCGATGAAGGACAGCGACGATAAACTCGAACAGCGCTACCACGAACCGCAACGGGCGGCGTTCCAGGCCGGGTATGACCAGCAGGAAGCCGAGTTCCAGCGCTTCATCGACAAGGACGCCCGTGCTTACGCCGCGCTATTCGACACGCCCATGTTCAAGGTGGCCGAGCAGTATGATTACGACGGCGATCATCGTGAATCTGGCGTAGCGTATGCCAAGACCATGGCGCTGTGCCTGGGTGGCGGGATTACCGAGGCGATTGTGCCTGGCGCGGCTCCTGCGGCCGGCACCAGCGAAACCCTCTGGCTGAAATGGCTAGAGGATCCAGACAGCCCACCCTACCGCGCATTGCTGATGCGCGACCGTACGTTGTTGGCTGGCCTGCTTCCCAGCTTTTCTGCTGCCGAAACCATCAACTGGAATGACAGCGACAAGCTTTACTCGATGCTGAGCAAAATCATCGCCAGCGACGATGCCGGCTTGCGCATGCGCAACACCCTCAAGCAGGCCATTGCCGAAACCCAAGGCGCGCTCAACGCCGCTAGCCAACGCTTGTCGCCCAATTTGCCACCTGGCATTCAGACCGCCGTGCGGCACCTGAACAGTGCAACCCAGTTCCTGTACAACGGCGTGCACCTCATCGAGCTGGAAGTGAAGATGAAGCTGGGCGAGTACTACGCCCTGCAGAGTGCCCATTTACGCGAATTGCAGCACAAGGCCAATGCCTCGATTGCCGAGGCCAGGGACCGGATGCATCGCAACATCGCTGACATCGACATTCATTCGACCAAGGCCTGGAACAAGGTGCGGCCGATCATCCAGCACGGGTTGATGAGCCTGGCCGTGCTGGACCCGCGGTTTACCAACACCATGATTAGTGTCTCGGTGTGGGTCGAGGGTACCGCGGCGGACGTGCAGGGTCGGTTGTTTGAGGAAGCCAACATGAAGGTAACTCAGGCAAGCAGCTTGGCGCAGCGTACCTTGGTGGAGGTCTCGGTCGCGGCGGGGACGCTCGAGTCGAATGCGCGAAAGGTGTTGCAGGGCATGCGTATTACTTCCCAGCAGGCGGCGCAGTTGGTGCGAACTGGTTTTAGCGGCTTGCGTGGAGCGGCAGGCAGTTGGGAGTTGCTGCTGGCTATAGGTGGCTTGTATTTGCAGCATGACGCTCTGAGCAGGAATCAGGAAAAAGCGGAAGCGGAGATTGGGCCGAAGGCTTACGAAGCAAAATTGGCATTGCAAGGTTCGCAATTGGGACTGTTGGGAGGGCAACTTGAGGTGGTTGGACTTGTATTGAGGTCAACTGCTGGCCGAATGGGGGGGGCGTGGACCAAAGCCGCTGTAGCCACTGGAGGGGCCTTGATAAGGCTGGGGGCGGTAGTAAGCTCTGTTGCTGGGTTTATCGAAGCCGCTCAGGCTATTTCATCTGCTAAACGCGCTACTGCAGCGGGTGACAGTGTAGCGATGGCGTATTTCTATTTCTCTGCAGCGACTTTTGGGACCGGAGCCATTTTCTTTGCAGGAGCGGTATTCAATGCTTCTCTGCTTGGCCCATTAGGTATTGCTGTGATACTGGTGCTGTTAGCATATACGGCGAGCAAACAAGCTGAAAGAAATGAATCAGACCTACTGGAGCGTTGGGCAAGGCGATGCTGCTTTGGAAAAGCAGATGAAACGCCTATTATTCATTGGGACACTCCAGAATATGCGGATATAGCTTTTGCCGAGCTCAATGCTGCAACGCTGGGTATGCAAGCTAAGCTGCACTTTGAGTCAAGCCTCATAACCAACCCGACAGTGCCTCGGATAGGTGGGTTGGTTGGGTTAGAAGTAGAGCATAAACTGAAATTTCAGATCGTCTTGCCTAAGTATAGGGAAAATGACTCTGCGTATAGCTGGAGTTTGATAGTGCATCGCCATGGAGATGGAGATTTTCCAGAGTTTTCCGGCGGGGAAATCCTTGTTGGTGAAGAGTGCCATGCTTATTCTAGTGCTGTTTCCCAATCGGTTAACTATTCTGAATTTTCTTCACCGCGCCTTCCCGACTACAAGAGTGATATCGCTTTTGAAAAAAAATTGCATATCGCGGTAGCAGGTGATCAAGAGTTAACGAGTCTAGAGATTTCTGGAGTTGTTGAGCTTCTGCCGACGATAGGAAGTCACTCCGTAGTAGCAGCGACATTACTAGTAATGTTTTGGCCAGATCGTACTAGAGACAGTGCGTATGCCGAGGTATGTAACCGGAGGCAGAATGATTGAGCGTGAGTCAAGAGTTTTATGGAAGCGAGAATTGGGCTGGAGCCATGATCTGCCGCATGTGGATGAAGAAACAGTCCCCCGTTTCAATCTGGAGGATATCAGCCCGTCGCCGAACCATATTGACGATGTCTATCTGGAGTTATCGAGGTCCACTCTAATATTGCGTGGCGTTCTTGCCTTGCTCGGTATTCCCGCATTACTGTTCTTTTTTGGTTTGACGCTGTGGTTGTACTGGACTGTCTTGAGTTATGGCTGGACGCGTGAATGGATGATGTACGTTATACTGATTATTGGACCTCTTGTTTGGTTTGGAGGTGTGTTTTCGGTTGTGAAGTTAGATTTGATGCTGCCAAGAGACGAGCCCATTCGCTTTAATCGTCTGCGGCGGAAGGTCTATTTCTATCAATTCCGATACCACTACGTTTACTTGTTCAGCCGTAAGCACTGGGGTGTAAAACCTGTCGCCTACAACTGGGACGACGTAACCGCGGAAGTTTACCGCGTCTACGCTCCCGGCCACGGCGGCCTTATCGAAAATGTCAAGCTGTCGGTCCGCAACCCGGAAACCAACGAAGTCATCGATCGCGTGGAGTTCGCCTCCAACCTATACAAGGGTGAAGCCTACTGGGCCATCGCCCGGCTGTTCATGCAACAAGGCCCCGAAGCCTTGCCAAAGTTCGTGCACCCACCCCGCGACTGGAACGACGACGATGGTCTGAGCCACATGCACTGCCTGGCGCCAAAGGTTGAATGGCCAGCGGACATTGACCGCGAATCCCGTACTGCACCGTCTGAAGGAGAAGCCCTATGAATCCGGTTGTACTTGTAGGCCACCAACACAACTGTCCGCTGCATGGGGTAAACCAGGTCGAAAGCGGGAGCGCTACGTATACGTTTAACGGCAGGCCGGTCGCCAGGGTAGGTGACCGGACCACCTGTGGCGCGGTGATAGAGAGTGGGGCCGGGCATTTCCTGATCGAAGGTGCGGCGGTGGCCCGCAAAGGCGACCGGACGGATCACGGTGGTGTGCTTGAGGAAGGGGATGCTGGGTGGCTGCTGTAAGAGGGGCTTGTGAAGCAGGTAATTGAAGTGGATGGCACCGGCTACGCCGGTATTCCCGGCTAAAGCCGCTCCCACAAAGATGGTGTGTGACCTGGACTTGCGCCGTACCAGCAGGCAACGCGGTGGATGGCCCGGGCTTCGCCCGCTCCCACAGTGATCGTGCAATCCTTAGGACGCCATGCAAGACAACGTGAGACAGTTAGTTTTTCAGCTATCTGCTGGCGCGTTGATCTGTTTGCCGGGTTTGGCGGCAATTTCAAGGGCTTGGCCGTCCCGCTGTTTGCCTTGGCGGGCCAGGCCTTCGAGTTGCGGTATCAGCATGCCTTCCGGCAAATGCCGCCAGAACCGCCCGGGCATGTGCAGGCGCAGGGCATCGGGGTTGAGGCGGGCGGGGTTGAAGGTATGGCGGTAATAGGTGCGCCATAGTTCGGCACCTGGGTCTTCAGCGTTGCGCGCCCATTGCTGCCAGCGCTCGGGGCACCGACGTTGGTAATCGAACACCTGTCCGTCGAACCGAATGCCATCCTGTGGTGTGGCGATCAACCAGCGCAAACGCCCCAGGCGATCGGCAAAATGGGGGCTGGCACTCTCCAGAATGTCATGCGCCGGTTCGTGGTAGGCGACCAGATCAAGTTGCAGCCGTTCTGCCAACGCTTCTGGCAACGGCACGAAGCGTACAAACGCATGCAGGTGATGCGCCTCTCGGCTGACTTGCTTGATGCGCCGTTGCAGTTCACTGCCCAATCGGTCGCCCGCCAGCATGGCCGTGCGGTCACCATGGGCCACCCGCCAGAGCACTTCGTACAACAGGTTCCACCGTTGCTCGCCGCAGTAACGCGCAGCCTGCTCCAACTGGTTCAGCAGCGCGGCAGGCACCTTGGCGCGAAAAGGGCCAGGGCCTTCGGGGGGCGACGCAGGCACTGCCAGCAGGTCTGCCATCGGGCCTTGTGACCAGGTGACTTGCGAAGGGTCGATGCCATGCCCGAGCAACACACGGGCCTGATCCCGCCACGTGACGAACCGGTCATCGCAGTTGAGCGCCATCATCCCCACAACCCCATCTGCACGGGTGCCTGCGGCTCCCGCAAACGTGCCCGCAGCAAGCCGCTGCGCAGCTCCCCCTGGGCTGGGCGGTAATCGCTGGTGACGATGAACGGCCGCGCCTTGTCCAGCACGCAGCGCAACTGGATCAGGTCGTCATAGCGGATTCGCCGTTCCCGGCGCAGCGCGACCAGGCGTTGCACGCTACGCAGACCAATACCGGGAATGCGCGCCAGCAGCGCAGGCTCGGCGCGGTTTACATCCAGCGGAAAAACGTCACGGTTGGCCAGCGCCCAGGCCAGCTTCGGGTCGATATCCAGCGCCAGGTTGCCGCTTTGCCCAAGCAGCTCACCCGCCTTGTAGCCGTAGCCACGCAGCAGGAAGTCGGCCTGGTAAAGGCGGTGCTCGCGCAGCAGCGGTGGGGCAGCCAGGGGCACGCTGCCCGGGCTGTCGGGGATCGGGCTGAAGGCTGAGTAATACACGCGCTTCAGGCCGTAACCTTGGTACAGCGACTCGGCATTGCGCAGCAGGGTGCTGTCGTCGGTGCTGTCGGCGCCGACGATGACCTGGGTGCTTTGCCCGGCAGGGGTAAAGCGCGGGGCCTTGGGTTCGTTGGCCACGGCTTGCTGGCCCTGGTGAATGACGCCCATGGCCTGACGGATGGTATGCGCGTGTTTTTCTGGCGCCAGGCGCTTGAGGCTGGCTTCGGTGGGCAGTTCGATGTTGACGCTGAGGCGGTCGGCCAGTCGGCCAGCCTCTTCGATCAGCAGCGGGTCGGCATCGGGGATGGTCTTGAGGTGAATGTAGCCGCGGAAGTTGTGCTCTTCGCGCAACAGCCGAGCTACGCGGATCAGCTGTTCCATGGTGTAGTCCGCCGAACGGATGATGCCGGAGCTGAGGAACAGGCCGCTGATGCAATTGCGTCGGTAGAAATCCAGAGTCAGGCGTACCACTTCCTCAGGGCTGAAGCGCGCGCGGGGGACGTTGCTGGAACGGCGATTCACGCAGTACTGGCAGTCGTACAGGCAGAAGTTGGTCAACAATACCTTGAGCAGCGATACGCAGCGGCCGTCGGGGGTGTAGCTGTGACAGATACCCATGCCGTTGGTGGCGCCCAGGCCGTCGCCGCCGCGCGAATTGCGCTTGGGCGCACCGCTGCTGGCGCAGGATGCGTCGTACTTGGCGGCGTCGGCAAGGATGCCGAGTTTGGCGATGAGTTGCATGGGGCTATCTCTGCGTACTGAATATTCATACAGTATTTTGAGACGTGACTGATTGCAAGTGGTTGTGCGTAAGCCATGCCCGACTAAATCCGTCAGCTAAGCTTGAGGCTGGACTTTCGGATAGCAACGAGGCGCGGAAAAGGTTATGAAAATTACCCTGAAGCCGGAGCTGGCACTGGCCGGGCTGGCCTTGGCCTTTGGCATGCTCAACGCCCAGGCTGCGGAAACCAGGAAGGTCGATGTCATGCTGGTGGGCGGTGGCATCATGAGCGCCACGCTGGCGGTCTGGCTCAACGAACTGGAGCCGGGCTGGTCAATGGAAATGGTCGAGCGCCTGGACAAGGTGGCAGAAGAAAGCTCCAACGGCTGGAACAACGCAGGCACCGGCCACTCGGCCCTGGCCGAACTCAACTACACCCCGGAAAAAGACGGCAAGATCGACATCAGCAAGGCGGTGGAGATCAACGAGTCGTTCCAGATCACCCGCCAGTTCCTGGCCTGGCAGGTCAAACAGGGGGTTTTGAAGAACCCGCATTCGTTTATCAATACCACGCCTCACATGAGTTTCGTCTGGGGTGACGACAACATCCGCTTCCTGAAGAAGCGCTATGAAGCGCTGCAGGCCAGCCCGTTGTTCAAGCCCATGCAGTACTCCGAGGACCATGAGCAGATCCGCAAATGGGTACCGTTGATGATGGAAGGGCGCGACCCAAACCAGAAACTGGCGGTAACCTGGACCCCGATTGGCACCGACGTCAACTTTGGCGAGATTACCCGGCAATATGTGGGCTATCTGCAGACCCGGCCGAACTTCGATCTCAAGCTGTCCACCGAGGTACAGGAAATCACCCGTAACGGCGACGGTTCCTGGCATGTCGAGTACAAGAACCTCAACGATGGCAGCAAGGCGGCCACCGACGCCAAATTCCTGTTCATTGGTGCCGGCGGTGCGGCGTTACCCCTGCTGCAGAAGTCGGGTATCGACGAAGCCAAGGACTATGCGGGTTTCCCGGTCGGCGGTTCGTTCCTGGTCACTGATAACCCGGCCATCGCCCAGCGGCACATGGCCAAGGCCTACGGCATTGCCGCCACCGGTGCGCCACCCATGTCGGTGCCGCACCTGGACACCCGGGTGCTCGATGGCAAGCGCATGATCCTGTTCGGGCCGTTCGCCACCTTCTCGACCAAGTTCCTCAAGCAAGGCTCGCTGCTCGACCTGCTTGCCAGTACCAGCGTGCACAACGCCTGGCCGATGGTACGGGTAGGGGTACGCGAGTTTGACCTGGTGCAGTACCTGGTCGGCCAGGTGCTGCAATCTGACAATGACCGCTTCGAAGCGCTGCGCACCTACTTCCCCGAGGCGAAGAAGGAAGACTGGCGGCTGTGGCAGGCGGGCCAGCGGGTACAGATCATCAAGAAGGACGAGGCATTGGGTGGCGTGCTCAAGCTCGGTACGGAGGTGGTGATATCCAGGGACGGTAGCATCGCCGGGTTGCTAGGTGCCTCGCCGGGGGCCTCGACCGCGCCACCGATCATGCTCGATGTGCTCAACAAGGTGTTCAAGGACAAGGTAGCAACGCCGCAATGGCAGGGTAAGATCAAACAGATCATCCCGTCCTACGGAACGCGCCTGAACGACCACCCCGACCAGGTATTGAAGGAGTGGGCGTACACCAACGAGGTGCTGCAACTCGATCCGCCAGCCGGCACCGCTGCGCCGTAGCACGGCGGGGCGCAGGTTTTAACGAGCCACGGGCGCGTCTGCCCAGGCAAAGCGGTAGACGTGACTCGGGGGAGTGGTTTGGCACATGCCGTTGTCGGCATCGGCACGCACTACATACCACTCAGCCCGCGAAGTCTCACCAAGCTTGCGGGCCTTGTCGGCACTGAAGCAGCGGCCCAGTTCAGAGGCCGGGATCAGGGCGAAGGCGGTGGGGTTGTGGCGCAGCCAATAGACCGCCGCATCCGCCCTGGATTGTCCGGTAAAGCCGAAATGCACGATGGGCTGTCGGGCAAACAGCCAATGCCCTTCGCGCCAGTTGACCAGCACCAGCTCGGCACCGCCGGTGGCGCGTGCCGCTTCGCTCATCAGCGTCTCATGCGGGTTGCGGCCCTCCTTCAGCGGCTCGACGAAGCCGCGGGCGAACCACAGCGCGAACCATAGCAGGGCCACGGCGACAAAGGCTTTGCGCCAGGCCGGCCGGCCCAGCAACCAGCGTTTGAGCAGCCACGGTATCAACGGGGCGATGGCCAGCACCAGGCCCGGCAGCGCTGGGAAGATGTACAACTTGCGCTTGCCACTGCTGAGGCTGAAAAACAGCAGCACCAACGCCACCCAGCCGAGTAGCAGCAAGAAGCGCCCGTCGCGCTTTTGCAGCTGGCGTCGCCAGGCCGGTACCAGCCAAGGCAGGGCCAGCACCAGCGGCAGCCAGTACTTGGGAATGACCTTGACGAAGAAGTACCAGAATGGCTCGCGATGGTCCCAGGCATTGGTATAGCGGCTGGCGGTCTGGCGCAGCAAGATTTCCTTGAGGTAGGCCAGCTCCGCTGCGCCACCGCCCTGGGCGATCGACATCAGCAGGGGCACAAGCCACACCGCGCAACCGGCCAGCAGGCAAAGCAGCCCAAGGCTCCAGCGCCAACCCTGGCCAGGCATGGCCACAACGCCGTGCCAGCCTTGGCGCACCGCCCAGGCATAGGGCAGCAGCATCAGCGCCGGGACAAAGCCCACGCCTTTGCTGATGATGCCCAGCCCCATGGCCGCACAGGCCAGGTAGAACCAACCCCACGCCGGCCCCAATAGCAGGTGGCGCACCATGCCATAGAAACCCAACGCCACCCACAGGCACAGGAAGCTGTCGATCTGTCCGGTGCGCAGGATGCTGTAGCTCTGGTAGGTGGCCAGGAACAGCAAGGCGGCGATCACGCCAATGCGCCGGTTCCACAGGCGCCGCCCCAGGTCGTGCAGCACCCAGGTGATGGTTGCCGCCGACATCAACCCGGGCAGGTAGAGGGCAACCTTGGGCGAGCCGGTCAGTTGGCTGAACAGGGCCACGGTCCACATGAACAGCGGCGGCTTGTCGCCGTAGATTTCCGCTGCCCGGTGGGGGATGAACCAGTTGCCGCTTTGCAGCATTTCCAGGGCTACGCCGAGAAAGCGCTCTTCATCCACATTCATCGGCTGTCGCCAGCCGATACCTGCACCCACCAACACTACGGCGAGGGCAATCAGGGCCAGGCGTTCGGCCCCAAGCGTCTTGAACCTCGGCAAGGGCTATTCCTTCTGTTCCTGGTGGCGGGCGATCAGTTGCAGGTTGCGCAGGTAGACCAGAAAGCCGAAACTCTGGCCGATGATGAACACCGGGTCCTGGCGGTAGATGGCGTAGGTCAGCAGCAGCGCACTGCCGAGCATGCTCAGATACCAGAAACCTACCGGGATCACGCTGCGGCGCTTGAACTCGCTGTACAGCCACTGCAGCACGAAGCGCCCGGTGAACACCGCCTGACCGGCGAAGCCGATGATCAGCCACAGGGTTTCGCGGGTCATCCTTCAAACTCCTGCGGGCGGCTGCCCAGGCGGGTGCGGCGAATCAGCCACCACACCCCGAACAAGTCGAGGATGCCGACAAGGGCGCGGTCCAGGTTGCCGTACTTGGACACCCCGGCATGGCGTGGTCGGTGGTTGACCGGGTGCACCAGCATGCGGCCGTTGTGGCGCAGGATCAGGGCCGGGATGAAGCGGTGCATGTGATCGAAGTAAGGCAGGCGCAGGAAGGCTGCGCGCTCGATCAGCTTCAGCCCGCAGCCGGTGTCTGGCGTGGCGTCTTTGAGCAGGCGGCTGCGCAAGCCGTTGGCAACACGCGAAGCCCAGCGCTTGCTCGCGCTGTCTCGGCGGTTGACGCGGTGCCCGGCGACCAGTTTCACGCCACCGGCCAATGCCTGGTTGGCGCGCACCAGGTCGAGCATGCCAGGGATGTCTGCCGGGTCGTTCTGGCCGTCGCCGTCGAGGGTGGCCAGCCAGTGGCCGCGGGCAGCCTGCGCGGCGTGCCAAAGCGAGGTGCTCTGGCCCAGCGAGCGTTCGTGGCGCAGTATGCGCAGCTGCGTGTAACCCTGGCTTTTCAGTTGCTGAAGTACGCTCAGGGTGCGATCGCTGCTGCCGTCATCGACCACCAGTACTTCATAGTCTTCGGCGGCCAGTGCGGCGCGGATTTCCATCAACAATGATGGCAGGTTGTCGACCTCGTTCCTGGCGGGGATCAGTACCGAGAGGTCAAGTGGATCTGTCATGAGGCTACCTGTGGTCTTGTTGTGAGTGCGCGGCTCAAACCCGGTAAAAATCCCGGTACCAGCCAACGAAAGCGTTAATGCCGTGTTCCAGCGATGTGCCCGGGGTGAAGTCGACCCAGCGCGCCAGCGAGCCCACATCGGCCCAGGTCTCCAGCACGTCTCCCGCTTGCAGTGGCAGGTAGTCGCGCTGGGCCTTGATGCCCAAGGCGTCCTCCAGACACTCGACGAAATGCAGCAGCCGCACCGGCTGGCCGCGACCGATGTTGAACAGCTGGCAGGGCGGTCGCCCGTGGGCAGGCTGTGGTGGCTTCAGGCGCAGGCGCAGGATGCTTTCGACGATGTCGTCGATGTAGGTGAAGTCGCGCCCCATCAGGCCGTTGTTGTAGATCTCGATCGGGCGGCCTTCGAGCATGGCGCGGGTGAACTTGAACAGCGCCATGTCGGGGCGGCCCCAAGGACCGTAGACGGTGAAAAAGCGCAAACCCGTGGTCGGTAGGCGATATAGGTGCGCATAGCTGTGCGCCATCAGTTCATTGGCGCGCTTGCTGGCGGCATAGAGCGACACCGGCTGCTCGACCGGATCGTCGACGCTGAACGGCAGCTTGGCGTTGGCGCCGTACACCGAGCTGCTGGAGGCGTAGATCAAGTGGCGCGGCGGTTGCTGGCGGCAGGCTTCGAGCATATTGAGGAAACCGACCAGGTTGGCCTGGCCATAGGCGCCGGGGTTGTCCAGCGAATAGCGCACCCCGGCCTGGGCCGCCAAGTGGATCACTTCACTGAACGCCTGCCCGCTGAACAGCTGTTGCAGGTCGACGCTGTTGGCGATGTCGAGGGGCTGGAAGCGGAAATTGGCGAAGCTGGACAGCTGTTGCAGGCGCGCCCGTTTCAGCTCGACACTGTAGTAGGCATTGAGGTTGTCGATGCCGATCACCTCGATGCCAGCCTCGCACAGGCGGCACGCGACGTGGAACCCGATAAAGCCGGCCACACCGGTAATCAGTACGGGCATGCTGGCTGCACCTGGCCGCGGCCGATACCGTAGTAGGTCAGGCCGGCGGCGGTCATGTGCTCGGGTTCAAACAGGTTGCGGCCGTCGAACACCACTCGATCGGCCAACAGCTCCTGCACCTTGTCCAGATTCAGCACACGATAGTCCTGCCACTCGGTGACGATGACCAGCGCATCGGCGCCTTCCAGTGCATCGTCCTTGCACGGCACCAGTTGCAAATCGGCGCGCAGGCCGTAATGCCGAAGGATTTCGTCCATCGCCTGCGGGTCGTGGGCCTGTACTCGCGCGCCAGCAGCCCACAGCGCTTCCAGCAAGGTTCGGCTGGAGGCTTCGCGGATGTCATTGGTGTTGGGCTTGAACGACAAGCCCCACAGGGCGAATACCTTGCCCCGCAGGCCATCGGGATAATGCCGCTGGATCTTGCTGAACAGCCGACCCTTCTGATGTTCGTTGACCGACTCCACCGCACGCAGCAACTGCGCCTCGAAGCCTTCAGCCTCGGCGCTGCGGCGCAGGGCTTGCAGGTCCTTGGGGAAGCACGAGCCGCCAAAGCCGCAGCCGGCGTAGATGAAGTCGTAACCGATGCGCGGATCGGAGCCGATGCCGCGGCGCACCATTTCGATGTCGGCCCCCAGGTGCTCGGCCAGGTTGGCGATTTCGTTGATGAAGGAGATCTTGGTCGCCAGCATGCAGTTGGCCGCATACTTGGTCAGCTCGGCGCTGCGTGCATCCATGATCATGAGTTTTTCGCGGTTGCGGCTGAACGGCAGGTACAGCTCGCGCAATAACTCCACCTCGGCCGGTTCGGCGCCGCCGATGATGATGCGGTCCGGCCGCATGCAGTCGTCCACGGCCGAGCCTTCCTTGAGAAACTCCGGGTTGCTGATTACCTGGAAGCGAGCGGGGGCGGCGACGGACTGGGCTATGCGCGACTTGATGCGGTGCACCGTGCCGACCGGCGCGGTGGACTTGTTGACGATCACCGCGCCGTCAGCGTGTTCGAGAATGCTGTCGACCACGGCGAACACCTGCTTCAGGTCAGCGCTGCCATCGGCTTGCGGCGGTGTGCCGACTGCAATGAACTGCAGCCTGGCGTAGTTGGCTGCTGCCCTGGCGTCAGTGGTGAAGCGCAGGCGGCCACAAGCCAGGTTTTTTTCCAGCATCGGCGCAAGGCCGGGCTCGAAGATCGGGCAATGGCCTTCATTGAGGGTGGCGACCCGCTCAGCGTCGACATCCATGCACAACACCGAGTGCCCCACCTGCGCCAGGCACACTGCCTGGGTGAGGCCGACATAGCCGGTACCGAAAACCGTGACTTTCA
Organism: Pseudomonas sp. Irchel 3F3; assembly: GCF_900187545.1. Taxonomy (NCBI): domain Bacteria; kingdom Pseudomonadati; phylum Pseudomonadota; class Gammaproteobacteria; order Pseudomonadales; family Pseudomonadaceae; genus Pseudomonas; species Pseudomonas sp. Irchel 3F3. The sequence continues at coordinate 119,607 of NZ_FYDS01000015.1, read as the reverse complement.
TCGTTCAGCTCCTTGATAGGAAAGCTGAAAAAAAATGTCACAGTGTTGTTTAGGATTTGTTACCTGATGGATGAATTGAGCCGCTATGTGGTCGGGATCCCGTTGCGTGCGGGCAGAAGATCTAGACTTACCCAGTGCTCGCGATAACGCGCTGTAGGGCGGGCACAAACCCTTGAACCGACCACCGCCTCCCCGGATCGGAGTTCCCTCGCTGGCGATGGCCTTCTTGCAGAGGAGGGCAGGTCATGGACGAGGCAAGGCTTCACGATTTCATGGGCAAGGTGGTGGGCGACATGGGCGCAGCGGCGACCCTGGCCAATGTCATCCTGGGCGACGAACTGGGGTTGTATCGAGCGATGGCCGATAGCCAGCCAATTACCCCCGAAGCGCTGGCGGAAAAAACCGGCTGCCATCCGCGGCTGGTGCGCGAATGGCTGAACGCCCAGGCCGCTTCGGGTTACATGGCACACGTCAAGGGCTCTTTTGTGCTGCCCGAAGAGCAGGCCATGGCCCTGGCGCTGGAGGACTCCCCGGCTTATATGGCCGGTGGGGCCGCCGTGATCGCTGCGCTGTTCCATGACAAGGACAAGCTGGTCGCGGCCATGCGAGGCGATGGCGGGCTGGCCTGGGGGGACCACCACCCGTGCATGTTCAGCGGTACCGAGCGGTTTTTCCGACCCGGCTACCGTACGTTTCTGGTCGCTGAGTGGTTGCCAGCGCTCGAGGGTGTGGTGGCCAAGCTACAGGCGGGGGCCAAGGTCGCGGATGTAGGCTGCGGGCATGGCGCCTCGACGCTGGTCATGGCCCAGGCGTTTCCAGCGTCTACCTTCGTCGGCTACGACTACCACGGGCCTTCCATCACCACCGCCAACGATCGTGCGCGTGAGGCGGGGCTAGCCGAGCGGGTGAGTTTTCAGCAGGCCAGTGCGAAGGATTACCCGGGACATGACCATGACCTGGTGTGCTTCTTCGATTGCCTGCACGACATGGGCGACCCGGTGGGGGCGGCCAAGCATGCCTATCGGGCGTTGAAGGCTGACGGCACGGTCATGCTGGTAGAACCTTTTGCCGAGGATTCGCTGGACGGCAACCTGACGCCGGTAGGGCGCTTGTTCTACGCAGCCTCTACCTTCATCTGCACGCCGAATTCGCTGTCGCAGGAGGTGGGCTTGGGGTTGGGTGCGCAAGCCGGTGAGGCGCGCTTGCGGGCGGTGTTCGAGGAGGCGGGGTTCAGCCGCTTCCGGCGTGCGACGCAGACACCGTTCAACCTGATTCTGGAAGCTCGGAAGTAGGGTGTGGTCCTGCACGGGCCTCTTCGCGGGCTTGCCCGCTCCCACAGGATCATTACAGGGCCTGGAAACGCAGAAGGGGCGCCATGTGGCGCCCCTTCTGTTTGTTGCTTAGGCTTCAGCGTCCCAAGGACGATCGCCTTTTTCATCTTTGACGCGGGTTGGCAGGCCCATCACGTCAAGCGCCTTGAGGAACGGCTCGGCTGGCAGCTCCTCGACGTTGACCATGCGCTTGGCATCCCATTCGCCACGGGCAACCAGCAGGGCGGCAGCCACTGGCGGTACACCGGCGGTGTAGGAAATGCCCTGGCTGTCGGTCTCGGCGTAGGCTTCTTCGTGGTCTGCCACGTTGTAGATGAACACTTCGCGCGGCTGGCCATCCTTGGTGCCTTTGACCAGGTCACCGATGCAGGTCTTGCCGGTGTAGCCAGGGGCCAGGGAGGCCGGGTCTGGTAGAACGGCCTTGACCACTTTCAGCGGTACCACTTCCAGGCCTTCGGCAGTTTTTACCGGTTGCTCGCTGAGCAGGCCCAGGTTCTTCAACACGGTGAACACATTGATGTAGTGCTCGCCGAAGCTCATCCAGAAACGCACGTTCGGCACGTTGAGGTTCTTCGAAATCGAGTGAACTTCGTCGTGGCCGGTCAGGTAAAGGTTCTGCGAGCCTACCACTGGCAGGTCGTCGGTACGCTTGACCTCGAACATGGTGTTGCTGGTCCACTGGCTGTTCTGCCAGCTCCACACTTGCCCGGTGAACTCACGGAAGTTGATTTCCGGGTCGAAGTTGGTGGCAAAGTATTTGCCATGCGAACCGGCATTGACGTCGAGGATGTCGATCGAATCAATGCTGTCGAAATACTGCTGCTGCGCCAGTTTGGCGTAGCTGTTCACCACACCCGGGTCGAAACCGACGCCGAGAATGGCGGTAATGTTCTTTGCCTGGCACTCTTTGAGGTGTTTCCACTCGTAGTTGCCATACCACGGCGGGGTCTCGCAAATCTTGCCCGGCTCTTCGTGGATGGCGGTGTCCAGATAGGCGACACCCGTATCGATGCAGGCACGCAGCACCGACATGTTGAGGAAGGCGGAACCTACGTTGATCACGATCTGCGATTCGGTCTCGCGGATCAGCGCCTTGGTTGCCTCGACATCGAGGGCATTGAGCGAGAAGGCCTGGATGTCGGCGGGTACCTTGAGGCTACCCTTGGCCTTGACGCTGTCGATGATGGCCTGGCATTTGGAGATGTTCCGTGACGCGATAGCGATACGACCCAGTTCGTCGTTATGCTGCGCGCACTTGTGGGCCACCACCTTGGCGACACCTCCTGCACCAATGATAAGAACGTTCTTCTTCAATTTACCTTTTGCTCCTTACTTGGAAAGCCGGCCTTACGACAGGCTGGAAACGTAGTCTTCGAAACCGAACTCGCGGACGACTTCGACGCTGCCGTCGAGTTGCTTGACCACGATGGATGGCATCTTCAGGCCGTTGAACCAGTTTTTCTTGACCATGGTGTATCCCGCCGTGTCGATGAACGACAGGCGATCGCCAATGGCCAACGGGCGATCGAATTGGTACTCGCCGAAAATGTCACCGGCCAGGCACGACTTGCCGCAGACCATGTAGGTGTGCTCGCCGTCGTTGGGGGCCATCTTGGCGTTGAGGCGGTAGATCAGCAGGTCAAGCAGGTGTGCTTCGATCGAGCTGTCGACCACGGCCAGGTGCTTGCCGTTGTACAGGGTGTCGAGCACGGTCACTTCCAGCGAGGCGCTGTTGGTGATGGCTGCTTCGCCCGGCTCCAGGTACACCTGCACGCCGTACTTTTGCGAGAAGGCTTTGAGGCGCGCGCAGAAGGCGTCTACCGCATAGTCTTCACCGGTGAAATGGATGCCGCCACCGAGGCTGACCCACTCGACCTTGTGCAGCAGGTGACCGAAGCGCTCTTCGATGTGCGTGAGCATCTTGTCGAACAGGCCGAAGTCGCCGTTCTCGCAGTTGTTGTGGAACATGAAACCGGAGATCTGTTCGATCACCTGCTCGATCTTGGCAGGGTCCCATTCGCCCAGGCGGCTGAACGGACGTGCCGGGTCGGCCAGCAGGTAGTCAGAGCTGCTGACCTGCGGGTTGACGCGCAGGCCGCGCACTTTGCCTTCGGACTGTTCGGCAAAGCGCTGCAGCTGGCCGATGGAGTTGAAGATGATCTTGTCGCAGTTCTCGAGCATTTCCTCGACCTCGTCGTCGGCCCAGGCCACGCTGTAGGCGTGGGTCTCGCCGGCGAACTTCTGGCGGCCGAGCTTGAGCTCGAAGAGGGAGGACGAGGTGGTGCCGTCCATGTACTGCTGCATCAGGTCGAACACCGACCAGGTGGCGAAGCACTTGAGGGCGAGCAGCGCCTTGGCACCGGAGTGTTCGCGCACGTAGGCGATCTTCTCCATGTTGCTGAGCAGCTTGGTTTTATCGATGAGGTAATACGGCGTCTTGATCATTTAAAGGCCCCCGGCCAGGCCGGCCAAAAAAAGGACACGCATTGTGCCTTCACTTGCCGCAGACCGAAAGGGTGCGATACGCATTTCGTCAGGGTTGACGCCGTTGCGAGGGCATTTTTCCGGTTGCGGCGGGCTCAGTAGAACAGGCGCATGTGACTGTCGTAATCACCACCGACGGGCGGCAGCCTCAATCGGCTTGCTGCAACCACGCGTGAATCTGCTCAAGCGTTGCCGTAGCGCCACCACAAACCACCACCAGCACATTCTGGTAGTGCGCCAGGACGCCTGGCGCATACGCCAATGCCAGCGCCGCTCCACACGCTGGCTCGACCAGTACGCGATGGTCCAGCAGGAACCGCTCACAGGCTTCCAGCGCTGCGCGATCGCTGACCAGGTGGCTGTGCACCGGGTGTTGCTGTGCGCAGGCCAGCGCCTGATCGGCTACCCGCTTTGCCCCCAGCGATGTTGCCACCGAGGCGATGCGCTCCAGCTCGACCGAATGCCCCGCCTGCAGGGCCGCGTGCAGCGACGCGGCGCCGTGGGTTTCCACCGCCAGCACCGGTACATCACCCCAGCCATTGCGCTGCAGCCCCTCGACCACCCCGCTGAGCAAGCCGCCACCCCCCACCGACAGCACCACGGCGTCCGGTTTGACGCCTGCTTCGGCGACTTCATCGATCAGGCTGGCATGCCCGGCCCACAGCAGCGGATCGTCAAACGGGTGGATGAACGCATCATCCGGCCCCACCAAGGTCTGCGCCAGGGCGTTGGCCTCTTGCCAGGAGCTGCCATGCACCACCACGTTGGCGTCTTCCAGGCGCAGCAACTCCTTGGCCCGCTCGGTGGTGGTCTCGGGGACTACCACGGTCACCGGCACACCCAGTTTGCGCCCTGCATAGGCCACCGCCAGGCCGGCGTTGCCGCCCGAAGACGAGATGAACTGCCGGGCGCCACGGGCCTGATGCACTTCGCAGGCATGGCCCACCCCGCGCAGCTTGAACGAGCCGCAAGGTTGCAGGGCATCGAGCTTGAGCCAGATGTTTCGGCCCGCGGCCAACGACAGGGAGCGGGATTCGATCAGGGGGGTGTGGATATGCAAGGTCATTGGCTGGTTCCGCGTAATTGTTCAAGGTAGTTGTAAATGGTGTAGCGGGTCACGCCGAGCGCACTGGCCGCCTTTTCCACGCCGCCTTTGACGATGAACAGGCCACGCTCCTGCATGACCCGCACCGCCTCGACCTTGGCCTGTTTGTTCATCCGGCCTTGGCCGCTGCGTTGCAGGGAAGCCTGGATGATCTCGCTCATCAGCAGCTCCATGTCGGCGGGTTCGCTGACGGCAGGCGTGGCCCCCAGCGGTTGGAACTGCTGGAGAAAGCTCATGGCGGCGTCCAGGCCGGTGACGTCGGTGTTGACGCATAGGCTGGCGAAGGGGTGGCCGGTGCTGTCGCGAAAGATCGCAGTGGCGCTGCGCAGGGTGCGGCCCTTGAGCGTGGTGGGGTAGTCGGGTAGTACCACCGGCTCGCTGCCGTGCTGGTCGGCCGAGGCCTGCATCAGTGCCTTGAAGCCTTGATCCTGCTCTGGGGCGGCGAGGATCGGGCTGCCGACGCTGCGGCCGGAGAGGTGACCGTTGACGATCGCCACCACGGAATGCTCCGGGTGGTCCAGGTCGTGCAGCAGGATTTCCATGTTGCGTGCGGCGACGCTGCCCAAGGCCTGGATGGCGGCCTTGAGCACCGTGAGGGTGAGGTGGCGTTCTTCGCTGGGGGGGATAGGCATGGCACATCGCAATATCAACGTTTTGTGTATTTTTACACATAAAGTTGAATTGTGCGATCTGTGGTGGTTGTACCGGCCCATCGCGGGCAAGGCAGCGCCCACAGGTACTGCACGACCCTTGAGGTTTGCAGTTTCCTGTGGGCGCTGGCTTGCCGGCGATGAGCCGCAAAGCGGCCCTTGTAAAAGTCAGCCCAGCGCCGGGGTGCGCGGCGGAATCATACGGCGCGAGCCAGTCGCCTCGAAGGCTGCACCAAAGCTCAACAACGCATTGTCACTGTAAGCCCGCCCGGCAAAGGTCAGCCCCACCGGCATGCCGATGTCGGCCATCACCCCCATTGGCACGGTGACGGTCGGCACACCCAGGTGACGGATCGCCAGGTTACCGTTGGCCACCCAGATACCGTTGCTCCAGGCGATGTCCGCTGATGCCGGGTTGACGTCGGCATCGGCCGGGCCCACATCGGCCACTGTCGGGAACAGCACAGCGTCCAGGCCCAGATTGTCCATCCAGTCTTCCAGGTCCAGTTTGCGCGTGTGCTCCAGGCCACGCAGGCCGTCGGGCAAGGTCTCGATCTGGTCCCAGGTCTTCAGCCCGCGCTTGGCCATGTTGACGTACTCGTCCATGCCGGCGGCCAGGTCGTCTTCGCGGTTGGGCAGGGTGCCCGGGTCGTGGGGGAAAATCTGTGGGCCATCGACATCGGCCAGGCGGTTGAGCTTCGGGTCGCCGTTGGCGCGCAGGAAGTCGTCAAAGGCCCACCCCGACAGCTCCCACAGCTCGTCATGCAGGAACTCCTTGCTGACGATGCCACGGTTGTAAACGGTCGGTGCGCCCGGGCGGTCGCCCTCGCAGTTCGACACCAGCGGAAAGTCCACTTCCAGCACTTCGGCGCCGGCCGCCTCCAGAGCCTGGCGTGCCTGTTGCCACAAATCAATCACAGTGGCACGGGTGTTGATGCGTTGGCCAGTCGGGCCACCGATGCCTGGTTTTTCGCAGGTGCCTGCTTCGGCATCGGCATTTATATACATGCGCGGTACGCCAAAGCGTTTGCCCTTGAGTGCGCTGGCATCCACTGCCAGGTCCAGATAAGAAGCTGGGCGCACGGTGGATGCTGCCGGTATTGGCACCCAAGGTTGCAGACGCCACAGGTCGCCGCGCTTGTCAGCGTCATCGGCGACCACCACGTCGAGGATTTCCAGCAGGTCGGCCATGGTGCGGGCGTAAGGAACCACCACGTCCATGGTCGGGGTCAGCGGCCAGTTGCCACGCACCGAAATCACGCCGCGCGAGGGGGTGTAGGCGCACAAGCCATTGTTGGACGCCGGGCCACGGCCACTGGACCAGGTTTCCTCAGCCAGGCCGAAGGCACTGAAGCTGGCGGCGGTGGCGGTGCCGGCACCGTTGGATGAGCCCGAGGCGAAGGGCGCAGTCAGGAAGTTGGCGTTGTACGGGCTTTCGGCGCGGCCATACACGCCGCGCTGCATGCCACCGTTGGCCATGGGCGGCATGTTGGTTTTGCCCAGGCACACAGCACCCGCGGCGCGCAGGCGCTCGATGGTGAAAGCGTCGCGCTGGGCGACCAGATCCTTGAAGGCAGGGCTGCCGGAAGCGGCGGTCAGACCTTTGACCAGGTAGCTGTCCTTGGCGGTGTAGGGAATGCCATCCAGCGGGCTCAGGACCTGGCCTTGAGCGCGGCGGGCGTCGGAGGCCTCGGCTTCTTTCAGCGCCTCGGGGTTGCGTACCACGACAGCGTTCAGGGCGGTGGCGGTGTCGGCGCCATCGTAGGCGTCGATGCGCGCCAGGTAGGCCTTGACCAGCTCGACCGCCGTCGTGCGGCCCGACTCGAGCGCGTCGCGCAGCTCGGCAATGGAAACCTCGGTTACCTCGATCATGCGTTCACCAAAAAAATGTGCAGGTGGGGGCTAATGCGAGGAGTGTACAAGAAGGGCTTGGCGGACGCAGGTTTGCGCGGGGGCAAATGGTTTTATGCAAGCGGGCATTGTCGGGGTCGCACAGCGACCCCGGCTAACCCTCAATCCAGGTCCTGCGCCGCATGCCGCTCGGGCACCTGGCTGGCCTCATCACCCCACGTGCGGTTTACCCGCGTTCCGCGCTGCACCGCCGGGCGCAGGGCAATTTCCTCGGCCCAGCGCTGCACGTTGGGATACTCATCCACCGCCAGGAATTCTGCCGCGTCATACAGGTTGCCGCGCACCAGCTGGCCATACCACGGCCACACGGCAATATCGGCAATGCTGTACTCATCACCGCCCAGGTAGCGGCTCTCGGCCAGGCGGCGGTCGAGCACGTCCAGTTGACGCTTGGCCTCCATGGTAAAGCGGTTGATCGCGTATTCGATTTTTTCCGGGGCATACACGTAGAAGTGACCGAAGCCACCGCCCAGGTAAGGCGCCGCGCCCATCTGCCAGAACAGCCAGTTCAGGCTCTCGGCGCGTGTAGCGGGCGATTTTGGCAGCAGTGCGCCGAACTTGTCTGCCAGGTACAGCAGGATCGAACCCGATTCGAATACCCGCACAGGCGGTTCGACGCTGCGGTCGAGCAGGGCAGGGATTTTGGAATTGGGGTTGACCTGGACGAAGCCGCTGGAAAACTGGTCGCCCTCACCAATGCGGATCAACCAGGCATCGTACTCGGCTGCGGTATGGCCCAAGGCAAGCAGCTCTTCAAGGGCAATGGTGACCTTGACGCCATTGGGGGTGGCCAGGGAGTAAAGCTGCAGAGGGTGGTTGCCTAGCGGCAGGTCCCTGTCGTGTGTCGGGCCGGCAACAGGGCGGTTGATGCTGGCGAACTGGCCGCCGGACGCTGCTTCATTGCGCCAGACCTTGGGTGGCACGTAGGCGGGCTTGCTCATGCATGAATCTCCTTCATTGGCGCGAAACGGTCACGTAAAGACGTGGACCTGTATCTATGCCACGGGTTCGACGCCATGCGCAAATGCATAGGGTGCGCGCGCAACGTGCATGACGAGGGTTTCATCCAGTTTTCATCCGGCGCACGCCAGGCCGGCTTTATGCTGGGCTATCGCTTCGCCCTGCAAGGAACCGCCGGCCGATGACTATTCCCCGCTGCGTGTTGGCGCTGGTCCTGATCGGCGGCCTGCTGGCCCATGCCGAGGCTGGGCCCCGGGTTGTCGGCCTGCACCACATGACCTTGGTCGACCCGGTCGATAGCCGGCCGATGCAAGCACTGGCGTTCTACCCCGCTATCGGTAAACCCCGTAGCAGCCGTATAGACGGCTATCCAGTCGAGGTGGCTGAAGAGGCACCCGTCGCCACAGGCCGGTTCCCGTTACTGGTATTGTCCCACGGCAATACCGGCAGCCCATTGGCGCTGCATTACCTGGCAACTTCGTTGGCGCGGCGAGGCTTTGTGGTGGTGGCAGTCGTGCACCCTGGGGACAATGCCCACGACCACAGTCGTCTGGGTACTCTGAGCAATCTGTATGGCCGGCCGCTGCAAGTCAGCGCCGCCATCACCGCAGCCCGCGATGATGCTTTGGTCGGGGCTTACCTGGATGAAGGCAAGGTGGGCGTGATCGGTTATTCAGCCGGTGGCGAAACCGCGTTGATCCTTTCCGGTGCGCGCCCGGACCTGGACCGCCTGCGCCAGTACTGCCTGGAGCGTCCGACCGACGCCGACGCCTGCAAGACCCACGGCATCTTGATTGCCGACCGCAGCGAACTGGCGCCGCAGGCCGACCAGCGGGTAGGGGCGGTGATGCTGATGGCGCCGTTGAGCCTGCTGTTCGGGCGCCATGCCTTGGCGGGGGTTCAGGTGCCAGCGCTGATCTACAGCGGTGATAGCGACCAGCTGGTGGCGGTGGACCGCAACGCCGAAGCTCTGGCCCGCAAGCTGCCGGTCACTCCCGATTATCGCCTGTTGGCCGGCGCCGGCCACTTTGTGTTCATGGCCCACTGCGACGCCGAGCAGTACGCGCGGATGCCGGCGCTGTGCAAGGATGCCGAGGGTGTGGATCGCCGCCATATCCATCATTCGCTGGCGCGTGAAACGGCGGCGTTCTTCAGCCAGGCGCTGGGCGCGCCGCAACTGGCCGAACGATCAGCCGCGGCGAGCGCGCCGCGATAGCAACAGCGTTAGGCCCACCCCGGCCAGGGCGAGCAGGGCAGCCACGCAGAAGATCGAGGCATAGCCCAGGTGTACGGCTACTGCGCCCATCAGCGGGCCGGCGATAGCCAAGGCCATATCGAAGAACACCGCATAGGCCCCCAGCCCCGCGCCGCGGCTGTTGCTGGGGACCTGCCTGATTGCCTCGACGCCCAGCGCCGGGTACACCAGCGACAGCCCGAAACCGGTAAGCCCCGCGCCGACCAGTGCCCAGGCCGGCGCAGGCGCCAGCCACAGCAGGCTCAGGCCCAGCACTTCGGTGGCCATGCAGGCGACCGCCACGTTGTAGCCACCAAACCGGTTGACGGCATTGACGAATAAAAGCCGCGAAATGATGAAGCACACCCCAAACGCACTGAGGCACCAGGCTGCGCCCAGCCAACCTCGCTCCAGGTAGTACAAGGTGACGAAGGTGGTCAGGGTGCCATAGCCGATCGAAGCCAGGGTCAGGCCAAGACCGCACGGTGCGACCCGGGCAAACGCCGACCAGAATGGCAGGCGCTCGCCGCGCGCCACCACCACATCGGGGCGCTTTCGCAACCCCAGCAGGGCAAGGGTTGCCAGCATCAGCAAAGCAGGCCCCAGCACGCTGAAGTCCAGCCCATCCACGGCCAATACGCCCAGTGGCGCGCCAATAGCGATGGCGCCGTAGGAGGCGATACCGTTCCATGAGATCACCCTGGCGGTGTGTTCGGGGCCGACCTGGCTGATGCCCCAACTCAAGGTAGCCACGCCGATCAGCCCCTGGGCGATGCCGAGCAGCAAACGGCCGCCAAGCAACAACGCGAGGCTCAGCAGTGGCAGCGTCAGGGTCCAGGCCGATAACAGCGTCAATACCCCGCAGCCGGCAATCCCCAGCAGGCCGAAGCGGATGGCTCGCTTGCCCCCGAGGGTGTCTGCAACGCGCCCGGCAAACGGGCGGCTCAGCAGAGTGGCCAGATATTGCAAGCCGATGGTCACCCCGGCGATCACCGCACCGAAGCCCAGCTGGTCGTGCACGTAGCCGGGTAACACCGCAATGGGCAGGCCGATGCAGAGGAAGGCAATGAAGGTGTAGAAAACGATCGACAGGATCTGCAGGGTGATGTGCAGCGTATGGCTGGCGGGGGCAGGTTGTTGCGCGGTCATGGGCTCTTTCGCGGGCGGGCGGTTGGGCGTGGTCCCATCATGGCCGTTGTGCGAAGGAAAAGAAAGCAGGCTAACGAATTATTCGCCAGGGTGTGGCTGTGGCAGCGGACTTGTCCCCTGAATGGGAGTACGCGGTGCCTGGCAACGGCTTCGCCGGTGTTCGCGGGACAAGCCCGCTCCCACACGTCCCCTGCTTGACTGGGCTCTTGGGAGCGGGCGTGCCCGCGAAAAGGCCGGCCCAGCCATGCAACGTGGCCAGGCCTTACACTTCGATCAGACCAGTACGCCTTGGCTGCGCAGGTAATCGTCGTAGGTACCGCTGAAGTCCACCACACCATCGGGCGACAGCTCGATGATGCGCGTGGCCAACGACGAGACGAACTCGCGGTCGTGGCTGACGAACAGCAAGGTGCCCGGGTAGTTTTCCAGCGCCAGGTTCAGCGCCTCGATCGACTCCATGTCCAGGTGGTTGGTTGGCTCATCCATCACCAGCACGTTCGGCTTTTGCAGGATCAGCTTGCCGAACAGCATGCGGCCTTGCTCACCACCGGAAATCACCTTCACCGACTTGAGGATCTCGTCGTTGGAGAACAGCATGCGCCCCAGGGTGCCGCGAATCACCTGTTCGCCGGAGGTCCACTGGCCCATCCAGTCGAACAGGCTCAGATCGTCTTCAAAGTCGTGAGCGTGGTCCTGGGCGTAGTAGCCCACTTCTGCGCTGTCGGTCCATTTCACCGAACCTGCATCCGGGGTCATTTCGCCGACCAGAGTGCGCAGCAGGGTAGTCTTGCCAATACCGTTGGGGCCGATGATCGCAACGCGCTCACCCGCCTCGACGGTAATGTCGAAGTTCTTGAACAGCACCTTGTCGTCGAAGGCTTTCGCCATCTTCTCGACCACCACCGCCTGGCGGTGCAGTTTTTTGGTCTGCTCAAAGCGAATGAACGGGCTGACACGGCTGGAAGGTTTGACTTCGGCCAGCTGGATCTTGTCGATCTGCTTGGCACGCGAAGTCGCCTGCTTGGCCTTGGAGGCGTTGGCCGAGAAGCGGCTGACGAACGTCTGCAGTTCGGCGATCTGCGCCTTTTTCTTGGCGTTGTCCGACAGCAACTGCTCACGCGACTGGGTGGCCGCCGTCATGTACTCGTCATAGTTGCCTGGGAACAGGCGCAGCTCGCCGTAATCCAGGTCGGCCATGTGGGTGCAGACGCTGTTGAGGAAGTGGCGGTCGTGGGAAATGATGATCATGGTGCTGTTACGCGCCGTGAGGATCGTTTCCAGCCAGCGGATGGTGTTGATATCCAGGTGGTTGGTTGGTTCGTCGAGCAACAGCACGTCCGGGTCCGAGAACAATGCCTGGGCCAGCAGGACACGCAGCTTCCAGCCTGGCGCCACTTCGCTCATCGGGCCGAAGTGCTGTTCCAGGGGGATACCCAGGCCCAGCAGCAGTTCACCGGCGCGCGATTCGGCAGTGTAGCCGTCCATTTCGGCGAATTCGGTTTCCAGCTCGGCGACGGCCATGCCGTCTTCTTCGGTCATTTCCGGCAGCGAGTAGATACGGTCGCGCTCGGCCTTGACCTTCCACAGCTGGCTGTGGCCCATGATCACGGTGTCGATCACGGTGAATTCTTCATAGGCGAACTGGTCCTGGCGCAGCTTGCCCAGGCGGGTGTTCGGTTCCAGCATCACCTGGCCACCGGAAGGCTCCAGGTCACCGCCGAGGATCTTCATGAAGGTCGACTTGCCGCAACCGTTGGCGCCGATCAGACCGTAGCGGTTGCCGTTGTTGAATTTTACGGAAACGTTTTCAAACAGCGGCTTGGAGCCGAACTGCATGGTGATGTTAGCGGTAGAAATCAAGTGCTTGTCCTGCGGGGGTTCCAGAGGTGTATTTAGGCCCTCGCGTCAGGTTTGGGCCAATTTTGGGCCAATTCGACTCGGGGCGGCAGCTTCTCCAGCTCCCTCCAGTCCGAGGAGGAGCTGATCCATTTCGCGTAAGTAGAGAGCAACATCTCGACGCTGTGGCGAGCTGGTTCGCAATGAACGCGGGGTTCATACCAGGCATCAGGCACAGGGTCGCATAGGTGTGGCGGGTGTCGTACTGGCGGCGCTCACGGATGTTCAGCGCGTTGAGCGCCGATTTGAAGTGGCGGATTGTAACACTTGGTTCGTTGATCCACAGCCCAACTTTGCTCGGCTGGAACACAAAGGGGCTGACCGGGTGCAGGGATTTGGACGCCATGCACCGGAGTGTGCCCGTTCGCTGGACCTGGGTGAGGGGCGTTCTTTGCGATGCTGGTCGAGGTTTGCTATAACGCCCGACCACTTCAAAGGAATGAGCTCATGTCACGCAAAGCATTGGTTTTCTTCTCTGCCGCCGCGTTCTCTGCAGTGGTTCTGGCGGGCTGCAAAGAAGATGCCGTCGACACAGCAGCCTACGAGCCGACTGGCGAACACTGTCAGCCCGACTATCTGAAAACGCTTCCAGACAACAAGGCGCGCGAAGACCTGGTCGAAAAGTGCATGACCAGTGGCGCTTACAAGAAGTCAGAGCCGAAGACCTGGTAACGTCCGTGCTTCAGTCAACGCCGCCTCATCAGGCGGCGTTTTGGTTTGAGGAAGTGCTGGCGGGCAGCGAGGTGTGGGTACATGCGGCAGGCAGCTGATATGCTTCGTCGCCTACCAAAAGGAGAGTGGTGATGCATTTGGGTGAGAGGCTTCGGGCGTTCCAGCGATGGTTCAACCCGAGGCGCAGGCGGTGGGCTGGCGTGACGCTGATCGCGCTTGGGGTGGTCGGAATGTTTCTCAACCCGGCAAGCCGGTGGACCATGGTGCTAGGAACTGGGATCTACTGGTTCTTCACCGCCTTGCCGCCCGTCCTCGGCGGCAAGCGTTGAGGCGCTGGCGGGCAGCGCCAGAGGGTGAGGCGGCTACTGCGTTTTCCAACATCGGTCCTTTGAGTCGTCCAATCACGGGGGCGAATCTGCGATAAGGCATGCGGCCGCTGGGGTTTGATGTCATATTGATTACACAGGAACATCGGCCCGTGTCCACGAGCCAGTCCTTCAGGCCTTACCTCCAGATGCCAAGCAACGTTGATTTTCGCTTCACGGCTCATCGGCAGCTCCTTGATCTGGAAGCCTGTACATCAAGGCTCATGTACCTGGTTGCTGCGGGTGAGATCCACGGCGCTATCTGGGATGATGCCGTGGTCTGCCAGATGAAATCGCATGATGCCTGGCTTCAGTTCTTGAGCCAGAGATCTCAGCCTTCGCTACCCGCGTGATCCAGAATCGCAGAGGAATCTGTGATTTTCAGCAGTGTCCCTAAACACCTGCAATGTTGTGCGTTGAGCCGCGCGTCCAAGCCTGTAGCAATTTATCTGCCGGCCTGGAATTTTTCATCACCCCGCCCGTATACCCATCATGCTGCAATTAAAAATTGACTGGATGCTCTAGAACAATGGGCCCATCTCGATAATTGCTTACCCAGCACACTTGGAGCCTGTCATGTTCAACCGCAATCTCAAAAAAATGCTGCAAGAGCAGAGCGCGGAGCTGCATCAGTTACGTCAGCAGGTCGAGCAGATGGACAGAGGCATGCTCACCATAAGGCTGGATGCACAGTTTCGTATCTGCGCATTTAACCGACAGTTCTCGGAAACCTTGGGGTATTCTGAGGAGCGCCTGCTGGGGCGCCCGCTCGCGGAGATCGTGCCGCCGTACGTTAAAGACCTGCCTTGTTTTCACGCGTTCAATCAAGCTGTAGCGCGTTTTGAACCCGTCAATGACGAATATCGCTACCTCCGCGCGGACGGCACGCTTGCTTGGTTGAAAATCTATTGGCTCCCTATTCGAGACCACGACGCGAGCCTTGGCCATGTCCAGGGTTACGGCAGTGAAATCACCCGTACCGTGGAGCAGGCGAAGGAAAATGAAGCGCTGATCCAGGCGCTGGTTCGGTCCACTGCCGTCATTGAATTTAACCTGGATGGCACCGTCATCACAGCCAACAAGCAGTTTCTCGATGCCATGAGCTACTCATTAGGCCAAATTGCAGGAAAACATCATCGTTTGTTCTGCCCTGCCGAAGAAGCGGCATCGCCCCAGTATGAAAGTTTCTGGAAGACGCTCAACCGTGGCGAGTACGTTGCAGACCGATTCAAACGCGTCGATGGCCGTGGAAGTGTTATCTGGCTCGAGGCCACTTATAACCCTGTACATGACACTGAGGGCAAGCTGTCTAAAGTTGTGAAGTTTGCGAGTGTCGTGACGGACCAGGTCGCACGCGAGCAAGAGGTAAAGGATGCAGCGGGTGTCGCGTACGCCATATCCCGGCAAACGGATTCGAGCGCGGAGCGTGGCGCTGTGGTCGTGACGCGAACGGTGGAGACCATGCGCAGTATCGCTGAACAAATGAACGCGGCAACCGAGAGCATCGAAGCGCTTGGCAAACAGTCTGCGTTGATCAGTTCTATCGTTAAAACCATTGGCGGAATTGCTTCGCAGACGAATCTGCTAGCACTGAATGCAGCTATCGAAGCCGCGCGTGCGGGTGAGCAAGGTCGAGGCTTCGCTGTGGTTGCTGATGAGGTGCGCAAACTCGCTGGTCACACCAGTTCGGCCACCGAGGAAATCGTTAGCGTGGTCCAACAAAACCAGGCGCTTGCGGATCAAGCCGTTAGCGAAATATTCAGCAGCCGGGCAAAAGCTGAGGAAGGCTTGGCATTGGCTAATGAAGCCGGCACCGTCATCCTGGAAATTCAAAGCGGCGCTAAACAAGTGGTCGGGGCAGTTGGCCGCTTTGCGAATGAGGTGAGGTAGGACGAAACAGCGCTCCGCAGGCAACTGCAGGGGTAAGGGATTAATCGTTATTACCCAAAGGCGCATGCACTGAGGACGCAAGCAAATGCGCGTGCATCTGCGATGTAAGGAGCTCAATCCGTTCACTCATTTGCTTTGTGACTTCTGTGAGGTGTGTGTTTTGCTCCAGCAACTGCAGAAGCTGCTTGCTTTGCATCTCCGCGTCCCGTTGACGTCGTTGATTGGCCATGGCAATCGCCTCTCGATGTCGCGCATCTGCTTCGGCTGTTGCTTTGTCACGGTCGGCTTGGCGGGTTTGAGCCAGAAGAATCAGAGGGGCCGCGTAGGCCGCCTGCAGACTAAACGCCAGATTCAATAGAATGAAGGGATAGGGATCGAACGCTGACAGCCCCGATAGGCTGATCCCCATCCATATCAGAACCACCAGTGACTGAGACCCTAGAAACAACGGCGTGCCAAAGAAGCGCGCGAAAGCTTCCGCCCTGCGGGCAAAAGCATCGTTACCAAACGGGTGGTGCATATGTTCATGGGCGCGGTGAAACCTGAGATGGTCAACATCTTCAAGACCTTCATGAGGGACAGGCTGCGCAGAGATTGACGGTTGCATCTGCTGGCTCCGTGGTGGATGGCCATTTCAGTCTAGACTAGCCCGCGAGCGCATACTGCAGAGGGTTGCTATGATGGCCCTCTATTGCTTTTGTCACGATCAATTCACTTAAGGAGCGTGAGATGACACGTTTATTGCTGGCTGCCTTGATGCTGGCATCGGGCGCGGCCCAGGCCGGGATTCCACTGCTGAACGCAACGTGCCCCGGCAACATTGAGGTCCATGCGGACAAAGGTGGGCCGATCTATATCAATGGCAAGGAAGGGAAGCTGAAGAAGTTCAACGATAACTACTTCGAAGCCAAAGGCAGCGGGGTGACTGTTTCATTGTCGATCAACCCCGACGGTTCGCCCGACGTATCGTATACCGGCAAGAACAAAGCCAACGGCGTATGTCAGGTAAAGGCATCGTAGAAGATCGCCACGTTTGAGCGCAGTGGCAGCCGTTGGCTGGGCATCGGTGCTGGAACGGTAATTGCTTTGCTCCTGAGACATTGATCACGCGGAGAGCGCCGACATGACTCAGGATGACCGCTATTACATGGTTTTCGTTGTGGCAACTGTACTGGTCCTGGACCTGGTGGCAACCTTGGTCTTTCTCAAGGCCATTGCCTGACCCCGAGAGTGGGTACGGTAATACTCGGGGTTGGGGGCATTTGTAGTTGCTTATGCCTATGCGACGCCAGCCGTCCTGAACCTCAGATAAAACTGCGGGCGGGGAGCGCGGCGCCCAAACTTGCAGACCTGGCGGACGTAGGACAAGCTGTAGAAGAGGACATTTATTGCGCCGCCAATGCAGCCTGAACCCATATAGCAAATGAACCTATGGCATGGCTGTCATTGAGCAGTAATATGGCTCACGACAACTAAAAAATGGCGTGCTACTTGGCAACACTTTCCTAAGTTCTCGAGGGGGCAGCAGGGGCGTGTCGCGTGAAGAGCTCAATATCGGTAGCAGGTGCATTACTCGTTTCCACGTTCGCCACATTGTTCACGGCCGGGTGCGCACAAAACCCCGACGTGCGTGATAGTCATGACTCTACCTCTGGCAGCACCGCTAAGAGCCCACCCGCGTATCTGGGGTGCGTGAAGGGTGAACTGCCCGGGAATGTGAAAACCTACGAGGTTGATGGCGATAACTCGGTGAGACTGTTCATCGAAAGCACCGACCCCAGCAAGGCAGATGGCCTTGTGGAGTTGCGCAGCACAGCAGGCCAGCATCAGTTCACAGCCTATCAACGTGATGCCTGGTACGACCATGGGAGGTTGCTGGATGCCGCGTTGATGTGTTCAAAAGCATGATCATCTAACCGCCAGAGACAAAATGCCCGCCGTCGAGAGCGGGCTTTTTGCTGGTGGGCCCTGCCGCCGTTCTTATTCGAACGTGGCAGTCCTGAACTGGGCAGTGCTGGTTTTGCATTTGCCTGCCGTGCCCGCGATAATCCACGCATTTGGATGGAGAACACTGGGTGGAAGCAAGAAGCGCAGTCGCCGAAATGTTCATTGGGATCCCGACGCATTTCTGGGTGTTGCCCGTTGCCGGCCTGGTTGCGTACTACGGGCTGAAGGGTGCCGCCAGGTTCAGCAATCGTAGCACCCTGCTGCTAACATCGACTTACCTGCTATTGTTGGCCTTGGCGGTGCTGCCCAACGGCTTTTATGCCTTGTTCCCACCCACGCCCGACCCGGATGTGCTGTTGAATCACGCGCCATTGCCCAACTACGCGGGGCGTTTCTACCTGGATGCGTTCTACGTCTTCAGTGGCTGGGCGCTGAGCAAAGTGGTGAAGCTCAGGTTCAGCTGAAGCTAGCACCTCCAATGTCGTCGATTTTTGCAGCGACAGCGCGCAACTCGTCTGCTACCACATTGATGGACCTGATGTGCGCCGTGACATCAATCTCGCTCTGCGAACTGGCACGCGCCTCCATGAACCTGGCGTGGCCACTCATGGCCTGACTGAGCTTTTCCAGATGATCGGCTGTACTGACCAGATCGGACTTGATGCTGAGAAGCGTTTCCATGGTGCTAAAGGCCTTCCGTGTCTGTTGCTTCAACCGTTCCATGAGCATCGCCTCAGGGCAGGGTGAAACGCAACAGATTTGTGGAAAGCGCAGCCTTGCCCGAACGCTGGAGCGCTTGTGCGACCCTTATGGTGGGGCCGGTGCGGCTTGAGGGGGCTCAGCTGTTTTCCTGCACCTGTAGCACCGAACCCTTGTCGTCGGTCACCAGCAATCCACTGGTGCGGGTGCCGTCTAAGTGTTGCTCGGCAAGTGGCACATCCGAGGACCGAAAGATGCTACGGCTCTGTTCACCGGTTTTAAGGGTGACGAGTTTGCCGTTCTGGTAGAAGAAGCGCGTGATGTTGGCGTTCTTTTGCATGGTGTGTATTTCCTGGCCGAGTCGCGGTGAGGTGCCCCATTGGCAGTTCACTTTCTCAACGTTCGGCTACCCATGCTACTGGCAGAAATATCAGGTCCCCACCAGTGAGCCCGCTCAGGCTTCGTCCTGCAACCGCCCGGGGCTGAAGAAAAACGAGGCCACCACCACCGCTGTGATCACGCCTGCTGCATCTGCAATAAACAGCAGCAGAGCACCTGGACCACCAAGCGCCAGGTGCTTGCCCAAGGCAAAGTCCACACCGTGCGGGCATGCGGCGATCGTTAGCAGCATGGCAGCCAGCAGGCCAGAGAGGAGCCTCATGTAGACGCTGCCGAATGCCAAGCCATAGGCCCAGAACACGAAAATACAGAGCACGGCCAAGCCGGTGGAGGTTGCATATTGGGCGAGTATTTCCAGCCACCAGAGCATGGGGTTCTCCTGAACAAAGCCGGCCGGTGTTGCCGTTGCCTGATGTTGATGAGAAGCAGGGCAGAATGACTTCGTTCCCTGGATTCAGACAATTAATTGCAGTGACCGGGCGCCAGTAAACAACCCGCGATGTGATGGTGTTGTCACTGGCGCGTCGTTGCTGTGTCAATGGCGCGAAAATTCACCAGCAAGACCATGGTTGGTTAGAAACTTTGGACAACCCTCGTTAGAATGCAGCGTATCCCTGACGGCCAATTGCAAATGCCTACTTTTCGTATCTTCATCGCTTCTGCGTTGGTTGCCAGCCTTGCTGGCTGCGCGACGCCCGGCAAACCCACTGCCAGCAAGCTGACCAAAAAAACGCCGCAGGTGTACGCCGCCTGTGTCCTGCCCAAGTGGCAGGTTCTGGCACCCCAGGCCACGCAGAAGTCGATTGCCCACGGGTATCGACTGACGGCATCCAGTGCGGTGGCAAGTGACGATGTACTGGACGTGGTTGACTCTCGTGAAGGCAGCCGCGCGACCTTCTACAAGGGCAGCTTCCTGTCTGGCGACAAATTGCGCCAGGCTGCCAAGGACTGCCTGGACTGAGTCAATAGCCCGGGATCCTGGGGCCGCCTTGCATCCCTGTCGCGACACATGGCTGTGCCTGCCCGGGGCATGTACCGGCCGCAATTCAGCGTTCGCGCATGAAGAAACCGGCAACAAACTTGCGGAAGGTTTCCAGGCTCTTGAAGTCGGCGTAGCGCTTGAAGTTTTCGGTGTCCGGCTCGGGCCCAATCGGCTGTTCGAGGAGCGACACTGACAATACCCGGTCCTGGTCCGAGGTCATCACCAGCTCATCCATCACCTGGCCGCCGATCACCGGCCGGCGCATTTGCACCTTGACGCCCTTGCTGGCCATCCAGTCGATCAGCGACACCAGGGCCTTGAGTGGCTCGCGTTCTTCATCGCGGTACACCGGGAACAGATGCGCGCGCGATAGCACCGGCACGCTGGCCACATGGATCAGCTCATAGAAATGGCTACCGGCGCTGGTCGGCGAGTAGATCATCAGTGCCAGCAACGGCCCGCTGGTACGGCTACCGCCCCAGTACAGGTGGTGCCCCTGGAAGTCGAAGCCGTCTTCACTGCGATTGTTGAACAGCTTGCGCCCTTTGATCTGGTCGACGCAGTCCAGCATCAGCCCGTGGCGGCGATGGTTGCCGAACAGTGTGGATTCACGCAGCCGGGACTTGAGCATCATCATGTGCTTCATGTCCAGCCGGGTTTCCAGGTAGTTGCTGGCAGGTATCCGCTCCAGCAGCGGGTAGCGACTGGCCACGCTGCGCAATTCGGCAAACTGCGTGGTCAGGTCCTTCTTCAGGTGAGTGGCGTAAAGGTTGAGGCCGCTGGTCTCGATCCAGGTGAGCAGCAGCGACAGCAGGCGCTGTTGCTCGCGCCGGTCGTTGCCATCGCTTGCGGCACTGGCGGTACCGGCGCGAAAGTCACCCATCAGGCGCAGCGGCGTGTCGGGCGGCAGCCAGGCGGCAGGTGGTGCGGGATCGTCTTCGCGTTCGGCGGCTTCCCGCTCGTCTTTGGTAAACGGGCAACCAGGGGCATGCTCGGCAGTGCCCGGGTTGTTCTTGAGGAACAATGTGCCGGTATTGCCGTTAAGGGTGACATTGAGCACCGGCAGGGCGTCGTTGCGGCAGTCGCAGGCCAGCCATTGGTTGGCGTTGCGAACCTTCATCAGTAGCTGGTTCGCCTGCAGCAGGCGCGGGCCGACGAGGCTGCCGGTGGCAAAACCGACCAGCAGATCCTCTTCAGCGGGGGTCAGGCTGCGCACCTGCGCAGCGGTTTTGTCGATGATTCGCATGAAGCAGCTCCAGGCTACGAGCCTCAAGCTTCAAGCAAAGTGGCGCCGCTTTCAACTTGCCGCTGGGTTACCGCCGAACATCTTCGCTGCGCGGGCGCGAATTTCGTCAGGGCTCAGGTCCTCCTTGTGGGTCGAGACGAACCAGATATTGCCGAACGGGTCTTTCAGGGTGCCACTGCGGTCGCCATAGAACTGGTCGGTCAAGGGGTGCAACTGCGTGCCGCCAGCCGCCAGGGCTTGGGCGTAGACCTTGTCGCAGTCCTCGACATACAGGTGCAGGCCCACGCCTGCGCCGCTGAGCTTCTGGCTGGCGGTAAGGCCGCCTTCCATGTCGCAGGGGTCGCCCAGCATCAGCGACGAATCACCGATCTTGAGTTCGGCATGGCCCACACGGCCACCAGGGGCATCAAGGCGGAACATTTCGACCGCACCGAAGGCCTTCTTGTAGAACTCGATGGCCTTGGCGGCGTCGTTGATGGCCAGATAGGGGGTGATGCTGTGCTGGCCTTCGGGGATGGGTTTGACTGCCATGTTCGACTCTCCGTTGCAGTGGGCGCCGGATGGCGCCCTGTTGCTTAGAGTCGTTTGCGCCGATGGACAATCGACAATGCCGCTAGATCGATTTTCTATAAGCGCGGCCGTCAGAAGATGTAGTCGGTGGTCAGGAAGCTCGACTGGCGGTTACGGATGATTTCGCTGATCAGTTCTTTGTTGGCCTCCTGGAAGCGGGTGGCGACCAGGGTGCGGATGGAGAACACGCGCAAGGCGTCATGCACAGACAGAGTGCCTTCGGCGCTGTTCTTGCGGCCGTTGAACGGGTAGGTGTCGGGGCCGCGCTGGCACTGCGCGTTGATGTTGATGCGCCCGACCTGGTTGGCGAAGATGTCGACCAGGCTACCGATGGTCGCCGGATCGTTGCCGAACAGGCTCAACTGCTGGCCGTAATCGGAGTCCAGCACGTAGTCGATGACGGTTTGCAGGTCGCGGTAGGGCACCACGGGTACCAGGGGGCCGAATTGCTCTTCGTGGTACACGCGCATGTCGTTGTTAACCGGGTACAGCAAGGCCGGATAGAAGAACGAGCCGCGGCTTTGCCCGCCACCTGCGTTGAGCACGCGTGCGCCCTTGGCCGTGGCATCGGCGACCAGGCCGTCAAGGTAGTCGACCTTGCCGGGCTCCGGCAATGGCGTCAGCGCGACGCCCGGTTCCCAGGGCATGCCGGGCTTGAGCGCGGCCAGCTTGCGCTGGAACTTGTCGAGGAAGGCGTCGACCACGTGCTCGTGGACGAACAGGATCTTCAACGCTGTGCAGCGCTGGCCGTTGAACGACAGCGCGCCGGTAACCGCCTCTTCGACAGCGTTGTCGAGGTCGACCTGCGGCAACACGATGCCTGGGTTCTTGGCATCCAGGCCCAGCGCGGCGCGCAGGCGATGCGGGCGTGGGTGCAGCTTTTTCAGGTCGCTGGCTGCCTTGTGTGTACCAATGAAGGCGAATACATCGACCTTGCCGCTGGCCATCAGCGCGCTCACCGTTTCCCGGCCGCGGCCATAGATCACGTTGATCACCCCCGGCGGGAAACTGTCGCGGAAGGCTTCGAGCAACGGGCGGATCAGTAGCACACCGAACTTGGCCGGCTTGAACACCACGGTGTTGCCCATGATCAGCGCCGGGATCAGGGTGGTGAAGGTTTCGTTCAGCGGGTAATTGTAGGGCCCCATGCACAACGCCACACCCAGCGGCGCGCGGCGGATCTGGCCGAGGGTGCCTTGTTCCAGCTCGAAGCGGCTGGAGCGGCGGTCGAGGTCCTTGAGGGCATTGATGGTGTCGACGATGTAGTCGCAGGTGCGGTCGAATTCTTTTTCTGAATCCTTGAGGTTCTTGCCAATCTCCCACATCAGCAGCTTGACCACGGCCTGGCGCTGCTCGCGCATACGGGCCAGGAAGTTTTCGACATGCTGGATGCGTTCGGCCACACGCATGTTCGGCCAGGCACCGCGGCCCTTGTCGTAGGCCTGCACGGCGGCGTCGAGGGCCGTAAGGGCGGTGTCCGCGTCGAGCAGCGGGGCGCTACCCAGTACCACCTGGCGTTCCTCTGCGCCCTCCTTCAGCCATACCGGGCTGCGCACCGTGGCCAAGGGGCCGTCCCACTGCCTGAGTTCGCCGTTCACCAGGTAGTCGCGTTGTTCCATTGGGGCTCCCAGGCGCCAGGTTTCCGGAATGTTCTCGGCGCTGGGGAAGAGTGAATCGAGCAGACGGTCCATAGGTACTGCACCTCACATTGCGGGGCTGGTTCAAAGCAGGGTGAATCGCTTCAGCATGGAGCATGCACCGGCTGCCGGCAAAACACCAGTCTGGCTCAATCGGGACGTGGATGCTTGCCAAATGGCCCGGCAGGCACCGCAAAAAGCGTTCAGGCATGGCGACGTTTCTTTTATGCAAAGAAGATATCAAATGCTAATTATCAATAGCCAAGTGGTAATGAAAGGCTGTGTGCGTCGGCACGCTTATAGCAAACTTGCAATTGGCGTGGGTTTTCACGCAGGAAATTTGACGCCATCAAACTTGATCTAAAGTCAGCTAGAAGCCGCTTGCCAAAGCGTTTGCAGGCATCTTAAATTGTTACTGAATGTGATAAGCAAGTTTCAGGGCAAACTATAAAAATCAAAGCGTTAAGTGTTTTTGCTGATTTTTTCTCTTTTTCAGATAGACCATAAAGCCCTTCAAAGGACGTCGAAGAAAAAATGAAAGAGACCTTGACGGCTGTGGCGCGAAAGCTCCTGTCACCCTCCCAGCGCTACGAAATGAGGCTGTTGGCAAGCAAAGTGCGAGAAATGGCGGCGCGCGCCTGTTTCTGGCGCTGGGAAGTAGCGAGGTTTCGGCTACAGCAGGAGAGCCCCTACGAAATTCTTTACATCGGCCGCAAGCAACAGCGGGAAATGGCCAAGCTGCTGATCGGCGGCAAGGGCCAGGGCAGTGCTTCGATCGTAGAAAGTGCAAGTGCCACGGCGGCTGCAAACCATGTAGTGGTCATCAGCGAAATACCCTCGTCTGGGGCGCTGTCAGTGCCGCATTACCTGAGCGCTGTAGTACCGTTGGGCCGCTCGCTGGAGGACATCACGGCGCGCTACGACAGCGAACTGCGGCGCAGCATCCGCAAGAACCGCCCGCTCTACCAGATGCGACAAGCCCTGTCGGACGACGAGATCGCCATGGCAGACCGCGAGCTGCTGCGCCCCTATGCCACCGCCAGGCAAGGTATCCATGCTGCGCAGTTCCCCACGGAAGAAGTGTTCCGCATTGCCAAAAGCGTCGGCCGGCTCGACCTGATTACCTTGGGTGATGAAGTGATTGGCTGCCACTTGGGTTGTGAAGTGGTACGCGGGGGCAAGCGGTACTGGAGCACGTTGCGTTTCGGCTACTGCGAGGCAGTGTTCAGTGATGCCAAGAGGTTGCGTGAGGTGAATTCGATCACCACCTTCATGGCGCTTGAGTGGGCACTGCAGCAGGGCTTCGATTACTACGACATCGGGCTGTGCCTCGCGCGCCCGGACGACGGCCTGCTGAAATGGAAGCGCCGTCGCGGGGGAGACATCGACTCGTTGGGCAACCATGCCTATCTGTTTGTCCGCTTGCCAAAGACCGGCACAGCCAAGTTCTTGTGGGATACGCCGATGTTCGCAGTGGAGGGCAACAAACTCACGCTGCACTTGGGGTTGCCGGATGGCCCGAGCGATGAGGAGGTTGCCAGCCGATACCACGAGATGGTGTTTGGGGGGCTGCACAAGATTTATCTCTACGGTGGCAATGGTGCGGGTGAGCCCTTCGTGGAAACCCTGCGCAGCCGTTATGCCAGCGTGCAGTCACCGCCGACCATGGAAAGAGTCACGTGCAACTGAGTGACTGCCAGGGATGCATTGATCTGGCGCTCTACGCCAGGGTTTAAACTTCGTCATCAGGGGAGGACGCTTCATGGGGAGCGACATCTCGCAGTTCAGTGCATCGTCCGCGGCCAAGCAGCACACCTGGACCTTGGCCGCCTATCGTTACATGGCGCGCAAGCGGCTGGGCAAGAATACCGCCATCGACCTCAAGAGCATCGCCACCAGGAGTTGGGACATTGCTCCAGGCGAAACCACTGTGTCCCCGGCGGCCATTTTCCTGCCTGGCCAGCTGGAACGGGTAACGGGCTGGGAGGGCAAGCGTTTTTACCCCTACGTGCACCCCGCTCGCACCATGGAGGGTGGCATCAGCACATTGCAAGGGCCAACCCGCGGCTACCTGATCAAGGATGTGTGGCTGGTCGATGGTGCGTTGTACAAAGGCAAGGCCAGCCACTGGCTGTCGCTCAAGCCAAGTACCTTCCCGACCATCATCGTTGACAACGAAATAGACCGCGCGGCCATCTACTGCACGCAAAACGGCAATTCGTGGTTCGGCACCTGGCTGATGGAAGATTGCCCAACCTATGCGCTGGCCTGCAATGAGGGCATACCGGTGACCACCGCACCCTCGGCCAGATACCCGCTGTTTACCCAGGCCCCGGCCTATGAAGACTGGCTGGGCATGAAGCCCCTGCGCCTGCGCAGTGCGTTTTTCCGTGAGCTGGTGCTGTTCGATGATCAGGGCAACAACCGCAGCCGGCATGCCCGCTACCGGGCCATGGGGGATAAATTGCTGTCGCACGTGCCGCATGCCCCACATCCTGGCGTGTTCCTGCTGCGTGGCGGCGACGGCGACCTGCGCTTGTTGCGCAATGAGCTGGAGCTCGCCGAGCACCTGCGTGTCACCCGCGGTTTCCGTGTTGTGAACCCGCTCAAGTCCGATGTGCCGAGTATTGTTGCAGCCTGCGCCGGGGCAAAAGTGGTCATTGGCGTGGAGGGCAGCCAATTGGTGCATGGGGTAAATGTGCTGCAGCCCGGTGGTAGCCTGCTCACCTTGCAGCCGCCTGACCGGTTTGTGAGCTACTACAAATACCTGACCGATCGCGACCATCAGCATTTCGCTTTTGTGGTCGGGATTCCGGATGGCGATGGTTTCCGGATCGATATCGAAGAGGTGGAGCGCACGCTGGACCTGCTTCCACGGTAAACGTGTAGTATCGGTGAATGTCAGCATCAAGTGGGCAAGGGGATGATCGAGGTTTCGCGGTTCTGGCGTGATCATGCATTGCCCTTTGTCGAAGCCCGGCGGGTAGGGGACGGGCGCCAGGTGTGCTACGCCGCGCACTCCCATGAGAGCTTTTCAATCGGCGTGATCACGGGTGGGCGCAGTACCTACCTCAACGGTGACCTGCGCATCCAGGTAGGGGCCGGTACCACCGTGCTGATGAACCCGGGTGTTGTGCATGCCTGCAACCCCATCGACGCTGAGCCCTGGTCTTACCTGATGCTGTTCGTCGATATGTCCTGGCTACAGGCGCAAGGCTTTAAATTGCCTACGCAGACCTGGAGCAGCTCGCCTGCGTTGTACCAGCGGTTGTTGCAGGGGTTCGCTGACCTGTTCGATGCGGGCGTGCCTGATCGGGAAGGCCGCTTGGCAGAACTGTTTGGCGCATTGCCGGACTTTCTCGGCGCCAACGCCCAGGCGAGGGCCGAAGGCAACCCGCGGCTGAGCGCGGCAGCAGCGTTCATACGTGCTCATCGCACCGATCCACTGAGCCTTGAAGATATCTGCACAGCGTGCGGCCTGTCGCGCGCCTATCTGATTCGAGCCTTCCGCCAACATTATGGGCTGACACCGCATGGCTACCTGCTCGACCAGCGTGTTCAGCTGGCCAGGGCGCAGTTGCGTCAGGGGCGGGCGATTGCCGAGGTTGCGCAGGAGGCCGGGTTTGCAGACCAAGCGCACTTGCAGCGGGCTTTCAAAAAGCATCTGGCGGCGACGCCGGGTCATTATCGGAATGCGGCTGGCGTCAGATAACCAGGTAGACAGCACTGCCCACCAGCAACACCGCCAACCCTCGATTGAGCAGGCGCAGGTGCCGTGGGTTGCCCAGGTACTGGCGAACCACGCTGCCAGCCCATGCCCAGCTGGCCACCGAAATGAAACAGATCGGCCCGTAGATCCAGGTGAACAACCACAGCAAGTGCTGCTCACCACCGGTATAAGCGCCGACCCCGGCCACTGCTGCCAGCCAGGCCTTGGGGTTCAGCCATTGCATCGCCGCGCCTTGCCAGGCCGAGGGGGCGGGTGTCGAGTGCATGCCGGTCAGTTGGCCATCATTGCGCGCAAGTTTCCACGCCATGTACAGCAGAAACGTTACCCCGCCCCAGTGCAGCAGCTGGCCCATCAGCGGCCAACGCACCAGCAGCTGGTGCAAGCCCAGCCCGACCAGCACCAGCAACAGGCAGAAACCCAGCGTGGCGCCAGCCACATGTGCCAGGCTGGCGCGTAGGCCATGGTTGGCGCCGCTGCTCAGGGCAATGATGTTGACCGGGCCGGGGGAAATTGACGCCGCCAGTGCGAAGGCGGCCATGGACATGGACAGGCTCATGAGAAAGATCCGGTGGTGGGAAGGAGCCATGATTTTCAGCTGCTGGCGGTCGACGGTATTGAAGAAAAGTACCTACAAAAATACAGACTCAAATTCCTTTAAGGTTTTGTAATAGTTTTGCGCTATCAGATAAACCTGCTGTGCTTGTACGATTCTTGTCCCAATTTGCTATCAAGGTCTATATGAGCACCTTCGCGGAGCCCCCCAGTTTCTGGCCTTTCAGGCCGTCCCCCCTCCGTCCTCGTGACGCTTCGCTCGTGAGTACCCGCTAATGGAATGGCTAGCCGACCCCACGGCCTGGCTAGGCCTGTTGACGCTTATCGTCCTCGAGCTGGTGCTGGGTATCGACAATTTGGTGTTTATCGCCATTCTGGCCGACAAGCTGCCGCCCCATCAGCGAGACCGCGCGCGGGTGATCGGCCTGAGCCTGGCGTTGATCATGCGCCTTGGCCTGCTGGCCAGTATTTCGTGGATGGTCACCCTGACTGCGCCGCTGTTCGAGGTGTTCGACAAGAGCTTCTCGGGCCGTGACCTGATCATGCTGTTCGGCGGTGTGTTCCTGCTGTTCAAGGCCACCATGGAGCTGCACGAGCGCCTGGAGGGCCATGTCACCCAGGCAAGTGGCACGCTGCGCCATGCCGCATTCTGGCCTATCGTCGCTCAGATCGTGGTACTGGATGCTGTGTTCTCGCTGGATGCGGTGATCACGGCGGTGGGCATGGTCGAAGAGCTGTCGGTGATGATGATCGCGGTGATTTTCTCGATCGGTATCATGATCGTTGCCAGCAAGCCGCTGACCCGCTTCGTCAACGCCCACCCCACGGTGATCATGCTGTGCCTGGGCTTCCTGATGATGATTGGTTTCAGCCTTACCGCCGAGGGCCTGGGCTTCCATATCCCGAAAGGCTACCTGTACGCAGCGATCGGCTTCTCGATCCTGATCGAGCTGTTCAACCAGTTGGCGCGTGCCCGTCGCAAGCGCAGCTTGCAGCAGCACAGGCCGCTGCGTGAACGCACCGCACATGCCGTGCTGCGCATGCTGGGCGGCCGCCGGGTCGAGGCTGACGAGGTGGGCGAGGAAATCGCCGACATGGTTGAGGGTGGCGAGGAACAGGTGCTGTTCGACCGCCGTGAACGGATAATGATCAGTGGCGTACTTAACCTGGCCGAGCGGCCTATCCGAACGGTGATGACCGCACGTGCCGAAGTCGATGTGATCGACCTGGCGCAGCCGGCCGAAGCCATCACGCAGGCCTTGGCCAATTCGCCATACTCGCGCCTGCCGTTGATTCGTGATGGCCGTGTCGACGAACCGCTGGGCTTCGTGCACAAAAAGGAGCTGCTCAAGGAGTTGTTGTCGGGCAGCCAGCCGGACCTGGAAGGCATGGCACGGGCGCCGTTGAACCTGCTGGAGAGCTTCAGCATCCTCAACGCCCTGGAGCAGATGCGTGGTCAGTCGACCCACATCGCCTTCGTGATCAACGAGTTCGGTGACTTCACCGGCCTGTTGACCATGACCGACATTCTTGAATCGATTGCCGGTGAGCTGCCAGATGCCAGCGAAGTTGAAGGCCCTGGCATTGTCCAGGAGGGTGAAGGCTTTGTGGTGAGCGGTGCACTGAACCTGAGCCAGGTACAGGCACGTACCGGCTTCAGCGCACGTGCCACCGACGATTATCAGACCCTCGCGGGCCTGGTCATGAGCCTGCTCGATCGCCTGCCGATGGTGGGTGACCGTCTGGCGTGGAATGGCTGGACGCTCACCGTGGAAGCGGTTGAAGAGCGGCGGGTGCGCCAGGTTCGGCTTATACCGAGCGGCGACGCTGGCGCAGCAGGTGCTTGAAGCCTTCGAGCACCAGTACCAGCACCGCGGCCCAGATCGGCAGGTAAGTCAGCCACTGATCCGGGCCGATGGTTTCACCCAGCAGCAGCGCGACCCCCACCAGTAACACCGGCTCGACGTAGCTGAGCAGGCCGAACAGGCTGAATGGCAGCAAGCGGCTGGCCAGCACGTAGGCGATCAGGGCTGAGGCGCTGATCGCCCCAAGGACGGGGATCAAGGCATAAAGGCCTGGGTGGGCCTGCAGGTCGCCAGACGACAGCGGGCCCTGGATCACGAAGTAGAGCGCCCATGGCAGCAGCAGGCACATGTCGCACCACAGGCCACCCAGGTGGTCAGTGCGGCAACGCCGGCGCAGTACGAAATAGATCGGGTAGCCGATCGTCACCAGCAGGGTCTCCCAGGCAAAACTGCCATTTTGGTAGAGCTCGTGGCCTACGCCCAGCGCGGCGCAGGCCACGGCGACCTTTTGCAGCCGCGACAGGCGCTCGCCATACACCAGCCGCCCGGTCAGGACCATGGCCAGCGGCAGCAGAAAGTAGCCCATCGACACTTCCAGGCTGCGCCCGTGCAGGGGGGCCCAGAGGAAGAGCCACAACTGCACGCCCATTAACCACGACGTACCGACCATGCCCAGCAACAGCACTGGCGTACGTTTTACCCGGGCCAGCAGCTCGCCTACCCGTTTCCAGTCTTTCGAGACAAGCATGAACAAGGTGAGGCAGGGCAGTGTCAGCAGGGTGCGCCAGCCAAAGATCTCTTCGCCATCGAGTGGCGTGAGCAGCGAGGTATAGAAGTACATCACAGCGAACAAACAGGACGCCATGACCGATGAAACAATGCCTTTTGACACGAGTGCCTCGAATAGGGGAGTTGAGCGGCTGGATCAGCCGCGCATGATCTCAGGGGGCGCGTCTTGCGGCAACCGTGACGCGCCCGGATGTGCGGTCAGTGCCTCAAGGAACTGCGCCGCCGGCATGGGCCTGGCGAACAGGTAGCCTTGCTGGAAGTCCACGTCATGGCGGGCCAGGTAGTCGCGCTGGGTGTCGGTTTCGACACCTTCGGCAACGATGCCAAGGCCAAGTTTGGCTGACAGCTCGATGATGGTTTCGAGAATGTGCAGCGACAGCGCGTCGCCGCCGATCATGGCGACGAAGCTTTGGTCGATTTTCAGGTAGTCGACCTTGAACTGGCGCAGGTAATTGAGGCTTGACTGCCCGGTGCCAAAATCATCAAGTGCAATCATCACCCCCATGGCATGCAGCTTCTCGAACAGTTCCAGGGTCACGGGGGTGGGTTCGATCAGCTTGCGCTCGGTCAGCTCCAGGGTCAGCACCACCCGGCCGGGCGGAAAGTGCTGCAGGAAGGTGCGGCAGTCGTCCAGCAGGCGCAAGTCACGGCAGTGGTCGGCGGTAATGTTGACCCCGATGTGGAAACCGTCCCCCAGCAGCCCGGCATAGGGCGCGAGGCTCTGGGCAGTGTGCATCATCAGCGATCGGGTCATCGCGACTATCTGCCCGCTATGCTCGGCATAGGGAATGAACAGGTCAGGGCGGACCAGGCCTTCTCGTGGGTGGTTCCAGCGCATCAGCACTTCGGCACCGGCCCAGCGGTAATCGCCCTTGCGCACCACCGGCTGGAAGTACGGCAGGAATTCGTCTGCCTGCAGGGCCCGATCCAGTTCGGCGCGGGGTGAGGTGGCGCGGCGAATCTGCCAGCGGCAAGCCAGTGCGGCCACGGCACCCAGCACCAGCAGCAGGCTGAGCAGGGCAGGGTAGTGGCTGCGCAGCAGCTGTCCTTGCTTGTCGGCGCTGTAGCCGCCTTGCACGCTGAACGGGTAACGCGTCGAGCCCAACAGCACATTGGCGCTGGCGGCCGCAGGGGGCACGCCTTTGTGTACCACGCCATCCTTGCCCATCCAGGCATCGCCCACGCGTATTTGCAGGTCTTCATCGGGGCCGATCAGGCGCAGTGCTGTCAGCAGGTGGTCGCCATCGACCGTGGTGATTGCGCCGTGGTCGCCGTCGCTGGCGCGGTACACCAATAGCGGATGCCCCGGGGTGACCGAGTTGCCGTCCATCAGCCACAGTTTGCCGTCTGTGTAGTCGCTAGCGTTGACCGGCTCGTCGAATTCGCCGAACAGCGAGGTGCAATAAAGGTTGTTGTGCCTGAACAGGTTGGTCGAGCGTACGAAGGCATTGCGAGTTACCTGGGCACGCAGCATAAGCTTGGCCTGGTCGCAAGGGAGGGTAGTCAGGGGCAGGAGCGCATTGGCAGCGCCGGACAGGTTGTCGAGGATGCGTTCGAGATGCTCCACCGCTTGGCGTGTGGTGGCCTGGCTGTTGGTCTGCATCTCGCGCTCGACCTGCCAGTTCATCACGGCAAGGCCGCACAATACCGGCAGCACGCCGACGACCCAGGGCAGCAGGTTGCGCCAGCCCAGGCGGGCGCGGCGTTTAGCGGTAAGGGGCATGCTGGAATAATCTGTGTTGAGGGTAACGAGAGAATAGCCGCTTGTCGGAACGGGGGGGCAACTAAAACGCGACAAACGATTTTACGCAATGTAGAATCCATTTACGAATACAACAATAAGGTCCTTCAATTCCGAAGGATCAAGCCCGCCGAGAATGGGTCCATATGACATACCATGGGTTCAAGCTGATCATAGGTGACTACCTCGCCCGCAGCGTGCGTGGTATCCCTTGCTCCCCGCCATTTCTGTTCTACATCCCGCGCAATCTATAATTTTTCGCTGCAGATGAGGACACGAACATGGCTGATATCTTTGAAAATCCAATGGGCCTGATGGGTTTCGAATTCATCGAACTGGCTTCGCCTACCCCTGGCGTACTCGAACCGGTGTTCCAGATACTGGGCTTCACCAAGGTGGCTAGCCACCGTTCCAAGGATGTGCACCTGTACCGCCAAGGTGGCATCAACCTGATCCTGAACAACGAACCCAAGAGCATCGCCTCGTACTTTGCCGCCGAACACGGCCCGTCGGTGTGCGGCATGGCGTTCCGCGTGCGCAATGCCCATGAGGCCTATGCCCGAGCTCTGGAACTGGGCGCCCAGCCGGTGGAAATCGAAACCGGCCCGATGGAACTGCGCTTGCCGGCGATCAAAGGCATCGGTGGTGCGCCGCTGTACCTGATCGACCGCTTCGACGAAGGCAGCTCGATCTACGACATCGACTTCAACTTCATCGAAGGTGTGGACCGCAACCCGGTGGGTGCCGGCCTGAAGATCATCGACCACCTCACCCACAACGTGTACCGCGGGCGCATGGCCTACTGGGCTGGCTTCTACGAGAAGCTGTTCAATTTCCGCGAGATCCGCTACTTCGATATCAAGGGTGAATATACCGGCCTGACGTCCAAGGCCATGACGGCTCCCGATGGCATGATCCGTATCCCGCTCAACGAAGAATCGTCCAAGGGCGCCGGGCAGATCGAAGAGTTCCTGATGCAGTTCAACGGCGAAGGTATCCAGCACGTGGCCTTCCTGACCGACGACCTGCTCAAGACCTGGGACGCCCTGAAAGGCTTCGGCATGCGCTTCATGACGGCGCCGCCGCAAACTTACTACGAAATGCTCGAAGAGCGGTTGCCTGGCCATGGTGAGCCGGTCGACCAGTTGCAAGCTCGCGGTATCCTCCTCGATGGTGCCTCTCAACCTGAAGACAAGCGCCTATTGTTGCAGATTTTCTCGGAAACCCTGCTCGGCCCGGTGTTCTTCGAGTTCATCCAGCGCAAAGGGGATGATGGCTTTGGCGAAGGCAACTTCAAGGCATTGTTCGAATCCATCGAGCGCGACCAGGTACGCCGTGGCGTGCTGAGCACCGACTGAACCTGCTGGAGGGGCGCCGCCATCATGCGTGCTCGGTGGCCGCCCCACGCCTGTGGGCCCGTGCCCTGAACAAACCCAGGTAGACAATCGAGGCGGTTGCGATCCCTACCAGCGTCAATGATGGAACGATCTGCATCATCGACTGGTGGATTTCCTGTGCGGTGAAGCCCTCGGCGTAACCGCCTTTTACCCTGTATCCATACCTGGAAGACACCGCGCTTGCAAAGAACTCGGACTGCGAGGGGCGCTGTGCGTCACGGCTGTCGCCTTGGCTCCAGATGTAGCGGTCGTCGAACTCCAGCAGCAGTGTCAGCCCATCCTGAAAACCATCCAGTTCGCTGCGTAGCTGGGTGGCATAGGCGGTCACGATCACGCTACCGTTCATGCCCTGCAAGTGATAGTTGACAACCAGCTTGCGGCGTTTGTCGGGTTGCCCGTAGGACAGTTCGACCTGTTTGCCGGACAAGGCAAAGGACGATAGGTCTTCCAGGGAATCTGAAGTACTGCTGCAATAGGCCTTGTTACTTTCGACCAGGGTAAGCGACCTGAGCATGGAGCGGCTCATGACCTGTTCCTGCAGCATTTTTTTGACGCTGTCGCAAGCTTGGCCTGCAAGCGGCAGGGTACGCTGGGCAGCTTCATGCATGCGGTTCAGTGCCTGGTCAACGCTGAATACCGCCTCCTTGACTGAGATGGTCGCGTTTTCCGCAAGCTTCATTTCCAACTGGACAATCATCACCAGCAAACCTGAAACCACAGGCACCAGGGCCACCGTAGCAAGTAGCAGCAGCTCCCGCAGGCGACGCCCGGCGTGCATGATTTTCAACATAGCGCAATCGCTCTCCGGCCTAGCTGTTCGAGGTGTACAGCTGAGCCATGAGCCTAAGCGTTCATTTGATCGGCCGGCTGTAGTCCGCGTGCAGTTTGCGGGGCAGGAAAACCAAAAGGCTGATGTAAGGCTTTATCTACCGTCGAGTTTTGCCAGTACTTTGTCGGCGAGCAGTGCAGTGGAGGCAGGGTTCTGCCCGGTGATCAGCTGACCATCCGCGATCACGTAGGGTTTCCACGGGTCCTCATGTTTGCTGTATACCCCACCACGGCCACCTAGCTCGTTTTCTGTCAGGAACGGCACTATGTTGTCCAGTTCGACCAGTTTTTCCTCAATATTAGAAAACCCGGTCACCTTACGGTCTTTAAGCAGCAGGCTGTTGTCGCTGAGCTTGATATTGAGCAGGCCGACTACGCCGTGGCAGACCGCGGCAACGATACCCCCTTTCTCGTAGATCCTGCGTGCCACCTCTTGCAGCGGCTGGTTATCGGCGAAGTCGTACATCACACCGTGGCCGCCGGTGTAGTAGATGACGCTGTATTCGTCGGCTTTTACCTGGCCAGGGCTCAAGCTTGTGCCCAGCCGCGTCATGAAACGCTTGTCGTCATACCATTGCCAGTCCAGGTCGGGGGCCATCTGCAGGCTGTGTGGGTCGACAGGGACGTAGCCACCCTCAGGGCTTACATAATCGACCGTGTAGCCGGCCTTTTCGACTTTTTCGACAAAGTGCACCGCTTCACCCAGCCACAGCCCGGTCGCCCGATTCAAGGTCGGATACTTGGCTGTATTGGTCAGCACTACCAGCATTTTCTTGCTCATGACCATGCTCCTGTCGGCAACCTGAATGGGCCGTTGCTCCCTGGCCCAGGGGAAAACCTAATCAGCATAGCTGCCAGGCGCAAGTCCGCCATCGTGCGCAGCTTGTGCTGTGCTAACGTGAACGAACCCCTCCGGGGCAGCCTCGGAACCGAGGTAATCTACGCATTGGTGGAGTAACGCTATTGCCCGCACACGGTACGCCGCGCAAGCCTGCGCGGGAGCTCACCTTGAAAACGCCCGTATCGGCACCGCTCGATCTGATGAGCCAACGAATTGCGCAGTTCGACTGGGGGCACACATCACTTGGGCCGTTGCCACGTTGGTCGGCCTCGTTGCGCATTGCCGTCGACATGATGCACTCGTCACCGTTTCCTTGCGCAGTGGTCTGGGGGGCAGACCTCTGCGTGGTGCACAATGATGGCTACCGGGCGCTGCGGGCCGCCAGGCCGGATGCGCTGGGCAATGCGTTCGATGCGCTCTGGAGTGACCTCTGGGAGGCAATGGGGCCCTGGGTATTCAAGGCGCTTGAAGGGCGTTCGAACTTTGTCGAGGACCAGCCCCTGCTCGTCTGCGTCGAAGGCAGCGAGCCGCTGTGGTGCGCGTTCGGTTATGCACCCCTGCGCGATGAATTTGGAAACGTGGCGGGGTTTCTGCACAAGGTGATCGAGACCACGGCCAGCGTGGAGGCGTACCATCATTGGCGTGAGCAGGTGCAGGGCTATGAACGACAGATAGCGCGCCATGTGGCCGAGCGCGAGCAGATCTGGCAACTGTCCCCGGATGCAATGATGACGGTTACCCCTGAACTCAAGCTGCATGCCGTTAACCCCGCCTGGTACCGCATTCTGGGCTGGTCCGAGGAGCAGGTTCACGATGTGCCGGTGCTGGAGCTGGTGCATCCGGCGGATCGCGCCGAGGTACAAGTGGCAGTCTCCGGGTTCCTGCAATACCGCAATACCGAGCAACTGGAGACGCGCTTGCGTCACTGCGATGGCCATTATCACTGGTTCCGCTGGAGTGCCCGGTTCAATGGCAGCCTGTTGACGGCAGTCGGTCGGGATATCACCGAAGACCGCGAAGAGGCCGCGCGTAAGTCTGAAGCGCTGATGCGCAATAGCGAACGCATGGAGGTGGTTGGCCAGTTGGCCGGCGGCATGGGCCATGAGATGAACAACCTGCTGTCTGGCATCGGTGGCAGCCTGGAACTGCTGCAGCGGCGCCTTCAGGATGGCCGCCTGGAGCGTGTTGACGCCTATTTGGAGGTCGCTCGCGAATCGGTCTTACGCGCCATGGAACTGACCCATCGCCTGCTGGCATTCTCTCGGCATCAACCGCTTGCACCCAAGCCCCTGGACTTCAACCGGCAGTTGCGGCTAAGCGAGCCGTTGCTATTGAAGACGCTGGGCGCAGAGATGCGCTTGCACTGGCAACTGGATGTCGCGCCGTGGGCCGTATGCCTTGACGTTACCCAACTTGAAAATGCCTTGGTCAACCTCTGCGCCAATGCCCGGGAGGCCTGCCTGGAACGTGGCAATGTCACTGTACGCAGCGTCAACGAGCGGTTGACGGCCAGCTTCCCTGATGAAAATGGGCTGCCGCCAGGCGACTACGTTGCCTTGCATGTGGAGGACGACGGCCACGGCTTTTCGACGCGCGACATTACCAGGGCTTTTGAGCCGTTCTTCACCACCAAGCCCATCGGCCGTGGTTCCGGGCTTGGGCTATCGATGGTGTATGGTTTTGTCGGTCAATCGGGGGGATACGCCTGGATCGAGTCGAGCCCGAATCAGGGGGCCAGGGTTTCCATGCTTTTCCCAAGGTGCCACGACCCGGCACCCGAAGCGCCGAAGCCAGTGCAACGTTCCCACCGCATGGCCCAGGGTGAGCGCCTGTTACTGGTCGATGACGAGCTGAACTTGCGTGCCGTGATGCGCGAGTACCTGACTGAACGCGGTTTTGTGGTCACTGATGCGAGTGACGCCAATGCTGCGCTGGAGCGCTTTCGCCTTGATGGCCCCTTCGACCTGGTGATTACCGACATCGGTTTACCCGGCGGCTTCAGTGGCCGGCAAGTGGCCAAGGCCATGCGCAT
Organism: Pseudomonas sp. Irchel 3F3; assembly: GCF_900187545.1. Classification (NCBI taxonomy): domain Bacteria; kingdom Pseudomonadati; phylum Pseudomonadota; class Gammaproteobacteria; order Pseudomonadales; family Pseudomonadaceae; genus Pseudomonas; species Pseudomonas sp. Irchel 3F3. The sequence goes on along the minus strand of NZ_FYDS01000015.1, from coordinate 82,765 downwards.
GCAGCTTCCTTCGCAGAAGATCCTGTTCATCACCGGCTACGCTGACCATCCTGTTGAAGCGCAGCTGCTTGATCAGCCGGGAACGGCATTGATGAACAAGCCGTTTTTGCTGGCGGACCTTGCCGATCAGGCGCTAAGCATGCTCGAACAATGACGGGGTTCAGGGGCGGCCCAGAATCTGCGTGACCTGCGTCTGCAAGTCTTTCAGTTCGAATGGTTTGCAGATCAAGTGCATGCCCGTGCCCAAAAAACCCTCGCGGGCCATGGCCGTTTCCGCGTAGCCGGTGATGAACAGCACGGGCAAATGTGGATGCAGGCTGCGGGCAATTTCGGCCAGTTGACGGCCATTCATACCGGGCAGGCCGATGTCGCTGACCAGCAAATCCACGGGCTGAGAGGAGCGCAACACCTTGAGCCCTTGGGTGGCGTTGGCCGCGCTGCGGCAGGGGAAGCCGCTCTCACGCAGTGCCTGGCACAACAATTGGCGCAGATGGGGGTCGTCTTCGACCACCAGCACGTGACGGCCCCGGCTCTCCTGCACAGGTATCGGCTTGCTTGGTGCCGTTGCCTGGCCGATATGGCGCGGCAGGTACAGGTCTACCCGAGTGCCCAGGCCAATCTGGCTGTGCAGTGCGAGATGCCCGTGAGACTGCCTGCTGAAGCCGTAGACCATCGACAGGCCGAGGCCGATACCCTGGCCGATCGCCTTGGTACTGAAAAACGGCTCGAAAGCGCGCTCAAGGGTGCTTTGCGCCATGCCCTGGCCGTCATCGATGATGCTCAGGCGCAGGTAGTCACCAGGACACAGAGCTCCACTGGTGAACTGCTTGCTGGGGATATGCTGGTTGCTTGCCTCGACTCGCAGCTGGCCGCCACTGGGCATGGCTTCTGAGGCATTGAACAGCAGGTTGTCGAGGGCTTCCTGCAACTGTTTGGCATCAGCTTCTACGGGCCACAGGTCTTTGGCGGTATGCACGTGTAACGTTATGGCAGGGTTGAGGCAGGTTTTCAGGCGTTTCACCTCGAGCAGGCCGTGCAGGTCGACACGCTGGCTGTTCAGCGATTGACGGGAGGAGAAGGCCAGCAAGCGGTGGGTCACGCGAGCGGCGCGTGTTACTGCCTCACGTCCCATCCGCAGTACGCTGTCAAGGCCATCGCTGCGGCCTTGATGCAGGCGCCGTTCAATCAGTTCGAAGCTGCCGCCAATGCTGGTAAGCAGGTTATTGAAGTCGTGAGCAACACCCCCGGCCAGTTGGCCAATGGCTTCCATCTTGCGTGTCTCGTAGCAGGCGAACTCGCTGGGTTTGTGTTCCTTCTCTGGCGGCGCTCCCAGTGAGTTCAGGCGCTGCTGCAGGTCGTGCAACTGGTCGCGTGCAGCGTATTGCCGTCGTCGGTTGCGCAAGGCGGATCGGGTCATGTGCAGCAGTTGGTCGTTGTCGAACGGGGCGACCAGCAGCAAAAGATTCCCCTCTGGGTGGTTGCCTGCACAAGCGGCCGACCAGGCGCCCTGCATGAGCAGCACGATGGGCAGGTCCGACCAGCTCTGTTGCTGGTCGATGAATGCTTGCAGCAACGCACTGGGGCCGTTGTCGAACACTTGCTCGGCAATGATTGCCAGGCCTGCGCCTTCTGCCAGGCAAGTCTGCAGGTTGGACAGGTCAACGGTGCACAGGCTATTGATGCCGGCTGAGGCGAGCAGGCGCGAGGTATCCGCCGCTAATGGCGGGGGTGCCAGGATCAAGGCACGTTCATCCAGCGCCAATGAATGGGACAAAACGACTCTCCTGCAGGGGTGGCCTGATACCCACTGGACCCTTGGTAAACGGCCTGGGTTCAACAATAGTCAGATATTGCCTATAGGCCTTGCTGCAGTGCGGGGTCGTCCGGGTTCTGCCGTTCCAGCTCGGCCAATAGCACTTGAACGTTCTGCAATTGCCCGGTCTCTTTCCAGTACTGGATCAGCAGCACTCGAGCGCGGCGGTTGGCCGGCTCCCGGTTGAGCACGGTTTCCAGCTGCTTTTGGGCTGCGTCGAGTTGTTCCAGTTCGTGCAGAGTGACTGCCAGCGTATAGCGGTAATCGGCGTTGTCCGGGTCCAGTTCGACGGCGCGGGACAAGGCAAGCAAGGCGTATTCACGTTGCTCGTGGCGGATCAGCCAGAGCCCAAGCTCGTACTGCAGGAAGGCTGAGTCGGGGCTGAGTGCCAAGGCTTTGCCCAGTACCTGGCGCGAGGCATCGTGCTGGCCCTGACGCTCCAGCAAACGCACCTGGGTGGCCAAGGCGTCGAGGTTGCCGGGTGCAACGTCCAGCGCGCGCTGCAGGGCCGCGGCTGCCTGGGCGTAGTCGTTTTCGTGCAGGTACAGGCGGGCCAGGTGTACCTGGGCGTCGGCATCCTCGGGTTGTTGCTCGAGCGCCTGCTGGTAGTGTTCAAGGGCTGCCTGCAACGGGCCGAAGTACAGGCCGATAGCATCGGGGTCGAGGCCTAGCAGCGCATCCACGGCAGCAAAGCGCACGCTTTGTTCGTCGTCGTCCAGCAGTGGGCCGAGTACCAGGCTGCGCTGCGCCGCCGGCAGCAGGCGGCGGATACCGGAAATGGCCGCACGGCGCACCAGCGGGTCGGCATGCTCCAGGTCCTGGCGGGCGAGTTTCAATGCCTGGGGGGAGGGGTAGTTGGGTAACTCGGCATACAGTGCAGCGCGGCGGATAGGGGGCAGGTCGTCGCGTTGCAATTGCTGGTACAGCACGCGCGCAGCGCCGGGTTGGCCGTCATGGGCCTGGCGCAGCGCCTTGGCATAGCTGTGTGCAGGCAAGGTCGGCGGGGCTGGCTGCTCATCGCGCCACAGGTAACCGAACAGGGCCGATACCAGGATCAACAGCAGCAGGGCGATCAGGTAGCGGTTGCGTCTGTGCATCGGACGGTCCGTGGTGGCGGGAAGGGCAGAGCTTGGGCCAGCCGGGGGGCAAATGCAACCGAGTGCAGGCACCAAGGCGGTCGCGCGCGTATCTCGCAGGTTTCGATTGGCCCGAAACAAACGTAGGAGCGAGCGCAGCTCGCGATGCGCCGCGCGGGCGGCGCTCGATCTCGCAGGCGCTGAAAATTCAACGACATAAAAAAGCCCCGCCGACCAAGGCCTGCGGGGCAAACGGTTGGGGGAGGAGCCAACCAAAGGAGTCGTTTGAACGGGTGTATCAGCGTGCGCTGGCCACCGTCTGCGGTTGCCAGCCGCCGCCCAGGGCTTTGTAGATGGAGACGATGCCGCGGTACAGATCGACCTCCCCCTGGGCCTGCGCATCCTCAGCGCTCAGCCGCTCGCGCTCGGCGTCGAGCAGTACCAGGTAGTCCACCGTGCCTTCGCGATAGCGAATCGAGGCCAGCTCCGCTGCCTTGCGGCTGGCGTCGCTCTGGCGCATCAGCGACAGCAGGCGCTGCTGGGTCTTGTCGTAATCGCTGAAGGCGTTGGCCGACTCTTCCAGGGCCACCAATACCTGCTGTTCGTAGTTGGCCAGAGCCCCTTCGGCATCGGCTTTGGCACCGCGCAGGCGGGCCCGCACGCTGCCCAGGTCGAAGGCCGCCCAGGTAATGCTGGGGCCCAACGCCCAGGCATTGGCTGCCGAGGAGCCGATCTGCGAGCCGCGAGCGGCGGTAAAGCCAAGGAAGCCACTGAGGCTGACGCGAGGGAACAGGTCTGCCGTGGCCACGCCGACATTGGCGGTGGCGGCAGCCAGCTGGCGTTCGGCGCTACGGATGTCCGGACGACGGCGTAGCAGCTCCCCCGGGTCGCCCACCGGCAATGCCTTGGCGATGGCCGGCAGGGCCTTGGGCGACAGGTCTACGCTGAGCGCGTCAGGGCGCTGGCCGAGCAGGGTGGCGATGCGGTGCCGCGCCCGGGCCTGTTCGGCCTGCAGTTGCGGCACGGTGGCTTCGACCCCGGCCAGGCGTGCATCGGCACGCACGACATCGAGGTCGTTGCCCACACCGGCATCGCGCAGGGTTTCGGTAATGGTCCGCGACTCCTGCTGGGTCTTGAGGTTTGCCAGGGCGATTTTCTCGCGCAGTTGCGCACCGCGCAGCTGCCCATAGGCATCGACCAATTCGGCGATCAGGCTGACCTGCAACTGTTGCAGGTCGGCGGCAGCTACCGCTTCCTGGGCCTCGCTGGCTTCGATCTGACGCTGGATGCGGCCGAACAGGTCAAGCTCCCAGGCCATGTCCAGGCCCAGGTCGTAGCGCTCGCTGTTCACCCGCTGCGTGGTCTGGCCGGGGATCTGGCCCTTGCCGATGTCGCTGCTGGCGCGGCTGGTCACGACCGGGAACTGGTCGTTCTCGGCGTCTTCGCGGATCGAACGGGCGGATTTCAGACGGGCGAAGGCCACGCGCAAGTCACGGTTGCCGTCCAGCGAAGCCTGCACCAGCTGGTTGAGCACCGGGTCGTCGAACTGCTTCCACCACAGGCTTTCGAAGCGGCTACGGTCATAAGCTTTGGCCTGCACATCACTGTTCAGTTGTGCAGGTTCGGTGGCCGGGGCCTGGTAGTCCGGGCCTACCGCACAGGCCGCCAGGGCCAGTGCCAGCAGGCTTGGGGTCAGGGGTTTGAGCAGGTTCATGCATGGTTCTCCAGCACTTGAGCGTGTTCGGCCTTGCGGGCCTGGCGGCGCTCGACGAAACGGCGGATCAGGAAGAAGAACACCGGGGTCAGGAACAGGCCGAACACGGTCACGCCAATCATCCCCGAGAACACTGCCACACCCATGGCATGGCGCATTTCCGAGCCGGCACCGGAGCTGAACACCAGCGGAACCACACCCATGATGAAGGCAATCGACGTCATCAGGATCGGCCGCAGGCGCAGGCGGCAGGCTTCCAGTACCGCAGCCAGCGGGTCAAGGCCTTTGGCCTGCTCATCCTTGGCGAACTCGACGATCAGGATCGCGTTCTTGCACGCCAGGCCCACCAGCACGATCAGTCCGATCTGGGTGAAGATGTTGTTGTCGCCACCTGACACGATCACACCGGTAATGGCCGACAGCAGGGTCATCGGTACGATCAGGATCACCGCCAGCGGCAAACTCCAGCTTTCGTACTGGGCGGCCAGCACCAGGAACGCCAACAGCACGCACAGAGGGAACACCAGCAGCGCGGTGTTACCCGAGAGGATTTGCTGGTAGGTCAGGTCGGTCCACTCGAAGGTCATGCCGTTGGGCAGTTCCTCTTTCAGCAGCTTCTCGATGGCAGCTTCGGCCTGGCCAGAGCTATAACCCGGGGCTGCTGCACCGTTGATTTCTGCGGTGATGAACCCGTTGTAGTGCATGACGCGGTCTGGCCCAGAGGTGTCGCTGACCTTGAGGAAGGTCGCCAGCGGAATCATCTCGCCGAGGTTGTTGCGCACTTTCAACTGGCCGATCTGCTCGGCATCGAGGCGGAACTGCTGCTCAGCCTGGACGTTGACCTGGTACGTACGGCCAAAGCGGTTGAAGTCGTTGGTGTACAGCGAGCCCAGGTAAACCTGCAAGGTGTCGAAGATGTCGGTGATCGCCACGCCGTGGGTCTTGGCCTTTTCCCGGTCGATGGCGGCATCAACCTGCGGCACGTTGACCTGGTAGCTGGTGAACAGGCCCGCCAGCTCCGGCACGTTGTGGCTTTTGGCGATGATGTTCTGGGTTTCTTTGTACAGCGCTTCGTAACCCAGGTTGCCACGGTCTTCGATTTGCAGGCGGAAGCCGCCGATTGTGCCCAGGCCCTGTACTGGCGGCGGCGGGAAGATCGCGATGTAGGCGTCCTGGATATCGGCGAACTGGGCATTGAGTGCAGCCGCGATGGCAGCGGCCGACTGGCTCGGGTCCTTGCGCTCATCAAACGGCTTGAGCGGGGTGAACACAATGCCGCTGTTCGGGCTGTTGGTGAAACCGTTGATCGACAGGCCAGGGAAGGCCACCGAGTCGGCCACGCCAGGTTGCTTCAGGGCAATTTCGCTCATGCGCTTGATCACCGCCTCGGTACGGTCGAGGCTGGCGGCGTCAGGTAACTGGGCAAATGCCACCAGGTACTGCTTGTCCTGGGCCGGCACGAAACCGGTCGGCGTGGACGAGAAGCCGAGGTAGGTCAGGCCCATCAGGCCGGCATAGACGAACAGGGCGATGCCGCTGGAGCGGATGACACGGCGCACGCCACCCACGTAGCGGTGGCTGGCGCGGTCGAAGAAACGGTTGAACGGGGAGAACAGCCAGCTGCCCAGCAGCTTGTCGAGGAACCGTGAGAAACGGTCCTTGGGCGCATGGTGGTCCTTGAGCAGCACGGCAGCCAGGGCCGGCGACAGGGTCAGCGAGTTGAACGCCGAGATCACGGTGGAAATGGCGATGGTCAGGGCGAACTGCTTGTAGAACTGCCCGGTAAGGCCCGAAATGAAGGCCGCAGGGACGAACACGGCGCACAGCACAAGGGCGGTGGCAATGATCGGCCCGGTCACTTCGCTCATGGCTTTTTGCGTGGCTTCCAGCGGTTTGAGACCCAGCCCGATGTTGCGCTCGACGTTTTCCACCACGACGATGGCGTCGTCCACCACGATGCCGATGGCCAACACCAACCCAAATAGCGACAAGGCGTTGAGCGAGAAGCCAAACAGGTGCATCACCGCAAAGGTGCCGATCAACGATACCGGCACAGCCAGCAGCGGAATGATCGAGGCACGCCAGGTCTGCAGGAACAGGATGACGACCAGCACGACCAGCACCAGGGCTTCAAACAGGGTGTGCACGACTGCTTCGATGGAGCCGCGCACGAAGATGGTCGGGTCATAGACGATGCTGTAGTCCATCCCTTCAGGGAAGTCCTTCTTCAGCTCGGCCATTTTCGCCCGCACTTCATCGGAGATCTCGATGGCGTTGGAGCCTGGGCGCTGGAAAATCGGGATCGCCACCGCTGGCTGGTTGTTCAGCAGCGAGCGCAAGGCGTACTGGCTGGAGCCGAGCTCGACCCGGGCGATATCTTTCAGGCGCGTGATCTCGCCATCGGCACCGGCACGGATGATGATGTTTTCGAACTCTTCCTCGTTGACCAGACGGCCCTGGGTGTTGATCGACAGCTGGAAGCTGGTGGAACCGGGGGCGGGCGGGGCGCCCAGCTGGCCGGCGGCCACCTGGCGGTTCTGCTCGCGGATGGCCGCGACCACATCGCTGGCGGTGAGGTTGCGCGAAGCGGTCTTGTTCGGGTCCAGCCACACGCGCAGTGAGTAGTCGCCCATGCCGAACAGCTGCACGTCGCCTACGCCGCCCAGGCGTGCCAGCTCGTCCTTGATGTTGAGGATGGCGTAGTTGGACAGGTAGAGCATGTCGTAGCGGTTGTCCGGTGAGGTCAGGTGCACGACCATGGTCAGGTCGGGCGAGGCCTTGTCAACGGTGATACCGATACGCGTCACTTCTTCAGGCAGCTTGGGCTGGGTACGGGTGACGCGGTTCTGCACCTGCACCTGGGCGTTGTCCAGGTCGGTGCCCAGGGCGAAGGTGATGGTCAGCGTCAGCTTGCCGTCTGCGGTGGACTGGGAAGACATGTACAGCATGTTCTCCACACCGGTAATGGCCTGCTCCAGCGGCGCGGCAACGGTTTCGCCAATGACCTTGGGGTTGGCGCCCGGGAAGTTGGCACGCACCACCACGGTGGGCGGCACCACCTCGGGGTATTCACTGATCGGCAGCTGGAACAGCGAGATCGAACCCGCAATCAGCAGCACCAGCGACAGCACCGCGGCGAAAATCGGCCGGGTAATGAAGAATTTCGAGAAGTTCATCGGTAGGTTCCCTTAACCGCGTGGCGCCTGGGCGCTGGCGACTTTCACGTTGTTGCCCGCCACCTTCGGCGCCGGGTTGCTGGCCTCCAGTGCCTGGCGCTGCTGGGCGAGGGCAGCGAGGGTCTGTTCGCTGGCCATCTGGGTTTCTTCCGGGGTGACCGGCGAGCCTGGGCGCACGCGCTGCAGGCCCTTGACCACGATGCGGTCATCCTTGCCCAGGCCGCTGCGCACGATGCGCAGGCCTTCCAGCTTTGGCCCCAGTTCCACGGCGCGGTAGGCGGCCTTGTTGTCCTTGTCCATGACCAGCACGAACTTCTTGCCAAGGTCGGTGCCCACAGCTTCGTCATTGATCAGTACGGCGTCGTACTGCGCGCTGCCCACCAGCTTCAGGCGTGCGTACAGCCCCGGGGTGAACTGGCCGTCGCGGTTGTCGAAGACTGCACGGCCGCGGATGGTGCCGGTGCGCGGGTTGACCTGGTTGTCGACGAAGTTCATCTGGCCCAGGTGCGGGTTGCCGGTTTCGTTGGTCAGGCCCAGGTACACGGGGGTGCTCTGGCCACGCTGGCCGTCGCGCGCCAGCTGGGTGTACTTGAGGTACACGCGCTCGTCGGCGTCGAAGTAGGCGTAGACCTTGTCGGTGGACACCACGCTGGTCAGCGGGGTGACATCGGCAGTGACAATGTTGCCGGCAGTGAACTGGGCGCGGCTGACGCGGCCACTGATAGGCGCGGTGACGCGGGTAAAGCTGAGGTTCAGGCGCGCCAGGTCGAGTTGCGCCTGGATCGCGTCGACGCCGGCGCGGGCTTCGGCGGCAGCGCTGCTACGCGATTCTGCAAGCTCGGCAGAAATGGCGTTGCTGTCGCGCAGGCGCTCGCCACGGCGGGCTTCGTTGGCGCTGCGAATGGCGGTGGCTTTGGCTTGTTGCAGTTGGGCTTCGAGGCGGCGGACTTCAGCCTGGAACGGGCGCGGGTCGATCTGGAACAGCAGGTCGCCTTTTTTGACCTGGGCGCCTTCGGTGAAGGCGACCTGATCGATCTGGCCAGCGACCCGCGGGCGAACTTCGACCGTTTCCGGGGCTTCGAGGCGGCCGGTGAACTCGTCCCATTCGTTGATCGGTTGCTCGATCACCTTGGCCACAGTGACCTTCGGCGCGGCGGGAGCCTGCACGGCGTCTGGGGTTCGACCGCAAGCGCTGATCACCACCACTGCCAAGGCAGCGAGGGGAAAGCGCAAGGGTTTGAGAGATTGTTCCATGGAGAACTCCGCCAATGTATTAGTAGTGGGCGGAGTGTGAGTGTCTTGCGCGTGAGGCACGAATCGAACGGGACGAAGGTTAATATCACGCTGAATGATATGTGTGGATCATTCATCGATGGCGGGCATGATGGGGCTGCCCGGCAGCCCCGTTCGCGTGCATTCCCTCAGAACCGCCAGCGGGCATTCGCCACCAGGTTGCGTGGCTCACCATAAGAGCCGGAGCTAAACGTGCCCAGGCCGTCGTAGTACTTCTTGTCGAACAGGTTGTTCAGGTTCAGCCCCAAGCTCAGGTGTTCATCGAAGGCATAGTTGGCCAGCAGCCCGACCACGCCATAGTCACGCTGGTGCGCCTTGGTGCCCAGGTCTGAATTGACCGCGTAGATATCGCTTTGCCATGTCATGTTGCCGCCCACTGTCAGCTTGTTCCAGTCACCGGGCAGGCGATAGGTGGTGGCCAGCTTGAACAGGTTCATCGGCTGGTTGGTCTCGACGCGGTTGCCCTCCTTGTCGTGGGACTCGCGGTAGGTGTAGCCGCCAAATAGATTCCAGCCTGGCAGTACCTCGCCGGAAATTTCCGTCTCGATGCCGCGGGTGGTGGTGCCGGCAATGGCCCGGTAGATTTCCTGGGGGCCACTGTCATCCACCAATTGCGGCGTGTTCTTCTGTTTGACTTCGAACAGTGCGGCGCTGGCGTTCAAAGCGCCGTCGTAGAACTCGCCCTTGATGCCAAGCTCGTAGTTGTCGCCTTCGAGCGGGTCCAGCGAGGTATTGCTGGCGGTCTTGTAATAGGTCTGTGGCAGGAAAATCTGCGTCCAGCTGGCGTACACCGAATACGTGTCGTTCAGGTCCAGCACCACACCGGCGTAGGGCGTGACCACGCCGGACTTCTTCGTCCGGTCGCGGCCAGTGACCTCGCCGGTCAAATCATCGCTGCTGTCGTCCTTCTGGTTCCACCAGCTGACCCGGCTGCCGAGGATGATCGACAGCGGATCATACGGCTTGAGGCGCACGGCGGCGTAGACACCGGACTGGCTCAGGCGTGACAGGCTCTCTTCGGTCTTGGCCAGGTGCGGTTTGCCATGGGGGTTGCCATCCCACTCATAGATGTTGTCGACCGCAGGGAAGCCGCGTTCGTAGGTGGGGTAGTTGAGGTGGGTGTAGGCCAGGTTGCTGCCCAACACCAGCTCATGTTCGCGGCCACCCAGCTGGAAGGGGCCGGTGGCGTACAGGTCGAAATTGTCCTGGGTCTGGTAGCTGTCCAGGCGGTTGATATACATCGATACGCCGCTGCCGGTAAGCGGGTCGGGCGTACCGGCGCTGGCGGAGCCGGTGACGCCACGGCGGTACGCGTACTGGTGGCTGTATGCGGCCTTGGCGACCCAGTCGTTGGCCAGCTTGTGCTCCAGCATGCCGGTGAAGTTGTACTGGGTATTGTTCAGGTAGCTCCAGCGTGCGGCCGGGTTGAACGACCGCGAGAAGTTTGTTGCGCTGCCATCGCTGTTGAACAAAGGGATGTGCCCGAAGCTGACGCCGTCGGCATTGTTGTTCTGGTAGTCGAGGCTCAGGCGCAGCAGGGTGTCTTCGCTCAGGTCGATGTCCAGGGCGCCGTACATCACGCGCTTGTCGGTCTTGTACCAGTCAACGAACGAGTTGGCGGTTTCGTACACCCCGACCAGGCGGCCACGGATGTTGCCGGCTTCGGTGAGCGGCCCGGAGACATCGGCCTCGGTGCGGTAGCGGTCCCATGAACCGACTTCGCCAGCCACCGTCGCCTGTGCATCCTCCGTAGGCCGCTTGCGCACCAGGTTGAGCGTGGCTGACGGCGTGCCTGCGCCACTGAGCAGGCCGGTGGCACCTCGTACCACTTCGACTCGGTCATAAATTGCCATGTCGGCCAAGGTACTGGTGAATTGCTGCGACTCGTTGGCGATTTGCGCAGGGATACCGTCGTACTGGAAGTTCTGGATCTGGAAGCCGCGGGCGTAGAAGGTATAGCGTTCGCTGTCACGATGGTTGCTGGAAAGCCCCGGTGTGAACTTCACCACATCGTCGATCGAGGCCAGGTGGTGATCATTCATCACCTGGTGCGTGACCACGCTGACCGACTGCGGCGTTTCGCGCAGTGACAGGCCCAGCTTGGTTGCGGTACGGGTACGTCCGGTGGTGTAGGCACCGGTGTTCTCGGTGGTTTCGCCCAGGCCATCGCCCACCACACTGGTCGCGCCCAGCTGCACGGCATTGCCGGTTTCGGCTGGGTACAGCACATAGGCACCTTGCTCGGCAGGCGCAACGCCCAGGCCGGTGCCAGCCAGAAGAGTGGCGAAGCCCTGTTCGACACTGTAGGTGCCTTGCAGGCCGGCACTTTGCTTGCCAGCAGTGAGCTGGCTGTCGAACGACAGCACAATCCCGGCCGCGTTGGCGAAGCGGCCGAGCACCGTGCTCAGCGGGCCGCTGCTGATGGCGTAGGTCTTCTGCGCGTTGGCTGCCTGGGCCACGGCTGCACCGGGTAGCAGCGGCGGAAGCAGGGCGAGCGAGGCGCCGAGCAAGGCAAACGTGAGTGCTTGGCGGGGTGGTGAGATAAGGCGGCGCATACGGGCTTCCTGGGCGTAGGGTTTTCGGTGTATTGCCAGGGAGGCGAATGGGCGAGGGCAAATCGACAATGCCCTGTGCATTTTTTTCAGGCATTGCCTCTCAATGGCTCCACGCGTGTCCAGAAGCGGGTATGGCGCACCAGCTTTACCGGCAGCGAGCGGGCAACGGTAGCCAGGGTCAGGTCAAGATCGGTGAGCGAATAGGCGCCGGAAACCCGCAAGTGGCCGACGGCCGTGTCGCAGCCCAGGTAGCCGCTGCGGTACCGCTGTAATTCTTCGAGCAGGTGATCCAGGCGCCAATCGTCCACCACCAGTTGGCCTTCGGTCCAGGCCGCGTCGGTACTGGCCAGTGGCATGCGTTGCAGGATGCGGGTTTTGTCGAACAACACGCCATGGCCACTGTCCAGGCGGGTTTGCTCGCCACCCGCGTTGATCGGGTTCACGACGACGGCATGCTGGTAAACGCATACGCGGGTCTGGTGGTCCTGTTGCCTGACGCTGAACCGGGTGCCCAGCGCCCTGATGTGGCCTTCGGCAGTGCTGACCATGAACGGGCGGTGATCGGCGGCAGTTTCGACAAAGATCTCCCCGGCACGCAGCCGTAGCTGGCGGGTGTCGTTGCTGAAGGCAATGTCCACCGCACTGCCGGTGTTGAGGATCAGGCGGCTGCCGTCACTCAGCGTCAACCTGCGCTGTTCGCCGATGGCGGTGCGCACATCGGCCAGCCACGCCGGCGCATCGCGATAACCGCGCCAGCCCAGGGCGCCAAGCCCCGCGCCCAGCAACAGCCCCTTGAGCAGCATGCGCCGCTGCAGCGCCGGGCCCTGCTGGCCAGCACGCTCCAGCACGTCATGGCCCAGTGCGCCTTGTGCTTGGTTCAGTTGAGCCTGCAACATGGCCACCCGTTGCCAGGCCCACTGGTGCTGCGGGTCGGCCGCATGCCAGGCCTGCCAGCGTTGCTGCAGGTCCGGGTCGGCAGGGGCCTCGCCCAGCCGGGCAAACCACTGCGCGGCGGCGCTCAGTGCCTGTCTTTGGGGCAGCGGGCTCACTGGGCGTGTTCCAGGGCAAACAGCAAGCAGTGCTCGGTGGCGCGGGCAATGTACTTGGTGACCGAACTGACTGATACGCCCATCTGGGCGGCGATGTCCTTGTAGCCCAGGCCACGCAACTGCGATAACAGAAACGCCTGCTTGACCTTCTTGCCCAGGCCTTCAAGCATCGCATCCAGTGCTTGCAGGGTTTCTACCAGCATCCAGCGTTCCTCGGGGGAAATCGCATACTGTTCGGGCTGTTCGGCCAACAGTTGCAGGTAGGCCTGCTCCAGTGCCCGACGGCGGAAGCTGTCAATCATCACGCGCCTGGCCATGGTGACCAGAAAGTGGCGTGGCTCGCGCAGTTCACTGAGCAAAGGCTGGCTGCGGTCGGCCAGCAGTACACGCACGAACGTGTCCTGGGCCAGGTCGGCGGCCTGCTGCGAACACTGCAGGCGGCCACGCAGCCAGTTCACCAGCCAGCCATGGTGGTTGGCGTACAGGCCGGCCAGGCTGTGTCCGGTCGAGGGGAGGGAGTCAGGCATGGTGCTGTTGCGCGCTAATGAGAATTAGTCGCAATTTATTTCAATTACGCACATTCAGCAATGGCCCAGCTACAAAGGTGAGGGGGAAGAGACGCTGCCCGGAACAGGCAGGGGCGGTGATGTGTTGCGAAAAGGGGCGCAACGCGCCCCCGGCAATCTCAGCTCAATACGTTGAACCCGTGGGTGCCATCCCGCTCTAGCTGGGCAATCAGCCCGAACTCCCAGTCCAGGTACCCCTGCATGGCCTCCCGCGGGTTATCAGTGCCTTCATAGGGCCGGCGATAACGGTCGGTACGCGCCACCGCCAGGTGCGTTTCGCCACTTTCCAGCGGCTTGCCTGCCGCAATCCACCGCGCCGTGCCGCCCTCCAGTACGTACACCGGTGTCTGCGTAAGCGCCTGCAAGTCTACCGCCGCAAAGCGTGCCAGCAGGCTGCTGCCGCAGGTCAGTACATAGCGCTCGGCTACTGGCAGCTGTTCCAGCACCTGCGGCAACTGCGCGCGAATTGCCCAGTGGGCACCCGGAATGTGGCGTTTCACGTAGTTGGCACTGGTGGTGAAGTCCAGCAGCACGGTGCCTGGCGTTTGCAGCCAGTCGTCCAGCTGCTCGACCCCGATTTCGGAGACTGCAGGCAGTGGAGGTTGGGGGGGCTGCCAATCGCCGGTCTCGCTGAAATCTTGCGCCGACAGGTCATCGAGCACGGCGACCTGCCAGCCCATTTGCGCCAGCCATGAAGCACTCATGTTGGCCCGCACGCCGTCATCATCCACCAGCACGATGCGCGCCCCGCGCACGCTGGCGACGTGGTCGGTTTCCTGCACCAGTTGCCCGCCCGGTACACTGCGGCTGGCCGGCAGGTGGCCGTGGGCATATTCCTCGGGGGTGCGCACATCGAACAGGTAGGTGGTGCGCTGGGTATCGGCCTGCCAGGCGGCCAGGGCTTCGCGCTCCAGGCGCAGCACACCGGCACGGTCGGCCACATTGCGTGCGCGTTGGGCGGCGTTGGCGCGGGTGTTGTCGCTCACCTCGGCGAAGCGGCGCTCCTGGCCGTGCGCCAGCGCTTGCCCGGCCAGGGTCCAGCCGATGGTGCCGTTGCGCAGGGCAGCCACGGGGTTGGGGATGCCGGCGTTGACCAGCGACTGGGTGCCGATGATGCTGCGGGTGCGTCCTGCGCAGTTGACGATGACCTGGGTAGCGGGGCTGGGCGCCAGTTCGGCAACCCGCAGTACCAGCTCGGCACCCGGCACGCTGATGCCCCCCGGGATGCTCATGGTCTGGTATTCGTCGAAGCGGCGGGCGTCGAGCACCACCACATCGGCGTTGTCGTCCAGCAGCGCTTGCACCTGTTCGGCCGCCAGCGACGGGGTATGGCGCACGCTTTCAACCAGCTCGCCAAAGGCCTTGCTCGGCACGTTCACGTCACGGAACAGCTCGCCACCGGCGGCGCGCCAGCCGGCCAGGCCGCCTTCGAGCAATGCGACATCGCTGTACCCTAACGCCAGCAGGCGTTCGGCGGCCTGATGTGCCAGGCCTTCACCTTCGTCATACACCGTAATGCGGGTGTCGCGCCGTGGCACGCGGGCGAAAATCTCCAGTTCCAGCTTGGACAAGGGGATGTTGGCAGTGAACAGGGGGTGTGCCTGGGCGAACGGGTCTTCCTCGCGCACATCGATCAGCGCCAGTTCTTCATGGGCCAGCAAGGCCTGGCGAATGTCTTGGTAGGAGCGGGTGGCAACGGTACTCATGGGGCAGGGTTCTCTTTGGACAGGTCCCAGATGTTGGGCAGAAGGCTGTTGGAATAGCCGGAAATGAACGGTTTTTCGCTGCCGTCGGGCGAGTACACCGCGCGGCTGACGGCACCGATGTTGGCGCCATAGACGTGGATGCTGATCGACACCCGGTCGTCGAACGCATTGCTGACCTGATGCACATCGCCGATGCGCGGCGAAACGGCCTCTACGTGACCGGGCTCGAGGCGCACGGGCGCGCCTGCTGGTAGTAGGGCGCCGTGTTCGCTGCGGGCAAAGCCTTGCGAGTATTCGGCGCCGCGCAGCATGCCGATCAAGCCCCACACCCGATGGTCGTGAATGGGTGTCTGCTGGCCTGGCCCCCAGACGAAGCTGACGATGGAAAAGCGCTGGCGCGAATCGCAGTGCAGCAAATATTGCTGGTAACGGGCCGGGTCTGGCTGCGCCAGTGCCTCGGGCAACCAGTCGTCATGGGCGACCAGGCTGCGCAGCAGGCCTTGGCCGTGGTCGAGGAGGGTGGCTTCGTCGGTTTCTTGGTCCACCAGTTGCGCAAGCGCGTCAATGAAAGTGCGCAGGCGCTCAAGGCGCAGGGGTTGGCTCATGATTCAGGCTCGGCTGACGGTTTGGGCTAACCCTAGCAAATGCGCTGAATATTCTCAAAAGTAAAAATATGAATAAGCTAATATGCAAAAAACGCATTTACAGAGTGGCTGATCTGTTTTGAAATGTGCGCAATGGGCAAAGCATTAGGTTATGCCCAAAACGAATTTCACGGCACTGCGCTTAATCGATAACTTATAAGCATTGCGTTATTTATATTCAAAGTGAATATGAAAGCCCCATGCCCCCACGAGACCGCACGCGCGGATCGGCCTGATGTACCCCGACGGTACCTGGAGACGAACGTGCGATATCTAAAACAATTGGCCGCCTGTGTGCTGGCCAGCTCCCTCAGCCTGACCGCTGCCGCGCAAACCCTGGTGGTCGGTGACCAGAGCTTCAATGCCCGGGCGGTGATGGAAGCGGCCGGCGTGCTCGACGACCTGCCGTATACCCTGGAGTGGAAGCAGTTTACGGCCGGCTCGCCGGTAGCCGAGGCGCTGAACGTGGGCAGCCTGGACATCGGCCTGTTGGGCGATGCGCCACCGTTGTTCCTGGGCGCCTTGGGCGCGCCGATCAAGGTGATTGCGGTAAGCCGGCAGAACCTGGATGGCGTGGCGATTCTGGCGCGCAAGGACTCGAACATTCACAGCCTCGAAGACCTGCGCGGCAAACGTGCGGCGATCTGGAAGGGCTCCTGGAGCCAGCAGTTGCTGTTCAGCGCGCTGGACAAGGCCCCCGTGCCACGTGATGCCCTGGAGCTGCGCTACCTCAGCGCCCTGGACGCCTCCCATGCCCTGGATGGCGGTTCAGTGGATGTGATCGCGACCTGGGAGCCCTATGTCACCCAGCAGGAGCGCCAAGGGGCGCGCGTGCTGGCCACGGCCGAAGGGTTGATACCGGCGCAGAGTTTCGTGGTGGCCAATGCCAAGGCGGTGGAGGCCAAGCGGGCGCAGATCAGTGATTTTCTGCAGCGTCTGAAAAAGGCCCGTGACTGGACCCTGAGCGACCCGGCCCATACCGAGGCTTATGCCGATGCCTGGGCAAAACGCACCCGTGCCGATCGCGACATTGCGCGCGCCTGGTTTGCCCGCGCACGTACCGATGTGGCACCGCTGAACCCGCAGGTGATCGTGGATGCGCAGAAGACCGTGGACTTTTTTGCCGGGCTGGGGCTGATCAAGAACTACCCGGCGTCGAGCCTGTTCGATACCTCGTTCGCGGCTGCGTTCGACCACTGAGTTTTCCTGCCGTGGCCCAATCGCCGGCAAGCCAGCGGCCACAGGATCACCACAGCCGTGGGTTCAGTGGAAAACCTGTGGGAGCTGGCTTGCCGGCGATTGGGCCGGTACAGGCAACAACTGTTATGAGGAGCTGTACATGACCACCCGCAAAATCAAGCTTGGTGCCCTGACCATGGGCTGCGGCGGCCCAGGCCGGCACAACCTGTGGCTCGACCCGGAGCTGCCCGCCGATGCCAGCGTCAACATCGACTGGTACATCGACATCGCCCGCCAGGCTGAAGCGGCGCTGTTCGACCTCATCTTCATCGTCGACAGCCAGTACATCACCCCCGGCTCACCGTCGCATTATCTCAACCGCCTGGAGCCGTTGACCCTACTCTCGGCGCTGGCAGTGACTACCCGTAACATCGGCCTGGTCGGCACCCTGACCACGTCCTACAACGAACCCTTCAACGTCGCCCGCCGCCTGGCCTCGCTGGACCTGATCAGCAAGGGCCGCGCTGGCTGGAACGTGGTCACCAGCGGTGACGCCGGTACCGCCGGCAACTATGGCCGTGACGAGCACTACGACTATGACACCCGTTATGCCCGTGCCCAGGAGCATGTGGCGGTGGTTCAGGGCCTATGGCAGTCCTATGAAGACGGGGCGTTCCCGCGCAACCGCGCTACCGGTCAATTCCTCGATCCGGGCCGGATGCATGCCCTTCACCACAAGGGCGAACACTTCTCGGTCGTAGGGCCATTGAATATTCAGCGTTCCCCCCAGGGCCAGCCGGTCATTTTCCAGGCCGGCGATTCGCAGCAAGGGCGCGAGCTTGGGGCCGCCACGGCAGATGTCATCTTCACCCATGCTGCCAGTATCGAGCAGGGCCAGGCGTTCTACCGCGATGTGAAAGGCCGCGCTGCGCGGCTGGGGCGTGACCCGGAGCAACTGCTGGTATTGCCCGGTGCCGAGATCTACGTGGGCGACACCGACGAACACGCCCGCGAGATCGAACGCCACTACCACCAGCAGGACCATAGCTTCGAGCTGGCGCTCAAAGAGTTCGGGCGCAACTTCGGCTGGCACGACTTCAGCCAGTACGACCTCGATGCACCGTTCCCGCAGGACAGCCTGGAGCATGCGCGCAGCAGCTTTTTCACCAATGCCAAGCGCATCGCCGACCAGGCCTGGGAGCAGGGGTTCAGCCTGCGCCAGGCGGTGGAGTTCGGGCGTAAGCTGCGCCCAGGTGCCTTCGTTGGCTCGGCCGAAACGGTCGCGGCAAAAATGACCGAGTGGTTCGAGGCGCGGGCGCTGGATGGTTTCAACATCTACATCGGCCACCCCGGGCAGTTTCGCCGGTTTACCCAGGAGGTGGTGCCGCTGCTGCAGGAGCGCGGGGTGTACCGCACGGCTTACGAGGGCAGCACACTGCGCGAGAGCCTGGGCCTGGCCATTCAGTGAATGCTCGAGGCCAGTTCGAAGATCGGCATGTACATCAGGATCACGATCAGGCCGATCAGCAGGCCGATGAACGTCATCAGCAGCGGTTCGAACAGTTTCACGAACCATTCCACCCAGCGGCCGATTTCCTGGTCATGGAAGTCGGCGCAGCGTTCCAGCATTTCCCCCAGGTTGCCGGACTGCTCCCCGGCCCGCAGCAGGCGCAGCGACACCGGGGTAACCAGGTGGCCGGCTTCCAGCGCATCGGACAGTGGCAGCCCTTCGCCCACCCGCTGGCTGGCCTGGCCCAGGCCCTGGGCTGCTGCGCTACCGAGCAGGCCGCGGGCCATGCCCATGGCGGTCAGGATGGGAATGCCGCCTTGCAGCAAGATGCCCAACGAGCGGTAGAAGCGCGCCAGCTCGTACATCATCAAGCGTTGATGCAGCGCCGGCAGGCGGCGCAACTGGCAGGAGGCCCAGCGCCGTACCCGTGGGTGGCGGCGCAGCAGCCACAGTGCCGTGACCCCACTGAGCGTGCCCAGCGCCAGCGGCAGTTGCTGGGCGTGCAGGAACAGCCCGATCTGCATCAATACCCGTGACAGCCAGGGCAATTCGGTGCCCATGCCCTCGAACACCTGGCTGAAACGCGGCACCACATAGCCGAGCAGGAACAGCACCACGCCGCCCCCCACCAGCAACAGCAGCAACGGGTAGACCGAGGCCCCCACCAGCTTTTGCCGAACCAGGTCCAGGCGCTGGCGGTAGCTGATGTAGCGCGTGAGGGCATCGCCCAGCGCCCCGGTGCGTTCGCTGGACTGCACCAGCGCCACATACAGCGGCGGAAATATCCGCGGCTGCTGGCCCAGGGCCTGGGACAGCGATCGGCCTTCGTACAACTGGCGTACCAGCTCGGCCAGCACCTTGCGGGTGGTGGCTGCAGGCGCCTTTTCCGCCAGGCTCTCCAGTGCGTCGATCAGCGGCAGCCCGGCATTTAGCAGGGTTGACAGTTCCTGGCTGAACAGCACCAGGTCAAAGGCCGCTTGGCGCCGCCTGGCCATGCCGCGCAGGGCACCGCCGTTGCTGCGCAGGCTGAGCACACGCAGGCCCTGATCCGCGGCCTGGCGGCGGGCCTGGTCGGCGTCCTCGGCGTCGATCTGCAACTGCACCACGCCCTGTCTGCCCAGGGCCTTGAGGCTATAGCGCATGGCCACTCTCCTTACTGCCAGCTGGTGATTTCGGCGTTTTCCCCGTCACCCCCGGGCTGGCCGTCCTTGCCCATCGACAACAGGTCGTATTCACCGCCGTTTTCGCCAGGTTGCCGGTAGATGTATGGGCGGCCCCAGGGGTCCTGCGGCACGGCCTTCTGCAGGTACGGGCCGGTCCAGCGCGCTTCACCATTGGGGGCGATGACCAGGGCCTGCAGGCCTTGCTCACTGTTGGGGTAGTGGCCGACTTCCAGGCGATACAAATCCAGCGCCTTGCTCAGCCCTTCAATCTGCGCCCGCGCCACTTTGGCTTCGGAGCGACCGAGCTGGCTGAAGTACTTGGGCGCGACGATGCCGGCCAGCAGGCCGAGCACCACCAGCACCACCAGGAGTTCGAGCAGGGTGAAGCCACGTTGCGGTTTGGTTCTGCGCTGCATGGTGAAGCCCTCCACTGCATGGGGACACAGGTTGACAGGCACCATGCAACAGCCGTGCACGTCTGCCTCGGGGCCTTGCGCCATGCGGTGCCGGAAGCGGCACAGTGCTTGCGTCGTGGTCATCGACCTCGGGTTTCCGGGGCATTTCCCCCACTTCGGGGGCCACGACGAAGAGGCGACCGTCATGCGTGGACTCATCCTCGGTTTGATATGGCTGGCGGCAGGTGTCGCCCAGGCTGATGTGTACATCTCCATCGATGCCAAGGGCGGCTACGTACTGACCAACGTCCATCGGCCTGGGCGCCATTATGAAAAGGTGATCAACGAGCCGTTGGCACAGGCCGGCCCGGCCAATGCGCAGATGATCACCGGCCGACCCTACGCTGAACTGGTCGCTGCCGCCGCGCGGGCCCACAACGTCCCTCCAGCGCTGTTGCATGCGCTGATCAAGGCCGAATCTGGCTACAACCCCAAGGCCCGGTCGTCTGCGGGCGCGGTAGGGCTGATGCAGTTGATGCCGGATACAGCACGTGAAATGGGTGTGGAAGATCGCCTGGACCCCGAAGACAACGTGCAGGGCGGGGCACGCTACCTCAAGCAGATGCTTACCTTGTTTGACAACGACATCACCCTGGCTGTGGCGGCTTACAACGCCGGCCCGGATGCCGTAATGCGGCGCGGCGCCGTGCCGCCGTTTGCCGAGACCCGGCGTTATGTACCCACCGTGCTGCGCGAATATCGCAAGTTACAGGGGTTGGAGTAATACCCTTCGGCGGATGCCATCAATTTAGCACTACGGCTTCCCCAGGTCTGGGCTATAACCTTCTGAAGGTGCTCAGCTGTGGAGCCCACCATGGACATCGCCCCTCGTTCCGACGCCATAGAAGTGCCTGCCGGTAACGAACTGGCAGCCCCACGCAAGCCATTCAACCTGTTGCGCTGGTATGCCTGGGTCAGCCTGGCCATCATCGTTTCGGTGGCTGCCGGACTTGGGTTGATATCCAGCCGTTTCATCATTGATGAAAGCGTTGAGCGCGATGCCTTGCTCACGGCACAGTTCATTACCTCTATCGCCGACGCCGAAGTGCGCCATGTGTCGATCCCCAACGTGCGCACCATGGGCGAGTTGCTGGACCCGCGCACCGACCCTGGCAACCTGCCGGACGTCGACCCGGATGCCCGGCGCAAGGCTCGCGGCGAGTTCCTCGACCACATCGCCCACCTGCCAGACATGCTGCTGGCCAACATCTATGCCCCGGACCTTACGGTGATCTGGTCCACCAACCCGGCGCTGATTGGCAAGCTGATTGATACTGACGACGACCTGGCGAGGGCGTTCGAGTACAAGATGCGGGTCTCGGCCAGCTACCACAACTTCGAACAGGCCCGTGCCGAGCAGAAATTCGTCACCCCGCCCGAGCAGCTGTTCATCGAAAACTACATTCCGCTGTTCGCTGCCGATGGCGAGCACGTCACGGCAATGGTCGAAATCTACAAAGAGCCCCATGACCTGATTGTGCGCATCGAGCATGGCCTGATACTGATCTGGCTGGCGATCACCGTCGGCGCCGCGCTGGTCTACGTCGGCCTGTACGGCATCATGCACCGCGCTGCACGGCTGCTGGCGGTGCAGCAGAAGCGGCTGATCAACAACGAAACCTATGTCGCGTTGGGGGAGGTGTCCTCAGCGGTGGCCCACAGCCTGCGCAACCCGCTGGCCAGTATCCGCTCCAGTGCCGAGTTGGCCCAAGCGTTCGACGAAGGCCCGGCGCAGCGCAATATCAACGACATCATCAGCCAGGTTGACCGGATGTCGCAGTGGATCCGCCAGATGCTGCAGTCGCTGCGTCCGCTGAACGATGAGGCGGTTGCGGTGGACTTGACGCTGGCCTTGCAGGACAGCCTTCAAACCTACGCCGTGCCGCTGGCGCGTGGCGGGGTAAGCCTGGACCTGCAGCCGTTACCGGCGGTACAGGTATTGGGGCATCCGGCTTTACTGCGGCAGATATTCAGCAGTTTGATCGCCAATGCCCTCGAATCGATGGATCAGGGCGGACGGTTGCGTATCGAGGTGGTACGCCATGACCGGCGTGGCCTGACCTTGCGCCTGTCTGACAATGGCAGGGGCATGAGCGAAGTGCAGCAGCGCATGGCCTTCCGGCCATTTTTTACCACCAAGCAAGGTGGGCTGGGGGTGGGCCTGGTGCTGGTGAAACGTATCATGGAGCGCTTCGGCGGCACCGTCAGGCTCAGCAGCAGTGAGGGCCATGGCACCCGGGTGTCGTTGAATTTCCGATTGGTCAGAAATTAATGTTTTGCGCTAAGAATAGTTTCTAACACGTTGATATATATGAGATCAGTGGTTCCTGGGTACTTATTACCCAACTGTGGGGCCTTTTCTTGAAGTCGCATTTAACTATGCACCTTAAAGCATTGAAAATTATAGCTTTACGGTCCTCTGGGTTTGGCTGGCCAACTTCTTGCTTGGTGATGTGCGGAGCGCTACACACGACAAATGGCAGCCAGGGCTGCCCAGGTGGGGTGCTATCAACTGGCTGCTGCTGTTGGCCTTGATGCATTTCTGAACGGACGCACTGTGCGGGAACCACGCCATGCAGATGCTGGAAAACGATGTTCGCGACAAGGCCAGTGCGAGTGCCAGCGGTCTGGCCGTACCCTTGCGTGAGTTCAACCTGCTGCGCTGGTTTTCAGTCATCAGCCTGTTGATCATCACTGCGGTGGCGGGCGGGCTGGGTTATGTGTCCACGCGCTTCGTGGTCCGCGATAGCGTGCAGCGTGATGCGATGCTGACCGCGCAGTTCATCCAGGCCATGGCCCAGGCCGAGGTCCGCCATTCGCAGTTGCCACCGGGCACCACCATGGGCGAACTGCTCGACCCGCGCCTGGACCAGCAGCACCTGCAGTTTGCCCCGGCGCTGGCCGAATCGACCCGGGTCGAATTTCTTGACCATGTCGAGCACCTGCCTGATATTTTGCTGGCCAATGTCTATGCCCGCGACCGCACCATCGTCTGGTCCACCAACGTCGAGCTTATCGGCAAGCGGATAGAGGCTGATGGCGATCTGGACCGTGCTTTCCATTCGCGCAGGGCGGTGTCGGCCAGCTATCACAAGGCTGAAGATGACCGCGAGGAGCAGAAGTTCCTGCGTGAACCGCGCTACCTGTTCATCGAGAACTACATCCCCCTGTTCGACAGCCAAGGTGAACAGGTGCTGGCCATGGTGGAGATCTACAAGGAGCCACAGGACCTGATACGGCGCATCCAGCGCGGCTATGTACTGATCTGGGCTTCGACCCTGGTGGGTGGAGCGCTGATCTACTTCGGGCTGTTCTGGATCGTACGTCGGGCGGCGCAGATGCTGCATCTGCAACAGGACCGGCTGGTGGCCAGCGAAACCTACGTGGCGCTGGGCGAGATGTCGTCTGCTGTGGCGCACAGCCTGCGCAACCCGTTGGCCAACATCCGCTCCAGCGCCGAACTGGCGCAGGAAATCGCCAACCCAGCGGCGCAGAAAAACATCACCGACATCATCAGCCAGGTCGACCGCATGTCGCGCTGGGTGCGCGACTTGCTGGTGTCGTTGCGCCCGGTCAGTGACGAGGCAGAGGCTGTGGACCTGGTGGCCGCCATCGAGGACACCCACCTGGCGTTCGTCCAGCAGATCGAGCGCAATGGTGTGCGCTTCCATTTCGAAGGGCCTGATCAGCAGTGGGTGGCCAGCCAGCCGCTGCAGCTCACGCAGATTCTCAACAGCCTGTTCTCCAATGCCCTGGAGGCCATGCCGGCGGGCGGCATGCTGACTGCCCAGGTCAACGTACAGGATGGCCAGCGTGCCGAGTTCGTGCTTACCGACACTGGCAAGGGCATGAGCCAACAGCAGGAGCGGATGGTGTTCAAGCCGTTCTTCACGACCAAGCAGGGTGGCCTCGGTGTAGGGCTGGCCCTGGTCAAGCGCATCATGGAACGGTTTGGCGGCTCGGTCAGCCTGAGCAGCCGCCAAGAGGAAGGAACCCGCGTCAGCCTTACATTCAATATCGCAGCGGGAGGGGAACATGGAGCACAGCATCCTGGTCGTCGAGGATGATGAAATCCTCGCTGACAACATTCGCACCTACCTCAGCCTCAAGGGCTTTGAAGTCACCGTGTGCCACAGCGCCGAGCTTGCGCTGGAGCAGATCAAGCGGGCTCAGCCCGACGCGGTGCTAACTGACAACTCGCTGCCGGGCATGAGCGGCCACGACTTGCTGCGCAGCTTGGTGGCGCAGGTACCTGGCCTGAAAGTGATCATGATGACCGGCTACGGCAATGTCGAAGACGCCGTGCAGGCGATGAAGGAGGGTGCCTTCCATTACCTGACCAAGCCCGTGGTGCTCGCCGAGCTCAAATTGACCCTGGACAAGGCATTGGCGGCCGAACGCATGGAGCGCACGCTGTCGTTTTACCAGGAACGCGAGGCGCAGAAATCCGGGTTGCAGGCGTTGATCGGCGATTCGCCGGTAATGCTCACCCTCAAGCACACGTTGCAACAGGTGCTGGATGCCGAGCGGCGCATGGCCTGCGACGACCTGCCACCGGTGCTGGTCGAAGGCGAGACCGGCACCGGCAAGGAGCTGGTGGCGCGGGCCCTGCATTTTGACGGCTCTCGCAGCAAGGGGCCGTTCATCGAATTCAACTGCGCCTCGATCCCTGCCAACTTGCTGGAGGCCGAGCTGTTCGGTCACGAGAAGGGCGCGTTCACTGATGCCAAGGAGCGGCGGCTGGGCCTGGTGGAGGCTGCAGACGGTGGCACGTTGTTCCTCGACGAGATTGGCGAGATGGACCTGGTGTTGCAGGCCAAGTTGCTCAAGCTGCTGGAAGATCGCAGTATCCGCCGGATTGGTGCGGTGAAGGAGCGCAAGGTTGACCTGCGGGTCATCAGCGCCACCAACTGCAACCTGGAGCAGATGGTGCAGCAGGGCAAGTTCCGCCGCGACTTGTTTTTCCGCCTGCGCATCATCGCCCTGAAGGTACCGCGCCTGTATGCCCGTGGTCAGGACATCCTGTTGCTGGCAAGGCATTTCCTGGCCCACCATGGCCGGCGTTATGGCAAGCCGAACCTGCGCTTTTCCGCCGAAGCCGAGAGCCTGATGCTGGGCTATAGCTGGCCCGGCAACGTCCGCGAGCTGCGCAATATGCTTGAGCAGACCGTGTTGCTGGCGCCGAATGAGGTGATACAGGCGCACCAGTTGAACCTGTGCATGACCTTGATTGACGAGCCATTGGTGCCGCAGCCGGCACCTGCGATGTTCGAAATGCCGCGGCACGAGCCGGAGCCAGGCACCAGCCTGCCGGACATGGAGCGCGACCTCGTGTGCAAGACGCTGGACCGTACGGACTGGAACGTGACCAAGTCAGCGCGGATGCTCGGGTTGTCGCGGGACATGCTGCGTTACCGGATCGAGAAGCTGGGGCTGACACGTCCTGATAAACGCCAGTGGTAACAAACAGTCAATCTTACTCAACCGGGCGGGTGAACCCGCTCCCACAGGGAATACATAACCTGCAATGTCGAGCGGTGGCCCATTGAGTAGCGTACTCAGGGGGTACCTGTACGGGTGCCACTATTTCCCTGAGGACCGGTACCCTCCGAACCGCTGCCATCCATCCCCGGCAGGTCGCGGTTGTCATTTTGCTTGGCCGGCGGGCTTTCGGGGTCGTTACCTTGAATGCGCGTGTCAGTATCCCGCGGCATGGGCTTTTCGATCGGGTTGAGGGTGCTATCCACGCCCGGCCGGGGTGCCGGGTTGTGCGGATCGTCAGGGTAGGTCGGGCCGGTGCCGACGGCGAAGGCCAGTGGCGAGGCGAGCAGGGCAATCAGCAGAATGCTTGAGCGGGGCATGACAGGCTCCTTGGCTTAGGGTAGGTCTGATATTTCCTTCGGCCCTACCCTGAGCATCAAGGTGCCATTACCCCGATAAACGGTTACACCACCTGCGCCAACAACATGATGAAGATGATGCCAACCACCGAGAGGATGGTTTCCATCATGCTCCAGGTCTTGAAGGTTTCCGCTACAGTCATGTTGAAATACTGCTTCACCAGCCAGAAGCCGGCGTCGTTCACATGTGACAGGATCAACGAGCCCGCACCGGTGGCCAGCACCAGCAACTCACGGTTCACGCCCGGTACCAGGTCGATTACCGGTGCCACAATGCCCGCACCGGTAATGGTGGCGACCGTGGCGGAGCCAGTAGCGATGCGGATTACCGCTGCCACCAGCCAGGCCAGCATGATGGGCGAAATCTCCGCCTGCACGGCCATTTGCCCGATCACGTTGCCGACACCGGTGTCCACCAGCATCTGCTTGAAGCCGCCGCCTGCACCCACGATCAGCACGATGGCCGCCGTGGGGGCCAGGCTCTGGTCGAGCATTTTCATGATCTGCTGGCGGTTGAAGCCGCGGGCAGAACCAAACGTGTAAAAGGCCAGCAGCAGGGCCGCGAGCAGGGCAGTGATGGGGTGGCCGATCAGGTCCATCCACTGGCGCACGATATGCTCGGCCGGCAACACCACGTCGGCGAAGGTCTTCAGCAGCATCAGCGCGACCGGCAGCAGCACCGTGATCAGGGTGATGCTGAAGCTTGGCAGGTTGCCCTGGTCGGACTCCTTGGCAATTTGGTCCATCAGTTCCTGGGACGGGTTGCCCGGGATGTAGCGGGAGATGAAGTTGCCGAACAGCGGACCGGCGATGATCGCGGTGGGCAGTGCGACGATCAGGCCGTAGAAGATGGTCTTGCCAATATCGGCGTGGAAAATGCCAATCGCCAGCAATGGGCCCGGGTGTGGCGGCACCAGGCCGTGCACCACCGAAAGGCCCGCCAGCAGCGGTATGCCGATTTTCACCAGCGACACCCCGGAGCGCCGGGCAACGATGAACACCAGCGGAATCAGCAGCACAAAGCCGATTTCAAAGAACAGCGGTATGCCCACCAGGAAGGCGGCGAACATCATCGCCCAATGCACGTTCTTCTTGCCGAAGGCGCGGATCAGGGTTTGCGCGATCTGGTCGGCCCCCCCAGAGTCGGCCATCAGCTTGCCCAGCATGGTGCCCAAGGCGAGCACGATGCCGACGAAGCCAAGCACACCGCCAAAACCATCCTGGAACGACTTCATGACCTTGGCCACCGGCATGCCGGAGGTCAGGCCAAGGAAGCCGGCCGCGAGGGTGAGGGCAACGAAGGGGTGCACTTTGAAGTGGGTGATCAGCAGGATCAGCCCGACGATGGTAACCAGCGCGTCGAGCAGCAGAAAGGTGTCAGTAGCCAGTCCGAACATGGTTTGAAGGCCTCGATCTTATCGTTGTTTTTGGCGTAGCGTCTTGGAACTATTCCCGCACCTGCGGGTCGAGGTAGCGCTGTCTTTGGTGAGCCGGGAAAACCGCGGGGTCAGGCGGTTTGCGCCAGGCCCTGCTCACCGGCGCGCTTTAGCCAGCGGTCTACCGCTTCGGCGAGCGCATCGATGGGCTGGGTGGCGTCCAGTGCCAGTGTGAGCGGCTCGCCATGTGGCGATTCGAGGGCAGCAAACTGGCTGTCGATGAGGCTGGCCGGCATGAAGTGCCCAGGGCGCGCCAGCACGCGTTTTTCGGCCTCGGCGGGCGACAGTTCGAGAAATACGAACACCAGCCCTGGCATGGCATCGCGCAGGGTATCGCGGTAGCGGCGCTTGAGCGCCGAGCAGGTCAGTATCGGGCGTTCCCCGGCCTGGGTGGTGGCCTGCAACTCCTGGCCTAGGCGCACCAGCCAGCCGGCACGGTCGCTGTCGTCCAGCGGGATGCCAGCGCTCATCTTGCGGATGTTTTCGGCAGGGTGAAAAGCGTCGCCTTCAATCAGGCGGCCGCCGCTTCTGGCAGCAATGGCAGCGCCGATGCAGCTTTTGCCGCAACCGGCCACGCCCATTACCACGATGGCGGACAGGGGAGAATTCATCAGTACCTCCTGCGGGGTGAGATAGCGCTGTCTCGTCGCCGACGAACAGCCACCTCCCCGGTGTTATTGGTCTTGTCCTTACGCAGTATGGACGCTTGGTAGCGAGCGCGCGGTGGCTGCCGCCAAAGATTACATTGCCTGCGTCCTGAGACAGCGCTACCTTAGTGGCCGTTCCCTCTCCTTGCAAGTAGTAAAATTACAACATCCATGACCCGCACCGGCTCCCGTACTACAGGTCGTCCAACCCTGGCAGAAGTTGCCAGGCTTTCCGGGGTTTCCCCCATCACCGCTTCGCGCGCCTTGCGCGGGGTCAGCACGGTTGCGCCAGAGCTGGTCGAGAAGGTCGTCGCTGCAGCGGCGAGCCTGGGCTATGTGGCCAACCCGGCAGCCCGCGCCTTGGCCTCGGCTCGCAGCCAGTCGGTGGTGGTGTTGATCCCGTCGCTGTCCAACCAGCTGTTCATCGACACCCTGGAAGCCATTCACGAGGTCATGCGCCCCCGTGGGCTCGAGGTGCTGATCGGCAACTATCACTACGACCTTGCCGAAGAAGAAAACCTGATCCGTAATTACCTGGCCTACCAGCCCTGCGGCATGCTGTTGACCGGTTTCGAGCGCAGCGACGCGGCGCGGCAGATGTTGACCGCCAGCGGTGTGCCGTGTGTGCACATGATGGAACTCAATGGCGAGCCAGGGGCATTGTCGGTCGGTTTTTCGCAGCAGCAGGCCGGGCGCGCCGCGGCCCGGCACTTGATCGAGCGCGGGCGCAAACGCCTGGCGTTCATTGCCGCGCAGCTCGACCCACGGGTGATGCAGCGGGCCGAAGGTTTCCGCCAGGCGTTGGCTGAGGCCGGTTTGCAGGCGGCCGAGCTGGAGGTACTGGCGCCGCAGCCTTCATCCATTGCCCTGGGCAGTGTGCTGTTCAGCCAGTTGCTGCAGCAGGCGCCAGATGTCGACGGTATCTTCTTCTGCAACGACGACCTGGCGCAGGGGGCGGTGCTGCAGGCATTGCGCCAAGGGGTGGAAGTGCCCCGCCAGGTGGCGATGGTGGGGTTCAACGACTTGCCGGCGTCGGCCCACATGGTGCCGCGCCTGACCTCGATTCGCACGCCCCGGGCAGCCGTTGGGCGTGGCGCGGCGCAGGCGCTGCTGGCGTTGCTCGATGGCAAGCGGGTGGCGGATACGCAGCAGGATCTGGGCTTTGAGCTGATGGTGCGCGAGAGTTCGTAGCGGGAGCCCGTAGCTGTGCAGCCGTTCTGTCCTATTAATGTAGTAATCCTAAAGTGATAGCACTGTGCTTGCACGGCGCCAACGGCGATCTATGCTCAGGACACCGCGCATAAAGGAGCCCGGCGTCATGTTCGATTTCCATCGCAAATCCGATTTGGTTGAGATCCAGCGCACTCACCAGGCCTTGAGCGGCACGCAAGCCAAATTGGCGGCGATCAGCCGTTCGATGGCGATGATCGAGTTCGCCCCGGATGGCACCATCCTCGATGCCAACGAGCGTTTCTGCCAGGCCATGGGCTATAGCGCCGACGAACTGCGTGGCAAGCATCACCGGGTGTTTTGCGAGCCGGGCTACGCGCAAAGTGCCGAATACCAACAATTGTGGCGCGAATTGGGCCAAGGCAAGGCCATCAGCGGTACATTCGAACGCCTCGACAAGGCCGGCCGTGAGGTCTGGTTGGAGGCCAGTTACATGCCGGTGCTGGATGAGCACCGCCAAGTCACCAGTGTGATCAAGGTGGCAGCGGACATCAGCCAGCGGGTGGTGCTGGAGCACGAGAGCGAGAGCCTGCTCAAGGCCATCAGCCGCTCCATGGCGGTGATCGAGTTCACCCCGCAAGGCCGCGTGATCAAGGCCAACCAGAACTTCCTCGATACCATGGGCTATCGCCTGGACGAGGTAGTCGGCCGCCATCACGGGCTGTTTTGCCTGCCGCAGGAGCGCGAGTCGGCTGAGTACCGCGAGTTCTGGGCATCGCTCAACCGCGGCGAGTACCATTCGCACCGCTTCGAGCGCATCAACAAGCAGGGCCAGATGGTCTATCTGGAGGCCTCTTACAACCCGATATTCGACAGCAAGGGCCGCTTGTACAAAGTGGTGAAGTTCGCCAGTGACATCACCCGCCAGGTCAGCACGCAGCAAACCGCCGCCGATGCCGCCCATGCCAGTTCCATGCAGACCGATGCCTGCGCGCGCAAGGGCACCGAGGTGGTACAGCAGACGGTGCAGGTAATCGAGCAGATTTCCCATGAGCTGAACGACGCTGCCCGCAGCATCGACGCGGTCAGCAAGCAATCGGATGTAATCGGTCAGATCGTGCTGACCATACGTGGAATTGCCGACCAGACCAACCTGTTGGCCCTGAATGCGGCCATCGAGGCGGCCCGCGCCGGTGAGCACGGGCGAGGTTTTGCCGTGGTAGCCGACGAGGTGCGCAACCTGGCGGCGCGGACCAGCAAGGCAACCCTGGAAATCGTCGACGTTGTACGGCAGAACCACGACCTGTCACTGCTGGCGGTGGCCAGCATGCAATCGAGTTTGACCCGCACCGGTCATGGGGTTGCGCTGGCCAATGAGGCCGGTACGGTGATCATGGAAATCCAGCAGGGCTCACGGCACGTGGTGGATGCGATCAGCCAGATCAGCTCGACGTTGCAATTGCATTGAGCGCATCCTTCAGTTCGTTCAGCAGGGCCTGCAGGCTGATTTGCAGCCGTTCACGTTCGACAGCCGTTGGCAGGCCCCGCGCATGAGCGTTCTCGATGGCTTCGCAATCCTTCACCACGCCGCGCACCCTGATCATCTTCGCGCCACCCTTGATTCGGTGAGCCAGGGTACGCACGTCCTCATCGGCGGCCCCGGGCGCCAGCGCCCGCAAGGCGGTCAGGTCCTCGCCAACGCTGATCGACAGCTGTTCCAGCAGATGACGCGTCAGTTGCTTGTCGTCCTGGGTGAGGTGGCGCAACTCAGCCAGGTTGAAGCCGCTACTGTGCAGTGGCGTTTCTTGGGCGCCGCGGGCCTGGGGGAGATGGGCCTTGAGTGTGTGCAGGCCGATCGGCTTGAACAGGCACTCGTCCATGCCGCTGGCCAGGCAACGGTCACGCTCTTCGGCCTGGGCATTGGCAGTCACGCCGAGGATCTGGCACGCCGGCAGGTCGCGTTCGGCTTCAAGGCTGCGAATGCGACGGGTGAGTTCGTGGCCGTCCATGACCGGCATGCTGCAATCGGTGATCACCAGGTCGAAACGCGCTGCCTGCCAGCGCTCCAGGGCAATCTGGCCGTTGTCTGCCAAGGTCACGTGATGGCCCAAGGTGTGCAGTTGCCGCTCCAGCAATAGAAGGTTGGCCGGGTAGTCGTCGACAACCAGGATTTCCAACGGGCCAGTGCTGCGTTCCGCTACCGGGTCCAGTTGCTGTGCGGGCTCTGGTGCTGGGCAGGTTGGCAATTGCAGGCTGACCTGTACCTTGGTGCCAACGCCTTCGACGCTTTGCAGGCTCAAGCTGCCACCCATCAGTTCGGCAAAGGTGCGGCTGATGACCAATCCCAGGCCCGCCCCTTGGTGGGTTCGCGGGCCGTCAGCCTGAACGAAGGCGTGGAACAGCCGGGCCTGATCAAGTGGGCTGATGCCGATGCCGGTGTCGCGCACAGACAGTTCAACTGGCAGGCGGCTTTGCCCATCGGCTGGGGGCGTCAGCAAGCTGGCCTGGACCTCGCCGCGGTCGGTGAATTTGATGGCGTTGCTGATCAGGTTGGACAGGATCTGTTTGAGTCGCAGCGGGTCTGCCAGCACCCAGACCGGCCCGGCAGGCAGCTCAGCGTGCAGAAGCAAGCCTTTGGCCCGGGCGTTGCCCTCGAAAACCCGCACGGTAGCGCGTACCAGTTCGACCAGGTTTGTGGGCACCGGTTGCAGGGTGATGTGCCCGGACTCGATGCGGGAAATGTCCAGAATATCGCCAATCAGTTCAAGCAGGCCGATGGCCGAGTCATGGGCAGTCTGCAGGGTCTGGGCGTCGCAACGGCCCTCGCGGCTGTCTTCCAGGGCCAACTCCAGCAGGCCGATCACGGCATTCATCGGGGTGCGGATTTCATGGCTCATGGTGGCCAGGAAGGTACTTTTGGTTTGACTGGCTTGTTCGGCGTCGTCCTTTGCCTGACGCAGCTGTTCGAGCAGGCCTCGGCTCAGGGCCAGCTGAGCTTGCAGCGCGTGTTGGGCCTCGGTGCGCTGATTGATCAGTTTGCGCAGGTAGCTGTTCCAGAACACCACGCCTGCCAGCAGCAGGGCCGACAACACCAGTACCTGCAAGGCCAGTGTGCGGTAATCGCGCCAAGCGCTGTCGCTGACCAGGGTGCTGGTGCGCCAGCGATTGGCCAGCTGGTCGAGCTCTTCGGGTGGAATGCTCAGCAGCGCCTTGTCGAGAATGGCCTGGAGCTGCGGCTGGTCCGCAGCCACGGCGAAGGCCGCAATGGCCGGGTCTTCATCCAGTACGCTGGCGATGCGCAAGCGGCCCTTGAAAACATGGCTGATGTAGTAGGCGGCATTGATGTGGCTGGCAAGGGCCACATCGGCAGCCCCGCCGGCCAGGGCCTCCATGAGGCCGAGCGGGTTGTCCACTTCGACCAGCCTGGCTTGCGGATAGCGCTGTTGCAGCAGTGCCCTCTGCGGCGAGCCGCGTACCAAAGCGATGCGCTGGCCATCCAGCGTTTTGGTTTGTGCGGGGTAAGTGCTGTCGCTGCGCGTAACCAGTACGCGTGGGCTGACCAGGTAGGGGCGGGTATAGCGCAGCTGTTTCGAGCGCTCCGCGCCGTAGCCCAGGGCGCCGATCATGTGTGCATCGCCGCGGACCAGGCGCTCGACCATCGCCTGCGCCGAATCGCTTTCGACCGGGCGGAACTGTAGCCCGGTACGCAATGAAATCTGTTTCAGCAGGTCAAGGGTGATGCCGGTTGGGCGGTGTTCGGCGTCGTTGAACGTCAATGGCGCCAGCGAAGTGTTGACCAATACATCGATGTAGGGGTGGGCTGCGATCCAGGCTTTTTCTTCGCTGCTCAAGTCAGTGAGGTGGCGCTGCAACAGCAGGCTGGTGTTGCCACTGCTCCAGCGGCGCAGGATGTTAAGGCGCTCGCTTTCGCTTATGCGGGCCAGCGCCATGTCGACCAGCCGATGCAAGCGAGGGTTGTCGCTGGCCAAGGCAAATGCAAATGCGCCAGCCGGAACCTGACAGAAGTGGTCGATTCTCAGCGTGCCTTGATAGTTCTTGCCAATCGTGAAGTCGGTGCTGATGGCATCGCCCAGGTACGCATCGGCCTCGCCCAGATCGACGGCTGCCAACCCGGCAAGGGTCGAGCGGTACAAGCTTAACTGCGCTTTTGGATACAGACCGCGTACGGTGCTGGCCGGCAGGTAGTGATCGACCATGGCCAGGCGCAAGCCGGCGAGGTCGGGTTGGTTCTTCAGGCTGCTCCCCTCGCGTGTGACGATGACCGGCAGGTCGTCTGCATACGGCGTGCTCAGTTCAAGCTCGGCATCTGCCGCCTCGAAGGCATTGGAGCTGCCCAGAAGGTCAATACTGCCCTCCCGCAACGCGGCGATGGCTTCGTGGCGGCTATCGAATCGGCGCACCTCGACGTGTATGCCCAGCAGTTCGGCAATGATACCTGCGTAGTCTGCACTGATCCCTTCGTAGTCCTGTTGGCTGGCGTTCAATTCGAACGGTGGATAGTCGGGCCGCGAACTGCCTAGCACCAGGTATTGACGTCGCTGCAGCCAGGCCCGGTCTTCGCTGGACAGTTGCAGTGGGGCTGCTGCGCTGACAGAGCGCGCCAGCAGTTGCCGAGCTTCGCTGCGGGCCAGCAGCGCGGTGGGGGCGGCCAGGCCGATGGCCAGGAGCATGCACGCCAGCAGGCGCTTCATGGCGGCCGAACGCTCAGTAGACGCTGTTGCGTTTGGCCAGGTCGACCATCTCGACCAGAGATTCGGTTTTGAGCTTTTCCATGATCCGGCCTCGGTAGGTGCTGATGGTCTTGGCACTCAGATTCATGCGGGTACCGATATTCTTGTTGTTTTCACCGCGCGCCAGGCGCCGCAGCACCTCCATTTCACGGTTCGACAGGCTGGCAAGGCGCACCGGTTCGCTTTCCAGCGAGTTGCTGTTGACCGACATTTGCGGGAAGGTCGAATAGCCTTTGACCAGCGCCTTGAGGGCGAACAGCAGTGCTTCGTGGTCTTCTTCCTTGGTGACGAAGGCGCCGATGCCGGCATCCAGGCAACGCCGTACGTACAGGTCAGTGGCTTGGCCCGTCAGCACCATGATCTTGGGCACCGGCTCAAGGCTTTGCAGGCGTTTGATCACTTCCATGCCATCCAGACCGGGCAGGCCAATATCGAGCACGACTACATCGGGGCGCAGATCGCGGGCTACCTGAGCCACTTCGCTGCCGTTACCCACCTCACCGACAACATGAAAGCGTTCACGCTCGAGCAGTAGGCGCAAGGACAGTCGGACAATGGGGTGGTCGTCGACGATCAGCACGGTTGTCATGTGGAAAACTCCTGTCGGGATGTGGTCCGCTTCCTGGATCACTCCGGAATACGTCTGCAAGTGGGTTAATCGGAAGCGCTGCAAGATACGACCAATCCCGAAGTTTGGTAATGCCGAGTATAGAAGTGTTGATAATCCGCGTGCTTGTTGTGGAAAAATCCTACAAGAAGCGTGAAAGACATCACCCCGAGAAAGCGGCGATGTCTGTTTGGAAGGGCGTCAGGCGCAGGTGGCGTGCGCTTTGTTCACACGCTGGGTGGCGGCGGGGTTATTGGCCAGCGCCTGACCGACACGCGTCGGCCGGGGCACCAGCTGGCCGGCACAGTTCGGGCAGCGGCCTTGCAGGCGTGTGTCGGCGCAGGCACGGCAGAAGGTGCATTCGAAGGAGCAGATCAGCGCATCGGGGCTGTCGCCCGGCAGGTCAGTATCGCAGCACTCGCAGTTGGGGCGTAATTCCAGCATGGGCGTGACTCCTGTTCGCAGGCGGGAACCCGGAGTCTGCTACGCGGGCGGCAATACTGGCAATGCTCAGTCCCCAGGGCGGTACAGGTGGGCATGCCCGGCACGGTACAAGGCCGATTCGGCGAAGGGGGTATCCCCTAGCACATGGCCTACCAGGATCAGCGCCGTGCGGCGAAAATCTTTGGCTGCGACGCGTTCGACGATATCGCCAAGGGTGCCGCGCACCCAGTCCTGGTCCGGCCAGGTGGCACGATGTACCACCGCCACCGGGCAGTGCGCACCGTAGTGCGGCAGCAGTTCTTCGACGATCCGCGAGAGGTGTTTGACCCCGAGGTGAATCGCCAAGGTGCTGCCGTGGCGCGCCAGGTCGCCCAGTTGCTCCCCAGGTGGCATGGGTGAACTGTCGCCATAGCGAGTGAGTATCACCGTCTGCGCCACCTGTGGCAGGGTCAGTTCGCAGCCAAGTAGCGCCGCGCTGGCCGCCGTGGCGGTGACCCCGGGGATGATCTGGTAATCGATGCCCAGCGCCTGCAGGTGGCGGATCTGTTCACCGATGGCGCCGTACAGGCTGGGGTCGCCGCTGTGTACACGGGCCACGTCCTGGCCTTGTTCGTGCGCGCTGCGCATGGCGGCGATGATCTGTTCCAGGTGCAGCTCGGCACTGTTGATCACGATCTGGGCCTTGTGGCCTTCGAGCACGGCAGCAGGTACCAGTGAGCCGGCATAGATGATCACTGGGCACTGGCGAATCAGCCGTTGGCCTTTGACCGTGATCAGTTCAGGGTCGCCGGGGCCGGCACCGATGAAGTACACCGTCATGGAAAGTCCTTGCAGGAAAGAGGAGCGAAATGTTCAGCAGGCCAGGGCGAGGGTCGCCGGGCCCAGTACCTGGCGGGTCAGCAGTAACCCGGCGGTGCAGCCGGGCCGCTGGCTGGCCAACGCCAGTGCCGCGCTCTCGGCCACGCCCCAGCAGCCGCTGTGGGCATGGGCTGTGGCAGAGCGGTGGCTGAGCAGCGGCTCAAAGGCTTGCAGTTGTGCGCTATGGTACAGCACCAAGGGCAAGCCAAGGCGTTCGGCCAGTTGCTGCAAGCCGGGTTCGTCGGCCTTGAGGCTGATGCTGGCAATGCCGCGCAGGTCGGCAAGCACCAGGCCCTGGCTAGCCAAGGCTTGGTGCAGCAGGGTTTGCAATGTATCCACCGGGCAACCTCGGCGGCAGCCGAAGCCGGCGTAGAAGGCCGGCATCAGGCCTGGCTGGAACGGCGGAACAGCCATGCACTGAGCAGGCCCAAGGCCACCCAGAATGCAGCGTTGGTCAGCCAGGAGGCCATCTTGAACTGAGTCTCCAGTGCTGCGGGGGCCAGGCTTTCATGCACGTCGGGCTGTGGCGCGCCGATCACATGGGGGATTATCAACAACACGGCGCCCAGCGCCTTCAACAGCCAGTGCCGGGCGAACACCAGCAAGGCCAGGCCAAGGGCGGTGGCGCTGGCCGTGCCAATCCACCAGGCCTGGCGTTGCCCCAGGTCGGCGGCAGCGGTGCCGGGCAGTTCCGGTGGCAGCCCCAACGTTGGCGCCAGACAGAACACGGCGAAACCGGCCAGGCCCCACAGCACACCGGTGCCGGCACGCTGCGGTTCGCGCAGGCTGTAGAGGGCGGCGAGGATCAGGGCGAAGCCGACCGCAACCACCAGGTTGCCACCGGTGGTGGACAGCACCCGCTGCCAGCCGTCTTCCGGCGACCAGGCGTCGGCGCTGTGCTCATGGGCGGCCACTTCGCCGCCATGTTCGTGGTGTGCGGCCGGGGCCGAGGATTCGTAGGTTTCCGCCTCAAGAATCAGCGGGGCGACCCAGAAGCTTTGCAGCAGGGTCAGCAGCAGGGCCGCAAGCAGCCCGCTGAAGCCCGCGGTACGGGCAATGCGCGTGATCATCAGGCGTACTCAGTGGCAGGGGAAGGCGGCGCTGTGGCGGGTGTCGTGAGCGGCGTTGTGCACGGCCTCGATGTGCGAGAAACCGGCGAAGTACACCAGGCACAGGCCCAGCAGGCTTGCGCCAACGGCAATGACGATGCGCTGGCTGAGGGTGACGGGGGTGGCAAGGCTGTGTGGCTTGGCGCTGGTGACGGGCATGACGCGTTCCTCTGCTTTTTGTGGGCAACGGGCAAGCGCGGCATCCCTGATGCGTGGCCGCCCAGGGGAATGCAACAGCGCCCGCCCACCGCGGGGTGTTCATGAACGCCAGGCCGGTCTCCGGGCTTGCGAGGAGGAGCAGGGCTCCTGAAAAGCGTCACCTTCCCATGCCGGACTACAAGGCATAGTGGCACAGACGCTTCACTCGCTTACCGTTGCGGGGGCAGCACCGGGCTTGTCCGGCCCTGATGGAGGGCCTGCGACGCACCGGTTTCCCGTTTCACCCCCTGGGGGGCACCTGAACGTGAGGCATAAGGAGAGCATGGGGCGGGGTTTGCGTCAATTGCCATGTGTGCGAGTGACTGCCGTGCTCAGGGTGAAAGTTTGCCCAATCATTGTGGGCGCGGGCTCGCCCGCGAACACCGGCAAAGCCGGTGCCATCCACCGCATCTGCCTGATTCGCGGGCTTGCCCGCTCCCACTGAGGTCCGCGCTAAACCCAAAGGATGTTTTCAGAAGTCATACGCCAACTTGGTGTACCAGTACCCGCCACCTGGATGAAACGGCGGGTTGCCGTAGGCCGCCTGGTTGCCGTTGGCGTTGTACACGCCGTTCTTGTCGGGCCGTACATTGAAGATGTTGGTGCCGCCCAGGCTGACGGTCAAGCTGTCGAACAGCAGGTACGACAGGTCCAGGTCGGTAATCCACTTGGCGCCGAAGGTGCGGTCCTGGGCCTGATTCTGCTGCCAGGTTTCGACCTTGCCGTAGCGGGTGGTCTGCAAGGTGCCGGTGAAGCTACCCAGCAACCACTGACTGCCCAGTACCCATTTGGTTTTCGGCGAGGCCGCCACCAGGTCACCTTCGCGGCCATGGCCGACCACCTCGATACCGGCTGCCGCCAGGGCAGCGGGCGTGCCCCGGCTGCCGCGCACAGTGGTCTTGTTCCAGTTGAAGCCCAAGGTCCAGCGCACATCGCCCCAGGCACCGAATTCGCTGGTGTGGTCACCTACCAGGTCGAGGCCGCGGGTACGGGTGTCGAAGGCATTGGTGTAGTAGTTGATCCAGGTGGTGCGTGCCAGGCCCAGTGCTTGGAGCATATCGCCAATGGCACCGGCACCGTTCTGCCGGTCGTAGAGGTTTTCGGTCAACAGGATGCGGTCGTCGATGTCGATCAGGTAGGTGTCCAGGGTGACACTGGTACGGCGCGCCGGTTGCCAGGTCAGGCCCAGGCCGGCGTTGCGCGATTTCTCCG
This sequence comes from Pseudomonas sp. Irchel 3F3, assembly GCF_900187545.1. Classification (NCBI taxonomy): domain Bacteria; kingdom Pseudomonadati; phylum Pseudomonadota; class Gammaproteobacteria; order Pseudomonadales; family Pseudomonadaceae; genus Pseudomonas; species Pseudomonas sp. Irchel 3F3. The sequence continues at coordinate 44,534 of NZ_FYDS01000015.1, read as the reverse complement.
GGTCGAGCTTGTCGCCGCCGAATGCCAGCGCCGCGGCACTGCCAGGCGCCACGGTGCGGCGCAAGGCCGGCACCACATTGCCGTCAGCGTCCAGCGCGGTGCGGTTGTCGCTGACCGTATAGCCGCTCTGGGTCAGCGACGGGGCACGGAAACCGCTGCCCAAAGTGCCGCGGATTGCCACGGTTTCGCTCAGTTCATAGCGTGAATTGAGCTTGAAGCTGGCGGTGTTGCCCGAGTTGTCGTCGTAGTGCTCGACGCGCGCGGCGGTGCCCAGGTACCAGCGCGGGGTCAGGTCCAGGCCGAGGTCGATGTAGGCGGCATAGTTGTTGCGCTTCACATCGGCCTCGTCTTCCGGGCGGATGGTCAGCGCAGCCTGGGCGCCCACGGCGGTCTGGCCGTTGGCCAGCGCATAGAGCGGGTTGGGGCGCCCGTCGGCCAGGGTGGCCGGGTAAGTGTAGGGCCCGACGCCGTAGGCGACGGGGTCGCCGGCGAAGGTCTGGAAGCGCTCCCAACGGTGTTCCAGGCCCGCCGAGACGCGGGTTGGTACGGCCAGGCCAAACACGCGATCAAAAGCGCGGGTGATGTCCAGGTTGTTTACCCACTGGTCGAACTGCAAAGTCGCCAGGTCATCGAACGAGGTTGGCGAGGCCGGGCCGTAGGTAGGGTTGATGGTGAGGTCGCTGGACTGCTGGTTCTTGTTGCGCCCGTACGTGGTGGACAGGTCCCAGTCCCAGGCACCGGCGGCACCCCGGGTGCCGAGCAGCCACTGGTAGTCGGTGTCTTTGATGTTGTTGAGCGGGAAGTACCCGTCGGGGAACAACTCGGGGATCGAGGCGTTGCTGTTGGGCAGTCGATAGTTGTTGAAGGCTTCGAGCTTGCGCTCGGCATAGGTGGCGAACGAATACAGTTTCAGGTCGTCGCTGATGGGCAGTTCGGCGTTGTAACCGAGGTTGAAGGCGCGCAGGTCGGGGTCGCCGTTCTTCACAGCGCGGTGGTCCCAGGCGGCCTGGCGGTCGTCCTCGAAGTAGGCCCGGTAACCAGGGTCGGCTTTGTCGATCCAGTTGGCGGTGCCGCGCTTGCGTGCCTCCCCCGACAGGTGCAGGAAACCGCCGTCACCCAGGCCGAAACCCTGGTCGCCAGCCAGCTTGATGGTTTCGCCCTGGCCGCTGTACAGCTGGCCATAGCTGCTTTCGTAATGGCCGCCACTGCTGGCGCTTTTGAGGATGATGTTGATCACCCCGGCTACCGCATCCGAGCCGTACTGAGCCGCCGCGCTGTCTTTGAGGACTTCGATGTGCGACACCGCGCTGACCGGGATCATGTCGATATCCACGGCGTTGGCACCGCTGTTGTCCGTCGAGCCGCTGGCCGGCACGGCGCTGTTGTGGCGGCGTTTGCCATTGACCAGTACCAAGGTGTAGGCCGGGCCCAGGCCGCGGTTGCTCAGCGGCCGCACGCCAGACTGGAAACCGGCGATGTTGGTGCCGAAGTTGAACGAGGGCAGCAGTTTGGAAATGGCCTCGGACAGCTCGGCGCGGCCGGTGCGCAGCAACTGTTCGTTGCTGATCACGTCGATGGGGGCCGGGCTGTCGGCGACGGTGCGCTGGTTGCCACGCATGCCAGTGGAGATCACCGTGACAGTGTCCAGGCGTTGGTCTTCGGTGGTTGCAGCAGCGTCGGCGAACGGGGTGAGCAGGCAGGCCAGGGGCAGGGCGAAAAGCGGTGTTCTAGACATCATGTCCTCGGAATACGGTGGAGCACGCAGGCGAATAGGCGCCAGGCCCTTACAGGGCTGGCGTAGGGTGTTTGGGAAAGTGTTTGCCTGCACCGGCCTCTTCGCGGGCATGCCCGCTCCCACAGGAATTGCACAGGCCTTGAGGTCAGTGATTTTCCTGTGGGAGCGGGCTCGTCGAGGCGTCGAACCGCCGCGAAGAGGCCGGTGCTGCGAGTCGGGATCTAGGCTGTGCGGGTGCTGCGTCCAGCCTCATGCTGTTCTACCAACGCCCGAATACGGGGAATGAGGTCCTGCCCGTATTCCACCGCATCGCGCAGTTGGTCGAACCCACGGAACAGGAAGGTAGTCACCCCCAGTTCGTAGTAGGCCAGTGCGGCCTCGGCCACCTGGTCTGCAGTGCCTACCAGCGAGGTGGAGTTACCTGCACCGCCGCCCAACGCAGCAATCTCGGTCCACAGCCGGGTGTCATGCACCTTGCGCTGGCTGGCCAGCTGCACCAGGCGTTCGGAGCCGGCGTTGCTCTTTCCGAAGTTTTTCTCGCGGCGATTGCCCTGGCGGATACCGATGCGCGCTTGGGCATCGGCCAGAATACGTTCGGCGCGGGCCCAGGCTTCTGCCTCGGTACCGCCCAGAATCGGTCGCAACGATAGGCTGAAGCGGATGTGCTTCTCGCGCCCGTAGCGGGCGGCGGCCTTGCGCACCTTGGCGATGCGCTCGCGCACCTGCTCCAGCGGTTCGCCCCACATCATGTAGACGTCGGCGTGCTTGGCGGCCACTTCGACCGCGGCGTCTGACGCACCGGAGAAGTAGATGGGCAAATGCTGTACCGGTTTGACCAAGGTCAGGTTGTCTTCAACGCGGTAGTGGATGCCCTGGTGGTCGAAAGGCTCCTGGCGGGTCCAGGTGTCGCGCAGTACCTGCAGGTATTCATCCGTGCGGGCATAACGGGCATCCTTGTCGAGGAAGTCGCCATCGCGCTGCAGGTCGCCGCTGTCGCCCCCGGTGATGACATTGATCGAGGCTCGGCCACGGCTCAGCTGGTCGAGGGTGGCGAACTGGCGGGCAGCGAAGGTTGGCGCCTGGAAGCCCGGGCGGTGGGCGACCAGCAGGCCGATGCGCTCGGTCAGTGCTGCCACGTAGCTGGCCAGGATCATAGAGTCCGGCGCACTGGTGTTGACCGCCAGCAATGCCTTGTCGAAGCCGCCATATTCCTGGGCCTGGGAGAAGGCCTTGATGAACGCCAGATCAACCAGCGGGCCACGGGGTGCCTGGGATTCGCTGCTTTCCTGCGGGCCGATGAGGCCGATGAACTCGAGGCTCATGAAACAAAACTCCTTGTCTGGGGGGGGGCTCAGGCAAGCGCTGCCTGGTTGCGGCGTAGGGTGTTGCGGTTTTCTGGCACGTCGAGGCCAAAATGGCTGCGCAGGGTTGTACCGCTGTACTCACGGCGAACCAGGCCACGGGCTTGCAGCAGCGGCACCACGTGTTCGGTGAAGTACTGCAGGCCGTCAGGTAGCAATGAGTTGATGATGAAGCCGTCGGCAGCCCCGTTTTCAAACCAGTGCTGCAAGGCATCGGCAACCTGCTCCGGGGTGCCGACGAAGTCCCTGCGCGGGCGCGAAAAGCGCAGTGCCAGTTCGCGCAGGCTCAGGCTTTCATCCCGGGCCAGCTGCTTGAGCTGGTCCGAGGTGCCTTTGTGGCTGTCGTTGCCCAGGGTGCCGAGATCGGGGAAGGGCGCATCCAGATCATGTTGGCTGAAGTCGTAGTCGTTGAAGGGGCGGCCCAGGGCAACCAGGGCATCTTCGATGCTCACCAGGTCGACGGCCTGCTGGTAGCGCTGCTCGACCTCCTCGACATTGCGGCCGACGATGGGGCGGATGCCGGGCAGGATGAACAGTGCGTCCGGGGCGCGGCCATGGCGTGCGGCTCGCTGTTTGAGGTCCTGGTAATAGGCGTGGGCGTCGTCGAACGATTCCGGGCTGACAAAGATGGCGTCGGCGTTCTGCGCCGCGAAGTTGCGGCCGTCTTCCGATACGCCTGCCTGGAAGATCAGCGGCTGGCCCTGGGGCGAGCGCTGGATGTTCAACGGGCCTTTGACCTTGAAGAACTCACCTTGGTGGCCAAGGGTGTGCAACTTGGCCGGGTCGAAGAACTGGCCGCTGTGCTTGTTGCGGGTAAAGGCGTCGTCTTCCCATGAGTCCCACAGCCCCTTGACCACATCCACATGCTCACGTGCAATCCGGTAACGCACGGCATGCGGCGGGTGTTCAGCCTTGCCGAAGTTGTCAGCGGTGCCGGAAAGCCAGGAGGTCACCACGTTCCAGCCTGCGCGCCCGCCGCTGATCAGGTCCAGCGAAGCGAATTGGCGAGCTACCTGGAACGGCTCGGTGTAGCTGACCGTGACCGTGGCCACCAGGCCGATGTGCTCGGTCACCGCCGCCAGTGCCGAAAGGATGGTCAGCGGCTCGAAACGGTTGAGGTAGTGCGGGCTGGAGCGGGCGTGAATGTGCAGGCTGTCGGCGATGAAGGCGAAGTCGAACTTTGCCGCCTCGGCCAGCTTTGCCTGCTGTTTGTAGAAGCCGAAATTGACGCTGGCATCGGCCAGCGCCTGTGGGTGGCGCCATTCGCCCCAGCCGTGGCCGACGCCATGGATCATGGCGCCCAGGCGGATTTGTCGTTTGCTCATCGGAGTACCTGTGGGTTGTGTTGCAAATGGAATGGGGACAGTCATGCGTCACCTGGCCCGTGGGCGAAGATGAAGCAGGGGTGCGGGTGAGAGAGGTGGCATGCGTGCAAGGCTCCTGGGGTGGTCGTGGTGGACGGCCTCCGCCAGGAAAGGGGTCGGTCTGGAGTGACCTTAGCGGGTGTGGGGCGGGGTTGTGAAAGGCTTTGTTGTTCTATGCTAATTATGAAAAACAAAAATAACAGCAGTGCTTAATGATGCTTGATATGCATTTTGAGTTTGAGGCTGACCTGAGATTGCTGGGGGCGCAAAGCGCCCCCGAGGCCTTCAAACTCAAGCTGCAACAGTGACCAACCGCCCAGGCACGGCAGCAATCAACTCTCGCGTGTAATCACTCGTCGGCCTGTCGAACACCTGCGCCACCGTCCCGCGCTCCACCACCTGCCCCTGGCGCAGCACCAGCACTTGGTCAGCCATGCTCGCTACCACCGCCAGGTCATGCGATACCAGCACATAAGCCATGCCCAGCTCCCGTTGCAGCTCATCCAGCAGTGCCAGAATCTGTGCCTGTACCGATACATCCAGCGCACTTACTGGCTCGTCGAGCAGCAACAGTTCTGGCTGTAGTGCCAGCGCCCGGGCGATGGCCACCCGCTGCCGCTGGCCGCCGGACAGTTCGCGGGGCAGGCGGTCAAGGTAATGCAGAGGCAGGTGCACGCGTTCGATCAGTTCGCGTGCGCGCTGCTCCAGTGCCGCACCTTTGAGCAGGCCAAACGCCACCAGCGGCTCGACGATGCTGTCGAACACCGTGAAACGCGGGTCGAGGGCGGCGAAGGGGTTTTGCTGGACCAGCTGCATGCGTCGGCGCAAGGGGCGGAACTGGCGCCAGCCGTGGCCGGTGACGTCCTGTTGGTCGAACAGCACACGGCCCTGGCTGGGCGCCTCCAGGCCAAGGGCGATGCGCAGGGTGGTGCTCTTGCCCGAACCGGATTCACCGACGATGGCCAGCGTTTGCCCCGGGTGAACCTGCAAGTCCAGGCCCTGCAACGCGACAAAGCCGTTGTTCTGGCCTTTTACCTTGGGCAACGCGAACGTTTTGCCAACCCCCTGCAGGCTAAGGATCGGCTTTGCGCCCGGCGGCGGTTGCCGGGGCTGGCGACGGGCACTGAATGCCGGCGCGGCATTGAGCAGGGCGCGGGTGTACGGGTGCTGCGGTGCCTTCAGGATCTGCGCAGGTGAGCCGTGTTCCACCAGCTCGCCCTGTTTCATCACCAGCAGGCGGTTTGCGCGGTCGGTGGCCATGCCCAGGTCGTGGGTGATGATCAGCAATGAGATGCCACGCTCGGCCACCAGCCGCTGCAAATGATCGAGGATTTTGCGTTGCACGGTCACGTCCAGCGCGCTGGTGGGTTCATCGGCGATGATCAGGCGTGGGTTGCCGGCCAGGGCGATGGCAATCAGCACCCGCTGGCGCATGCCGCCAGACAGCTCGTGCGGGTACTGGCGGGCGCGCAGGGCCGGGTTGTCCAGGCCAACCTGGGCGAGGAGTGCCAGCACATCGGCATCCACGCTGCGCGAGCGGACGCCTTGGGCCAGCACCAGAGCCTCACCAATCTGCTGCCCGATGCGCAGGGTGGGGTTCAGGCTGACCATCGGGTCTTGCGGTACCAGGCCCACCGTACGCCCACGCAGCTGGCGCTTCTGCCGCTCGCTGGCGCGCACCACATCCAGCCCGTCAACCCACAGCTGGCCGCTGTCGATGCGCGCCGTGCCTGGTAGCAGGCCGAGCAGGCCGTTTGCCAAGGTCGACTTACCCGAACCTGACTCGCCGACAATGGCCACCGTTTCGCCCTGGCCCAGGCTGAAGGTAAGGTGCTTGACGGCTTGCGTGGTCTGGCCAGAGGCGTGATAACGGATGCTGAGGTCGCGTACCACAAGCAAAGGCTGGTTGTTCATTGTGGGTGTTCCTCAAAGCTGCGGGCAAGGTGGTTGAGGCTGAACACCACGGCGACTACGAACAGGCCGGGCAGCAGCGACACCCAGGGTGCGGTGATCAGGAAGTGCCGGCCGTTGGCAATCAAGGTGCCCCATTCCGCCGCTGGCGGTGCTGCACCAAAACCGAGGAAGCTCAGGCCGGCAGTGGCCAGGATGGCGGCGCCGAAGTCCAAGGTGGCCAGCACGGCCACAGGCCCCCAGGCATTGGGCAGCACATGCCGCAGCAAGGTGCGGCGCCAGCTGGCGCCACCCAGGCGTGCGGCCTCGACATAGGGCAGGGTCTTGACCCGCAGCACTTCGCCGCGGGTGGTGCGGGCAAAGCCGGGGATGATGCCGACGCCGACGGCGATCGCCACCGGCACCGTGCCAAAACCGATAGCGGTAACGATGGCCAGGGCCAGCAGCAGGCCGGGCAGGGCCAACAGTACATCGACCAGGCGCATGAGGGCGGCATCCAGACGCCCGCCGGCAAACCCGGCGAGTACGCCCAGGCTCAAGCCGCCTGCCAGGGCAATGCCAACTGCCAGCAATGCCGCCTGCACCGACAGGCTGGCGCCATACACCACGCGGGTATACAGGTCACGGCCCAGCTCGTCGGTGCCGAACCAGTGGACGGCGTCAGGGGCCCGTAGCTTGTCGACCGGCGACGTGGCGTAAGGGTCGAAACTGGTCAGCCAGTGCGGCGCCAGTGCCGCCAGCAGGGCGAACAGCACCACCAGGAGCGCCAGGCTGAAGCCCGGGCGCGCCAGCAAAGGGGCGAGCGCCTGGCCCAAGCGTTGCAGGCGTGTGCGGCGCTTCCAGGTGGCTGACGGTGGGGCAGCACACAGGAGGTGAGTATCGGCGGTCATGGTCAGGTCACCTTCGTGGCATGGGCGATTCGGGGGTCAAGGTACGGGTAGAGCAGGTCGACGATCAGGTTCACCAGCACGAAGGCTGCCGCCGATACCGCCACAATCGCCAGCACCACCGGAATGTCCTGGCGCAGCACAGCTTCCTGGGCCAAACGGCCAACGCCGTTGCGCGAAAAGATGGTTTCGACCAGTACGGCCCCGGACACCGTGTTGCCCACCTGCAAACCGACCAGGGTCAGAATTGGCAGGGCAGCATTGCGCAGGCCGTGTCGTGCCTGCACTTGCGCACGGCTCAGGCCTTTGGCGAATGCGGTGGCGATGTAGGGCTCCTGCCACACACCCTGGAAACCGCGTTGCAACACTTGCGCGTACACCGCAGCACTGGGGATGGCCAGCGTCACCGCCGGCAGTACCAGGCTGGCAAACCCCTGGCTGCCGGTGGCCGGGAACCAGCCCAGGCCAAAGGCGAACACCTGGATCAGTAGCAGCCCCATCCAGAACACCGGTACCGAAAAACCCAGTGACGGCAAGCGTGACAGCGCCACCTTCAGCGGTTGCCATTGCAGGTAGGCGGTGAGGTAGGCCAGGCCGATGCCGCCAAGCAACGACAGCGCGATGGCAAAGCCAGCCAGGGCCAGGGTTTGCGGCAGGCGCTCGGCCAGCAGCGCGGTCACTGGGCGGTTCAGTGACAACGACTGGCCCAGGTCACCGTGCAGTGCCCGCCATAGCAGGTCGAAATACTGCTCGAAAATGCCCTTGTCCAGGCCGTAGTAGGCGCGTGCCTTCGCCAGGTCCTCGGGCGACAGGCCATCGGCTTCCATACCCGAGGCGCTGAGCATGATCGCCAGGGTGTCACCAGGCAGCAGATAGAGAATGAAGTAGGTGATGGTGTAGGCGCCCCACAGCACCAGCAGCGCCTGGCCGATGCGGCCGATCAGGTAGCGGTTCATGGCTGCGCGACCTGGATATCACTGAGGAAGGCAAAACCTTCGGCGGTCCAGCGGAAGTCCTTGACCCGAGGTGCGGTGGCGGCTTGCCACACGCGTTCGTACAGCGGGAACGCCGAGGCTTCGTCAACCAGCAGGTCTTGCAGCTGGCCATAGGCCTGTGCGCGTTGTTCGTCGTGGGTGGCGGTAATGCCGTTGTCGAACAAGGTTTGTGCCTGGGCCAGTGCGTGTGGCTCGTAAGTATTGGTGGCCAAGGTGGCACTGCTGGCGGCGCGCGGGTCGAGGATGGTCTGCAGGATGATCGGATCGGCGCGGGTCATGTAGGTGGAGGTGAGGTCGTAGTTGCCCGAAGCGTTGCCGGCCACCCATTCGGCACGGGTCAGCACGTTCAGCTTGAGGTCGATGCCAACCTTGCGCAGTTGGTCCTGCACCAGCACATCACCGGCGCTTTCGGCAGGGGTGAGGTTGTAGCGCAGGGTCAGGCGTTTGCCGTCCTTGTGCCGGTAGCCGTCATCGCCCTTGCGCCAGCCGGCGGCATCCAGCAGGCGCTCGGCGCCCTGCGGGTCGTAGGCCAGTTTGCTGGTCTGTGGTTTGAAGTACGGCGTGGTCACGTCGTACACGCCGGTCACCACTGGGAATTCGGCGTTGTAGACGGTGTGCGCATAGCTGGTGCGGTCGATGGCCTTCTGCAAGGCCAGGCGCACCTGGCGGTCACCCAGCAGGCGGCCGTTGCGGGTGTTGGGGTAAAGGTTGAGCGCCGGGCCTGGCAACGAGCGGCTCTGGATGGCCGCACCCTTTGCCTGGAACAACTTCAGGTCAACCTCGGAGAACGGGTTACGTGGCCAGAGGATGTCAGCCTTGCCTTGCAGGAACAGGCCGTTGCGCACGCTTTCTTCGGGGATATAGCTGATCTCCACGCGGTCCAGGTGGGCGGCGCCAGGGTTTTTGACGTTGGCCGAGGCCCAGGCATAGTCCGTTCGCTTGACCAGGCGTGCGCCGACTTCCGGGGTGTAGTGTTCGAGGATGAACGGGCCGGTGCCGATGATTTTGCCCAATGAACGCTCCTGGGCACTGAGCGCGTAGGAGGCCGGGGCGAGAATGGCCAGGTTGGTGGTGGATGTGGCCTGCAGGAAGCCGGCGTTGGGCCGTGAAAGCACCAGGCGGACGGTGAACGGGTCGACCACTTCGGCATGGTCGAAGCCGGCCAGGTAGGTGGCGCCGAATGTGGCGGGCAGTTGTTCAGCGAAGGCCTTGTTGCTGTCGAAGGCCGTTTTCACGGCTTGGGCGTCGAAGCGCTCGCCGTTGCTGAAGGAGACGTCCTGGCGCAGGTGGAAGGTGTACTGCAGCGCGTCGTCGCTGACCTCCCAGCTGCTGGCCAGCCAAGGGATGATGCGGCCTGTGGCCGGGTCCTGGTCAGTGAGCGATTCGGCGACGTTGCGCAGCAGTACGCGGTGCTCCAGCCAGTAGACCTGGAACGGGTCGACGCTGACCAGCGTGGTGTTGTCGCCCCAGAAGGCGATGTTAAGGGTTTTGCTGGTGGCATCTTCGCTGGAGGGGGAGCAGGCGGCGAGCGTGAAGGCCAGGGTGGCGCAGGCCAGCAGGCTTCTGGCCAGGTGTAATGGGGGCATTGGGTGATCCTTAAATGGGGTATGAGGTGTTTGTTCGGGCCCTATCGCCGGCAAGCCAGCTCCCACAGGATCACCACAGGCCTCAATCCAGTGGGGTTCTTGTGGGGGCTGGAGGCCACAGAAAACCTGTCAGTCCTGGTAATCCAGCCCCTCCCGGTCCAGCTGCCGGATCAGCGCATCCCAGTGCCGCTGGATCCCTTCACCCAACCCGTCGGAAAACCGCTTGGACTGCTCATGCACCTTGGCAATCGCCGCCGGCGCAGCATGCAGCAACTGGTCATTGCCTCCGGCCTGCGCCGCTACCTGGATGTTGCAGGCCCGCTCCAGCCCGTGCAGTTCACGGAAGGCATGCTCCACGCTGACACCCCCGGTCAGCAGGCCATGGTTGCGCAGGATGAGGATGTTGCTGTCGCCCAGGTTGGCCACCAGCCGCTGCTGCTCGTCCAGGTCCAGGGCGACGCCTTCGTAGTCGTGGTAAGCCACCCGGCTGTAGTACGCCAGGGCGTGCTGCGAGATCGGCAGCAGGCCGTCGCGCTGCGCTGACACCGCCGCGCCATCGCGGGTGTGGGTGTGCAGCACGGCCTTGAGGTCCTGCCGGGCGCGGTGGATCGCGCTGTGAATCACATAGCCCGCCTGGTTGATGCCCAGGCCCAGCGGGTCGTCGATGATGGTGCCGTCCACGTCGACTTTCACCAGGTTGGACGCGGTGATCTCGTCGAACAGCAGGCCAAAGGCATTGATCAGAAAATGCTCGTCGGGCCCCGGCACGCGTGCCGAAAAGTGGGTGTAGATGTGGTCTGTCCAGCGGAACAGCGCGGCCAGGCGGTAGGCGGCGGCCAGTTTGACCCGCACCTCCCACTCTTCGGCGCTGACCCGTTGGCGTACGGTGTTTTCCTGGGCGATGACGACAGACAGTGCAGTCATGGTGTTCTCCAATAAGTGTGGGTTCAGTAGCCGCGCTGGGTGTCGACCAGGTTGTGCAGCGGTGCCTGTTCGCGGTAACGGGCGAAGTTGTCGAGAAACGCATCGAGCAGGGCCGGGTAACCGTCCTCGGAAATCGCCGAGGTGTGCGGTGACAGAAACACCCGAGGATGCTGGTACAGCGGGTGGCCCGCCGGCAGTGGTTCCGGATCGGTGACATCAAGGCTGGCGCGGCCGATCAGGCCGCTTTCCAGGGCTTCGAGCAGGGCATGCTGGTCCAGCAGCCCGCCACGGGCGATGTTGATCAGGTGCAGCCCGGGCTTGGCCTGGGCCAGCACCTGACGGTCGATCAGGCCGTGGGTGGCGGGGGTGAGCGGGGCGGCGATGACCAGGTGATCGCTGCTGGCAAAAAGTTGCTGCAGGTTGTCGACGCGCTGCACGCCCGGCATCTGGGCAATGGGCTGGCCTGGGCGGTTCAGCGCCAGTACTGACATGCCCAGCGCCACCGCCTTGCGTGCCAGGCTCTGGCCGATGCTGCCGAAGCCGAAGATGCCCAAGGTGCGACCACGCACGGGGGCCAGCGGGGTCAGGCGCCAGTCGGCGTCCTTGACCCACAGGCCTGGCAACTGCTTGGCCGCAGCAAACACCAGGCCCAGGGCGAATTCGGCCACCTGCTCGGCATTGGCGCCGCGGCCACTGGTGACCGGCGGGCCCTGAAACACCCAGCCAGGGTAGAAGTCGATGCCCGAGGACACCACCTGCACCCAGCGCAACGACCACGGCCAGCCCGCTGGAGGGTTGTCCACGCGGTTACCGCGTACATTGATCGGGCGCACGATGAACACGTCGGCAGGAACGTCCAGATGCAACTGGCCCGGGGCGATATCGATCACCTCATGGTCGGGCAACCGTTCGCGCAGGTACTGGTTGGCCGGTGCGTCCAGCTGGCTGGCGATGATCGAATGGCTCATGCTGCCACCTCTGCCAAGGCGGCGCGGCCGACATGGCCGAGTACCACGTCATCCTGAGGGGTGTGGATGCGGCTGCACAGCACATCACGGTAGTGCCGCTCCAGCGGGTTGCGCCGCGACAGGCCAGGGTTGCCGGCAGCCTCGATGGCCAGTTCCACGGCCTGGATGGCGTTGCGGCTGACCAGGTGCTTGAGCTGCCCGGCGTGGCGCGGATCGACCTGCCCGGTCACGGCCGCGTTCAACAGGCTCTGGTTGGCGAACAGCAGGGTGTCGATACGCCCGACCACGTCCTGGAAACGCGGCAGGCTGGCCAGCGGTGCGCCGAGGTTGGACGGCGCCCGCTGGTTCAGGAACTGCACCAGCCAGTCGCGTGCGGCCTGGGCCACCCCGTCGTACAGCGCAGGCAGCAACACTGCCATCCACAGCAGGCCGGTGCTGTCGAGCTCGGCGCGCGGTGCGCTGGCCGGGCTGACGCTGACGGCATGATCGAGCGGGATCAGCACCTCGTCGAACTGCACTTCATGGCTGCAGGTGGCGCGCATGCCCAGGTGGTCCCAGTCTTCGACGATGCGGATGCCCGGGGTGTCCTTGCGCACCAGGAAACCGCCCACCAGTGGGTCCTGGTCGTCGCTGCGGGCCCATACCAGGTACCAGGTCAGGCCGTGGCTGCCGGTGGAGTAGATCTTGCGCCCGGACAACCGCCAGCCCTCGGCGGTGCGCCGGGCGACGGTGGCCGGCAGGCCGCCGCGGGCGGGCGTGCCCAGTTCGGGTTCGACGCGAAACGCGTTGATCAGCGCGCCGTCGGCCACCGCGTCGCGGGCCACTTGCAGGCGCAGGTGCTCGGGCCAGCGGTCTTCGTCCTGCAGGCGAAAGTGCTGCAGATACTGCATTACGAGGATCAGTGCGGTGGACGGGCAACCTTTGCCGACAGCGGCGACTACCTGGCGCGCACTGGCCAGGTCGGCGCCACCGCCGCCCAAATGGCGCGGCACGGTGAAACCCAGCAGGCCGTGACGCTGCAGCAGGTCGAAGTTATCGGCGGGGAACTGGCCGCTGCGGTCGTAGCGTTCGGCGTTGGCGGCCAGGGCCTGGGTGAGTTCGGCAAGCGCGCTGGCAGAAGGGGGGTGACTCATGGGTATTCATCCCTGGAACACGTTGGTTTCTAAGACCGTATTCGTATGGATGAGCGCTGTAAAAGTCTTTTTGGTTCTATGCTAATTATTAGTTGTAAGAATTACTTTTGGATCAAGTTATGCGTGTTGGTTATTTTATTGCGATTGAGTTGCCAAGGGCTGCTGCGCAGCCCAATCGCGACGCAAGGCCGCTCCCGCAAGCGCTTGCGCTTTCGGCTCACCCGCAGAGTTGCTGCCCTGCCACCCGGCCAAACTGCTCAACCGGCTCCTGCAGGTTGCCCAGGTAGCGCGGGTGGAACAACCACAAATCCACCTGCGGCTTGAAATCCGTCACATTGACCACGTCCAGTGCATCGCGGTGGCGGCTGTTCTGCAACAAGGGCTCGGGCACCAGCCCAAGCCCTTGCCCATTGGCCACCAGCCCGAGCTGCAGCTCGGTGCCGAAGGTCTCCAGGTTGATCGACAGTCTCAGCCCCTGTTCGCTCAGGGCGCGCTGCAGCCCGGCGCGAAAGCCGCAACCATCGGGGTTGAGTACCCACCCACGGGTGTAGCAGTCCTTGAGTTTGAGGCTGCGCTTGCCGACAGTGCCCTTGGCCGCCACCACGCGCAGCGGCATGCGTGCGATCGACTGGCTGGCGATGCCCTCGGGGAAGATCTTGCCGGGCGGGAACAGTGCCGCGGCGCCATCCAGCTCGCCGTTTTCCATGCGTGCGATCAGGCTGCTGCCCCAGCCACTGGTGACCTGGGTGCGCAGGTCGGGATAGGTTTCACGAATTTGTGCCAAGGCATCGAGCAGCACCACATCGCCAAGGGTTTGCGGCACGCCCAGGCGCAGGGTCCCGGACGGGGCACCGTCGTTGGCCACCAGTTCACGCAGCGAGTCGATCTCACGCAAGATCGCCTTGCACTGCTCGTACACCCGCAGGCCCATGGGGGTCGGCTTCAGCGGCTTGGTGTTGCGGTCGAGCAGGGTGGCGCCCAGGTCTTCCTCGAAGTTTTGCACCCGGCGGGTGATGGCCGGCTGGGTCAGTTGCAGGGCCTCGGCGGCGAGGTTGGTCGACTGGCAACGGATGACCGCCACGAAGGCGTCCATGTCATCGATTTTCATATTCGGCGCTCACATATTGGGGCGGTGGGACATACCGTAGGAGAATAATCCTCAATGGCCGGGTTGTCACAGCGCCTGTGCATCTCACGCGCTCTCGCGGGCAATCAACTCACACGCCAACAGGTTAAGCCGTTGCACCTCACCCTCACACGCTACCACCCCCAGGTGCTGCAGCACCCGCAACGCCGCCAGTTCGCCAATTGCCCGCGAGGGCGGGCGCAGGGTGGTCAGGCTGGGCAACAGCATGTCGGCAAAGGGGTAGTCGCCAAAGCCGACGATGGCCATGTCTTCGGGCAGGCGCAAACCGGCGCGCTGGCCCGCCAGGAGGGCGCCGGCAGCCAGGTTGTCATTGGCGAAGATGATCGCTTCGGGCCGTGGCTGGCGACGAATCAATGCTTCCATTGCCTGCTTGCCCGCCTCGAACGGTGCGCAGTCGGTTGAGGGCACGAACACCCAAGGCTCCAGCCCGGCTTCATGCAATGCCGCAATATAGCCATCGCGCCGCTCCAGCGCACTCAGGTCGCCGGCCGCACTGTTTTGCACGAAGGCAATGCGCCGGTGGCCCTTGTCCAGCAGGTAGCGGCAGGCCTGCACGCCTACCTGGTGATGAAGGAAACCCACTTGCAAGGGCGCCCGCTCAGGGCGGTAGTCCCAGATTTCCACGACGGGCACGTCTGCGTCGGCCAGCATCTTTTCCGTGGCCGGGCTGTGGAAATGGCTGGTCACCACCAACGCTGCCGGCGACCAGCCGAGAAAGGCCCGTACTGCGCTTTCTTCTTGCGCTTCGCTGAAATAACTGGAGGCCAGCAATAACTGGTAGCCGTGGCTGCTGAGGGTGTCGCTGAACGCCTGGATAGTCTGGGCGAAGATCGGTCCGGAGATATTCGGGATCACCATGCCGACAATGCGCCCACGGGCCGAGGCCAGCCCACCAGCGACCAGGTTGGGCACATAGCCCAGCGCCTGCACGGCGGCTTCGATACGCTCGCGTAAAGGCGGCGAAACCTGGTCTGGCTGGTTGAAGTAGCGCGACACGCTGATGGCCGAAACCTCAGCGGCCCGTGCCACCTCGGCGAGGGTGACACGGCCTGCGCCACGGCGCTTGCGGGGGGGATCCTTGGCCTGGCTCACCGGGCTGCCTCCTGGGGAAATGGCGCGATGGTAGCGCTAACGGGAAGTGGCTTGGCAAATAGCTTTATTGCATATCAATCTGACTTTTAAGTATTTGACGTGCTAAGCAACGCCCTCTGATACTTGCCCATGTTAGCGCTAACAAGCGCAGCTGTTGGCAACCGCCTGCCACTCGCACGAGCGAGACCAGACAACCACAGCAACTTCGTGTCGGCCCCGTCAGATGGGGCCTGGTCTGGTTTCCCGAGGCAGTGAGCACCATGCACAAAAGCCGTACACCGTTCCCCGCTACGCAACGTCGGCCATTGGCCGCAGCCATCTTGCTGGCCGCTTTTGGCCAAGGTGCCCAAGCAGCCGAACCGGCCAAAGCGGGGGTTGCGCAGGCCGCTGCATTAGGCGCGGTCACCGTCACCGCCACGCGCCGCGAAGCCACGCTGCAGGAAGTGCCGGTGGCGGTGTCGGTTATCGATGGCGAACAGCTGGAGCGCGACAACCGCAACAACGTTGCCAGCATCGTCCAGCAGGTGCCTACCCTCAATTACCGCGCCGGCGCCTCGAACAAGGACACCTCGCTGTTCATCCGTGGCGTGGGCACCATTTCTACCTCGCCCGGCGTCGAGCCCACCGTGGCGACGGTGGTCGATGGCGTGGTGTTCGGCCGCCCGGGGCAGTCGACCCTCGACCTGCTCGACCTCGAACGCATCGAGGTATTGCGCGGGCCACAGGGCACCCTGTTTGGCAAGAACGCCTCGGCGGGTGTACTCAACGTGGTCAGTAAGGCCGTCCCCGAACAGACCCAGGGCTATGTGGACTATTCGCACTTTGGCGCTGGCGACGAGAACCGCCTGCGTTTTGGGATTGGCGGGCGTCTGAGCGAGCAGTTCAAGGGTTCGTTGAGCACCTTGTGGGGCGACTACGATGGCAATGTCGAGAACGTTGCCAATGGCCACGACGTCAATGGCTATGCACGCAAAGGCGCCCGCGGCAAGCTGGAGTTCGAGCCCAACGAAGACGTGCGCCTGACCCTGATCGCCGACTACATGAAGGGCGAGGACACATTGCCCAGCGGCGTCATCACCAGCGCCAGTGCCGCATTTGCCAGCCAGTTGCGCCCGGTGACGCCAAGTGCCCACAACCGCGACATCAACAGCGACTTCAAGACCCACGTCGAGGACGAGAACCAGGGGCTTTCGGCGCAACTGGACTGGCAGCTGGGCGACTACACCCTGACGTCGATCAGCGCCTGGCGGGGCTGGGACAACACCCAGTACCAGGACGGCGACCGGCGTGCCTTGCTGCCGGTCACGGCGTCCCATGACAAGGGCACGGTGGACTATGACCAGTACAGCCAGGAGTTTCGCCTGACCTCGCCCAAAGGGCAGTTCAACGAATATGTGCTGGGCGCCTTCTACATGCATGGCACGTCCAACGAGACCTACCAGCGCCTGTCGGTCAATGGCGGCGTGGCCAACCGTGGCCGCGCCGACTATTCCACCACCAACGACAGTGTCGCGCTGTTCGGTGAAAACACCTTCAACTTCACCGATGACCTGCGTGCCATTTTCGGCCTGCGCTGGACCCACGACGACCTTGAGTACGATCATCGCCGCGTCTCCACCTCGGCCAGCGCAGTGACCGGTATCCAGCCTTCGACCGCAAGCGCTGGCTCGGTTGACGAGGACGGCTGGAGCGGAAGGACCGGCCTGCAATATGATTTCAATGACAACCTGACCGGTTATGTCACGTACTCGCGCGGCTACAAAGGGCCGGCCTATAACGTGTTCTTCAACATGCAGCCGCGCGACACCGAGGCACTCAAGCCCGAAACGTCGGATGCGTACGAAATCGGCTTGAAAAGCACGGCGCTGGATAATCGCCTGACCGCCAACCTGGCCGTATTCCACACCGACTACGACAACTACCAGGCCAACTTCTTCGACACCGTGGCCAACCAGGTGGTAACCCGCCTGGTCAACGCCGGCAAGGTCAAGACCCAGGGTGTGGAGCTGGATGCCAGCTTCCAGGCCACCTCGCGGCTGAAGCTGTCGACAGCCGTGGCCTACACCAAGGCCCGTGTCGATCACTTCAATTGCCCGGCGGGTGCGGCGGCCAACTGCAACATCGATGGCGGTCGCCTGCCGTTCACGCCCGACTGGAAGACCTACCTGCGCGCCGATTACGTGATCCCGCTGGACAACGGCCTGGATGTGGAGCTGAGCAGCGATTACAGCTGGCAGGACGCCGTGCAGTTCAGCCTCGACCAGAACCCGGACACCGTGCAGGGCGCCTATGGCATCTGGAACGCCAGCATTGCCCTGGCCGATTACAACGACGGCTGGCGCGTAGCCCTGTTGGGCAAGAACCTGGGCGACAAATCGTATGCGCAGATGCTGGCCAGTGGCGGCGACTACATCTACCGCTCAGTACCGCGGGATGACGGGCGCTACTTCGGTGTGCAACTGCGCAAGGATTTCTGAGTGGCGGCCGGTGGCCTGTACCGGCCTCATCGCCGGCAAGCCAGCGCCCACAGGTACAGCGCAGCCTGAACGAATTGCGTGCTCCCTGTGGGAGCCGGCTTGCCGGCGATGGGCCGCAAAGCGGCCCCAATCGAGATTTCAAGGAGAACAACATGCCCCGCCAAATGAATCTGGGCGCCTTCCTCATGGCTACCGGTCACCACGTGGCCGCCTGGCGCCACCCGGACGTACCGGCCGACCCGCTGGATTTCGCCACCTACAAGCGCACCGCACAAATCGCGGAAGCCGCGTGCTTCGATGCCTTGTTCGTCGCCGACAGCGTCGCCGCGCCCAGCGACCCGGTGGCCAGCCACAGTGCCCGCTCGGTGTACTTCGAACCACTGACCCTGTTGTCGGCGCTGAGTGCAGTCACCGAACGCATCGGCCTGATCGCCACAGCCACCACCAGTTACAACGAGCCATACCATGTGGCACGCAAGTTCGCCTCGCTGGATCACCTGTCCGCAGGCCGTGCCGGCTGGAACCTGGTCACCTCCGACGCTGCCGCCGAGGCCGGCAACTTTGGCCGCCAGACGCACATCCCACATGCCGAGCGTTACGCCCGCGCCCGCGAATTCCAGCAGGTGGTGCAAGGGCTTTGGGACAGCTGGGCCGATGATGCGTTCGTGCGCGACAAGGCCAGTGGCCTGTTCCACCACCCGCAGGCGGTGCGTACCCTTGACCATGTGGGCGAGCACTTTCGCGTCAAAGGCCCACTCAATGTGGCCCGCTCCCCACAGGGGCGACCTGTGCTGGTGCAGGCTGGCTCGTCCGAAACCGGCCGCGAGCTGGCTGCACAAAGCGCCGAGGTGGTGTTCACCGCCCAGCCGAGCCTGGCCCGGGCACAAGCTTTTTACGCCGACCTCAAGGGCCGGCTGGCGCGTCATGGGCGGGATGAGCAATCGCTGAAGATCATGCCCGGCGTGTTCGTGGTGGTGGGGCAAAGCCAGGCGCAGGCCGAGGACAAGTACGAACAGTTCCAGGCGCTGGTCGACCCGCGGGTCGGCGTTGGCCTACTCGGGCGCATGCTCGGTAACTTCGACCTCTCCGGCTACCCGCTGGACAGCCCGCTGCCAGCGTTGCCGCCTACCGAAGATGGCCAGCGCAGCCGCCAGCAACTGCTGACCGAACTGGCCGGTAACGAACAGCTGACCCTGGCCCAGCTGGGCCGGCGCATCGCCGGTGGGCGAGGGCACTACAGCCTGGTCGGCACCCCGACGCAGATCGCCGATGAGCTGCAAGCCTGGTTCGAAGGCGGCGGCGCCGATGGCTTCAACGTGCTGGTGCCGCACCTGCCCCTGGGCCTGGAAGACTTCGCTGTGCAGGTGGTGCCCGAGTTGCAGCGGCGCGGCCTGTTCCGCCGTCAGTACCAGGGCCACACCCTGCGCGAGCACCTGGGCCTGCAGCGCCCAGCCAACCCTTACTTTGCCGAACGAGGCCAACCATGAGCTACACCGCCAACCCCGAGCGCTATGCGCGCATGCCTTACCGTCGTGTCGGTCGCAGCGGCCTGGTGCTGCCGGCCCTGTCCCTGGGCCTGTGGCACAACTTTGGCGATGCCACGCCCATCACCACCCAGCGCGCCTTGCTGCACACGGCGTTCGATGCCGGTATCAACCATTTCGACCTGGCCAACAACTACGGCCCGCCCTATGGCAGTGCCGAGACCAACTTCGGCCGGCTGCTGCGCGAGGACCTGCGCAGCTACCGTGACGAGCTGATCATTTCCAGCAAGGCCGGCTGGGACATGTGGCCGGGACCGTATGGGCAGGGCGGCAGCTCGCGCAAATACCTGATCGCCAGCCTGGACCAGAGCCTGGCGCGCCTGGGCCTGGATTACGTTGACATCTTCTATTCGCACCGTTTCGACGCCGATACCCCGCTGGAAGAAACGGCCATCGCACTGGCCGATATCGTGCGCCAGGGCAAGGCGCTGTACATCGGCATTTCGTCCTACTCGGCCGGAAAGACCGCTGAAATTGCGGCGTTGCTGCAAGCCCTGAAGGTACCACTGCTGATCCACCAGCCGTCGTACAACCTGTTCAACCGCTGGATCGAACGGGACCTGCTCGACACCACCGATGCCTTGGGTGCCGGGGTGATTGTATTCACTGCCCTGGCCCAGGGCCTGCTCAGCGACAAATACCTCAACGGCATCCCGACCGACGCCCGGGTGAACCGTGCGGGTGGTGGCTCGCTGTTGCCCCAGCACTTGTCGCAAGCCAACATCGCCCGCGCACGCGCCCTGAACGACATTGCCCGCCAGCGTGGCCAGAGCCTGGCCCAACTGGCACTTGCCTGGACACTGCGCGACCCAAGGGTGAGCTCTGCGCTGATTGGTGCCAGCCGGCCCGAGCAGATCACCGAGAACGTGGCCGCGCTCGACAACCTGGCCTTCACGGCCGAAGAACTGGCCGCCATCGACCAGTACGCTGTGGAAGGCGGGATCAACTTGTGGGAAAAACCCTCGACCGACTGGAAGGAATGACCCATGCGCTTACTACGCTTTGCCATGCTGCTGATGCTGGCCTTGGCCGGCGCGGCCCAGGCCGCAGACCCGGCCACCTTGCGTATTGGCTATCAGAAGGGCTCGATCAGCCTGGTGCTGGCAAAGCAGCATCGGCTGCTGGAGCAACGCTTTGCCAGCACCCGCGTGCAATGGATCGAGTTTCCCGCGGGCCCGCAGATGCTTGAAGCGTTGAACATCGGCAGCCTTGATATTGGCTCTACCGGTGATATTCCGCCGATCTTCGCCCAGGCCGCCGGCGCCGACCTGCTGTACCTGGGGGCCGAGCCGCCCAAGCCGCAGGCTGAAGTGATCCTGGTGCCGAAAGACAGCCCGATCAGGGCAGTAGGGGAGCTCAAGGGCAAGCGTATTGCCCTGCAGAAGGGTTCCAGCGCCCACAACCTGCTATTGCGTGCCTTGGCCAAGGCCGGGCTGAGCATTGGTGATGTTCAGCCAGTGTGGCTGGCGCCTGCCGATGCCCGGGCGGCATTCGAGCGGGGCAGCGTGGATGCCTGGGCAATCTGGGACCCGTTCTACTCCGCCATCGACCTGGAGGGTAAGGCGCGTCTGCTGGCCGACGGCCAAGGGTTGGGGCTGATTGGGCCGTTCATGCTGGGTGCACGCACCTATGTCGAAGCCAATGGCGCCTTTGTCGGGCAATTGCTGGACGAAATCAGCCGGGCCGAGGCACTTACCCGCAGCGACGAGGCTGGGAGCATCCACGTGCTGGCACAGTTCATGGGTTTGCCAGAAGCGGTGGTGCAGCGCAGTTTCAGCCACCGGCCGGCGTCACCCGTGCTGCCGGTGAGTGATGAGATCGTGGCGGCGCAGCAGCGTACGGCACAGTTGTTCTTCGACAACAAGGTACTGCCCAAGCGGGTCGACATTGCCGGGGCAGTGTGGCGGCGGCAGTAACTTTACCTGTCCGGGCCCTATCGCCGGCAAGCCAGCCCCCACAGGATTAGCAGTGCCCTAAAGGGTTATACAGTACCTGTGGGAGCTGGCTTGCCGGCGATAGGGCCGCATCAGCAAGCGTGTCACCCGCGGGCGAATGCCGCCAGCTTCTCGCCATCCAGCCGGTAGCGGACCCACTCATCCTGCGCCTCGGCCCCCAGCTTCTGATAGAAGCCGATCGCCGGCTCGTTCCAGTCCAGCACGCTCCATTCCAGGCGCCCGCAATTGTTCGCCACCGCCTCGCGGGCAATATGTCGCAGCAGTTGCCGGCCAGCACCGTCGCCACGCTGTTCAGGCGTGACATACAGGTCTTCCAGATAAATACCGTTGCGCCCGAGCCAGGTCGAGTAGCTGTAGAAGTACACCGCAAAACCGACTGCCCGGCCATCGCGTTCGCACATCAGGCTACGCACTGTGCTGCCCTCGTCGAACAGGCTGTGCTCGATGTCGGCCAGGGTGGCGACCACCTCGTGGCGGGCACGTTCATACTCGGCCAGCTCGGTAATGAAGGCCAGGATCTGCTCGGCATCGGTGCGAACGGCTGGGCGAATGGTGAGGCTCATGGTGACGGCTTCCTTGATCCGGGTTAGGGGTACAGTGATGTGTATCTGAATAATTTAATATAACTGTATCGGTCGCTAGAGAGGGCGACTCCGTTAGTGTGACAGCACCTATAACGAAAGTGGAATGCCCGCCATGCTTGCCTCTGCCGACCTGTTGATCGCTTTCGTGCTGTTTGCCTTTGTATCGTCCATCACTCCCGGCCCCAACAACACCATGTTACTGGCCTCGGGGGTGAACTTCGGCGTGCGTCGTTCGGTCCCTCATGCCCTGGGTATCAGCATCGGTTTCATGGTCATGGTGCTGGCCGTGGGCTTGGGCCTGGGTGAAGTGTTCAAGGCCTGGCCGCCGCTGTACACGGCGCTGCGCTATACCGGCGCCGCCTACCTGCTGTATCTGGCCTGGAAAATAGCCACTTCCGGGCCAGTCGGCACGGCCTCCTCGAGCGCCCGAAAGCCGCTGGGGTTCTGGGGCGCAGCGGCGTTCCAGTGGGTCAACCCCAAGGCCTGGGTCATGGCGGTGGGTGCGATTACCACCTACACACCGGCGCAAGGCTATGTGACCAACGTGATCGTCATCGCCGCCTTGTTTGCCTTGGTCAACCTGCCTAGCGTCGGTGTGTGGGTAATGTTCGGCAGCGCCCTGCGCAACGTATTGCAGAATCCGCGCTGGCTGATGCTGTTCAATGTCCTGATGGCCTTGTTGCTGGTGATTTCACTCTACCCGCTGCTGTTTGTAGAATCGGCGTTTTCTTAGCCCCGCGAGTGAAGCAAGCCGATGCAGTTGATACCCTGGTCCCACGAATGCGCCGAAGGTTTCACCCTGCGTGGCTGGCGAACACCTGTCAGTGGCAAGCCGTTGCTGCATTTTTTGCACGGCAATGGCTTCTGTTGCCTGGCCTACCAACCGTTGCTGATGCGTCTGGGCGAACATTTCGACCTGTGGCTTTGCGACGTTCAGGGGCATGGCGACAGTGACCATGGTGGGGTGTTTCGGGGGTGGAACCGTACTGCCGAGCTGGCAGTGGAAGCCTTTCAGGCCGGGCGTGGCGAGTACGGCGATGTGCCGCGGTTTGCCGTGGGGCACAGCTTTGGCGGCGTGCTTACGGGCCTGATCCTGGCCGCTGAACCTGAGCTGTTCGAGCGTGCGGTGTTGCTAGACCCCGTGTTGTTCAGTCGTCGCATGCTGGGTGTGATGGGCGCAGCAGCACTGGTTGGCCTGCACCAGCGTCATGCATTGGCACGCAAGGCCGCCAGCCGCCGCAGCCACTGGCCTGATCGCGAGGCAGCGCTAGCCTTGCTGCAAGGGCGGGGCATCTTCAAGGGCTGGACCCATGCAGCGCTGCAGGCTTATGTCGAACACGCCATCGGCGATTGTGGCGATGCAGTGGTGCTCAAGTGCCGGCCCAGCCGGGAAGTGGAAATCTTCAGTTCATTCCCCAAACGCATGTGGGCGCGCCTTGCAGCGATCAGCGCGCCGACACGGATTCTGTATGGCGAACAGACGTATCCCTTCGTGCCACATTCGGTGAACCGCCTGGCCACGCTCAACCGGCATGTAACCGCCCGGCAAGTTGCCGGTGGGCACTGTTTCATGCAGGAAGACCCGGCCATGGCGGCCGAGCAGGTACTCGCTTTCTTGCCGGGCTGACTGTTCCATAGGTAGAACGATGTATGCCGAATAACCCGTCTACCGCCTGATTCGTATCATTGATAAGGTTATCCCAGCCAAGAGAGGAGCCTTCTCATGAAAAACATTCTGGGTATCCACCGCAGCCCACACGCCCATTGGGTAGGTGATGGTTTTCCCGTGCGCAGCCTGTTCACTTACGAAAACCTGGCCAGCCGGATCAGCCCGTTCCTGCTGCTGGACTACGCTGGCCCCCATGACTTCACCCCGACCACGGCGCGGCGCGGCGTTGGCCAGCACCCGCACCGCGGCTTCGAGACCGTGACCATCGTCTATCAGGGCGAGCTGGAACACCGTGACTCCACGGGTGCTGGCGGCCTGATCGGGCCAGGTGATGTGCAGTGGATGACCGCCGCCAATGGCATCATCCATGAGGAGTTCCATTCCCCGGGCTTTGCCCGCAGTGGCGGTACCCTGGAAATGGTCCAGTTGTGGGTCAACCTGCCCGCGCGTGACAAACGTGCAGCGGCCGGCTACCAGACGCTGCTGGCCAGCGACATCCCGGTGGTAGCGCTGGAGGGCGACGCCGGTAGCTTGCGGGTGATTGCCGGCGACTACAAGGGGCACCCAGGGCCGGCGCGGACCTTTACCGCGATGGATGTGTGGGACCTGCGGCTCAATGCCGGCACGGCCTTGCAGCTGCCGGTTGCTGTCGGTCGCAACGCGGCGCTGGTGGTGTTACGCGGTAACGTGCGCATCAATGGCGAGCGCGACGCTGGCCCGTCCAGCCTGGTACTGCTGGACCGGGACGGGGAGGATGTCACCGTGCAGGCTCTGGAGGGCACCAGTGTGCTGGTGCTCAGCGGCGAGCCGATTGACGAGCCGATCGTCGGTTACGGTCCATTCGTGATGAACAGCCAGGCGGAGATTGCCGAGTCGTTCGACGATTTCCATGCCGGGCGGTTTGGGCAGATGCAGGATGAACGGGAAGGGGCCGGCCATTGAACCGTGGCTGGTGATACCGGCACCGCTCGTCGTTAAGTCAGGCTTTGCATTCGAACCCTCGGCCCGCGAGCGCAATCTTCCACTAAGGTGCTAAGGGATTCCCCGCATCATCATTGCCCCGGCGCATGGACGCCTGCCAGGGCATGGGCAATATCAATTGGCGCCCCGCCCGATAAAGGCGTACTCACTCACAACAGGCCATCGCACAGAGAGGGTCGTACCATGTCGTTGATTGGAGTTTCGATGCTGGAGATGCGGCAGATGATCGAGCAGGCATGCCTGCCCGACCGCTGTGAAGTCAGCTGCCCGGACGGCGCCAACCTGACCATCCGCCTGGGTCAGGGCCAGAGTCTCGAAAAGAGCGTGACCCTCAGTGGGGTTCCGTTGCACAACCTTAACAGTTGCCGTGACCTGGTCCACCTCGTGGGGCAGTTGCATGCGCTGCGCAACAGCCACCCGGCGCCACTCAGGTCGCATGCTTGAGTGCACCTGGTTTGCCCCGGTCAGCCCAGGTTGGCCGGGCGCACGTATTCTGGCATCAGGCCGTTGAACCAGAACAGAACCATCGCCACGAGCAGGGTTACCAAAACCAGAAGCCCCACGCCCCACACGCATGTCGCGAACAGCATTGCCTGTTCCTTTTTAAGCCGCAGGAATGTCTGCAAACCGCCATACAGCAAGACGCTTGCATAGGCCGAAGCGGCCATTAGCGCGACGAAGGCCAACCAGCGAATCGGCAGCAGCCCGACTACCCCGGCGAAGAACCACGGCGTGGCGCAGTAGGCGGCAAAACCGATGCACTGGCTCAGGCTTGGATGTGCGTCGAACCCTCGTGACATCCAGCGGATCATCACCCCCATCAGCATCACGCCCACAACGGTGGTGGCATACAGCAGCCCCGCCAGTTGCGCGGCGCTACCCATGCCAAGGCGTACCCGCTCCTCGGCCGCCAGGCTCCAGCCGAAGGTGGTCGTGCCAATGAACAGGCACACGGCGGGTATCAGTGCCAAGGCCAGCAGCCGCGGCAGGTATTGCTGTGGGTGGTCTTCTTCGGCCCGACGAATATCCAGCCAGGCGTCGGCGGGGTGGGTGAAGAGCTTGAGCAATGGACTGTTCATGGCATTCTCCGGCGGGCAGAGGCCCTTTTGCTATGGAGAGACGCCGCGGTCGGCCGGTTCAGCTGGTTTAGCTGCCGTTGATCGGCTTACTGTAGCTCGAGCAGCAGGTTGAGGCCGCCATCGCCGCACTTGCCTTTGTCGCGAACCACCCCATGATAACTGCGCCCATCCCAGACGAAGGCCACACTGTGGGCACGGTCGACCTTGTCAGGCAGCGGCGGGCAGATATGCAGACGCAGCCCCGCTCGACCTTGAAGGTTGAGATCGGCCAGCTGGCACTGGCATTCCACGCTCTGCGCCACTGGGCCGAAAAGGGTGTCGCGTACGTAATCGAGCTGCAGCGAGGCGTTGGGGGCACGGCCAGGCATCTTCATCGGTAAGTGGCTCCGTGGCAACGGTTTGAGGGGCTAAGTGGGTTCGACATGGCAGGCTCCAGGCAAGGAAGGCGGCTTGATATTTGAAGCTTGCCTGGCCTGGATGTTCAACATGTTTCATGTGAATTCATCTTGTTTTGCGCCGGGTGGTAGAAGCGGGGCCTGTTCAGGGCCCCGCCTTGCGCAATGTCAGGTTGATCCGCCGCTCGCCCATGCGCGGATGCACGCCGGGTTTGATGGGCAGCACGCCGTGAAAGCGCAAGCGGTCCTCGCCGCCCCAGACCAACACATCGCCGTGGCTCAGGGGGATGCGACGGGGCTTGTCGGCGCGCTGCAGGCCGCCGAACAGGAACACTGCCGGTAGGCCCAGCGACACAGACACGATCGGCTGCCCGAAGTCCCGTTCGTCGCGGTCCTGGTGCAGGCTCAAGCGTGTGCCTGGCAGGTAATGGTTGACCAGGCAGGCATCCGGCACGAAGCCCTCGAAGCCGGCCAGCGCCGCAGCGCGGGCGGCGAGCGCGAGCAGAACCGGGGGCAGTGCAGGCCACGGCTTGCCACTGAGCGGATCGTTGGGGCTATAGCGGTAACCCTGTTCGTCACTCACCCAACCCAGCGTGCCGCAGTTGGTCAGGCCTACAGCCATGCGTAGGCCACCGGGCGTGTGCATGTGCCGGAAGGGCGCTGCACGCAGCACCGGGCGCAGCGCATCGAGCAGCGGCTCGGTTTCGGCCAGGGCAAAGCCGGGCAAAAGCACGGTATGGCTGGCCAGGCGTTGTGGCTGGGGGCCGAACAGGTCTAGGTCGGACTGGATCATGGCACCGCACAGGTTCGAGGGGGTGGATATTGTATCCCTGCAATTGCAATCCCCGCAGGAGCATCCTTGTGCGGCGAAGAGGCCGGTATGCCTCCCAACGATGTGCCAGTCCTGCAGGCCCTTTCGCAGCACAAGGCTGATCCTGCAGGGAATGCATATACCGGGCAGAGGGTGTGAGCGAAAAAGGAACCGCGGCACCAGGGAGAGGAGCACCGCGGTTCAAGGGGGAGCGGGTTACTTTTGGGTCACGGTGGCCAGGTTTGCACTGCCCAGCTGAGTGATGGTGGCGGTTTGGGCGATACCACTCTGGTCGACGAACGCCTTGTTGCCCTGGCCTCCCTGGGTCACGTAGGCGACGTTGATGCTGTCAGTCTGTTTGATGGTGGCTTCGTTGCCGCTGCCGTACAGCTGGTTGGTGTAGCTCTGGTTGCTGTAGCCGGATTGGTCCAGGGTAATGGTGTTGCCGGTGCCCTGGCTGTTGCCGTAGGCATAGTTGTCGGTACCGCGCTGGTCGGCGATCAGGATGTTGTCGGTGCCGTTCTGCTCGAAATACAGCTCATTGTTGACGTCGTCCTGCTTGGTCTGCATCTGGTTGCCTTTGCCCGTCTGGGTCAGCGTGGCCACCTGGTCAGCGCCTTTTTGGGTCAGGTTGACGCCGTTGCCGTTGCCGGTCTGGTTGATGGTGGCACTTTGGTTGGTGCCGAACTGGCCACCCATCTTGGCGCCTTTCCAGTTGCTGGCGGTGATGCTGTTGCCATTGCCTTTGGTGTTGATGGTCAGGTTGAGGTTTTCACCATTCTGGTAGGTGAAATGCAGGTTGTTGTTGCCGGTCTGGGTGATGGTGGCGGTCGCGTTATTGGTTTCGAACTGGTCCGACCAACTGGCGTTGGCATTGCCTTGCTGCGTCAGGCTGACCTTGTTGCCGGTGCCGAAGCTCTGGTCGATATAGCCCTCGTTCGTCTGCCCGGTCTGGACCACGGAAGCCTGGCTACCGACCTGGGTGTCCTGCCACACTTCCACCGAGTTGCCGCCACCGTACTGGCCAATGCCAATGGTGCCACCGGTGCCCTCACGCTGGTCGCCGTAGGCCCAGTTGTCGTGGCCATCCTGGTAGACCTGGATGTCGCCATCGACATGGTTCAGGTGCTCGGCGGCTGCATAGTTGTCCTGGCCGGTCTGGTTGACGGTACTGCGGTTGTTGCTGCCACCGAAGGTCTGCTCAAGGAAGGCCTCGTTGCGCTGGCCGGATTGCCAGCTGGCGGCTTTGCTGCCTTCCTGGGTGTCCTGCCACACGGTGGATTTGTTACCGACGCCTTGCTGGGTTTGCAGCGATTCGTTGTTCATCCCTACCGACTGGCTAGCGAAGGCATCGTTGTAGCTGCCCCCGGCAGTTTGGGTAATCTGGCTGCCGTTCTCGAACAGTTGCTCGGCGTAGCCGGCGTTGTACTGGCCGGTGGCGCTCTGCTGGATATCGCTGGTGCTCTCGGTTTGCACCGCCAGGTGGTTGTGACCTTTACCGGTCTGGTTCTGCGTGGCCGAAGCGAAGGATGCCTGGGTCTGGCTGACCTCGGCGATGTTGTCCTTGCCGTCCTGAGTCTGCGATGAGGTGCTGTCAGCAGCCATGGCCTGACCTGCGAGGGCCAGGACGATAGCGGCACTTAAAGGGGCGAGCTTGTACATGGTGGTGCCTCCAGGTCTATCGGTATTGTGTGATCTGCACATGTTGGCCATTGCCGGTCTGGCTCACGGAGCTGCTGAGGCCCGAACCGGACTGCACGATGCTGGCGCTGTTGTCGTTGCCGATCTGCTCGATGGCTGCGCTGTTGCTGCTGCCGCTCTGTCGGATCGACGCACTGTTGCCCTTTCCCTGTTGGCTGATGGTTGCCATCAGGTCACTGCCTTCCTGCAAGATGTACGCTTCCTGCGCACCGCCGGCCTGGACGATGCGGCCCAGCAGGGCCTGACCGTTCTGGTCGAGGGCGGCGCGGTTGCCTGACCCTTGCTGCTCGATCACTGCAGCCTGACCGGCGCCGACCGGTAGCAGGCGGATGATCACCGGTTCACCGAGGTCATTGCCGGGTGCAAGGTCGGCGTTGTCCATCAGGTCATCGGCCCAGCTGGCCTGGCCCGCCAGGGCCAGGCTGAACAGCAGTGGATACAGGCGCTTCATGGCGTTTCCCCGCCTTTACTGCACAACCACGTTGACGGTGCGGGTGGTACCCGGGCTGGTGGTGATGGTTGCCGTCGGCGCGGCGGTCGGGATGATCGTGGTGCTGTTGCTCACTGCCAGTCGCCAGCGGCCGGTCACGGGTACCGTGGTGGTACCCAGCGTTTGCACGCCGGTGGTAGTGGTGACCCGGACGGTGACAACGTTGCCCGTGGTTACCGATGAGGTACCGCTGATGTCCCAGTTGTACCGGTTGTTGGAGCGCGCCGTGACGGTGGCTGCCGTGACTGCGAAGGTTTCGGCGGCAGGCCGTGGCGACACGTTGACGGTGACCGTACCCGGGGTGGATAGCGCCCCCAGCGAGTCACGTGCCTGGTAGGTGAAGGTGGCGGTGAAGGCTGCAGTGACCGTGGCCGGTGGGGTGTAGGTGACGGTGGTGCCGTCGGTGCTGACCGTGCCCCGGCCGGCGGCCGGTTGGGTGACGGCAGCAACGGCCAGCGGCACGTTGCCCTCTGGATCGGTGTCGTTGGCCAGCACGTTGATGGTCAATGGCACGCCCAGGGTGGCGACGGTTTCCGGGTTGGCGGTCGGTGCCCGGTTAGGCGCAACGTTGATCGTGACCGTGGCCGGTTCCGACTTCAGGCCTTTGGAATCCACCGCCCGGTAGCTGAAGGTGGCCACCAGCGGTTGCGTAGCCCCGGCTGGCGGGGTGTAGGTAACCGAGGTGGTACCGTTGAGCACGACGCCGCCAAGGCCGGTACCGGGTTGGGTGAGGTCACTGATGGTCAGTGGCACGTTGCCGTCCGGATCGCTGTCGTTCAGCAGCAGGTTGAGGGTAAGCGGGATACCGACACTGGTGCTTCCGATGTCAGCCTGGGCCAGCGGTGGCTGGTTGGCCGCCTCGACGGGGGCGTTGCCGACCACGAGCACCGGTTCTACGTCAGCACCACCATGGGCAGATTTGACTGTCACGGTGGCTGGCGGTTGCGCCACGTCGTTGATCGTGATGCTTTGCAGCGTGCCCGATTTCGACAGGCGGCCGTAACCCTGGGCGAGCATGTCGGGGATCGCTACCTCATCACTGGACCTGGCCTCGATCAGCAGGCGCTTGTTGGCCCAGTCATATCGCGCGGTACTGACCTTGACCACGTCGGTCAGCTTGCTCGACAACGCGGTCGGCTGGGTGCCGCCGGCACTGTTGCTGGCCGTGACCACTACCACCGCAGGCGGTGCAGTCTGGCCAAGCTGTTGGTGGAAGAACAGGCCGTTGTTGTCTGCCGTCAGGGTGAACTGGCAGGGCGATGGCGGCGTGCCGACCAGTGCCAGGCCATTGCGCATGCACAGGCTGGCCTCTTTCGGCGCTTTGGCGAACACTTCCACACGGGTACCGCTGCCATTGCGTGAGTAGGTGGCGCGCTCCAGGGTGACCGGGGTTTGCGCGCGTGGGTCCAGCACCTTGCCCGAGACCGTGAACAGCGCGGTCTCGATGCGACCGGGCGGGCCGTCGATGCGGATGAAGTTGGTGTTGAACGGGCTGCCGGCCACGGCTTCCGGCCGGTTAGGGTCGCCGATGAAGGTTTCGGTGGCGCCGGTGTCCGGATTGACTTCGGTGTAAGGCCCGCCCACCCCGCGCAGCCATGGCCCGAGAGCGCCATTGAGCGCCCCTGTGAAGTTGCCCGGTGCCCCGATGCCGATGTCGCGGGTGATGTTGATCGCTCGACGACCGGGCGTGGTGACGTTCACGGTCTCGACACCGTAGGGGTGTGTGATGGTGTATACACCGGCACGGGGTACAGACACACGGATACGGATACGGGCGAAGCTCTGCTGGTCGCCGTCTACCGGGTTCTCGGCAGCAAAGGCTGCTTCCAGGCCGGCAACGTAGGCATCCAGTTCGTAGCCGCTGTTACCAACGGCAGGGATGGTGGCTTCGGCCAGGAACCAGAACATTTCTGGCGGCCAGTTGTCGGGGAACACCAGCGGCAATGCATCGTCGTAGATGCCGGGCTCTGGTAGCAGGGTGCACATGTAGGACGGTGCGGCCGGTGTGCCGGGCACCCGGGTACTGGTCGCGCGTGACTGGCACAGTTCCAGGGACTGGTTGAGGCTGTCCTTGTACCACATCGGGTAGCCGCCAGTGGCGAAGGTGTAGGGCCCCGGGTCGACATCAGACAACGCGGCAAAGGCGGCGCTGGTAACGGTGAGGGAAAAACCGGCGGCGAACAGCGCACGGCGCGACCAAGTGTTCATGCGGCCTCCTTGAAGGCTGAGCCTTTGTCTGTTCATGGCACCAGCACCACGTCTTCGGTGTCGCTACCCCCATTGGCACTGGTGACTTGCACCTTGGCCGGTGGGATGGGCGACAGGGTCATGCTCAACGTCTTCACGGCGCCGGTGCCGCCCAGGTTGCCGATCAACGTGCCGTTGCCGGTTTGTGCGGTGAGCACGGGCGGGGTGGTTTCGTCGCTGGTGCTGGCCACCAGGGTCAGCTCGCCGGTGGACAGGCGGTACTGGGCCTGAGTGATGGTGACCAGGTCGGTCAGCGGCATGTTGGTGGTGGTCAGGCTGCTGGTGGGGATCGACACGCTGTTGTCGGCGGTCAGTGTCACGAGGGTGCCGGCCGCCGGGTTCAGGGCCGACTGGGCGTACCAGGCGCCAGTGCCGTTGGCCTCGGTGAGGTTCAGGTTGGGCGTTTGGCTGGTCAGGGTGACGCTGGCTGGCGGCGGCGGGGCCATCACGAAGATGTCTTGCTGGGCGCGCAAGTCGCCGTTTTCGGTGTGCCGGGAGTAGGTGCTGCGCTGTGGCATCAGTGGGGTTGGCAGGGCCACTTCTGAAAGCTTGCCCGAAATGGCGAACAGTTCAGTGCGCAGGTCGATGCCGCCAGGGCCTTCGATGCGCACGAAGTTGGTGTTGAACGGGCTGCCGGTTACCCGTTCCTTAAGGTTCGGGTCACCGATGAAGCGTTCATTTCCTTCGGTGTAGGGGCCGTTGACACTGCGCAGGAAAGGCCCGACGTCGCCCTTCAGCGCGCCGGTGAAGTCGCCTGCGCCGGCGATGCCGATGTCGCGGGTCATGTTGATCGCCCGGCGGCCGGCGGCAGGCACATCGAACACTTCCACGCCGTAGGGGTGGGTGACCACGTAGGTGCCGGCGGTGGGTACATCGACCCGGATGCGCACCCGGGCGAAGCTGACCTGGTCACCCTCAACCGGTTCTTCGGCGGCAAATGCCGCTTCGATCGCCGTGCCGTAGCTGAGGTCGATGCCACGGGCGGCGTCGACGATGGCAGCGTCGGCGGTGAACCAGAATGCTTCGTCAGGGAAGTTGGTGGGGAAGGCGATGGGTTGGGTATCGTCGAACACGCCGGGTGTGGGCAGCAGCGTGCACATGTACGACGGTGCGCCGGGCGCGCCGGCAACCCTGGAGCTGACCGCCTTGGTCAGGCACAGGTCGAGGGTACGACCGTGGCTGTCCTGGTACCAGGCGGGGAAGCCGCCGTTGGCGGGAACGTATGCGCCTGGATCGACAGCATTCAAGGCAGCCTGCGCCGGGAGCTGGAGCATGCCGGCGAAAATCGCCACTGCCAGCGGGTGGGGTATCGGTCGGTGCATGAGTCAATTCCTCCTGCAAACGGGCCCATGGACTTGGGGCGTCTGGGAGGAGATCGGCAAGAGCTGTGCCAATACTTGAATTTTGCGGTGCGGGCCTTGTGGAGCAAGGGGGCGAGCCTTTTCGTGACGTATTCTGGAGGCGGCTGGCAATGGGCTGCGTTGCCCCAAGGTTGGGGATTGGGGCAAGTGATTCAAACCCAGTTTTCGCAGCAAATGTGGTTTTTGCTACATTGCACCGGCGGTCCCTTTCCCCTGCCGAGTCAAGCGATGCAACCCCTCGACCACCTTTCCCTGAGCCTGTTCATCGTCGTCTGCGAAGAAGGCACCATCGCCCGCGCTGGCGAGCGTGCATTCATGGCGCCCTCCGCCGTCAGCAAACGTATTTCTGACATCGAGGTACGTTTTGGCACTATCTTGCTCAAACGCAGCAAGCGCGGCGTTGAGCCTACCCCGGCGGGGCTGGCGCTGCTGCGCCATGCGCGGGAAATGACCCGCGCCATGGAGCGCCTGGACAGCGAGCTGAGCGAGTACGCCGACGGCGCGCGCGGCCATGTGCGGGTGCTGGCCAATGTATCGTCGATCATGGGTTTTCTGCCCGAGGAACTGTCGGCGTTCATGCTGCAAAACCCACTGATCCAGGCCGATATCGAAGAGCGCTTCAGCCCCGATGTCGTTCGTGGCGTGGCCGAGGGCAATGCAGACCTCGGCATCTGCCGCAAATCCATGGCGGCGGGTGACCTGGAGTTCGTACCGTACCGGCAGGATCACCTGGCCGTGATCGTTGCTGCTGATCACCCGTTGGCCGGCCGCAGCCAGATTGCCTTCGAGGAAACCCTGAGTTACGACCACCTGGGTCTTTCGGCCTTCGCTACCTTGAACGCCTTCATGCGTAAAAGCGCCGCACAGGCGGGCAAAGAGTTGTGCTTTCGTTCGTATGTATCGTCGTTCGACGCGGCCTACCGGCTGGTGCAGTTCGGCCTTGGCCTGGCGGTGTTCCCGCAAGAAGCCGTGGCCCGCTATGCGGCGTTGTTCGACCTGCGGGTCATTCCGCTGACTGACGACTGGGCGCTTGGCGAATTCGTCATTTGCATGCGCGCCCGTCACACGCTCTCGCTGTCGGCACGGCGCCTGCTTGACCACCTGCTGCTGCGGGCACCGCCCTGGCAGGTGGCGGGCTGATCCATCGTGGCTGACGATGGATCAGCCCGTGAAACACGTCTTTTCTGCTCGTCATCCAGCTCTTAGTCTGGCGCAACGCTTCAGCCAGAGAGACCGAGATGACAACAATAACAATCAACGAAGTCGGCCTGCGCGATGGCCTGCAGAGCCTGCAGACGACCATGCCAACGGCCGCCAAACGCCGCTGGGTCGACGCCGCGTACGCCGCCGGCGTGCGCCACATGGAGGTCGCTTCCTTCGTACCGGCACGCTTGCTGCCGCAAATGGCCGATGCCCGCGAAGTGGTGGCCCACGCCCTCACATACCCCGACCTGCAGGTGACGGTGTTGGCCCCGAACCTGCGCGGCGCCAGGGACGCACTTGAGTCTGGCGCCCATCGCATCGTCGCGCCGGTATCGGTCAGCATGGCGCACAGCCTGGCCAACGTGCGCCGCACGCCCATGCAAATGGTCGAAGAACTGGGGCGCATGTGCCAGCTGCGTACTGAAATGGCCCTGCATGATGTGCAGATCATTGCCGGCATGTCGGTTGCCTTTGGCTGCACGCGTCAGGGCGATGTCCCGCTGGCCGACCTGTGTGCACTGACTCACCATGTGATCGAAGCCGGTTGCGACCTTGTCTCGCTGGGTGACACCACTGGCTACGCCAACCCGGGCCAGGTGGCGGTGGTGCTTCAGGCCGTGCGGGCGATTGCCGGTGAGCGCCTCAAGGCCGCGCATTTTCATGACACCCGTGGCCTGGCCCTGGCCAACAGCCTCGTCGCGGTGCAGCAGGGCATCCGCGAGCTTGACGCCTCCCTGGCAGGTTTGGGGGGCTGCCCGTTCGCCCCTGGTGCTTCCGGCAATACCGTCACCGAAGACCTGGTGTTCATGCTGCAGAGCATGGGCTACGACACCGGGATCAATTTGCCTGCACTGATCGAGTCGCGCCATGTGCTGAGCGAGGCGCTGCCGGGCGAGCCCCTTTACGGCTGCATCGCCCGCGCCGGGCTACCGCTGAACTTTGCTGACGCCACCGACCCCGCCTGACCCGCCTGAACGAGGAATACCACGATGTCCAGACTTCCCTTGGACGGCATCCGCGTCGTCGAAATTTCGCATATGGTCATGGGCCCGACCTGCGGCATGATCCTCGGTGACCTTGGCGCCGAAGTGATCAAGATCGAACCCGTGCGCGGCGACGGCACGCGCCGTCTGCTGGGCGCGGGGGCGGGTTTCTTTCGCACCTTCAACCGCAACAAGCAATGCATCGCCGTGAATGTCGAAACCCCCGAGGGCCGCGAGGCCGTCCTGCAACTGATCGATACGGCCGACGTGTTCATCGAAAACTTCAAACCCGGTCGCATGCACACGCTGGGCCTGGACTACCCCGCGCTGCGCCAGCGCAACCCACGGCTGATCTACGCCTCGCACAAAGGCTTTCTCAGCGGGCCCTATGACAACCGCCTGGCGCTGGACGAGGTGGTGCAGATGATGGCCGGCCTGGCCTACATGACAGGGCCAGTGGGCCGCCCATTGCGCGCGGGCAGCTCGGTGAACGACATCATGGGCGGCATGTTCGGCGCCATTGGCGTGCTGGCGGCCCTCAACGAGCGCCACACCACCGGCAGCGGCCGAGAGGTGCAAAGTGCCCTCTACGAGAACTGCGTGCTGCTGGCAGCCCAGCACATGCAGCAGTACGTGGTCACCGGCGAGGCAGCAGCGCCGATGCCCAATCGCATCAGTGCCTGGGCCATCTATGACGTGTTCACCTTCGCCGGTGGCGAGCAGATGTTCGTTGCCGCCACCGGTGAAGGGCAATGGCACGCGCTGTGCCAGATGCTGGGGCAGACCACCTTGCTTGATGACCCGACACTGGCCAGTAACAACGACCGTGTGTTGCAACGGCCACGGCTGCTGGCGCACCTGGCCGAGGTGTTCGCGTCACTCGACGCCGGGCAATTGGCCCTGCAACTGGAGGCCAACGGCATACCCTTTGCGCCCATCCGCCGCCCGGAAGAATTATTCGACGACCCGCACCTGCAACAGAGCGGCGGTATGGCAGAGCTGCAACTTGAAGACGGCAGCCACACACCGATGCCGTTGCTACCGCTGTCGCTGGACGGCCAGCGCCTGCAGCCACGCCGGGCGATAGCGCGGATTGGCGAGCACACCCGCCAGGTGATGCGCGAACTGGGTTACAGCGATGAGCACATTGCCGAGCTGTGCGCGGCCGGCGTGCTAAAAACCGACGACGCAGCTTGAGGAGGGTTTGAGATGGCGATTTACCAATACGACACCCTGGCGCCCAACCTGCACCCGGAAACTTTTGTTGCCGAGGACGCCACCGTGATCGGCGACGTAACCCTCGAGCAAGGCGTCAGCGTATGGCCGCAGGCCGTACTGCGGGGCGACAACGAACCGATCCGTATCGGCCAGCGCAGCAACGTGCAGGAAGGTGCGGTGCTGCATGCCGACCCCGGCTTTGCGTTGACGGTGGGGCAGGGCGTGACCATCGGCCATCAGGCGATGTTGCATGGCTGCACCATTGGCGATGGTGCCCTGATCGGCATCCAGGCGGTGGTGCTCAATGGTGCGGTCATCGGCAACAACTGCCTGGTCGGTGCCGGTGCCATTGTCACCGAGGGCAAGGTATTCCCCGATAACTCGCTGATCCTGGGTGCACCTGCCAAGGTGGTGCGCGAGCTGTCGGCCGAGGCCATCGCCAGCATGCAGCGCAACGCCGCCGAGTACGTCGAAAAAGGCCAGAGCTTCAAGGAGAAACTGATCCGCATCCGCTGAAACACCTGCTGGCGGCGCCCCTCGATGCGTCGCTGCTCTCCAATAATTACAAGAATGGAGATCCACCATGGTTGCCATGACCGGCGAACTGGCGCGCGAGCGCAACGACAGTCACATCAATGAACTGCTGCTGTACCGCCGTGTGGCCTGGCGCATCATGCCGCTGGCCATCATCTGCTTCCTGTTCTCGTACTTCGACCGCATCAACATCAGTTTCGCCAAGGCCCAGATGCAGCAAGAGCTGGGCCTCAGCGATGCCGCCTATGGCCTGGCCGCTAGCATGTTCTTCGTCGGCTATGTGCTGTTCGAAGTGCCCAGCAGTCTTGGCCTTAAGCGCTACGGGGCACCGGCGTGGATCTGCCGGATCATGGTGTCGTGGGGCCTGGCAACGGCGGCGCTGGTGTTTGCCTATACCCAGTACACTTTGTATTTCCTGCGCTTTCTGATCGGCGTGATGGAGGCCGGTTTCGGCCCGGCGATCCTGTTCTACCTGGCATGCTGGTTCCCCCGCAAGCACCTGGCGAAGATGAATGGCCTGTGGTTTTTGGCGGTGCCGCTGGCCGGTGCGGTGGGCGGCCCGGCGGCGGGCTTTTTGCTGGGGACCATGGACGGCGTGCTGGGGCTCGCGGGATGGCACTGGTTGTTCCTGATGTCCGGGCTGCCGTGTGTGCTGCTGGGCCTGCTGGTGCTGTGGAAGCTGGACCGTGACATCGAGGCAGCGAAATGGCTGAGCCGCGAGGAGAAGGACCTGCTGGCGGAGAACCTGGCCCAGGACAAACGCGCCGCAAAACCCATCCTCGGCTCGATCTGGCGAGTATTGCTGACCCGCGAAGTGGCGATCATGGCGTTCATCTATTACGTGATCAAAACTGCGTCCTATGGCCTTAACTTCTGGATGCCGCACCTGATCAAGTCGTCAGGTGTGCAGGACATGCTGTGGGTCGGTGTGCTGTCGGCATTGCCTTACGCGGTGGCCTGCATGGGCATGGTGTTGCTGACCCGTCGCTCTGACCGTACCGGCGAGCGCAAGCGCTACCTGGTGTACTGCCTGCTGGCGGCAGCTATCGGTTACTTGCTGGCGTGCCTGTACGCCGACTCGTCGCTGGCGATGATGGCCGCGCTGGTGCTGGCCACCGCGGGTACCTTCATCGCCATCCCGATCTTCTGGACCATCCCCCAATCGACCTTCTCGGGCTTGGCAATTGCCACCGGCACTGCTGCAATCAACTCGGTCGGGCAGCTAAGCGGCATCGTCGCACCGGTGATGGTGGGCAAGATCAATGATCTCACTGGTAGCAACTCCATGGGCATGTTGTCCATCGCCCCGCTGATCCTGATCGCCTGCCTGGTGGTAATGCGCTACGTGCGCAACCCCCGAACCTGATTGGCGCTGAGTCTTCGAACAACAACAAGAACAAGGCACACCCATGATCATTACTTCCCGGCGAGTATCGCTGATGCTCGGGGCGCTTTGCTGCGCCTGTCAAAACGCGCAGGCCGGCTTCATCGATGGCGCCAGCGGTAGCCTGGAACTGCGTAATTTTTATTTCGACCGCGACTTTCACGGTGACAGCGCCGCGCAATCGCGACGCGGTGAATGGGCCCAGGGGTTCATGCTGCGCTTGCAGTCTGGCTACACCGACGGCCAGGTCGGCTTTGGTCTGGACGCAGCCGGCATGCTGGGCCTCAAGCTGGACTCTACCCCCGACCGTAGTGGTTCCGGCCTGTTGCCGCGGGGTAGCGACAAACGCGCCGCGGACGACTACACAAAGGCTGTGGCTACCTTCAAGGCAAGGCTGGCGCAGAGTGAGTTGAAAGTGGGTGGCCTGAGCCCACAACTGCCGTTGCTGGCGTCCAACAACAGCCGCTTGTTCCCCCAGTGGTTCAACGGTGCGCAACTGGTGAGCAAGGACTTGAACCGGTTTACGCTCACCTTGCTGCAGGTGGATGCCACCAAACTGCGTGACTCCACCGACTACGAGGACCTGACCGCCATGGCGCAGCAAGGGGCCTATTCGTCGACGGTCACCAGTGATCGTCTGCGCTACGCCGGTGTCGATTACCAGCCGCTGGACAACCTGACCCTGAGCGTTCACACCAGCGCGCTCGAAGACCTGTTCCGGCGGGATTTTGCCGGGTTCAAGTTCAAGACCCGTCTCGGGTCGGGGGATGTGTTCACCGAGTGGCGCTGGTTCAATGCACAGGAGCAGGGCCGGGCGTTGCTGGGCGAAGTCGACAACCAGACCCTCAGTACCAACTTCGGGTACAGCGTGCAGGGCCATACATTCAGCGGGGGGTATCAGAAAGTGCGTGGCGATACGGCATACGCCTACGTGGGTGGCACCGATACTTACCTGTTCAGCGAACAGCAGGTCAGCACCTTTGCCCTGGCCAACGAACGGGCGTGGATGCTGCGCTATGACTACAACTTTGCTGCAGTGGGCATCCCTGGGCTCACGTTCAACGTGCGTTATGTGAAGGGCGACCAGGTCGACCCGCAGCGCATTGCCAGCGTCAAGGGCAGGGCGCTGGCGGCTGGCGACGGAGAAGGGCGGGAGTGGGAGCGGACCACGGACGTCACCTACGTGGTGCAATCGGGGGCGCTCCGGAATGTGTCGCTGCGTTGGCGCAATGCGAGCATGCGCTCGAATTTTGCCGATGCAGCGGATGAGAACCGGGTGATTGTGGGGTACACGTTCGAGTTCTGACGCAATCACTCTGTGGGGTTGGCCGGTTTCTCTCCCGCTTTGGACTTGCGTGGTTTACGTGGCTTTTTCTCAGGCCGTTTGCCGGGTTTGAGCTGCCAGCGGTAGGCATTGGCGAGCAGGCGCTCCTGGATTGCGGGTGGGTAGTCGCTCAGGGTGGTCACGGGTGGTACGGGCTTGCCGGGCAAGCCGGCCTCGCGGATTACTTTCGGCCAGCGCGGTCGCCAGCACAGCAGCAGGCTGAGCCAGTGGCCGGTGCCAACGATGACGAAAGCGGGCCACACGAACAGCAGGATAACTTTGAACAACCAGCTGCTTTTGCGGAAGAAACGCCCGAGCCCCTCGAACTGGGCGCTGAATGCCTGGATGGGTGAGGGGAGTTGTGTGCTCAGGCGGGGGCGGGGGACGGCGTGTGGGCCTTCTTCCATGTAGCGGCGGATGAATTCCCACTCGTCACGCAGTTCGCTGCCGCCTTGGCCTTGCTTGCCGAGTAGGGCCATTTCCATGTGGGGAAGGCCGGTGCGGCTGGGGTGCCAGACTAGCCCTAGTCGCATGCCCAAGCTGAGTGAGTCATCTTCTGGGTCGATGGCTGTGCTTCCGGTTGTTTTCCAGGGGAAAGTGACGATGCCGCCGCAGTATTTCGGTCGATGTAGGTGAACTTGTTGGGTTGCTCGATTGAAGCGAATGAGTAGGTGACGGCTAGTCAGCATTTCTAGTCGGGTTAAGTGAATTCCATACTTTGAATAAAGATACACTAAGGTCGAGGTGACTGAGAGCATTATAAGCGTTGTAAGAATAGTGATTACAGAGCGACCCTCAGGGTCTGTGATGTCCATCCAAATAAACCCGGTGGTGATGTAAAGTCCCACAGCAACGGCCGGGGCGATGGCTCCGAGCGTTGCGAGCGTAATAAGGCCGCGCTTTTCTTCTGAGCCACCACAGCGAATGTCTAAGAAGATGTCGTTAAAAGCGAATACAGGGCCTCTTGCGCGTGGGTTTTCACTAACGGGCTGAAAGTGCATTTCTTCATCCAGCTCGCCCTCATACAAATCTTGACGCTTCTCATTCGGTGTCAGTTCTGCTTCATATGCTTTTCGCGCAGCTTCGGATTCAGTAGCCATTTGCCAAAAACCCCATTCGATCAGATACATCACAATACCTCGCTGAATGCGGTGTGCAGGGTCTTTAGTTCTTCCTGTTCTTCAAACGGTTTTAAGTTCTTTGCAAGGCGGAAACTGCTGCGTTTGCACCACTTTTCCAAAGCGTCGTCTTCAAATATGTAAATTATCACTGTCAGGACCAGGCCGATCCAGAAAGCGCCAAGAATGAGGCGGGCAAGTAATAGCCGAGCGGCTTGCGTTCCGAGCTTTTTTGCAAGCTCTCTCAAGGACGTGGATACCATCCTAGCCAGCTTGGTTTTGGCATTATGAGAAAGGTATTCGAAGAGAGGCTTTGCAATCGCGACTGCTGTTCCTAACTCTGCTAGCGAAAGGGTTATTGTCGCCATTCCTCTTACAAAATACGTAGCAGCCAAGAGTCTAGAGTTTTTTTGAGCCTGCTTGGTAGCGCCACTCTGGCTGCTTTTGAAGTGCTCAACCGAATCTGTGAAATCCCACCACGCCAGTAGTGAACCTCCGATACCAGCCAATCCCGCCCCCCATAGCTTCAACCTTCCCAATGTTGCGGCCGCCCCTTTCCCAGTCACACTGTTAGCGCCGTATCGGGTGACCACTTGGTCTACATAGCTGGCCCCAATTTCAAAACCCGCAGCAGCCGTGGTCATCGCGGCCGCCAAGAGTTCGGTCTTCACCCGCGCATCACTGTCAGGCAGCTCGCGGGCTTTGAAGGCCATCAGCATGCCTTCGATGAGGCATATCAGGCCCGCAGCACGAACTTTATAGAAATCACTTTGCTTGTTATCAGCCTGCATTAGCCCTTCGGCCCAGGCTTGATCCAAGTACCGTGCAATCTGGCCACCGGTGCGTTGCGGATTGATTGGCTGCCCACTTCGTGCAGCTTCACTCACGCGTATTTCGACAGCCGTTTCATGTACCGAAGCAAACAACGCCAGGCGCAGGCCATGGTGCATCGCTCGGTCTGGGCTGCTCGGTGCCCCGGTTCTCAGTACCTGTCGCCCCAGCGCGACGTACCATCCATACAGGCCGATGCTGACGCTGCTGTTCCGCTTCTGCAGTTCTTCATACAGCGTGTTGATGCGTGCAAAGGCATTCGCTGCGGCATGGGCGCGTTTGGCAAGGCCTTCGGCCAGCGTGAAGTTGGATTCTGCGGGTGGTTCGGCCTTGGCTGTTTCCAGCAGCGCCGCAAGCACCTCTCGGAGGTCGTCCTGGTTATAGCTGATGCCGCGTATCGCCAGGTTGCCCCGGTCGGCCACGTCGCTGCGCCACCAGTGGTCCAGCACCTTGGTGCCCCATTCACTCAACTCCATGCCGATCACGCACTGGCCGGTCTGCTCGGCAAAGGCCAGGCCGTTGATCAGGTCGGCGTTATCGTAACGGTCCAGCGCTTGCAGCAAACGTTCGCTGACTACCCAGCGGGCATGGTCCTTGGCGCGGTCTTCTGCCGCTTGCTGGGCTTGTTGCATGGCCTGCTCAAAGGCTTCGAGCTGATCGTGCATGGCCTGACGGTCGACCAGGTGGCCGTATTTCTGGTCGAACTTCTTGCTGAACTCGCCAGCCTCCTGACGGGCCTGGACCTTGGCACGGACGTCGCGCTCGAACTGCGCCAGGTGAGGCTTCATGCGTTCATCATGGGCATCGGCCTGCTGCCTGGCCCGTTCGGAAAACGCGTAGATCTCCGCGTGCACGTAGGGTTGGTTGCGTATGTTTTCAGCCATGACTTCGCGCTTGACGATCTGCTCGGCCATCATCTGCGGGTAGAGCTTTTCGATCTCCAGGAACGACTGCGCGACCAGCAGCTTGCGCTCGTTGTCCACGCCGGGTTCCACGGTGCGTTCCAGCCACTTGGTCTTCACATCCTCGACAGCGGCGTTGCGCCAGGCGTTGAGCTCCTGGGTAATGCCGAGGGCGTCTTCGATGACGATGGCGGCGCCCCGGGGTTTGCTCTGGTTCATTAGCGGCGCCAGCGCTTGCCGTGAGGCGTGCGGCGAGACGATCTGGTCATTGTTGAACGGCTGCAGGTCCAGCAGCGCCTGCAGGTCTGTATCGTGCTGTGCCTTGAAGTCAGCCACCCAATTCAGCTGGTCATGCTTGAGCACGTGGGGCTGGGGTGGGGCGTCGGAGGGCTGGATGAAACGGGCGATATCGATCGCAGGCAGGCTGCTGCGGTATTCGTCGTCAAGCAGGCGGTAATTGTCGAGCATGCGCGGGGTCAGCGGGGAGGGGCTGAACAATGGGCGCAGCTCCTGGATGTCGTCGAGGTCGTACAGGGTGATGGTCCAGCCGAAGCTGCGGATGATGTCATCCAGATTGCCAGTGAGGGGGGCGGGCGCCCACGGTGAGTCGGCGCTGATGTACAGCAGTGAGCCATTGGGCGCGACGCGGTACTGGCTGTGCCACTCGTAGGCAGGGGCGCTGTGGCGTTTGATCAGCAGGTAGAGAAAGCCCTCGCGCAGGGGGCGGATGGCGTAGCTGGAGTGGGTCAACTCGCCGACGTCCTGAAAGGGGCTGAGATAGCCCGGTAGTTTCGGCAGGCGGGCACGTTGTGCCGGGTTGCCGCCGATGGCGGCGTAGCGCAGGGGTAACAGTTCGAAGCGGCGGGTGCAGTTGGCGACCGGGCTGTTGCGCAGGGCGGGGCGGTAGCCGGTGGTGATACGCCTGCACAGCTCGAGGGTTTCGCTCAGAGAGTCCATGGTTATTTGCCTCAGTCCTTGGTGCGCAGGCATCGCTGCACATTGTCCATCAGGGATGTCTGTTGCTCGCGGGTGGCGGCAATCGCCTCCTGCCAGGCCGGTGAGTTACTGAGTTGTTCCCCACCGCGAGCCAACATGAGCACATAGCTGATCAGATCGTCCTCACGGTCCAGGCCTTGCTCGCGTGCCTGATCCAGGTAGTGCTGGATCAAGCCAACCCGCGTGCCGTGGCAAGCGGCAGCCAGGGCAGTGCAGGACGGCTCGCCTTTGAGCAACTCGGCAAGCTGATAGCTCAGTGGGTCACCTGCCAATTCGGCCCAACACGCTTCGTTCAGCGTGATGGGCGGGAAGTGCGTGGATTGGGGCTGATCACCACCGGATATCTGCAGCCACACCCGCTTGTTCGGGTGCGCGACGGGCGACCACCAGTGGTGGATGGGCGCCAGCCATTCGCTTATACCGGGCAGTTCACGGTGCGTATCCAGCACTTGCAAGGCTGCAGCGGTGTGAAAGCGCAGGAGGTACGAATGGCCGTCAGCACCCGTGACGATGTTGGCGCGGCTTAAATGCCGCGCAAGCCGGTCGGGGGGTAGGGCGCTGACTATCCAGCCGCATACTGCGCCCGCTGCACCCTGCTCGAGTTGCCATTGAAAATCATACTGGGCCGAGACATCCGAGCCCGGGCGCGAACCAAACAACCAGGGGCCTGCTGTGCGCAGGTTGGTGAACTGGGCTTGCTGCAGCAGTGGCCAGCAGCGGTCGGCG
The DNA here is from genome assembly GCF_900187545.1 of Pseudomonas sp. Irchel 3F3. Lineage (NCBI taxonomy): Bacteria > Pseudomonadati > Pseudomonadota > Gammaproteobacteria > Pseudomonadales > Pseudomonadaceae > Pseudomonas > Pseudomonas sp. Irchel 3F3. Next base: position 918 of record NZ_FYDS01000015.1, on the reverse strand, counting down.
TAGTACCCGGTCAGTCTTTCCTGCACCTCGGGAGCCAGATTGGCCATTTCCACGATCGCGCTCAGGCGGTAACGGTCGGATACTCGCAGCACCTCGACCATCGCTCTGACAAATGGGCTGGGCATCAGCTTGCTCCTTCCATGCGAATCATGTTGTGGCCGTCGGCGATCGCTTTCAGCAGGCAGCTGAGGCAAATAGGTTCGCCGGGCTCAGGTACACCAGAAGTTGAAGTGATGCGATTGCTACCCGTAGCTTGCTGGTTGACCGGCCCTTTGAAGGACAGCGCAAGGCCGTCCAGCGTGATACCGGCGCCATCGATTCGAAGCAGGCCCGCCGGGCTCCTGATCGTCAGGCTTTCGCTGACCTGAATGTCATAGACCTTGGTGGTGTGCCGGATAGCTTCACCCGTTTTCAGGTTGTGGTGACCGGCCACGACCTGTTCCAGATGGCCGCCGATTTCTACCGTGTGGTTGGCCTTGGTGATGTCCTGGCGGTGGTTGCCTACCTGTTCGATTCGATCCTTGCCTGTGGTGATCGTGTGGGTGCGACCAATGCTCAGGCTGTCGTCGTTGGCGATTTCATGTACCCGGTTCTGGCCAATGCCGACGGACTCGTCACGGGCTACTTCTTCGCGACGGTCCTGCCCAATAGAGATTGTCTCGTCCCGTTCCACGCGTTCCGTGCGGTCGTTGCCCACCCGCGTGGTTTCGTCGTGCTTGACGATGTTGTTCTGGTCTCGCTGGGCATGGATGAACACTTCCTCCTTGCCCAGTTCATCCTCGAAACGCAGTTCGTTAAAACCATCGCCCTTATGGGTCTGGCTCTTGATGGTCATCCGCGTCTTGTGCTTGGGCAGGTCATACGGCGGCAGCTGATTGCCACAGTAGGTGCGCCCGGTGATCATCGGCTGGTCCGGGT
>NZ_FYDS01000018.1:0-66540 GCF_900187545.1 Pseudomonas sp. Irchel 3F3 | reverse complement strand
ACGTCAACTACAGCGTCGAAGAGCAAGCCTCCGGCTCGATCACCGCCAGCGTCGGTTTCGCCCAGAGCGCCGGCCTGATCCTCGGGGGTTCGATCAGCCAGAGCAACTTCCTCGGTACCGGTAACAAGGTGTCCATCGGCCTGACCCGCTCGGAATACCAGACCCGCTACAACTTCGGCTTCGTGGACCCCTACTTCACTGCCGATGGCGTCAGCCTGGGTTACAACGCCTTCTACCGCAGCACCAACTACGACGACCTCGACGTCGACGTGGCCAGCTACGCAGTGGACAGCCTGGGTGCAGGCGTCAGCCTGGGTTACCCGATCAGCGAGACCTCGCGCCTGACATACGGCCTGAGCGTGCAGCAGGACAAGATCAAGACCGGCAAGTACACCGTTGACGAGATCTTCGACTTCCTCGATCAGGAGGGCGAAAACTTCCTGAACTTCAAGGCATCGATTGGCTGGTCCGAGTCGACCCTGAACAAAGGCGTGCTGGCCACCCGTGGTCACTCGCAAAGCCTGACCCTGGAATCCACCATTCCTGGCAGCGACTTGTCGTTCTTCAAGCTGGACTACCGTGGCCAGTTGTTCCAGCCGATCAACAACGACTACACCCTGCGCCTGCACACCGAGCTGGGCTATGGTGATGGTTATGGCAGCACTTCGGGCCTGCCGTTCTACGAGAACTACTTCGCAGGTGGCTTCAACTCCGTGCGTGGCTTCAAGGACAGCAGCCTGGGCCCGCGTAGCACGCCGAGTAAGGGTGCGGCCAACGGCGGCAGACCTGGCACTATCGAAGACCCGGACAAGGATCCGCTGCCGTTCGGTGGCAACGTGCTGGTACAGGGCGGTGTCGAGCTGCTGTTCCCGCTGCCGTTCGTCAAGGACCAGCGTTCGCTGCGCACCTCCGTGTTCTGGGACGTGGGTAACGTGTTCGACACCAACTGCGGCAACAAGCCTGATTGCGAAAAGGTCGGCTTCTCGGGCATGGCCAGTTCGGTCGGCCTGGGTGTGACCTGGATTACCGCACTGGGCCCGTTGAGCTTCAGCCTGGCAATGCCGGTCAAGAAGCCGGACGATGCCGATACCCAGGTGTTCCAATTCTCTCTGGGCCAGACCTTCTAAGGTCGGCCCTTGCTTAACGACAACGGTTTATCCAGGAGTGCATCGTGCGTAAATTGGCTCAACTGGCCGTAGTGGCCGCGGCGCTGGTCGCCACCCCGGCATTCGCCGAAATGAAGGTTGCCGTCCTGAACTATCAGATGGCACTGCTCGAGTCGGATGCCGCCAAGAAATACGCGGTTGATGCCGAGAAGAAGTTCGGCCCGCAACTGACCAAGCTGAAAAGCCTGGAAAGCAGCGCCAAGGGCATCCAGGACCGCCTGATCAAAGGCGGTGACAAGATGCAGCAGCAGGAGCGTGAGCGCCTGGAGCTCGAGTTCAAGCAAAAGGCCCGTGACTTCCAGTTCCAGTCCAAGGAGCTGAACGAAGCCAAGGCCGTTGCTGATCGCGACATGCTCAAGCAACTGAAGCCGAAGCTGGATGGCGCTGTCGAGGAAGTGATCAAGAAAGGCGGTTTCGACCTGGTCCTCGAGCGTGGCGCGGTCATCGATGTCAAGCCTCAGTACGACATCACCCGCCAGGTCATCGAGCGCATGAACCAAGCCCGTTGATATGAGTGTGACCATGACGCTAGGCCAGCTGGCCGAGGCCCTCGGTGCCACCCTCAAGGGGCCCGAGGCATTGCAGATTACCGGGCTGGCCACCTTGCAGGAGGCTGGCCCCGGTCAATTGAGCTTCCTCGCCAACCCGCAGTACCGCAAGTACCTGGATAACTGCCAGGCGGGTGCGGTATTGCTCAAGGCTGCGGATGCCGAAAGCTTCGCTGGCAATGCCCTGATTGTGGCCGACCCGTACCAGGCGTATGCGCGTATTTCCCACCTGTTCGACCCCAAACCCAAGGCTGTGGCGGGAATCCATCCCAGCGCCGTGGTGGCTGGGGACGCGCAGGTGGACGCCAGCGCCAGCATCGGCCCGTTCGCGGTGATCGAAAGCGGTGCGCGCATCGAGGCTGATGTCAGCATCGGCGCGCATTGCTTCGTCGGTGCACGTTGCGTTGTAGGTGAAGGGGGCTGGCTAGCGCCGCGTGTTACGTTGTATCACGACGTCGTCATCGGCAAGCGCGTGGTCATCCAGTCGGGTGCTGTGATCGGCGGCGAGGGCTTCGGCTTTGCCAATGAGAAGGGTATCTGGCGCAAGATCGCCCAGATCGGTGGCGTCACCATTGGTGATGACGTGGAAATCGGCGTCAATACTGCCGTCGACCGTGGTGCGCTGTCCGACACGCGAATCGGTGACGGGGTCAAGCTCGACAACCAGATCCAGATCGCCCACAACGTGCAGATTGGTGACCACACGGCCATGGCCGCTTGTGTGGGCATTTCCGGCAGTACGCGTATCGGCAAGCATTGCATGCTGGCCGGGGGCGTGGGCCTGGTAGGGCACATTGATATTTGCGATAACGTATTTATTTCCGGGATGACAATGGTAACCCGTTCGATCACTGAACCCGGTTCCTATTCATCCGGCACTGCCATGCAGCCTTTGGCTGACTGGCGCAAGAGCGCTGCGCGTATCCGCCAGCTTGATGACATGGCCAAGCGCCTCCAGCAGCTGGAAAAACGCGTCGATACCGTGACCTCAGGTGGCCTGCCGACATCAGAAGGCTGATACCATTCCCTGAGCAAGAGTGAACAGTCGCTAGCTGGCTCCTCTTTGGATTGCTAAAGGAGCGTGTGTTCAGCACCTGCGCTCCCTATTCTTATTACAGGCTTCCCCCCCGAAATGATGGACATCAACGAGATTCGCGAATACCTGCCTCACCGTTACCCGTTCCTGCTGGTGGACCGGGTGACGGATCTGGACTTCGAGGCCCAGAGCATTCGTGCCTACAAGAATGTCAGCATCAACGAGCCGTTCTTCAACGGCCATTTCCCGGCGCACCCGATCATGCCGGGCGTTTTGATCATCGAAGCCATGGCCCAGGCGGCAGGCATCCTCGGTTTCAAGATGCTCGATGCCAAGCCGGCTGATGGCACCCTGTATTACTTCGTCGGTTCCGACAAGCTGCGTTTCCGTCAGCCGGTACTGCCGGGTGACCAGTTGGTGCTGGAAGCCAAGTTCCTGAGCCGCAAGAGCATGATCTGGAAATTCGAATGCCGCGCTCTGGTGGACGGCAAGCCGGTTTGCTCGGCACAGATCACATGCGCGGAACGCTCCCTATGAATTCGATTGATCCTCGGGCCATTATCGATCCGTCGGCCAAGCTGGCCGATGGTGTCGAGGTCGGCCCTTGGTCGATCGTTGGCCCCGATGTGGAAATCGGGGAGGGTACCGTTATCGGCCCGCATGTTGTGCTCAAAGGGCCGACCCGTATCGGCAAGCACAACCGTATCTTTCAGTTTTCCTCCATCGGCGAAGATACCCCGGACCTCAAGTACAAGGGGGAGCCGACGCGCCTGGTGATCGGTGATCACAATGTGTTCCGCGAAGGGGTGACCATTCACCGCGGCACCGTTCAGGACCGTGCGGAAACCACCGTGGGCGACCATAACCTGATCATGGCTTATGCCCACATCGGCCACGACAGCGTCATCGGCAACCACTGCATCCTGGTCAATAACACGGCCCTGGCAGGCCATGTGCATGTGGGGGACTGGGCGATCCTGTCCGGCTACACCCTGGTGCATCAGTATTGTCATATCGGTGCCCACGCGTTTTCCGGCATGGGCACGGCAATCGGCAAGGACGTCCCGGCCTTCGTCACCGTGTTCGGCAGCCCGGCCGAAGCCCGCAGCATGAACTTCGAAGGCATGCGCCGCCGCGGTTTCAGCGACGAGGTGATTCACGTACTGCGTCGTTGCTACAAGATTGTCTATCGTCAGAGCCTGACCGTCGAAGACGCGCTCAAGGAGCTGGCCGAGATGGCTGCGAAGCACCCTGAGGTCGAACTGTTCCGTCAGTCGATCGTGAACTCCGCCCGCGGCATCACCCGCTGACATGGCCCCGCTTTGCGTAGCCTTGGTCGCGGGTGAGGCCAGCGGCGATATCCTTGGTTCAGGCTTGATGCGTGCCCTCAAGGCGCGCCACCCCGATGTACGTTTCATTGGCGTTGGCGGCCCTTTGATGGAAGCCGAAGGGCTGCAATCGTACTTCCCCATGGAGCGCCTGGCGGTCATGGGCCTGGTCGAAGTGCTGGGGCGCCTGCGCGAGCTGCTCAAGCGCCGCAAGCTGCTGATCCAGACACTGATCGACGCAAAGCCGGATGTCTTCATCGGCATTGACGCCCCTGACTTCACCCTCAACATCGAACTGAAACTGCGTCAGGTCGGGATCAAGACCGTGCATTACGTCAGCCCGTCGGTCTGGGCCTGGCGGCAGAAGCGCGTGCTGAAAATTCGCGAAGGCTGCGACCTGATGCTGACGCTGCTGCCGTTCGAGGCGCGGTTCTATGAAGAGCAGGGCGTGCCGGTGCGTTTTGTCGGTCATCCGCTGGCCGACACCATACCGCTGCAAGCCGACCGCCTTGCAGCACGTGCTGCGCTTGGCCTGGGCGCGGGCCCGGTGGTTGCGCTGATGCCCGGCAGCCGGGGCGGCGAAGTAGGGCGCCTGGGGGCGTTGTTCCTTGACGCCGCCGAGCGTCTGCAGCAGCAGGTACCGGGCGTGCACTTCGTGCTGCCCTGCGCCAACGCCGCGCGTCGTGCCCAGGTTGAACACATGCTCGAAGGCCGGGTACTGCCGCTGACCCTGCTCGATGGCCAGTCGCACCAGGCGCTGGCAGCCTGTGATGCGGTCTTGATCGCCTCGGGTACCGCCACCCTCGAAGCGCTGCTGTACAAGCGCCCCATGGTGGTAGCCTACCGTTTGGCGCCCTTGACCTACTGGATCCTCAAGCGCCTGGTCAAGAGCCCTTACGTGTCATTGCCGAACCTGCTCGCCCAGCGCGAACTGGTGCCCGAATTGTTGCAGGACGCCGCCACCAGCGATGCCCTGGCCAACACCCTCGCGCCGCTGGTGCGCGATGGCAGCCAGCAGACCGAACGTTTCGACGAAATTCACCGCACCCTGCGCCGTGACGCCTCCAACCAGGCGGCCGAGGCGGTACTGGCCTTGCTCAAGGACCGCTGACATGCAAATTGGACTGGACTTCAACCTGGTCGAGGACCTGGTCGCCGGCGTCGACGAAGTCGGCCGCGGCCCGCTGTGCGGTGCGGTGGTAACGGCGGCGGTAATCCTTGATCCGGCGCGCCCGATCCTCGGCCTGAACGACTCGAAGAAACTCACTGAAGCCAAGCGCGAGGCGTTGTTCGACGAGATCTGTGAAAAGGCCCTGAGCTTCTGCATCGCTCGTGCCGAGGTCGAAGAAATCGACCGCTTGAACATCCTGCAGGCCACAATGCTGGCCATGCAGCGCGCGGTGGAAGGCCTGCACATTACGCCGAAACTGGCCCTGATCGATGGCAACCGCTGCCCGAAGCTGGCCGTTCCGGCGTCGCCGGTGGTCAAAGGCGATAGCCAGGTGCCGGCTATTGCGGCTGCCTCGATCCTGGCCAAGGTCAGCCGTGACCGTGAGATGAGCGCGTTCGAGCTGATCTACCCCGGGTATGGCATTGGTGGGCACAAGGGGTACCCGACCCCGGTGCACCTTGAGGCGTTGGCGCGGTTGGGGCCTACGCCCATTCATCGGCGTTCCTTTGCCCCGGTGCGGGCGGCCTGGGAAGCACGCGAAGGCGTCACCCATTCCCTGATCTGACCTGCCAGGGCCCTTCGCGGCCCTTTCGCTCTTGTAGGAGCAGCCTTGTGCTACGAAAGGGCCAGTCAGGTAAATGCAGTTGCTACGCCGGTACTGGCCTCTTCGCAGCACAAGGCTGCTCCTGCAGGGAGGGTGCAAGCAGCCCCAAATCTCTTCCCCATTTGAGCTACAATCCCGCCCTTGTCGTTAAGCACTGCTACAGGATCTTCCATGTCGGTTCCCTTCGTTCACCTGCGCGTCCACTCCGAATTCTCGCTGGTCGACGGCCTGGTGCGGATCAAACCGCTGGCCAAGGCGCTGGCCGGGATGAACATGCCGGCGGTGGCGATCACCGACCAGAGCAACATGTGCTCGCTGGTGAAGTTCTACAAGACGGCCATGGGCGCGGGCATCAAGCCGATCTGTGGTGCCGACCTGTGGCTGGCCGGTGCCGACCCGGAAGCCCCGCTGTCGCGCATCTGCTTCCTGGCCATGGACCCCAAGGGTTACCGCAACCTCACCGAGTTGATCTCGCGCGGCTGGACCGAAGGCCAGCGTAACGGCCTGGTCATTCTTCAGCGGGACTGGATCGCCCCTGCCAGCGAGGGCCTGATTGCCCTTTCAGCGGGCAAGGAAGGCGATATCGGCATGGCCTTGTTGTCCGGCCGGGACGAAGAAGCTCAGGCCTTGCTGCAAGACTGGATGGGCATGTTCCCCGAGCGCTTCTACGTTGAAGTACAGCGCACCAACCGCGCTCGCGACGAGGAATACGTGCACGCGGCGGTGGCGCTGGCCGACAAGCTTGGTGCCCCGCTGGTGGCCACCAACGACGTGCGTTTCATCAAGCAAGCGGACTTCGACGCCCACGAAACCCGCGTGTGCATTGGTGAAGGCTGGACCCTTGATGACCCGCGCCGCCCGCGTGGCTACAGTGACCAGCAGTACCTGAAATCGGCCGAGGAAATGGCCGAGCTGTTCAGCGACTTGCCCGATGCCATCGCCAACACCGTCGAGATCGCCAAGCGCTGCAACATCCAGGTGCAACTGGGCAAACACTTCCTGCCCGACTTTCCTACGCCGAACGGCATGGGCATCGACGATTACCTGCGTCACGTTTCCCACGAAGGCCTGGAAGAGCGCCTGGCGGTACTGTGGCCCAAAGAGACCACGCCCAATTACGAAGAGAAGCGCCAGGTGTACCTGGACCGCCTGAAATTCGAGCTGGATATCATTATCCAGATGGGCTTCCCCGGTTACTTCCTGATCGTGATGGACTTCATCAAGTGGGCCAAGAACAACGGCGTGCCGGTGGGACCTGGCCGTGGTTCGGGTGCAGGCTCGCTGGTGGCCTACGTGCTGAAGATCACCGACCTCGACCCGCTGGCCTACGACTTGCTCTTCGAGCGCTTCCTCAACCCTGAACGTGTTTCCATGCCCGACTTTGACGTCGACTTCTGCATGGACGGCCGGGACCGGGTGATCGAATATGTGGCCGATGCCTACGGGCGCAATGCGGTCAGCCAGATCATCACCTTTGGCACCATGGCCGCCAAGGCGGTGGTGCGTGACGTGGCGCGGGTGCAGGGCAAGTCGTACGGCCTGGCCGACCGCCTGTCCAAGATGATCCCGTTCGAAGTGGGCATGACCCTGGAGAAGGCCTACGAGCAGGAAGAAATCCTGCGCGACTTCCTCAAGGGTGACGAGGACGCCCGCGAAATCTGGGACATGGCGCTGAAGCTGGAAGGCGTCACCCGGGGTACCGGCAAGCACGCCGGTGGTGTGGTTATCGCGCCGACCAAGCTCACCGATTTTTCGCCGATCGCCTGTGATGAAGAGGGCGGCGGCCTGGTCACCCAGTTCGACAAGGACGACGTCGAGGCCGCCGGCCTGGTCAAGTTCGACTTCCTCGGCTTGCGTACCCTGACCATCATCAAGTGGGCGATGGAGATCATCAACCGCGAGCAGGCCAAGAAGAACCTGCCCGATCTGAACATCGACTTCATCCCGCTGGATGACCGCAAGACGTACGAGTTGCTGCAAAAAGCAGAAACAACGGCGGTGTTCCAGCTTGAATCCCGGGGCATGAAGGAGCTGATCAAGAAGCTCAAACCCGACTGCCTCGAGGACCTTATCGCACTGGTGGCGCTGTTCCGCCCGGGCCCGTTGCAGTCGGGCATGGTGGACGACTTCATCAACCGTAAGCACGGCCGTGCCGAGCTGGCCTATCCGCACCCGGATTACCAGTATGAAGGCCTGCAGCCGGTGCTGGCGCCTACCTATGGCATCATCCTGTACCAGGAACAGGTGATGCAGATCGCCCAGGTGATGGCGGGCTACACCCTCGGTGGTGCGGACATGCTGCGCCGGGCCATGGGTAAGAAAAAGCCCGAGGAAATGGCCAAGCAGCGTGGTGGTTTCATCGAAGGTTGCGCCAACAACGGCATCGATGCCGACCTGGCCGGTAACATCTTTGATCTGGTGGAAAAGTTTGCGGGGTATGGCTTCAACAAATCCCACTCCGCCGCCTATGGCCTGGTGTCCTACCAGACGGCCTGGCTGAAAACCCACTTCCCGGCGCCGTTCATGGCTGCCGTGCTGTCGGCGGATATGCATAACACCGACAAGGTGGTTGTGCTGGTAGAAGAAGTCCGCAGCATGAAGTTGCGCCTCGACGCGCCCGACGTGAACTTCTCCGACTTCAAGTTCACCGTCAACAACGACGGCCGAATCGTCTACGGTCTGGGCGCGATCAAAGGCGTCGGCGAAGGCCCGGTGGAGGCCATTGTCGAGGCCCGCGCCCAAGGCGGGCCGTTCAAGGACCTGTTCGATTTCTGTGAACGCATCGACCTCAAGCGGGTGAACAAGCGCACCCTGGATGCCCTGGTGCGCAGCGGCGCACTGGACCGCCTGGGCCCGCACTTCCATGACGAGATCAAGGCCTACCAGGCCAACATCGACATCAACCGTGCAACCTTGCTCTCGGCGCTGGGCGAAGCCATCAAGGCAGCCGAGCAGGCAGCCCATACGGCGGACAGTGGCCATGTCGACCTGTTTGGCAGCATGTTCGATGAAGCGCAAGTCGATGTCTATGCCAATCACCGCAAGGTGCGCGAGCTCACCCTCAAGGAGCGCCTGAAGGGCGAGAAGGACACCTTGGGCCTGTACCTCACCGGTCACCCGATCGACGAGTACGAGGCAGAGATCCGCCGCTTCGCCCGTCAGCGCATCATTGACCTCAAGCCGTCGCGCGAGACCCAGACTATCGCCGGCATGATCATTGCCCTGCGGGTGATGAAGAACAAGAAGGGCGACAAGATGGGCTTCGTCACCCTGGATGACCGTTCCGGCCGCATCGAGGCCTCCCTGTTCGCTGATTCCTTCATGGCGGCACAGTCTTTGCTGCAGGCCGATGCCATGGTGGTTGTCGAAGGCGAGGTCAGCAACGATGACTTTTCGGGTGGCCTGCGCCTGCGGGTGAAGCAGGTGATGACCATGGAAGATGCGCGCACCAAGCTGGCCGAGAGCCTGCGCCTGAAGGTGGCACACGAGGCGCTGAAAGGCGACCGGCTGAAGTGGCTGGGCGAGCTGATCACGCGCCATCGCGGTGCTTGCCCGATTACCCTGGAGTACACCGGCAGCGACGCCAAGGCCATGCTGCAGTTTGGTGAGCAGTGGTCGATCGACCCGGCCGACGGGCTGATTCAGGCGCTGCGTGACCAGTTCGGGCGTGAGAACGTCTTCCTGCAATATCGTTGAACCGACCAAAAATTTAATCTCGACCTGAATGCGCCTGATCCCTTAAGGTATGGCGCCAAACGGATCAACCGGCCGGCCGCCTGGCCGTAGACCCAAGACGGATGACTATGAACCCGAATTTTCTCGATTTCGAACAGCCGATTGCCGACCTGCAAGCCAAGATCGAAGGCCTGCGCCTGGTAGGCAACGACAATTCGCTGAACATCAGCGATGAAATTGCCCGTCTGCAAGACAAGAGCAACACACTGACCGAAAGCATCTTCGGCAACCTGACCAGCTGGCAGATCGCCCGCCTGGCACGTCACCCGCGTCGTCCTTACACCCTGGACTACCTGGAGCACATCTTCACCGAGTTCGAAGAGCTGCACGGTGACCGCCACTTCTCCGACGACGCCGCCATCGTAGGTGGTACCGCGCGCCTGGATGGCAAGCCGGTCATGGTCATCGGCCACCAGAAGGGCCGTGAAGTGCGCGAAAAGGTACGCCGCAACTTCGGCATGCCGCGCCCGGAGGGCTACCGCAAGGCGTGCCGCCTGATGGAAATGGCCGAGCGCTTCAAGATGCCGATCCTGACCTTCATCGACACCCCGGGTGCCTACCCGGGCATCGACGCCGAAGAGCGCAACCAGAGCGAGGCAATCGCCTGGAACCTGCGCGTGATGGCGCGCCTTAAAACCCCGATCATCGCCACCGTGATCGGTGAGGGCGGGTCTGGCGGTGCACTGGCGATCGGCGTGTGCGACCAGCTGAACATGCTGCAATACTCCACCTACTCGGTGATCTCGCCGGAAGGTTGCGCTTCGATCCTGTGGAAGACTGCCGACAAGGCGTGCGACGCAGCCGAGGCAATGGGCATCACTGCCGAGCGCCTGAAGAGCCTGAACATCGTCGACAAGGTCATCCAGGAGCCGTTGGGCGGCGCCCATCGTGACCCGGTGAAAGTGTCGGAAAGCATCCGCGCTGACCTGATACAGCAGCTGGACATGCTCGGCAAGCTGGACAACGACGCGCTGCTGGCTCGCCGTTACGAGCGCCTGATGAGCTACGGCCTCTGACATACCAAAGGGGCCGCTCTGCGGCCCATTCGCCGGCAAGCCGGGCTCCCACGGTGAGCTTTGTGGGAGCCTGGCTTGCCGGCGAATGGGGTGCAAAGCCCCCCCGGCAATCTCAAGCCATGTGAGGCCCTCATGATCAACCTCACCCCCTGGCTGCAAGCCCCCACCTGGTACATAGCCTTCTCCGGTGGTCTCGACTCGACCGTCCTCCTGCACCTGCTGGCCACCCACGCCCGCAACCACGCTTCCCCCCCGCTGCGCGCCATCCATATCCACCACGGCCTGCAAGCCGCGGCCGACGCCTGGCCTGCCCACTGCCAAGCCATCTGCGACAACTTTGGCATCGAACTTCAGGTCATTCACGTCCAGGTCACTCCCGGCGCCAGCCTCGAACAGGCTGCCCGCAACGCTCGCTATGCCGCTTTCGAGCAAGCCTTGGGCCCAGGCGACATGCTGTTTACCGGGCAGCACCGCGACGACCAGGCTGAAACGCTGTTGTTCCGCCTGTTGCGCGGCGCCGGCCTGCGTGGCCTGGCGGCGATGCCTGCGCAGCGGGCGCTAGGGCAGGGCAGCCTGATCAGGCCGTTGCTGGGTTGTTCACGCCAGCAACTGCATGACTATGCCCGGGTGAACGGGCTTGCATGGATTGAAGACCCTTCGAATAGCGACACACAATTTGCCCGCAACTACCTGCGTGGCGAGGTGTTCCCGCACTTGCAGCAACGTTGGCCGCAGGCCGGCCAGAACTTCGCTCGTGCCGCCGAGCACCTGGGTGAAGCGCTGGGCCTGCTGGACGAACTGGCCCAGAGCGACCTGGCGGCTGCGCAAGAAGGCGCGCCCCTTGCCTGGTCGGGACTGGAATCCCTCGACCTGGCCGCCCTGGTGACGCTGTCGCCGGCCCGTCAGCGTAATGCCGTTCAATATTGGCTGAGCCGGCGCACCCGTCTGCCCGACGCCCGGCATTGGGCTGGCTGGGGCGACCTGCGCGATGCCGCCGCCGATGCCCAGCCCGTCTGGCGGCTTGCCGATGGGGAGCTGGTGCGCAGCCAAGGTCGCATCTGGTGGCTGAGCGGCGACTGGTTGCAGCAGCCTGTCGGCGAACTAGCCTGGCTCAATTCAGCTGCTGCCCTGGTGCTGCCAGGAAACGGCAGGGTGCGTCTTGATGTCGCCGGGCCGCTGGCTGGCCTGCGCATTGCCTACCGCCAGGGCGGCGAAAGGCTGGAGGTCCCAGGGCGCGGCCAGCGCGACTTCAAGCGCCTGCTCAATGAGCAGCAGGTGCCGCATTTCCTGCGTCCGCGCCTGCCATTGCTCTATCAGGGCGGGCGCCTGCTGGCGGTGGCCAACCTGCCCGGGCTGGTGCAGGCGGATTGCCAGCTGCATTGGCAGTTGCCGACCAGCGCGCAAGGTTTGAGATGAAGGGTACATTCCGGTAGACTACCCTCCCTTCTTGATACAACTTCTGTGGCTTCCGCGAAAACACAGGGGTTGCCGATTACCAAGCAGTTTTTTGCTGGGCTGAATTCTGGAAATGACGAGCGAGCTCCATGCCGGGGATACCCCTGGTCTGTACAGACGCGACAGTTTTTCGAGATGCACTGTGATTGACGCAGGTGATCGGGGGCTTCGGCCTTCCTTCGCTTTCTCCGGCGGCGCTGGCCGCCTTAACGCAGACTTCTAGGGTTTTTCATGACGCGCTACATATTCGTCACGGGCGGTGTTGTTTCTTCATTGGGGAAAGGCATTGCCTCGGCTTCCCTGGCGGCCATCCTGGAAGCGCGGGGCCTGAAGGTCACCATGCTCAAGCTGGATCCGTACATCAACGTCGACCCGGGCACCATGAGCCCGTTCCAGCACGGGGAAGTGTTCGTCACCCAGGATGGCGCCGAGACTGACCTCGACCTGGGCCACTACGAGCGGTTCATCCGCACCACCATGACCCAGAACAACAACTTCACCACCGGTCGCATTTACGAGCACGTGCTGCGTAAAGAGCGTCGTGGTGACTATCTGGGCGCGACCATCCAGGTCATTCCGCACATCACCGACGAAATCAAGCGTCGTATCATCAAGGGTGCCGGCGATGCCGACGTGGCCCTGGTGGAAATCGGCGGTACCGTGGGTGACATCGAGTCGCAGCCGTTCCTTGAGGCGATCCGCCAGCTGCGCGTCGAAGTGGGCTCCAAGCGCGCCATGCTGATGCACCTGACCCTGGTCCCGTACATCGCCACCGCTGGCGAAACCAAGACCAAGCCGACCCAGCACTCGGTCAAGGAGCTGCGCTCCATCGGCTTGCAGCCTGACGTGCTGATCTGCCGCTCCGACCACCCGGTCGATGCCTCGTCGCGTCGCAAGATTGCGCTGTTCACCAACGTTGAAGAGCGTGCGGTAATTTCGCTGGAAGATGTCGACACCATCTACAAGATCCCGGGCGTGCTGCACGCTCAGGGCCTGGACGACTTCGTCGTCGAACGTTTCGGCTTGCAGTGCAATGGTGCCGACCTGTCCGAGTGGGACAAGGTGGTCGATGCCAAGCTCAACCCGGAGCATGAAGTGACCATCGCCATGGTCGGCAAGTACATGGAGCTGCTGGATGCGTACAAGTCGCTGATCGAAGCGATGAGCCACGCCGGCATCACCAACCGCACCAAGGTAAACCTGCGCTATATCGACTCGGAAGACATCGAGAACCAGGGTACCAGCCTGCTCGAGGGCGCCGACGCCATTCTGGTGCCGGGCGGTTTCGGCCTGCGTGGCGTGGAAGGCAAGATCACCGCGGTGCAGTATGCCCGTGAGAACAAAGTACCGTACCTGGGCATCTGCCTGGGCATGCAGGTGGCCGTGATCGAGTTTGCCCGTAACGTGATGGGCTGGAAAGACGCCAACTCCACCGAATTCGACCGCAACAGCGGCCACCCGGTGGTCGGCCTGATCACCGAGTGGGCAGATGCCACCGGCGCCGTCGAAACCCGTACCGAGGCTTCCGACCTGGGCGGCACCATGCGCCTGGGCGCACAGGATTGCCAACTGGCCGCCGGCTCCAAGGTGCACGACTGCTACAACAAGGACGTGATCACCGAGCGTCACCGTCACCGCTACGAAGTGAACAACAACCTGCTGCCGCAACTGGTCGATGCAGGCCTGGTGGTTTCCGGTCGTTCCGAAGACGGTGCGCTGGTGGAAGTGGTCGAGTCCAAGGACCACCCATGGTTCGTCGCCTGCCAGTTCCACCCGGAATTCACCTCCACCCCGCGTGACGGCCACCCGCTGTTCAGTGGTTTCGTCAAGGCAGCCCTGGCTCAGAAGAACAAGGCCTGATCAATGACCCAGAAGATCATTCGCGTCGGTAACATCGAGATCGCCAACGACAAGCCGTTCGTCCTGTTCGGCGGCATGAACGTCCTGGAGTCCCGTGACCTGGCAATGAAGGTCTGCGAAGAGTACGTGCGGGTGACCGAGAAGCTCGGTATCCCGTACGTGTTCAAGGCGAGTTTCGACAAGGCCAACCGTTCGTCGGTAACGTCCTACCGTGGTCCGGGCATGGAAGAAGGGCTGAAGATCTTCGAAGAGATCAAGCGCACCTTCAACGTGCCGGTGATCACCGACGTGCACGAGCCTTACCAGGCCGAGCCTGTTGCCAAGGTCTGCGACATCATCCAGCTACCGGCCTTCCTGTCGCGGCAGACCGACCTGGTGGTTGCCATGGCCAAGACCGGCGCGGTGATCAACATCAAGAAAGCCCAGTTCCTCGCACCCCAGGAAATGAAACATATCCTGGCCAAGTGCGAAGAGGCCGGTAACGACCAGTTGATCCTCTGCGAGCGCGGTTCTAGCTTCGGCTACAACAACCTGGTGGTGGACATGCTCGGCTTCGGCATCATGAAGCAGTTCGAGTATCCGGTATTCTTTGACGTGACCCACGCCCTGCAGATGCCGGGTGGCCGTAGCGATTCCGCCGGCGGCCGTCGCGCCCAGGTCACCGACCTGGCCAAGGCAGGCATGAGCCAGGGGCTGGCCGGCCTGTTCCTTGAAGCCCACCCCGACCCGGACAACGCCAAGTGCGATGGCCCATGCGCCCTGCGCCTGGACAAACTGGAGCCATTCCTGGCCCAGCTCAAGCAACTGGATGACCTGGTAAAAAGTTTTCCGACGGTAGAAACCGCGTAAAGCTCATTTCTCGGGTAAAGTAGCGCCCGATCCACCCCTGACCAATCGGTCAGGGGCTCCCTTCACCCGGCCTGCCCACTGCAAACCCGCCTGGTGAACGGCAAGAATTTCTTAAGCTAGGTTGTTTTCGTCAATTCTGGAGTGCTTACAACAATGGCAAAAATCGTCGACATCAAAGGTCGTGAAGTTCTCGATTCGCGTGGCAACCCCACCGTGGAAGCCGATGTACTGCTCGACAACGGCATCATCGGCAGCGCTTGCGCGCCGTCCGGTGCTTCCACCGGCTCGCGCGAAGCGCTGGAGCTGCGTGATGGCGACAAGAGCCGTTACCTGGGCAAGGGCGTGCTGAAAGCCGTCGGCAACATCAACGGCCCGATCCGTGAGCTGCTGCTGGGCAAGGACCCTTCCGACCAGAAGGCCCTGGACCGCGCCATGATCGAACTGGACGGTACCGAGAACAAGGCCAAGCTGGGCGCCAACGCCATCCTGGCTGTTTCCCTGGCTGCCGCCAAGGCCGCTGCCCAGGACCAGGACCTGCCGCTGTACGCGCATATCGCCAACCTGAACGGCACCCCAGGCCAGTACTCGATGCCGGTTCCGATGATGAACATCATCAACGGTGGCGAGCACGCCGACAACAACGTCGATATCCAGGAGTTCATGGTTCAGCCGGTTGGCGCCAAGACCTTCTCCGACGGCCTGCGCATGGGTACCGAAATCTTCCACCACCTCAAAGCCGTGCTGAAGGCCCGTGGCCTGAACACCGCCGTAGGTGATGAAGGTGGCTTCGCCCCTAACCTGGCATCCAACGAAGACGCCCTGGGCGCCATCGCTGAAGCCGTTGAAAAGGCCGGCTACAAGCTGGGCACCGATGTGACCCTGGCCCTGGACTGCGCGGCTTCCGAATTCTACGAAGACGGCAAGTACAACCTGTCTGGTGAAGGCAAGTCGTTCGATGCCGAAGGCTTCGCCGAGTACCTGAAAGGCCTGACCGAGCGCTTCCCGATCATCTCGATCGAAGACGGCCTGGACGAGTCCGACTGGGCTGGCTGGAAGATCCTCACCGACAAGATCGGCGAGAAGGTACAGCTGGTTGGCGACGACCTTTTCGTGACCAACACCAAGATCCTCAAAGAAGGCATCGAGAAGGGCATCGGTAACTCGATCCTGATCAAGTTCAACCAGATCGGCTCGCTGACCGAAACCCTGGAAGCCATCCAGATGGCCAAGGCTGCGGGCTACACCGCGGTGATCTCGCACCGTTCCGGTGAAACCGAAGATTCGACCATTGCCGACCTGGCCGTAGGTACCGCTGCCGGTCAGATCAAGACCGGTTCGCTGTGCCGTTCCGATCGCGTTTCCAAGTACAACCAACTGCTGCGCATCGAAGAGCAACTGGGTGCCAAAGCGGTTTACCGTGGTCGTGCCGAGTTTCGCGGCTAAGCAAGAGATGGTAAAAAGACAGCAGCCGGAGCTGTAGGAACGTTCTTACTGAACTTTACTGCGTTCCAACGGGTTTCTGTCTACGAAGCCTGGCCTCGGCCAGGCTTCGTGCTATTTGAGACCCCGAAATGCATAGTGTGCGGCGGTCTTTTTAACCTGGATACCTAGATGCGCAGTCCTTATTGGTTGTTCCTCGTCCTGCTCCTGCTGCTGGGTGGCCTGCAGTACCGCCTGTGGGTGGGTAGTGGCAGCCTGGCGCAAGTGACCGAGCTGAAGCAGCAGATTGCCGAGCAGCATGCCGAGAACGAGCGCCTGCTCGAGCGTAACCGTGTGCTCGATGCCGAAGTGCTGGAGCTGAAAAAAGGCATGGAGACCGTTGAAGAGCGGGCTCGCCACGAATTGGGAATGGTCAAAGAGGGCGAAACCCTCTTCCAGTTGCCACAGAAATGATCGATACGTTGCCGGCCTTCTGGGCCGTGATTCCTGCTGCGGGCGTAGGTGCCCGCATGGCTGCCGACCGCCCCAAGCAATACCTGGAGCTGGCCGGGCGGACCCTGCTCGAGCACAGCCTCGACTGTTTTCTTGGCCACCCGGCGCTCAACGGCGTGGTGGTCAGCCTTGCTGAAGATGACCCGTACTGGCCGGCCCTGCGTTGTGCCAGCGACTCGCGCATCCAGCGCGCGGCGGGCGGGCGTGAGCGCGCCGACTCGGTGCTCAACGCTTTGCTGTTACTGCATGCCCAGGGGGCCTCGGACAGCGACTGGGTGCTGGTGCACGATGCCGCGCGGCCAAACCTTGCGCGCAGCGACCTGGACAAGTTGTTGTCGGAGCTGGCGGGCGACCCGGTGGGTGGCCTGCTGGCGGTGCCGGCGCGTGACACCCTCAAGCGTGCCGACAGCAATGGCCGGGTGAGCGCTACCGTGGACCGCAGTACCATCTGGCAGGCGTATACCCCGCAGATGTTCCGCCTGGGGGCGTTGCACCGGGCGCTGGCCGAGTGCCTGGTGTCGGATGTGGTGGTGACCGATGAGGCCTCTGCCATCGAATGGTCCGGCCAGGCGCCGCGGCTGGTGGAAGGGCGCAGTGATAACATCAAGGTCACCCGCCCCGAAGACCTGGAATGGTTGCGCCAGCGCTGGGCGGGCAGGCGCTGAACGTCGCTCTTCTGTACCGGCCTCTTCGCGGGTGAACCCGCTCCCACAGGATCTCCACCGGATCAGCAACTTGTGGAATACCTGTGGGAGCGGGTTCACCCGCGAATGGGCCTGCACAGCAAATGTATCCCTTCAGCCAAGCTTATATTCCGGCAACTCCGCCAACCCTTCCTTCAGGTAATCCACCAGTCGCCGCACCTTCGGTGACAGGTGCCGCTGCTGCGGATACAGCGCCCACACCGCCGTATTCGGCGGCTGGTGTGCCTCCAGCAAAGACACCAGCGCACCGCTGTTCAGGTGCTCCAGCACGTAGTAATCCGGCAACTGACACAACCCTATCCCTTGCAGCGCCGCATCCAGCACCGCCTGGCCACTGTTGCAGCGCCAGTTGCCCTGTATTCGCTGGCTGATCTCGCGGCCGTCCTGCTGCAGCGCCCACAAGTCCGAACTGCCCACCAGGCAATTGTGCCGCGCCAGTTCCGACAGGCTGTGCGGCCGGCCGTAACGCTCCAGGTAGGCCGGCGAGGCGCACAGGTACATGCGTCGCGGCGCCAGGCGAGTGGCCACTAGCCGAGAGTCGGCAAGGCGGCCCAGGCGAATGGCCAGGTCCATGCCTTCATGCAGCAGGTCGAGTGTGTGGTTGCTCAGTTCCACATCCACCCGCAACTGGGGGTACAGCGCCATGAACCGTGTCACCAGCGGCACGATGAAGCGCTCGCCGTAGGCTACCGCGCAGGTCATGCGCAGCAAGCCCTTGGGTTCGCTGGCCAGGTCGCCCATGGCGCGCAGGGCTTCTTCGCGGCCATCCTGCAAACGCTGGCAATGCTGCAGAAAGGTCTGCCCGGCCTCGCTCAGGGTTACCCGGCGCGTGCTGCGATACAGCAGGCGGGTCTGCAGGCGCTCTTCCAGACGGGCGATTTGCCGGCTGATGTGCGACGACGAAACCCCCAGGCGTTCGGCGGCTGCAGTGAACTGGCCCGATTCTGCCACCGCGACAAATTCGTCGATGCCTTCCCAGCGGCTGCTCATGGATTGTCCCTGTGTGGCAATAATGTTTTGTCTTTGGCCGGATTATTCATCAAAAGGCGGTGAATTACACTGTGAGACTGAATCGCCCCTCTATTTGGAGACCTTTGATGATCAAGTCCCGTGCTGCTGTAGCCTTCGAAGCCAAAAAACCCTTGGAAATCGTCGAAGTCGACGTGGCCATGCCCAAGGCCGGGGAAGTGCTGCTGCGTGTGGTCGCCAGTGGTGTTTGCCACACTGATGCCTACACCCTGTCGGGTGCTGACCCGGAAGGCATCTTCCCGTCGATCCTCGGCCACGAAGGCGGCGCGATCGTCGAAGCGGTAGGCGAGGGCGTGACCTCGGTGGCCGTCGGCGACCACGTGATCCCGCTGTACACCCCGGAATGCGGCAAGTGCAAGTTCTGCCTGTCGGGCAAGACCAACCTGTGCCAGGCCATTCGTGCTACCCAGGGCAAGGGCCTGATGCCGGACGGCACCACGCGCTTCTCGTACAAGGGCCAGCAGCTGTTCCACTACATGGGCACCTCGACCTTCTCCGAGTACACCGTGCTGCCGGAAATCTCCGTGGCCAAGATCCAGAAAGAAGCCCCACTGGAAAAAGTCTGCCTGCTGGGCTGTGGCGTCACCACCGGTATCGGCGCGGTGCTCAACACCGCCAAGGTCAAGCCGGGTGACACCGTGGCCATCTTCGGCCTGGGCGGCATCGGCCTGTCGGCGGTGATCGGTGCGGTCAAGGCCAAGGCCGCGCGCATCATCGCCATCGACATCAACCCGGCCAAGTTCGAGATTGCCCGCCAACTGGGTGCCACCGACTGTATCAACCCGAAAGACTACGACCGCCCGATCCAGGAAGTGATCGTCGACCTCACCGACGGTGGCGTGGACTTCTCCTTCGAGTGCATCGGCAACGTGCAACTGATGCGCGCTGCTCTGGAATGCTGCCACAAGGGCTGGGGCGAGTCGGTAATCATCGGTGTAGCCGGTGCCGGCCAGGAAATTGCCACCCGTCCGTTCCAGCTGGTCACCGGGCGCGTCTGGCGTGGTTCGGCGTTCGGCGGCGTGCGTGGCCGCAGCGAGCTGCCGAGCTACGTGGAAATGTCCGAAAAGGGCGAGATTCCGCTGGATACCTTCATCACCCATACCATGGGCCTGGAAGACATCAACAAAGCCTTCGACCTGATGCATGAAGGCAAGAGCATCCGCAGCGTGATCCACTTCTGAGGTGTGCCATGAGCCTGGATAACATCTCCTGCCAGAAGAGCTTTGGCGGCTGGCACAAGCGTTACCGGCATCACTCCAAGGTGCTGGGTTGCGACATGGTGTTTGCCGTGTACTTGCCGCCGCAGGCCGAGCAGGGCGAGAAGCTGCCGGTGCTGTACTGGCTTAGCGGCCTCACCTGCACCGACGAGAACTTCATGCAGAAGGCCGGCGCCCAGCGCATGGCAGCTGAGCTTGGGCTGATCATCGTGGCCCCCGACACCAGTCCGCGTGGCGAACAGGTGCCGGGCGACCCGGATGGCGCCTGGGACTTCGGCCTGGGGGCCGGCTTCTACCTCAACGCCACCCAGCAACCCTGGGCCCAGCATTACCGCATGCATGACTATGTGGTGGAGGAGTTGCCGGCGCTGATCGAGGCGCACTTCCCGGCTTCGGGCGAGCGCAGCATCAGCGGCCACTCAATGGGTGGGCATGGCGCGCTGGTGTGCGCCTTGCGCAACCCGGGGCGCTACCGCTCGGTGTCGGCGTTCTCGCCCATCAGCAACCCGATGGATTGCCCCTGGGGCGAGAAGGCTTTCAGCCGCTACCTGGGTGAAGACCGAGCGCGCTGGCGCGAGTGGGATGCCAGCATCCTGCTGGCTGAAACACCGGCCGGCGAATGCCCGCCCTTGCTGGTTGACCAGGGCGACCGTGACGACTTCCTCGAGAAGCAGCTCAAGCCTGAAGCGCTGGAGCAGGCCGCGCGAAAAGGGGGCCATGAAATGACCCTGCGTTTGCAGCCGGGCTATGACCACAGCTACTACTTCATTGCCAGCTTCATCGAAGATCACCTGCGCCATCATGCGGTGGCACTGGGGCAGGTGTAAGGCGTAGCTGGGGTGTTTGCGCCATCGCCGGCAAGCCAGCGCCCACAGGTACTGTGCATGGCTCCAGGGCCATGGGGGCGAGGTGGGCACTGGCTTGCCGGCGATGGGCTGCGAAGCAGCCCCAATGCTGCAAAAGCAGGTAGAATCACGCCCTGACTCATTCAGGGCGTTTTTCTATGCGTATTGGCCATGGCTACGATGTGCACCGTTTCTGCGACGGTGATTTCATTACCCTGGGCGGGGTGCGTATCCCCCACAAATACGGCCTGCTGGCCCATTCCGACGGCGACGTGCTGCTGCACGCCCTGAGCGATGCCTTGCTGGGCGCTGCGGCGCTGGGCGACATCGGCAAGCACTTCCCCGACACCGACCCACAATTCAAGGGCGCCGACAGCCGCGTGCTGCTGCGCCATGTGGTCGGCATCGTCAAGGCCAAGGGCTGGAAGGTCGGCAATGTCGACGCCACCATCGTCGCCCAGGCGCCGAAGATGGCCCCGCACATCGAGACCATGCGCCAGCTGATCGCCGAAGACCTGCAGGTTGAACGCGACCAGGTCAACGTCAAGGCCACCACCACTGAAAAGCTGGGCTTCACTGGCCGTGAGGAGGGGATTGCCGTGCATTCGGTCGCCCTGCTGCTGCCAGCATGACCGAGCAGGAACTGCTGGGCCCGCGCGCATCGGGCGAACCCTTGGGCACCGCCGTCCTCAAGGCAGTGGCTGAAGACTTTCAGGTTGACGAAGTGCTGGACATTCCGCTGTCCGGCCAGGGTGAGCACCTGTGGCTGTGGGTCGAAAAGCGCGACTTGAACACTGAAGAGGCCGCCCGCCGCCTGGCGCGCGCCGCAGGCGTGCCGGCGCGCGCTATCAGCTACGCCGGGCTCAAGGACCGTCAGGCCCTGACCCGTCAGTGGTTCAGCCTGCACCTGCCGGGCAAGGCCGACCCGGACCTGTCGCGTGCTGAAGATGCCAGCCTGCGCGTGCTCAAGCAGGTGCGCCACCAACGCAAGCTGCAGCGTGGCGCGCATTCGGCCAACGGCTTCACCCTGCGCCTGACAGCCCTTGCTGCTGACCACCAGGCTGTGGATGCCCGCCTGGCACAGCTCAAGCAGCACGGTGTGCCCAACTATTTCGGCACCCAGCGTTTCGGCCACGGCGGGGGCAACGTCCATGATGCCCTCGACTGGGCCGCCCGCAAGGCGTTGCCCGAGCAGCGTAACGTGCGTTCGCGGTTGCTTTCGGCCGGGCGCAGCTACCTGTTCAATCAGGTGCTGGCTGCACGTGTCGCCGAAGGTAGCTGGGCGCAGGCCCAGGTCGGCGACTTGCTGGCGTTCACCGACAGCCGTAGCTTCTTCCCGGCCGGTGAGGCGGAACGCGCCGACCCACGTCTGGCGATTCTCGACCTGCATCCGACCGGCCCGATGTGGGGCGAGGGCAGTTCCCCCGCAGGCGGCGCCACCGCGCAGCTGGAAAATGCCGTGGGCGAGCGGCAACAGGCACTTTGTCATTGGTTGGCCCAGGCGGGCATGGATCACGAACGGCGTATTTTGCGGCTCCCTATTGGCGGCCTGACATGGCATTATCCCGAGCCTGATATCCTGCAACTGGAATTCGTCCTGCCGGCCGGATGCTTCGCCACCGTGGTGGTGCGCGAAGTCGTGGATCTGGTGTCGGCAGGGCAGACGGACAGCCCATGCGTATTCTGATTTCGAACGACGACGGTGTCACCGCACCCGGCATCGCCGCGCTGCACGCTGCGCTGGCGGATTACGCCGAGTGCGCGGTGATTGCCCCGGACCAAGACAAGAGCGGCGCCAGCAGTTCGCTGACGCTGGACCGGCCACTGCACCCGCAGACCCTGGCCAACGGCTTCATCAGCCTCAACGGCACACCGACCGACTGTGTGCACCTGGGGCTTAATGGGCTGTTGCCGCAGGCGCCGGACATGGTGGTGTCGGGGATCAACCTCGGTGCCAACCTGGGTGATGACGTGTTGTACTCCGGTACAGTCGCCGCAGCGTTGGAAGGCCGTTTCCTTGGTGGCACGTCGCTGGCGTTTTCGCTGTTGTCGCGCCAGCCGGACAACTTGCCGACGGCGGCCTACATCGCCCGTCGCCTGGTCGAGGCACAGTCGCGCCTGGTGCTGCCGCCACGCACCGTACTCAACGTCAATATCCCCAACCTGCCGCTGGAGCACATCCGTGGCATCCAGCTGACCCGCCTCGGTCACCGGGCGCGGGCGGCGGCACCGACCAAGGTGGTCAACCCGCGCGGCAAGGAAGGCTACTGGATCGCCGTGGCCGGTGATGCCGAAGATGGCGGCCCGGGCACCGACTTCCATGCGGTGATGCAAGGCTTTGTCTCGATCACTCCGCTGCAGCTCGACCGCACCTTCAATGATGCCTTCGAGCAGCTCGACGGTTGGCTGGAGGGCCTGCTCTGATGCGCGAGGACGATATGCTGCGGCGTGGCATCGGCATGACCTCCCAGCGTACCCGGGAGCGGCTGATCCAGCGCCTGTGCGAAGAAGGGGTGTCGAACACCAAGGTGCTCGACGTGATTCGTCGTACCCCGCGTCACCTGTTCGTCGACGAGGCACTGGCGCATCGTGCCTATGAAGACACCGCGCTGCCGATCGGCCACAACCAGACCATCTCCCAGCCATTCATGGTTGCCCACATGAGCGAGCTGCTGCTAGAGGCCGGCCCGCTGGACAAGGTGCTGGAGATCGGCACCGGCTCGGGTTACCAGACGGCGATACTGGCCCAGCTGGTGGAGCGGGTTTTCTCGGTGGAACGTATCAAGGTGCTGCAGGACCGTGCCAAGGAGCGTCTGGTGGAGCTGAACCTGCGCAATGTGGTATTCCGCTGGGGCGATGGTTGTGAAGGCTGGCCGGCGCTGGCGCCTTACAACGGCATCATCGTCACTGCGGTGGCGCCGGAAGTCCCCCAGGCACTGCTTGACCAGCTGGCGCCCGGTGGCCGCATGGTCATACCGGTAGGGCCGGCCGGCGAAACGCAGCAACTGATGCTGATCGTGCGCGAGGAGCATGGGTTCTCCCGCCGTGTGCTGGGTGCTGTGCGTTTCGTGCCGCTGCTCAATGGCCCGCTGGCCTGAGTGCAGCGTCGAGCTGGGTGCTGCGGGCATGAGCTGCACGGTATTTTTGCGCCGGTGGCGAATTCTTGTAGCTGCGCCCTGTCTATCTGGCGGAGCGAAGCGCTAGCACACAGCGCGCACCGCGGCTTTGCTACAGCCTTTTGCATCAGCCTGCCATTACCGGCCGGCTTGGTTATAATTGCAATAATATTGCATTTCTTGTCTTCATATCGTTTTTCGGCACCATGAGGGGAGCGCGGGTGGGTCACACAGTCATTCGGCAGCGCAAGGATGGGTCGGGTTTAAAGCTTCTGTTGATTGCACTGGCCATGGGCACGCTACTGGTGGGTTGTTCGAGCACCAGTAATACCAGCGCGCGGGTGGTCGACCGCAACAACACCGTGCCCAAGCGCCCGGCGGTGACGTCCGGGCAGTACATCGTCAAGCCTGGTGACACGCTGTTCTCCATCGCCTTCCGTTATGGCTGGGACTACAAGGAGCTGGCCGCACGCAATGGCATCTCGGCGCCTTATACCATTCGCCCAGGCCAGGCGATTCGTTTCAGCAGTGGTTCTAGCAGCAGTACCACGGTGGTGTCCAACCCGTCCTCGTCGAGCCGCACCACGGTCACGCGGCGGCCTGTGGGGGGCACGTCCACGTCGCCTGCCAGCACCGGCAAACCGGCCACGCCTGCCCCGTCCAGCAGTGCGCCGGTGGTTGCCACCGTGCCGGCTGCGGAGCGCGCGGTAGGCGGCTGGACCTGGCCAGCCAACGGTGTGCTGATTGGAAAATTTGCTTCAAACGGTAGTTTGAATAAAGGCATTGATATCGCCGGTGATTTGGGACAGCCTGTTTTTGCTGCGTCTGATGGTGCGGTGGTGTACGCCGGGAGTGGTTTAAGGGGCTACGGCGAGCTGATCATCATCAAACACAGCGATACCTACGTCAGTGCCTACGGCCATAACCGCAGGCTGTTGGTTCGGGAGGGGCAGCAGGTCAAGGCAGGGCAGTCGATTGCTGAAATGGGGTCTACAGGCACAGATCGGGTGAAGCTGCATTTCGAGATTCGCCGCCAGGGCAAACCCGTCGATCCACTCCAGTTCCTGCCACGCCGTTGATCGTTGTACCCGGCCTGTTCCTGTGATGTAGAGGGGACAGGCTCCAGCGCTGCCAGGGAAAAAGGTGCCGCTCGAGTCTGAGTTCGAACTCAGCAAAGGACTATAACAATGGCTCTCAGTAAAGAAGTGCCGGAGTTTGACATCGACGATGACGTCCTCCTGATGGAGACGGGTATCGTTTTGGAAACGGATGTGGTGTCAGACGAACCTGCTGTATCTTCGGTTCGGACGAGGGCCAAGTCGGGCTCTTCACTCAAGCAACACAAGTACATCGATTACAGCCGGGCGCTTGATGCCACCCAGTTGTATCTCAACGAGATCGGCTTCTCGCCCCTGCTTTCGCCAGAAGAGGAAGTGCACTTCGCGCGCTTGTCGCAGAAGGGCGATCCTGCTGGCCGCAAGCGCATGATCGAAAGCAACCTGCGCCTGGTTGTCAAAATTGCCCGTCGTTACGTGAACCGCGGCCTGTCGCTGCTCGACCTGATCGAGGAGGGCAACCTGGGGCTTATCCGTGCGGTCGAGAAGTTCGACCCGGAGCGTGGTTTCCGTTTTTCGACCTATGCGACCTGGTGGATTCGCCAGACCATCGAACGGGCGATCATGAACCAGACCCGCACCATCCGCCTGCCGATCCACGTGGTCAAGGAACTGAACGTCTACCTGCGCGCCGCACGCGAGCTGACCCAGAAACTCGACCACGAACCCTCACCGGAAGAAATCGCCACGCTGCTGGAAAAGCCAGTCGCCGAGGTCAAGCGCATGCTGGGCCTGAACGAGCGGGTGTCTTCGGTGGACGTGTCGCTTGGCCCGGATTCGGACAAGACCCTGCTCGACACCTTGACCGACGACCGCCCCACCGACCCGTGCGAACTGTTGCAGGATGACGACCTGTCGCAGAGCATCGACCAGTGGCTGGGCGAGTTGACTGACAAGCAGAGGGAAGTGGTGGTGCGTCGCTTTGGCCTGCGTGGGCATGAAAGCAGCACCCTGGAAGATGTAGGGCTGGAGATCGGCCTGACCCGGGAACGGGTACGGCAGATCCAGGTAGAGGGGCTCAAGCGTTTGCGCGAGATCCTTGAGAAGAACGGCCTGTCCAGCGAGTCTTTGTTCCAGTAGCGAAGGCCTGTCACCCAAAACGCCCCGATGACCTCGGGGCGTTTTTGTGTGTGTCATTTGAAAATGTTGGGATACGCGATCATCCGGGCAATCACGGTCTCTTGTGGGAGCAGCCGTGTGCTGCGAATGGGCTGCAAAGCAGGCCCAAAATCTGCCGGGTAAACAGATAGCTAATGTGTACTGCGCTACCTCAGTAACATTGCGTGTAAGCCTTTTCTTACTTGTTTTGTAAGCTATCTATGCAAGCCTCAGTACATCATTGTCGCTTCCAGCCTGTGCATTTTTCCAAGCCATTGAAAAACATGACTTATTCGGCTGTGAGGAAATGTGTCCCCAGCAATACCTTGTGAGGTTTCGCGCTTGCCCGCCCGGCTCAACCCGCTAATATTCGAACTGTGCACAGGGACATGCACAGGCTTTCAGGACGAAGGCCAAGGACGTCGCAAGAAGCGATTTCATCAGGATGATGTTAGGGACAAGCAGGGACTACGGAAAAAATGTGGGCGGGTCAAACCGCCCCTTTTTTTTGCCCGTAAAAAACCAGAAAAGGCCCCGAGGGGCCTTTTCCGTGTCCGGGCGCTATCAGCGCTCCAGGTCTGCAATCTTGCCAGTCTTGCCGTCCCACTCTTCAGCGTCAGGCAGGGCTTCCTTACGCTCGGTGATGTTTGGCCAGACTTCCGCCAGCTCGGCGTTCAGCTCGATGAAGTTCTCCATCCCGGCAGGGATTTCGTCTTCCGAGAAGATGGCTTGCGCCGGGCATTCCGGTTCGCACAGTGCGCAGTCAATGCACTCGTCCGGGTGGATGACCAGGAAGTTCGGGCCTTCGTAGAAGCAGTCCACCGGACAGACTTCCACGCAGTCGGTGTATTTGCATTTGATGCAGTTGTCGGTGACGACGAAGGTCATTTCTAGTTCTCTCCTCAGGCGACGGCGGCGGCCCTTCCTCTCAGGGCCGCGCGGTTTACAGGTATGTGGCTGCAGGCCAGGCTAATAACCTGCAGCACCAGCAAACCGCGGCGGATTCTACCAGCTTGTAGTGGGCGCCGTTATAACAGGTTCTTTAGTTGATATAGCATTTCGATAGCTTGGCGCGGGGTCATGTCGTCCAGTTGCAGCTTGCCCAGCTTCTCGATGGCTGGGTGTGGCAGGCTGGCGAACAGATCGCTCTGGTGCGGCACCTGTGGCACATCCCTGGCCTTTTCGGCCGGGGCTTGTTCATGCGGCAGGCTGGTGGTTTCCAGGCGCGCCAGATGTTCCCGGGCACGCTGGATTACCACACCCGGCACACCGGCCAGTTGTGCCACGGCCAGGCCGTAGCTCTGGCTGGCAGGGCCAGGCAGTACGTGGTGCAGAAACACGATGCGTTCGTTGTGCTCGGTGGCATTCAGGTGCACGTTGGCCACCAGTGGCTCACTTTCCGGCAGCACGGTGAGCTCGAAGTAGTGAGTGGCGAACAGCGTATAGGCGCGCAGCTGAGCCAGGCGCTCGGCCGCGGCCCACGCCAGCGACAGGCCGTCGAAGGTGCTGGTGCCGCGGCCCACTTCGTCCATCAGCACCAGGCTGCGCTCGGTCGCGTTGTGCAGGATGTTGGCGGTTTCGCTCATCTCGACCATGAAGGTCGAGCGCCCGCCGGCCAGGTCGTCACTGGAACCGATGCGGGTGAAGATGCGGTCGACCAGCGACAGCTCGCAGCTGGCCGCCGGCACGAAACTGCCGATGTGCGCCAGCAGCACGATCAAGGCGGTCTGGCGCATGTAGGTGGATTTACCGCCCATGTTCGGGCCGGTGATGATCAGCATGCGCGTGCTGTTGTCCAGGCCCAGGTCGTTGGCCACGAACGGCGTGGTCAGTACCTGCTCCACGACTGGGTGACGGCCTTGCTCGATGCGCAGGCACGGCTCGTCGACGAAGCGCGGGCAGTTCAGGTCGAGGGTCAGCGCACGTTCGGCCAGGTTGCTGAGCACGTCCAGTTCGGCCAGGGCGGCAGCGCTGTCCTGCAGCGGCGCCAGGTGGCTGATCAGGGTTTCCAGCAGGGCGTCGTAGAGCATCTTCTCACGAGCCAGAGCGCGGCTCTTGGCTGACAGCGCCTTGTCCTCGAACACTTTCAGCTCGGGGGTGATGAAGCGCTCGGCGCCCTTGAGGGTCTGACGGCGGATGTAGTCGCCCGGTGCCTGCTCGGCTTGCTTGGTGGGCAGCTCGATGAAGTAGCCGTGTACACGGTTGTAGCCGACCTTGAGGTTGGCAAGGCCGGTGCGGGCCTTTTCCCGGGCTTCCAGGTCGATCAGGAACTGGCCGGCGTTCTCGCTGATCGCCAGCAGCTCGTCCAGCTCGTTGTCATAGCCGGCCTTGAGCACGCCGCCGTCGCGGATCACCGCCGGCGGGTTGTCGATGATCGCCCGCTCCAGCAGGCTGGCCAGCTCCGGATAGGTGCCGGTAATGGCTGCCAGGCGCGCAAGGTGCGGCGCCTCCAGCTCGGTCATGGCGTTTTGCAGTTCGGGCAGGGCGCCCAATGCATCGCGCAGGCGCGCCAGGTCGCGTGGGCGGGCATTGCGCAGGCCGATTCGGGCGAGGATACGCTCGATGTCGCCAATTTCTTTCAACTGTGGCTGCAGCTTCTCGAAGCGGTAGCTGTCGAGCAGGCAGCGGATCGAGTCCTGGCGTGCTTGCAGAACCTTGAGGTCGCGCAACGGGCGGTTCAGCCACCGGCTCAGCAGGCGGCTGGCCATGGCGGTCTGGCAGCGGTCGACCACCGATTGCAGGGTGTTGTCACGCCCACCCGCCAGGTTGACGTCCAGCTCCAGGTTGCGACGGCTGGCGCCATCGAGGATGACCGTGTCGTCCAGGCGCTCATGGCGCAGGCTGCGCAGGTGCGGCAGGGCGGTGCGCTGGGTTTCCTTGGCGTAGGTCAACAGGCAGCCGGCGGCACCGATGGCCAGGGTCAGCTTGTCGCAGCCAAAGCCCTTGAGGTCCTTGGTCGCGAACTGTTGGCACAGGGCCTTGCGTGCCGAATCGCGGTCGAAATCCCATGGCGCACGGCGGCGGGCACCGGGGCGTTTTTCGGCGGGCAGGTCACGTGGCCAATCGTCTGGGATCAGCAGTTCGACAGGGTTAAGGCGCTCAAGCTCGGCCAGCAGGTTTTCCCAGCCTTTGATTTCCTGCACGCTGAAATTGCCGCTGGTGATGTCCAGCACCGCCAGGCCAAACAGGCGTTCATCACCGAGCAGCGCGGCAATCAGGTTGTCGCGGCGCTCGTCCAGCAGCGCCTCGTCGCTGACGGTGCCTGGGGTGATGATGCGTACCACCTGGCGCTCCACGGGGCCCTTGCTGGTGGCCGGATCGCCAATCTGTTCGCAGATCACCACCGATTCGCCCAGCTTGACCAGCTTGGCCAGGTAGCCTTCCAGCGAATGGAACGGAATCCCGCACATGGGGATGGACTGGCCGGCCGACTGCCCGCGCGCGGTCAGGGTGATGTCCAGCAGTTTTGCGGCCTTCTTTGCGTCTTCGTAGAAGATTTCGTAGAAGTCGCCCATGCGGTAGAACATCAGCTGGTCCGGGTGCTGGTTTTTCAGCTTCCAGTACTGCTGCATCATCGGGGTGTGTGCGGAAAGATCTGACATTCAGGGCCTTACAGCGGGTGATCTGGTTGGCGATGGTAAACCGGCAATGGTACAGGCTTTTTTGTTGCGATGCAGGCGCAGGCTTCGGGGCATGTGCGCGCAGCCTGGCGGGCAATGGTGGAGCTGTGCGGCGTTAGCCTCTAAAATGCGCGGCCCTCGACGAACGCCTGTAGCCATGACGTGCACGATGAATGTGTCCAGCCCTGTCCCTTATGTTAAGCAACAGCTGATCTACCTCCTGTACGGCGAGCGCCGGATCTATCAGCTGGAGGCCAAACTCAGCATCCTCACCGCCGTGGCGCGCTGCAAGCCGGCAGAGCTGCCGGTGATCCGTGTGCTTACCGACCAACCACAGGCCTTTGTCGGTTGGCCGGTGGAAGTGATCACGCTGGATGAGCAGACCCTGCAGGCCTGGACCGGTGACGGTGGCTACACCCACCGGCGCAAGGCCTGCGCCATAGATGCCAAGGCTGGCCCTCAAGGTACCGGCACATCGCCCTGTCCCTTCGTGGCTGGCGCGGCTCTCGGTAAAATGGAGCCTCAAGCGTGTGCCTCGGGAGCTGCGTGGCATCGGCCGTAAGCTGCTTTACGGCAGTGTGATGAGCGGCGACGACTACCAGCGTGCCTGCAAGGTGATCTGGTGGCGTTCGGCGATTGATGACATGCGCAAGCAAGGTGGTATCGACTGGAACCAGGATTGGCCAGCAGGGCTGCCGCGCCTGGGGCGGCGTGACGAGCGTGCGTTCAGCGAAATTGCTCGGGAGAGCCTGAAGGTTTCCTGAGCCAGGGGCCGCGGCAGGGTGATAGGGTAGAGGGTAGCCTTCCAGGAGCCTGACATGGACCCGATCACCACACTTGCCACCCGCCTGGGTGAACACTTGCGTCGTTTCAACGCACAGGTGGCTACCGCCGAATCCTGCACCGGCGGTGGCATTGCCGAAGCCATCACCCGTATACCTGGCAGCTCGGCTTGGTTCGAGGTGGGCTACGTGACCTATTCCAACGCCCAGAAAACCCGTCTGCTGGGCGTGCCCCCCGCCTTGTTCGGCCAGGTTGGTGCAGTCAGCCAGGAAGTGGTCGAAGCCATGGTCCGAGGGGCCCAGGCCGCCAGCGGCGCCCGCTTTGCCGTGGCGGTAAGCGGTGTGGCCGGGCCGGATGGTGGTTCGCCAGCCAAACCGGTAGGTACCGTGTGGCTGGCTTGGGGCGATGGCGACCGCGTGTTCAGCGAGCGCCGCCAGTTCGACGGTGACCGCGAAGCCGTGCGCCGACAGACGGTGATCGCCGCGTTAGACGGCTTGTTACAGCTTGGTGCCGAGTAAATCGACGACAGGGGTTTGCGCGAGCGCCTGCCTGTGGAATAATACTGGCTACTTATACAGGTATTCCGGCCATCAGGGCCAAGTCGAACACGTGAGGATTTCAATGGACGACAACAAGAAGCGCGCCTTGGCTGCGGCCCTGGGTCAGATCGAACGCCAATTCGGCAAAGGCGCGGTCATGCGCATGGGTGATCACGAGCGCCAAGGCATTCCTGCCATTTCCACCGGCTCGCTGGGCCTGGATATTGCGCTGGGCATCGGCGGCCTGCCAAAAGGTCGTATCGTCGAGATCTATGGCCCGGAATCGTCGGGTAAGACCACACTGACGCTGTCGGTTATCGCCGAAGCCCAGAAGAACGGTGCCACCTGCGCCTTCGTCGACGCCGAACACGCCCTCGACCCTGAGTACGCCGGCAAACTGGGCGTCAACGTCGACGACCTGCTGGTCTCGCAGCCGGACACCGGTGAGCAGGCCCTGGAAATCACCGACATGCTGGTGCGCTCCAACGCCGTTGACGTGATTATCGTCGACTCCGTGGCTGCGCTGGTGCCGAAGGCCGAGATCGAAGGCGAAATGGGTGACATGCACGTGGGCCTGCAGGCTCGTCTGATGTCCCAGGCGCTGCGCAAGATCACCGGTAACATCAAGAACGCCAACTGCCTGGTCATCTTCATCAACCAGATCCGTATGAAGATCGGCGTGATGTTCGGCAGCCCGGAAACCACCACTGGTGGTAACGCCCTGAAGTTCTACGCCTCGGTGCGTCTGGACATCCGCCGTACCGGTGCGGTCAAGGAAGGCGACGAGGTGGTCGGCAGCGAAACCCGCGTCAAGATCGTCAAGAACAAGGTCTCGCCGCCGTTCCGTCAGGCCGAGTTCCAGATTCTTTACGGCAAAGGTATTTACCGTAACGGCGAGATCATCGACTTGGGCGTGTCTCAAGGCCTGGTCGAGAAGTCGGGTGCCTGGTACGCCTACCAGGGCAACAAGATCGGTCAAGGCAAAGCCAACGCTGCCAAATACCTGGCCGAGAACCCGGCTATTGGTGCCGAGATCGAGAAGCAGATCCGTGAAAAGCTGCTGAAAGCCGGTGCGGGTGCTGAAGCCAGCAAGGCTGCCGCCGCTGATGCCAGTGCTGACGATGTGGCTGACGCCGAAGCCGGTTATTGATTGCGCGGTAGATAGCCAACATGTCCGCCGTACTCGACACCCCCGTCGCCATTCGGCGGACAGCCATGGACCTGCTCGCCCGACGCGAGCACGGTCGCGTCGAGCTGACGCGCAAGTTGCGTCAGCGCGGTGCTTCGGATGAGCTGATCGAGCCTGAACTCGACCGGCTTGCCGAAGAAGGGCTGCTTTGTGAAGCCCGCTACCTCGAAAGCTTCATCAGGTACCGTTCCAGCGCTGGCTATGGCCCTTTGCGAATTCGCGAGGAGCTGGGGCAGCGAGGTCTGGCGCGTGCTGATATCGAGCAGGCGTTGCGCGAGAGCGAGGTGGATTGGCGCGAGCGCATGCGTGATGTCTGGCAGCGCAAGTTTGCCGGGCAGCGCCCACAGGATCCGCGCAGCCGCGCCCAGCAAACCCGGTTTCTGGCTTACCGGGGTTTTCCCATGGACATGATCGGCCGCCTGCTCAGCGGGCGTGAGCTCGACGATTACTGACCACTCTGATTGTTTAGTGCCTGTGAGATCGAGCGCCGCCCGCGCGGCGCATCGCGAGCTGCGCTCGCTCCTACGTTTGTTTCGGGCCAGTTATTTCTGTGGGATTTGTGCGCGGACGCCTCGGTGCATGGCGCGATATCGTGTCGTACAAACAAGGCGGTCGCGCGCGCCTGTCACAGGCATGACTCGCCCCAAACAAACGTAGGAGCGAGCGCAGCTCGCGATGCGCCGCGTGGGCGGCGCTCGGTCGCGCAGGCGATAAAACTGTCGTGGCGAACGCTTCAACGCCCCGCATCAGCTCACCTTCAATGCCTCCCTGGCTCGCTGCGTGGTATGCATGGGTTGCGGTTTGGCCCAGTTCTCCGACAAGTTGATGAAATCCACCAGCTCGCGCAGCCGGCCCTGGTCCCGGCCAGTGAAGGCAAACGACAGCCGGGTCAGGTGGTTGAAGTTGCCCACTTCATGTTCCGCACTGCTGTCCGCTTGCTGGTGAAACTTGCCACTCAGGCGCAAGTCTGCAAAGCCTTCCTGGATATCAAACAGCGCTGCTTCGCTGAGCGGGTGGTGCATGCGGATCACAAACTGGTTCTTAAGCCAGCGGCTGGAGTGGTAGTTGCTATAGAACTGGTTGATTTCCTCCACGGCCTCATCGGCACTGTGCACCAGGCGCAAGAGCTTCAGGTCGCTGGGCAGGATATAGCGGTTTTCTTCCAGTTGGCGGCTGATGAAGTCCAAACAGTCGCGCCAGAAACTGCCGCCGGGCGAGTCCAGCAGCACCACCGGCACCAAGGGGCTCTTGCCGGTCTGGATCAGCGTCAGTACTTCGAGCGCTTCATCCAGTGTGCCGAAACCGCCCGGGCATAGCACCAGGCCGTCAGCCTCTTTGACGAAGAACAGCTTGCGGATAAAAAAGAAATGGAAGGGCAGCAACTTGTCGGTGCCATCCACGGTCGGGTTGGCGTGTTGCTCGAAGGGCAAAGTGATGTTGAAACCCAGGCTGTGGTCGCTGCCAGCGCCCTCGTGAGCGGCGGCCATGATGCCGCCGCCGGCGCCGGTAATGACCATCAGGTCGGCGCGCGCCAGGGTGGCGCCCAGCTCGCGGGCCAGGGCGTACATCGGGTGCTCCAGCGGGGTGCGCGCCGAGCCGAACACGGTCACCTTGCGCCGGCCCTTGTAGCGCTGCAGCGTGCGGAATGACTGGTCCAGTTCACGCAGGGCCTGCAGGGTGATCTTGGCGCTCCAGCGGTCGCTGTCGTCATGAGCCATGCGCAGGATGGTCAGCATCATGTCGCGATACAGCGGCAGGTTGGGGCTGTCGGGGGCTACCAGTTGCAGTTGTGCGTCGATGTTGCTCAGGTCGATATTGTTGTCGCGGAAGTGGCTGAACAGCAGGTCATTCGCTTGGTAAGGCATGCAACGTCTCCTTCTGCACCAATACCTCTGACCTCAATCTAGACCCTCGGGCCGGTTCGTGCCGGGCTGTTTGGTGCAGCCGCCCGTCGGTATGTGGCCACCGGCAGCAGGGGTTTGGTTAACTGGTGAAGCGAAACGTATCGATGCAGGAGGTGGCGGTATGCATCGCTTGATCATCGAGGTGGACCGGCAGCTCTACCAGCAGCTGGAGGATGCGGCTCAGGTGCATCACTTGAGCCTTGAGGACGAGTGCTGTCGCAGGTTGGCGGGGTTGGAGTGCCAATCGCGCTACTTGCAGGCGTTATTGGCCGAGATGCGCGCCGATGCCGCCGAAGGGCATTGGCGCGCCCGCGAGGACGAGAAGGTGTAGCTTGAACAGCTGTGGTTATTTCTTCTTGTTACCGGCCACGCAGCTGGCATTGTCGAAGGCCTGGTCCATGATCGGCTGGTTGGTCTTGTACACCGTGAAGCGGTAGACCATCACCGCGCCCTTGGACATCAGGTTGCGGAAGCCGCTGTTGCGACAGACGCTGTCGCCCAGCTGGCTGCGTACCTGAGCGGGATTGGCCCGCATGCGCTCGGCGTGGCTCTCGCGTACGCTCAGGTGGTTGACCAGCGCCTTGCCTTCCACCGTGTAGCCTTGGTCGAGGATGTCCTCGTTGATGGCGCGTGGGGTACCGACGCTGCTCTCTTTGGCGACCTTCTGCAATGTCCTGTTCAGGTCGTAATCCTGCTTGGAGGCTGCCTGGGCTGCCAGTGGCAGAGCGAGTAGCAGGCTCAGGGCGGGGACGATAAGGCGCAGCATGAATCTCTCCTGGTTCGATGACTGGCGCTTTGACATGCGCAGGTCTGCAGTGTTCCATAAAACGATACTGTGGCTGCAATTGGGGCCGTGCAAAGTCCCATCGCGGGCAAGCCGGCTCCCGCAGGTGCACGGCAAGCATCGATTATAAGGCGCGCCTTGCCAGCTGCACAGCAAATGCCCCCTGTTCTGGTAAACTGGCCGCCTTGTTTTTTCCGAGCCATCCTTGTGCCCATTTCCAACCTGTCCAAAGGCCTGTCGGCATGAGCCACGCGGTAGCGCGCCTGCGCGCCGAACGCCTGGCCCGCAGCAACAAGCCCTTCATTGCCCGTGGCTCGCGTGCCGAACGCTGCCCGGATTGCCGGGTCATCGCCACCCATTGCCTGTGTGCCTGGAAGCCCAGGGTGCAGGCCGAGTCGGGCGTGTGCCTGCTGATGCACGATACCGAGCCGTTGAAACCCACCAACACCGGCTGGCTGATTGCCGACCTGATCGAAGACACCTGGGCCTTTGGCTGGCTGCGCACCTCGGTCGACGAACGCTTGCTGGCTTTGCTGGACGACCCGACCTGGCAGCCCTATATCGTCTTCCCCGGTGAGTTCGTGGCCGAGCAGCGGGTGGTCAGCGAGGTGGCGCGTGAGCCGGGCAAGCGCCCGCTGTTCATCCTGCTGGATGCCACCTGGACCGAAGCCCGCAAGATGTTCCGCAAAAGCCCGTACCTTGACCGCTTCCCGGTGTTGAGCCTGCAGGCCGAGCAGATGTCGCGCTACCGGCTGCGGCGCTCCAAGCGCGACGATCACTTCTGCACGGCAGAGGTCGCAGCCATGTGCCTGGACCTGGCCGGCGACAGTCAGGCCTCCCAGGCGCTGGATGCCTACCTGGATGTATTCAGCCTGCACTACCTGAGCGGCAAGCGGCGCCTGCCGCTGGATGATCAGGACGATACCCACCAGCGTTTGCATACCTTCCTATAGTCCAAGGGGCACAACCCCTGCTTTGGTTCATAATGACGGGGCTGGCAGCCAGGGTGGGCGAGACGGCAGAGCAATGGCTTGACCGCTCTGGACCGTGCTCGGCATCCTTGGCGCCGATTCCCCGCCGGGCGCTTCTCATACCCCCGAGTGCCTGGCATAGAACAGGATCCTTAGATCGATGGCCACTTACGAAATCCTGATTGCCGATGACCACCCGCTGTTCCGTGGCGCCCTGCGCCAGGCCGTTACCCTTGGCCTGGGCCCGGATGTGCGCCTGGTCGAAGTCGCGAGCATTGCCGAACTGGAAACCCGCCTGAGCGAAAAAGCCGACTGGGACCTGGTGCTGCTGGACTTGAACATGCCGGGTGCTTATGGTTTTTCCGGGCTGGTGCTGCTGCGCGGGCAATACCCGCAGATCCCCGTGGTGATGGTGTCGGCGCAGGAAGAGGCCGCCGTGGTGGTCAAGTCCCGCGAGTTTGGCGCCAGTGGCTTCATTCCCAAGTCCAGCACCCTGGAAGTGATCCAGGAGGCCGTGCGCAAGGTGCTCGATGGCGAGGTCTGGTGGCCGCCGCAGGCGTTCGAAAAGGTCGATGTCTCTGCCGAGGCCAAGGCCGCCAGTGAAGGCCTCGCCAGCCTCACGCCGCAGCAGTTCCGCGTACTGACGATGGTCTGCGAGGGCCTGCTGAACAAGCAGATTGCCTATGAACTGAGTGTCTCCGAAGCCACCATCAAGGCGCATGTGACTGCGATTTTCCGCAAGCTGGGCGTACGTACCCGCACCCAGGCCGCGCTGCTGCTGCAACAACTTGAATCGGTTGCCAGCAACTGACTGCGCGTGGCTTCACGCTTTTTTGACCCGTGCCGGTCTAGTCTGCTGGCCTTTCTGTTGTGAAGTGACTCACATGACATCGCCATTCAAGGGCCAGACCGGCCTGAAACGCATCTTCAACGCCGCCGGCTACTCGCTGGACGGCCTGCGCGCCGCCTTCAAGGGTGAGGCCGCATTCCGCCAGCTGGTGCTGCTCAACGTGCTGCTGATCCCGATCGCCTTCTGGTTGCCGGTCAGCCGTGCGGAGCGGGCGATCATGATCGCGGTGTGCTTGTTGGGGCTGATTGTCGAGTTGTTCAACTCCGCGGTGGAGGCGGCCATCGACCGTATCTCGCTGGAGCGCCACCCGCTGTCGAAAAACGCCAAGGACATGGGCAGCGCCGCGCAACTGGTGGCAATGACCATGGTGGCGCTGGTGTGGGGCGTGATCCTGCTTTAAGCGATCGGCGGCAGCACGATTTCATCACTGCGGGTATAGCCCGCAGTGAAGTTGCGGCACAGTTCCAGAAACTCGCGCATTGCAGAGGTCTGGTACTTCTGTTTGTGCCAGATGAAGTAGAACTGGCGCATCAGGTCCAGTTCCGGCGTTTCTACCGGTACCAGGCTGCCTCGGCGGAAGGCGTCACGCAGCGCCAGGCGCGAAATACAGCCAATGCCCAGGCCCGATTCCACCGCGCGCTTGATCGCTTCGGTGTGCTCCAGCTCCAGGCGGATGTTGAGGTTGGCGCGGTGATGGCGCATGGCCTGGTCGAAGGTCAGGCGCGTCCCGGAGCCTTGCTCACGTAAAATCCACGCCTCTTGCGACAAACTTTCGATATCGGCACGGCCCAGCTTGGCCAGCGGATGCTGCGGTGCGCAGAACACCACCAGCTCGTCCTCGACCCACGGCTGCACTTCCAGGTCCGGGTGGTTGCAGTCGCCTTCGATCAGACCCAGATCAATTTCGTAGTGCGCGACCTGTTGCACGATGTGCACAGTGTTCTGGACATGCAGTTTGACCTGGCTTTCCGGGTGGGTCTGCATGAAGCTGCCGATCAGCAGGGTGGCCAGGTAGTTGCCGATGGTCAGTGTGGCGCCGACCGCCAGCGAACCGAAGCCGGACTTGCCGTTTAGCAGGTCTTCGATTTCCTTGGCCTGGTCGAGCAGGGCCACGGCTTGTGGCAGCAGTTGATGTCCCAAGGCGTTCAGGGCCAGGCGCTTGCCGGCACGGTCGAACAACTGGCAGCTCGATTGCCGCTCCAGCTCGGTGATGGAAGTGCTGGCGGCCGACTGCGACAACGCCAGCAGGCTAGCGGCCCGAGAGACGCTTTGATGCTGTGCGACGGCGACGAAGACCTGCAGTTGACGAAGTGTGAATCGCATATCTATATAACCGATAACACATATCTTGATAATTCAGTTAACAGATATTGTCGCTGCCCCTAAACTATCGCGCAACTGCGCGTTTTGCGCGCCGCGTTTTTCTTCAGGAGCCCCATCGATGAGCAACATGAACCACGAACGTGTCCTCAGTGTGCACCACTGGAACGACACCCTGTTCAGCTTCAAGTGCACCCGCGACCCGGGGCTGCGCTTCGAGAACGGTCAGTTCGTGATGATCGGCCTTCAACAGGAAAGCGGCCGTCCGCTCATGCGTGCCTATTCCATCGCTTCGCCGAACTGGGAAGAGCACCTGGAGTTCTTCAGCATCAAGGTGCCGGATGGCCCGCTGACTTCGCAGCTGCAGCACCTGAAGGAAGGCGATGAGATCATCATCAGCAAGAAGCCTACCGGTACCCTGGTGCTGGACGACCTGAACCCGGGCAAGCACCTGTACCTGCTGAGCACTGGCACTGGCCTGGCGCCGTTCATGAGCGTGATCCAGGACCCGGAAACCTATGAGCGCTTCGAAAAAGTGATCCTGGTGCATGGTGTGCGTTACGTGAACGAAGTGGCCTACCGCGAGTTCATTACCGAGCACCTGCCGCAGAACGAGTTCTTCGGTGAGTCGGTTCGCGAAAAGCTGATCTACTACCCGACCGTGACCCGCGAGCCGTTCGAGAACCAGGGCCGTCTGACCGACCTGATGCGCAGCGGCAAGCTGTTCAGCGACATTGGTCTGCCACCGATCAACCCGCAGGACGACCGTGCGATGATCTGCGGCAGCCCGAGCATGCTCGACGAGACCAGTGAAGTGCTGGACAGCTTCGGCCTGAAAGTCTCCGCCCGCATGCGTGAGCCGGGTGACTACCTGATCGAGCGTGCCTTCGTCGAGAAGTAAGGCGCAGGCTGGTACAGGAAGGCGACCCCCGGGTCGCCTTTCTTATGCCTGAAAGTTGTGTATTGGCTGCACCGGCCCTTTCGCGGGCTTGCCCCGCGAAGAGGCCCGCACAGGCCGTGCACAATCTATTCGACGCGAGTTTCACCGCTATACACCAGAATCTCCCGGCAGCGTTTGCACAGGTACCGCCGCCCCTGGCGCACCAGCTTGTGACGCTGGGCGGTAAACGGGAAATCACCCTGTGGGCACGGGCACGGGCAGCGGTAGATGTAGCGGGTTACCACGCGCCGTTGCACTTCATAGTTGTGGCAACGGTTGGGTGGCAGTTCATACACCCCGCGCATGATCAATTGCCATTCTTCGCCATGGGCCTGGATGCGGTCGCCAAACAACTGGTGGGCCACCAGGTGCGCCACTTCGTGGGCAACGGTCTGGCGCAGGAAGTCTTCCTGGTTTTCCCGGTAGAGTTGCAGGTTGAAGCGCAGCAGGTTCTCGTGCAGGTGGGCGACGCCGGCTTTTTGCCCGCGCAGCTTGAAGCTGACTTCCGGGCGCGAGAAGGGGCGTTTGAAAAAGGTTTCGGCTTGCTGGTAACAGGTTTCGACGCGTTGTCTGAGCAGCTCGGGCATGGTGGGGCGGTTCTCCTGACCGGGCATTATGCCGCAAGCACTGGCGGGCTGCCGAGCCACCGGTCAGCGCACAGCCAGGGGCCGCCTTGCGGCGGCCCCTGGTTGATGCCCCAGTGTTGGTTGAGTCTGTTCTAGTTGGTGTAGACGGGCCCCACGCCCAGTCCCCAGATGATGACCGTGGCAGCCATGATCGCCACCAGCACCACAAGGCCCACCGCCAGCACGGAGCTGGAGAACAGGAAGCCTTCGTCGGACGGAATGTTCATGAACGTCGGCAGGCCGACATACAGCAGGTACACCGTGTAGCAGATGGCGGCAGTGCCGATCAGCATCCCCAGCCACAGGTGCGGGTACAGCGCCGCCAGGCCACCGATGAACAGCGGTGTGGCGGTGTAGGTGGCAAAGGCGATGCACTGCGCCATGGACGGGTTGGCATCGTAGGTGCGGGCCATCCAGTGGATGAATGCGCCCATTACCGCCACCCCGGCGAGCATGGCCAGGTACGACATGATGCTCATCCAGATGGCACTTTCCATGGTCAGCATCACCGCCGGCCGGTCACCGATGACCCAGCCCACCTGGGTAGTGCCGATGAAGGCCGAAATGGCAGGGATGGCTGCCAGGATCAGGGTGTGCGTCAGGTACATGTGGCTGATGGTTTCTTCTTCGCCACGAATTTCCCGCCATTCCTGATCGGGATGGGTAAACAGCCCCACAACGTGATGAATCATGCCGATCACTCCTCTCAATGTTGCCAAACGCCCCCCAAATGGAGCGCAAGCGGCCCGAGGCCCGAACACCGATGCAAGCGGTAATGTGGCCTTATGTCGCAGTATAGGAAGCGGTTACCGGCACGAACCGTGCTTTTTAGAGCAAATTGCGCTGTCAGTGGGGCTGTTGATTACATCGAAGTCTTTATCGGAATGCCTACAGCGATGCTGCGTTTGTGCGTAAAATAGCCGGCTTTTGTCACACCTCGCGGATCCAAGCGCTATGGGCACCCTCTCGGTCAACCAGAACAAACTGCAAAAACGCCTGCGTCGTCTCGCCGGCGAAGCCATCACCGACTTCAACATGATCGAGGATGGCGACAAGGTCATGGTCTGCCTGTCCGGCGGCAAGGACAGCTACACCATGCTCGACGTTCTGTTGCACCTGCAGAAGGTGGCACCGATCACGTTCGAGATCGTCGCGGTGAACATGGACCAGAAACAGCCGGGCTTTCCAGAGCACGTGCTGCCGGCTTACCTCAAAGAGCTGGGCGTCGAATACCACATCGTCGAGAAAGACACCTATTCGGTGGTCAAGGAACTGGTGCCCGAGGGCAAGACCACGTGCTCGCTGTGCTCGCGCCTGCGCCGTGGCACCTTGTATACCTTTGCCGACGAAATCGGCGCAACCAAGATGGCGCTGGGGCACCACCGCGACGACATCGTCGAAACCTTCTTCCTCAACATGTTCTTCAATGGCGCGCTCAAGGGCATGCCGCCGAAGCTGCGCGCCGACGATGGCCGCAACGTGGTGATCCGCCCGCTGGCCTACTGCAGCGAGAAGGACATCCAGGCCTACTCGGACATGAAGCAATTCCCGATCATCCCGTGCAACCTGTGCGGCTCGCAGGAAAACCTGCAGCGCCAGGTGGTCAAGGACATGCTGGTGGAGTGGGAGCGCAAGCACCCGGGCCGTACCGAAAGCATCTTCCGTGCCCTGCAGAACGTGGCGCCGTCGCAACTGGCCGACCGCAACCTGTTCGACTTCACCAGCCTGAAAATCGACGAGAACGCCACGCCGCGTTTCCTCGACGTGCTGAACATCTGAGCCGATGCGCGACTATCAGTGGTTGCATGAGTACTGCCTGAACCGCTTTGGCTCGGCCCAGGCGCTGGAGGCCTTTCTGCCGCAGCCGCGCACGTCGGCGCAGCTGCGCGGCATCAGCGACGACCGCTACCTGTCGACCCTGGCGCTGCGCGTGTTCCGCGCCGGGCTCAAGCACAGCCTGGTGGATGCCAAGTGGCCAGTGTTCGAGCAGGTGTTTTTCGGTTTCGACCCGGAGAAGGTGGTGCTGATGGGCGCCGAGCACCTGGAGCGGCTGATGCAAGACGAGCGCATCATTCGCCACCTGGGCAAGCTCAAGAGCGTGCCGCGCAATGCGCAGATGATCATCGACGTGACGAAGGAGAAGGGCAGCTTTGGCGCCTTCATCGCCGACTGGCCGGTGACCGACATTGTCGGCTTGTGGAAGTACCTGGCCAAGCACGGCAACCAGCTGGGTGGGCTGTCGGCGCCGCGTTTCCTGCGTATGGTTGGCAAGGACACCTTTATCCCCACCGATGACATGGCGGCGGCGTTGATTGCACAGAAGGTGATCGACAAGCAGCCGACCAGTCAACGCGACCTGGCCTTGGTGCAACAGGCGTTCAACCAGTGGCATGCAGAGAGTGGGCGGCCGCTGTGCCAGTTGTCGGTGATGCTGGCGCATACCGTCAACCATTGAGATTTGTGTTGGCCTTTTCGCGGGCATGCCCGCTCCCACAGGTCCAGCGCAGGCCTCAAGTGTGGCGCGATCCCTGTGGGAGCGGGCGAGCCCGCGAAAAATTCAACTCCCTTCGCCCGCCATGCGCCGCTCATGCTGGAACTTCCAGCGCACATACAGCAGCCCGGCAATGAACAACCCCAGGCTCAGCAACACTTCAAGCCAGCCAAAAATCGCCCGCGTCGGGTCAAATGCCGCCAGCACGCCCTT
Organism: Pseudomonas sp. Irchel 3F3; assembly: GCF_900187545.1. Taxonomy (NCBI): domain Bacteria; kingdom Pseudomonadati; phylum Pseudomonadota; class Gammaproteobacteria; order Pseudomonadales; family Pseudomonadaceae; genus Pseudomonas; species Pseudomonas sp. Irchel 3F3. The sequence goes on along the minus strand of NZ_FYDS01000018.1, from coordinate 24,486 downwards.
GATGAAATAGATATTCACCACGAAACAGGCCCAGGCATGTGCCCGGGCGCTGCCTGTCAGCATGCCCGGCAACAGCAGCAGTAGCGGCACCAGCTCGATCGCCAGAATCACCCCGACCCGTGCCCCATGCAGGTTGGCAAACCACAGGTTGTTCACCACCAGCAGGGCGATGAGGCCGAAGAAGAACGCCAGGCTCAAGGCCCGTGTCAGGCGCAGGCGCGGTGCCAGCCATTCCAGCGGCGGCAACACCTTGGGCTTTTTAGCCACGCGCGGCCTCCAGGGCTTTGGCTGTGGTGGCCAGGCGTTGGCCCAAGGCACGACACAGGGCGGTCTCGTGCTGGTCAAGTTCGCGTTTGCCATCTGCACCTGCATGGTGGCTGGCGCCGTAAGGCGTGCCGCCGCCGCGGGTTTCCAGCAAGGCCGACTCGCTGTACGGCAGGCCCATCACCAGCATGCCGTGGTGCATCAATGGCAGCATCATCGACAGCAGGGTAGTTTCCTGGCCGCCGTGCAGGCTGGCGGTAGAGGTGAACACACCCGCCGGCTTGCCGACCAGTTCACCACCCAGCCACAGGCTGCTGGTGCCATCCAGGAAGTACTTCAGCGGCGCCGCCATGTTGCCGAAGCGGGTCGGGCTGCCCAGTACCAGGCCGGCGCAGTGGCGCAGGTCGTCCAGGGTGGCGTACAGCGCCCCGCTGGCCGGGATGTCCGGGGCCACCGCTTCACATTCGGTAGAAATAGCGGGCACTGTGCGCAGGCGAGCCTCCATGCCGGCCAGTTCGATGCCGCGGGCAATATGCCGGGCCATTTCACTGGTCGACCCATGGCGGCTGTAATACAGCACCAGGATGTAGGGGGCGCTCACGGCAGGATCTCCAGCACTTTTTCCGGTGGGCGGCCTACCACAGCCTTGTCGCCGGCAACCAGAATCGGCCGTTCGATCAGTTTGGGGTGCTGGGCCATGGCCTCGATCAGCTGCGCGTCGGTCATTGCCGGGTCGGCCAGGTTCAGCGCTTTGTATTCGTCCTCGCCAGTACGCAGCAATTGGCGTGGGGCGATGCCCAGCTTGTCGAGCAGTGCCTTGAGGGTGGCCACGTCGGGCGGGGTTTCCAGATAGCGCACGATGGTCGGTGCCAGCCCGCGGGCTTCGAGCAGTTCCAGCGCGCCGCGGGATTTCGAGCAGCGCGGGTTATGATAAAGCGTGAGGTCAGTCATGTCGGGTCGCATCCAGCTGGGTGTGGCGGCTATTCTAACCGCAGCGACTGACCAATTTGCTTTAAAACTCGAGAAGGATTGACCCATGGCAAGGCGTCTGGCAGCAGTACTGGCCATCACCGCGAGCCTGTTGCTCGGTGGTTGCGGTGCCGATTATGGCGTGGACCAACACGGTAATACGGTTAAGGCCGAACAGATCGAAGGGCACTGGCTGGTGCTCAACTATTGGGCCGAATGGTGCGGGCCGTGCCGTACCGAAATCCCGGAATTGAACGCGGCGGCCAAGCAGTGGGCGGCCGATGGCATCAAGGTGGTGGGGGTGAACTTCGATGGCTTGCAAGGGCAGGACCTGAAACAGGCCGCTGAAACCCTGGGCATCGGTTTTACCGTACTGGCCCAGGACCCGGCCGAGCGTTATGACCTGCCCCGCAGCGAGGCGCTGCCGGTGACCTACATCATCGATGACAAGGGCAAGGTGCGTGAGCAGTTGATGGGCGAGCAGACCCTGGAAGGGCTGCAGGCCAAGATCAAGGCCCTGAAAGGCGCCTGATGCAGTTGGGGCCGCAAAGCGGCCCCGGCAATCCTCAGCCTTCCTCAGGCCAGAACCGCAGTGGCTTGCCTTCGGCGGGCCAGAAGCGCATCTGCTCCACCGGCGACACATCCCAGCGCTCTACCGTTTCCAGCGCCTGCAAAAAGCGCTTTTCCTGCTCCATCAACGCCGGTGCGCACAGCTTGCGGGTCTTGCCGACCTTGCCGAAGCTCAGGCGCTCACCCTCCAGCGTATACGGCGCAAACCAGTGGTTGCAGCCGGCATTGCCATAGGCGCGGCCGTCGCTGGCCAGGGTCAGGGTCAGGTGGCTGTAGTCGATCAGCGGGCGTTCGCCAATCCACTCCAGCACGTAGCTGCGCTCCTGTTGCAGTTTTGAAGGTTGTGCGGCGCAGCCGAGCAGGCTGGTGGTAATCAGCACGCCGGTCAGCAGATTTTTCACTCGGCGCTCTCCTGGCAACCCGGGCACAGGTGTTTTTCGCCACGGCTGGCCCAGCCCAGTTCGGCGATACGTGCGTTGGCGACGGGCTGGCGGGCTTTCTTGCCCAGCTTGGCGTCCACGGCAAATTCGAAATCCAGCACGGCGTCGCAGCTGTCGCACTCAACCTGCCAAGTGAGGATTTCCAGTTCGTTGAACACGGGCCCGCTGGCCACGGCAACCCACTGGCCGCGCGGGTTGATCAGGTGGCGCACGCTGTCCACGGTCAGTCGCATGGACAAGTCCTTGCTGCCCTTGAGGGTCACCAGCAGGGTGTCGCCTTTGTGCATCGAACCGCCGTTGCCGGTGACCTGATAGCGGCCCGGCACCAGTGCACGGCACTCGATCAGGGTGTGTTGCGGGTTGAAAAGGGTGTAGCGGAAATCGTGCTCGACCATGGGTCCTCCAGAAATGCCGCGTATCCTAGCACTAACCCATGACCAGATTCTGTGGATTGCCTGCCGCCCAGCGGTTGATGTTGTCCAGCGTGGTGGCGGCAATGGCGTCCAGCGCTTCGCGGGTAAGGAAGGCCTGATGGGCAGTGATGATCACGTTGGGGAAGGTCAGCAGGCGGGCCAGTACATCGTCCTGCAGGGGCAGGTCGGAGCGGTCCTCGAAGAACAGCTGGGCTTCTTCTTCGTAGACGTCCAGGCCCAGGTAGCCAAGCTGGCCGCTTTTCAGCGCGTCGATCAGTGCCGGGGTATCGACCAGTGCGCCACGCCCCGTGTTGATCAGCATGGCGCCGTGCTGCAGTTGCGCCAGGCTTTGTGCATTGATCAAATGCCGGGTGTGCTCGGTCAGCGGGCAGTGCAGGCTGATGATACGGGCTTCGCGCAACAGCTCGGGCAAGGTCAGGTAGCGCGCGCCGAGGGCCAGCAGCTCTGGGTTGGGGTAGGGGTCGTAGGCCAGCAGCTGGCAGCCGAAGCCAGCCATGATACGGGCGAAGGCGGCACCGATCTGGCCGGTGCCGACCACACCGACGGTTTTGCCGTGCAGGTCGAAACCGGTCAGCCCGTGCAGGGTGAAGTCGCCTTCGCGGGTGCGGTTGTAGGCCCGGTGCAGGCGCCGGTTGAGGGCCAGGATCAGTGCCACGGCGTGTTCGGCCACAGCGTGCGGCGAGTAGGCCGGCACGCGCACCACGGCAAGGCCCAGGCGCTGGGCAGCGGCCAGGTCGACATGGTTGTAGCCGGCCGAACGCAGGGCGATCAGGCGTGTGCCGCCTTCGGCCAGGCGCTGGAGCACCGAGGCGTCGAGTTCATCATTGATGAAGGCGCAAACGGCTTCGTAGCCGCTGGCCAGGGCAGCGGTGTCGAGGGTCAGGCGGGCGGGCTGGAAATGCAGCTCCAGCGCGCTGCCGCTGGCGGCCCGGGTGAAACTTTCCTGGTCGTAATGCTGGCTGCTGAACAACAGGACGCGCATGGTCAGGCTCCTCCTACAAGTGCTGCGTAGGCCACAGCAACGGCCATGCACTCAATCTGGCCTGCGCCGCTAGCCGGCTGATCGCACCGTCCAGCTCATCCAGCGCTTGCTGTGCCTGTGGGTGGTCCTGCTTGAGCAGGGTTTCGCTGCGCTGACAGGCTGCGCGCAGCTGTGGCACACCACAATAGCGCGAGGCACCGTTAAGGCGGTGTACCTGTTCTATCAGGGCATTGCGGTCGTCTGCCTCGCGGGCGGCGCGTATGGCATCGCGGTCGGCGTCCAGCGAGGACAGCAGCATGCTCAGCATGTCGGCCGCCAGGTCTGCCTTGCCTGCCGCCAGGCGCAGGCCTTCTTCGGGGTCGAGCACCTTCAGGTCATCACTGCTGGCCAATGGCTCTGTCTGCGCCTGTTGCGGCACGCCCAGGCTCAAACCAGTCCACTTCATCACCACTTGCGCCAGTTGCCGCTCGCTGATCGGCTTGGTCAGGTAGTCGTCCATGCCAGCGTGCAGCAATGCGCGCTTTTCGTTGGCCATGGCATGGGCGGTGAGGGCGACGATTGGCAAAGGGTTACTACTTTGGGTGTTTTCCCAAAGGCGGATCTGCTCGGTGCAGGCGCGGCCATCCATGCCGGGCATCTGCACGTCCATCAGCACCAGATCGAACGGCTCGTCCTGCACGGCCTCCACCGCTGCATAGCCGTTGTCCACGGCCAGCACCTGGGCGCCCAGGTCCTCGAGCAGGGTTTGCACAAGCAGCAGGTTGGCGGCGTTGTCGTCGACGCAGAGAACCTTCGGCTGGCGCTGGCCATTGATGTTGTGCGCCTCGCTCTGTGGACGGCGCGGTTGCACCAGTTCCATCAGCAGACGGCGCAGTTTGCGGGTGCAGGTGGGCTTGGACAGCAACTGGCCATGGCCGTTGGGCAGGTAGGGGTGATAAAGCGCCTGCTCGGTGGTGGGGCACAGCACCACGCACTGGCAATGGTAACGCTCAAGTTGCTGGTGATAGTGGCCCAGTTGTTCGGGCGACAGGTTGCCCATGTTCGCCCCGAGCACGGCGAACTCGAACGGCAGGCCGGCCTGGCTGGCGGCCTGTACCGCCTGCAGCAACTGCTCGTAGGAGGCGAACAGGCTGACGCTGAGGCCGCAGTCCTCCAGCTGGTGTTCCAAGGCCTGGCGCGCCAGCTCGTGGCCGTCGACGATGGCTGCGCGGCGGCCCAGCAGCGGCTGCAACGGCTGCTCCTCGAGGTCGTCGTGGGCTTTTGGCAGGTTGAGGCTGATCCAGAACTGCGACCCCTCGCCCGGGGTACTGTCGACACCGATTTCGCCACCCATCTGCTCGATCAGGCGCTTGGAAATTACCAGCCCCAGCCCCGTGCCACCGGGTTGGCGGGCCAGCGAGTTGTCCGCCTGGCTGAAGGCCTGGAACAGCGTGCGCACCTCCTGCGGTGACAAACCGATACCCGTGTCCTGCACGCTGATGCGCAGCTGCGCGCTGTCCTCGTGCTCGTCTTCGAGCATGGCGCGCACGACGATGGTGCCTTCGCGGGTGAACTTGATGGCGTTGCTGACGAGGTTGGTGAGGATCTGCTTGAGCCGCAAGGGGTCGCCGATCAGCGAAGAAGGGGTGTCGCGGTAGATCAGGCTGAGCAATTCCAGCTGCTTGGCGTGGGCGGCCGGGGCGAGGATGGTCAAGGTGTCCTGGATCAGGTCGCGCAGGTTGAAAGGAATGCTGTCGAGCACCAGCTTGCCGGCCTCGATCTTGGAGAAATCGAGGATCTCGTTGATGATCCCCAGCAGGTTGTCGGCTGACTTCTCGATGGTGTTCAGGTAGTCCAGCTGGCGTGGCGTCAGCTCGCTTTTCTGCAGCAGATGGGTAAAGCCCAGGATGCCGTTGAGCGGCGTGCGGATTTCGTGGCTCATGTTGGCCAGGAACTCCGACTTGATGCGGCTGGCCTCAAGGGCCTCTTTGCGCGCCATGTCCAGTTCGATGTTCTGGATTTCGATGGTTTCCAGGTTCTGGCGCACGTCTTCAGTGGCCTGATCGATGCTGTGCTGCAGTTCTTCGTGAGCGTTTTGCAGGGTTTCGGCCATGCGGTTGATGCCACGGGCCAGCTCGTCCAGCTCGTGGCTGCCCATGGTCGGCAGGCGTTCTTCGAGGTGGCCGTCCTTGAGTTGGTTGACCGCGTGTTTGATGCGCTCGATGGGGTCGTTGATGGTGCGGCTCATGCGCAGCGCCAGCAGGCCGCTGAGTACCAGGCAGGCGAGGATCAGCAGCAGGCTGGTGAACAGGTTGCGGTAGCCGCGCAGCAGGGTGCCGTCGTGCGACAGCTCGATCTCGACCCAGCCTAGCAGGCGCTCGGCTTCGGCCGGCACGGCATCGGTGGCGAGGTCGCGGTGGTGGCCGAACACGGGCATCAGGTAGCGGGTGGCGTCATTGCCGCTGCGTTGCAGCAGTTGCGTGCCAGTGCCTCCGCTGGGCGGCTGGTTGAGCATGCTCGGGCCCGCGTGGGCCAGGCGCGTGCGGTCCGGGGCCAGGAATGCGACTGCGCGCACATCGGCCTGTTCCAGGGTCTGCGCGGCGATGCGCTCCAGCTGTGCGGGCGCAAGCCGGGCCATGGCGGGTGCAGCCAACGGCGCCAGCTGCTCGGCGATCATCTTGCCGCGTTGCAGCAACTGGGTACGCAGGTCGTTCTGTTGCAGCCAGGTAAAGTAACTGCCGAGCACCAGGGCCATCAGAGCGGCCGGCAGCAGGGCCAGCAGCAGGACCCGGCTGCGGATTCCCAAACGATCGAGCACACTCGCCTCCTGTCATGTGCCTGGACGCCGTCAAGCGATGACGGCCAAGCCGGGAAGTTACTCCGCCTGCAGCGCTATTGCACCTCTTTAGTCGCTGTTTTGCACCATTGCCGGGGCATTGGTCACAGGGCGGTTGCCTGGCGGGTATTGGATGCTCAATAATCGCGCAATTGAGAATGCATGGCAGTTGCCAATGAATCCTGTAGCTATTTACAACTCCAACATCCTCGCCATCGAGGACGACCCGGTTCTGGGTGCCTATCTCCACGAAGAGCTGCAACGCGGCGGCTTCCAGGTAACCTGGTGCCGAAATGGGCTGGAGGGGCTGGAAACGGCGGGTCGCCAGGTTTTCGATGTGGTGCTCATGGATATTTTGCTGCCCGGGTTGAACGGCCTGGATGCCTTGGCGCAATTGCGCAAGCGCAGCGCGACGCCGGTGATCCTGATGTCGGCGCTAGGTGCCGAGGCTGACCGCATCAGCGGCTTCCAGCGCGGGGCCGACGATTACCTACCCAAGCCGTTCAGCATGGCCGAGCTGCAGGTGCGCATCGAGGCAATCTTGCGCCGGGTGGCGCTGGAGCGCCGTCACCAAGCCCCGCTGGAGCATGCCGCCTGCGGCGAGCTGCAGTTTGACGAGGGCTTGTGTGACGTACGCCTGGACGGTCGCCTGGCGGGCCTGACCCCCAGTGAATACCGCCTGTTCGACATCCTGAACCGCAACTTCGATGATGTCCTGAGCAAGCCATTCCTGTACCAGCAGGTGTTGCAGCGTGGCTATTCGCGGCATGACCGCAGCCTGGACATGCACGTCAGCCAGATCCGCCGCAAGCTCAAGGGCATTGGCTATCACGAACGGCAGATCCGAACCGTGTGGGGCAAGGGTTATGTCCTCAGCGCCAGCGAGGCGGAGTGATCCCCCATGCTTGACCGCCATTCGCTGTTCTGGAAACTGGCCATCCTGCTGGTGGGCTTCTGCCTGCTGATGATCGGCCTCAGTTACACCTGGGGCCGGCACATGGAAATCCAGAATGCCTTCCTCTCGGAGCCGGCGCGGCAGGTGTTGCGTGGCTATGCCGGCGAGGCTGAACAGGCCTGGCGCAGCGGCGGCCGGGCAGGGCTTGACCAGTGGGTGGCGACGATGCACCAGCGCGAACGGGGCTGGGTTGGCGTGCTCGATATCAACCTGAGGCCGCTCGACAGCGCCACCCTCGACCCGCAGATCATGCAGCGGCTGACGCGCCTGCGGGGTGTCGACTGGCCGATGAGCCGGCGCAGCGTCGACCAGCCGTGGGTACGTATACCGTTCCCGGGGGCGCCTGAGCAGGGCATGGTGGTGATCGAACTGCCACAGCGGTTCAATCCGGACCAGTACCGGTTGCTGTGGCGCATCGTCACCAACGGCGTCATCCCTGGCCTGTTCACCTTGCTGTTGTGCGTGGGCCTGTACCGCATGTTGATCGTGCCGCTGAATCAGCTTCGCGAGCAGGCCAATGCCTGGCGCGCCGATCAGTTATCGGCTCGCCTCGACTCGCGCACTATCGCACGCCATGACGAGCTGGGCGAACTGGCCCGCGCCTTTGACCAGATGGCCGAGCGCCTGCAGGGCACGGTGGCCATGCAGCAGCAGTTGCTGCGCGACCTGTCCCACGAAATGCGCACACCGCTGAGCCGCTTGCGGGTGGCATGCGACGGCGAAACCGACCTGCAGCGCCTGCGCGAACGCCTGACCCGTGAAGTGGACTGCATGCAGCAGTTGGTGGAGGACACCCTGCAGTTGGCCTGGCAGGACGCCGAACGTGCGCCGATGAACCTGGAGCCCATCGAAGTCCACGCGCTTTGGGAACTGCTGGCAGAGAATGCCAGCTACGAAAGCGGCTGGTCTCCCGCGCGCCTGCGCTGCGAAGTACCGGCCGACTGTTGGGTGCAGGGCAACCTCAACCACTTGGCCCAGGCACTGGAAAACATCTTGCGCAACGCCATTCGTCACTCGCCGGCCGAGGGGGTGGTGCGGCTGGGTGGTCAGCCCGAAGGCAGTTATTGGCGGCTGTGGCTGGAGGACGAGGGCGGCGGTGTGGCTGAAGAAGACCTGGAGCGGATCTTCGCCCCGTTCTCGCGGCTGGACGGTTCTCGGCCAGGGGATGGGGGGTTCGGCCTGGGCTTGAGCATCGCCCGCAGTGCCATTCAGCGCCAAGGCGGCACTTTGTGGGCGCAGAATGGCAAGCGTGGGCTGCGGCTGTGGATGAGGTTGCCGTTACATGCGCCGGCCCCTTCGCAGGTAAACCCGCTCCCACAGGGTCACCACTACGCTTGAGGCCAGTGGAGTACCTGTGGGAGCGAGTTTACCCGCGAAGAAGCCCGCACAGGTCCGCGTTATAGCTTGTAGCTATATACACCACAGATTGCGTGATATGGCCGCGAAGGGTTTGCCGGTATGATAGGCGCCCCTGCCGTCCGGATTGTGAAATACACCATGACCTTGCAGTACCCAACCATCGCCGATTGCGTCGGCAATACGCCCCTGGTTCGCCTGCAGCGCATTGCTGGTGAAACCAGCAACACCCTCCTGCTCAAGCTCGAAGGTAACAATCCTGCCGGCTCGGTGAAGGACCGCCCGGCGCTGTCGATGATCACCCGCGCCGAATTGCGTGGCCAGATCAAGCCCGGCGACACCCTGATCGAAGCCACGTCCGGCAATACCGGTATTGCCCTGGCAATGGCGGCGGCGATCAAGGGCTACAAGATGATTCTGATCATGCCCGACAACTCCACCGCCGAGCGCAAGGCCGCCATGACCGCCTACGGCGCCGAGCTGATCCTGGTGACCAAGGAGGAGGGTATGGAAGGCGCCCGCGACCTGGCCGAGAAACTGCAAGCCGAAGGCCGCGGCCTGGTGCTTGACCAGTTCGCCAACGGCGACAATCCGATTGCCCACTACAACAGCACCGGCCCTGAGATCTGGCAGCAGACACAGGGCAGCATCACCCATTTTGTCAGTTCCATGGGCACTACCGGCACCATCATGGGTTGCTCGCAATACCTCAAGGAGCAGAACCCGGCGGTGCAGATCATCGGCCTGCAACCGATGGAAGGCTCGGCTATCCCGGGCATTCGCCGCTGGCCCGAGGAATACCTGCCGAAAATCTTCGACGCCACCCGTGTCGACCGTGTGGTCGACATGTCGCAGCAGGAAGCCGAAGACACCACCCGCCGCCTTGCCCGTGAAGAGGGCATTTTCTGCGGCGTGTCCTCTGGTGGTGCGGTTGCAGCCATGCTGCGCCTCTCCCGCGAGGTGGAAGATGCCGTGATGGTTGCCATCATCTGCGACCGCGGCGACCGTTACCTGTCCACCGGCCTGTTTGATCCGAGCTAAATGTCCAAGAAAAAAAGCAACAGCGGCCTGCGCTTCCAGCCGGCCGGCGGCAACCGCACCCCCCAGGTCCCCGTGGGCAAGAAGCAGCGCCTGGACATCGAGCGCCTGGCCGGTGACGGCCGTGGCATCGCCTTCCTTGACGGGCGCACCTGGTTCGTCAGTGGTGCCCTTGCCGGTGAGGCCGTGGAGGCGCGGGTGCTCAACGCCCGTGGCAAAGTGGTCGAGGCCCGCCTGGAGCGGCTGCTGCAGGCCAGCCCCGAGCGCCGTGAGGCGCCGTGCCGCCATTATGCGCGCTGTGGTGGCTGCAACCTGCAGCACCTGCCCCATGAAGCGCAGCTGGCACTCAAGCAGCGCACCCTTGCCGAGCAACTGCAGCGGGTGGCCGGCGTGCAACCCGAGGAATGGGCCGCGCCCCTGAGCGGGCCGGAATTCGGCTACCGGCGCCGGGCCCGTGTGGCCGTGCGCTGGGACGTCAAGGCGCGTCAGCTGGAGGTGGGCTTCCGTGCCGAAGCCAGCCAGGACATTATTGCCATCGACGATTGCGCGGTGCTGGTACAGCCCTTGCAATCGATTTTGCGTCACTTGCCGACGGTGCTGCGCTCGTTGAGCAAACCGCAGGCGGTGGGCCATGTGGAACTGTTCAGCGGTACCGCCGAGGCGGTGTTGGTGCGCCACGTCGCGCCGCTGCCGGCAGACGACCTGGCAAAGCTGCAGGCGTTCTGCGAACAGGCCAATGCCCAGCTGTGGCTGCAGGGTGAAGATGAGCCGGCGCCGGTGGACCCTGCCGCACAACTGGGCTTTGCCCTGGCGCCGTGGCAGCTGGAACTGGCCTGGCGCCCTGGTGACTTCGTGCAGGTGAATGCCCGGGTCAACACGGCGATGATCGAGCAGGCCCTGGCCTGGCTGGCACCGCAAGCCGACGAGCGGGTGCTTGACCTGTTCTGCGGCTTGGGCAACTTTGCCCTGCCGCTGGCCCGCAAGGCGCGCGAGGTAGTGGCGGTAGAAGGTGTTCAGGCCATGGTCGATCGGGCCGCGGCCAATGCCCGGAACAACAATGTGCATAACGCACGGTTTTTTCAGGCCGATTTATCGCAGCCTTTGGCAGGCACCGGATGGGCCGCCGAAGGCTTTTCTGCGGTACTCTTGGATCCACCGCGCGACGGTGCGTTCGAGGTGGTGCAAGGCATCGCACGCCTCAAGGCCAAACGGCTGGTCTACGTATCGTGCAACCCGGCCACGCTGGCGCGAGACGCGCAGGTGCTGGTCGGCCAGGGGTACCGGTTAAAAAGGGCCGGGATTCTCGACATGTTTCCTCAAACGGCGCATGTCGAGGCCATGGCGTTATTCGAAGCGGGCTAGCAGAGTGGCCCCTTGGTGCGGCTTCCATGGAATGGTTGCCGTACGGTGATCTCCAGCGCTCCCGCGTGGCGCGCTGTATGGAAAGGTAAAACAAAGATGGTACAGGTGAGAGTGCACCAGCCGGTCAACACCGACGGCAGTATCAATCTCGAAGGATGGTTGGACCATGTGGTAAGCGTCGATTCGGCACTGGATCGCGTAGCGCTCAAAGAAGCCTGCGAGTTTGCCCATGAGATCGAGAAGAAGGGCAACCCGGCCAAGCATTCCTGGGCGGACGGTACGTCCAGTTTCCAGGCAGGCCTGGAAATTGCCGAAATTCTGGCAGACCTCAAGCTTGACCAGGACTCCCTGGTGGCAGCGGTCATCTACCGTTCGGTGCGCGAAGGCAAAGTGACCCTGGCCGAGGTCAGCCAGCGGTTCGGGCCGGTGGTGTCCAAGCTGATCGACGGCGTGTTGCGCATGGCGGCCATCAGCGCCAGTCTCAGCCCGCGGCAGTCGTTGGTGCTGGGTTCGCAGGCGCAGGTCGAGAACCTGCGCAAGATGCTCGTAGCCATGGTCGACGATGTGCGTGTGGCACTGATCAAGCTGGCCGAGCGTACCTGTGCAATCCGTGCGGTCAAGGCCGCCGACGACGAGAAACGCCTGCGTGTCGCGCGTGAGGTGTTCGACATCTATGCGCCGCTGGCGCACCGCCTGGGTATCGGCCACATCAAGTGGGAGCTGGAAGACCTGTCTTTCCGCTACCTCGAACCCGACCAGTACAAGCAGATCGCCAAACTGCTGCACGAACGCCGGCTGGACCGCGAACGCTTCATCAGCGACGTGATGACCCAGCTGCAGAACGAGCTGCTGGCCACGGGCGTCAATGCCGACATCAGCGGCCGGGCGAAGCATATCTATTCGATCTGGCGCAAGATGCAGCGCAAAGGCCTGGAATTCAGCCAGATCTACGACGTGCGTGCAGTGCGTGTGCTGGTGCCGGAAATTCGCGACTGCTACACCGCGCTGGGTATCGTGCACACGCTGTGGCGGCACATCCCCAAAGAGTTCGACGACTACATCGCCAACCCCAAGGAAAACGGCTACCGCTCGCTGCACACCGCAGTGATCGGCCCCGAGGGCAAGGTGCTGGAGGTGCAGATCCGCACCCACGGCATGCATGAAGAGGCCGAGCTGGGGGTTTGCGCCCACTGGCGCTACAAGGGCACCGACGTCAAGCCCAGCTCCAACCATTACGAAGAGAAGATCTCCTGGCTGCGCCAGGTGCTGGAATGGCACGAAGAGCTGGGCGACATCGGTGGCCTGGTCGATCAGTTGCGGGTCGACATCGAGCCGGACCGGGTCTATGTGTTCACCCCTGACGGCCACGCCATCGACTTGCCCAAGGGCGCGACCCCGCTGGACTTCGCCTACCGTGTGCACACCGAGATCGGCCACAACTGCCGGGGTGCCAAGATCAACGGCCGTATCGTGCCGCTGAACTACAGCCTGCAGACCGGTGAGCAGGTGGAGATCATCACCAGCAAGCACGGCAACCCCAGCCGTGACTGGTTGAACTCCAACCTGGGCTACGTCACCACCTCGCGGGCGCGGGCAAAGATCGTGCACTGGTTCAAGCTGCAGGCGCGCGACCAGAACGTAGCCGCCGGCAAAACCCTGCTCGAACGCGAGCTCAGCCGCCTGGGTTTGCCGCAGGTGGACTTCGAGCGCCTGGCAGAGAAGACCAACGTCAAGACTGCCGAGGACATGTTCGCCTCGCTTGGCGCGGGCGACCTGCGCCTGGCCCACCTGGTCAACGCCGCCCAGCAATTGCTGGAGCCCGAGCGTATCGAGCAGATCGAACTGGTCCCGCGCAAACCTACCGGGCCGCGCAGCGGCAAGCGTGGCGACATCCAGATTCAGGGGGTCGGCAACCTGCTGACGCAGATGGCCGGCTGCTGCCAGCCGCTGCCGGGCGACGCCATCGTCGGTTATATCACCCAGGGCCGTGGCGTGAGTATCCACCGCCAGGATTGCGCCTCGGTGCTGCAACTGGCGGGCAAGGAGCCGGAGCGCATGATCCAGGTGAGCTGGGGGCCGATCCCGGTGCAGACCTATCCGGTCGACATCGTTATCCGTGCCTACGACCGCCCGGGGTTGCTGCGCGACGTGTCGCAGGTGCTGCTGAACGAGAAGATCAACGTGCTGGCGGTGAACACCCGATCGAACAAGGAAGACAACACTGCGTTGATGTCGCTGACCATCGAGATTCCAGGCCTGGATGCGCTGGGGCGCCTGCTGGGGCGGATTTCGCAGTTGCCGAACATCATCGAGACGCGGCGTAATAGAACCCCTTGAGATTGCGTGGCCTTCTTCGCGGGCAAGCCTGCGAAGAAGCCACTGCCGAAGGACCTGTCTAGATGACCTACACCCTCGAAGACCTGCTGCACCTCATGGCCCGCCTGCGCGACCCGCAATATGGCTGCCCGTGGGATCTTCAGCAGAACTACGCGAGTATCGTTGCGCACACCATCGAAGAAGCCTACGAAGTCGCCGACACCATCGAGCGCGGCGATTTCGAGCACCTGCAGGGTGAGCTGGGCGACTTGCTGTTCCAGGTGGTCTACTACAGCCAACTGGCCCGGGAAGAGGGCCGTTTCGAGTTCGATGGCGTGGTCGACAGCATCACCCGCAAGCTGATCCGCCGCCACCCACATGTATTCCCTACCGGCGAGCTGTATGCGCCGCTGGATACGCCCAGCCTGAACGAGGCCCAGGTCAAGTCACGCTGGGAAGAGATCAAGGCCCAGGAGCGGGCCGAGAAAAGCACACCCGAGCAACTGTCGTTGCTCGACGATGTACCGTCAGCCTTGCCGGCCCTGTCGCGGGCAGCCAAACTGCAAAAGCGTGCGGCCACGGTCGGTTTCGACTGGCCTGCTGCATTGCCGGTGCTGGACAAGGTGCGCGAAGAGCTGGATGAAGTGCTTCAGGCCATGGCCGACGGTGATGCCGATGCGCTTGAAGACGAGGTGGGCGACCTGCTGTTCGCCGCCGTCAACCTGGCCCGCCACCTCAAGCAAGACCCGGAAAACGCCCTGCGCCGCGCCAACCGCAAGTTCGAGCGACGTTTCCGTTTTATCGAACAGGCGTTGCGCGACAGTGGCCGCCCCATTGAAGATTGTGACCTTGACGAACTGGACGCCCTTTGGGGTGAAGCCAAGCGTCAGGAAAAGAACCTGCCCAGCTGCGGCTGAGCTGTTGCATAAGTGAGTGAACATTCATGAGCCTTTCCCTTCGCGACCAATTGCTCAAAGCCGGTCTGGTCAACCAGAAACAGGTCTCGCAGACCAACAAAGCTGAAAAGAAACAGAAGCGCATGGAGCACAAAGGCCAGGTCGAAGTCGACGACAGCCAACAGCGCATTGCCAAGGAAGCCATGGCCGAAAAGGTCAAGCGCGACCAGGAGCTGAATCGCCAGCAGCAGGAAAAGGCTGAGCAAAAGGCCCGTGCCGCGCAGGTCAAGCAATTGATCGAAGCCACGCGCCTGCCCAAGCTGAACACCGAGGACTACTACAACTTTGTCGACGACAAGAAGGTCAAGCGCATTGCTGTCAATGCCCTGATGCGGACCAAGTTGAGTAACGGCGCACTGGCGGTCGTGGCCCATGCCGGCGGCTACGAGGTCATTCCTCGTGAGGCGGCGGTCAAGATCCAGGAGCGCGACCCCAACCGCATTCTGCTGCTCAACACCCATGTCGAGGAAGCGGACGAGGATGACCCGTACGCGGCCTACAAGATCCCGGACGATCTGATGTGGTAAAAACCAAAAACCCCGCCTTGGCGGGGTTTTTTATTTGAAGAGGGCTACTGCGTGGTGCGCTGGCTTTCCAGGTCTTCCAGCTCTGCGCGGTACTGGTGTGCTTCGTGTTCATTGTGGAACATGCCCACCAGTTGGCCTTGTTGGTGCACATCCCAGATCCGCACGCCAGCGGCCAGGCCTTCGTGGGACATTTTCGATTCGTCGCGTTCGGTTACTTGGACTGTCATCGGTAAACTCCACTTCTTCAGTTGGCTGCGACAGTGTGTCGCACACCCTCTTTATAGAGTTTGTTAGCAGGCTAAGTAAATAAAACGGGCATGAAACAAGTTTCATGAAGCGATGGCGGTGCAGGGCAGGCACAAAAAGCCCCGCACTGAGCGGGGCTTCGGGTGCTGCTGGCAGTGCGGGGTCAGTTGCCCTTCACCGGCTTGCCATCGACCGTGCCATCCTGCAGCACGATCACATACTCCTTGCCATCAGTCTCGACCTGGCGCAGTTGCACCAGCAGGTAGTCCCAACTCTTGGCGAACCACAGCTCGGTGATGCGTTTACTCTGGCTTGGGTCGCGCACGCGCTCGACCTTCACGGCATCGACCTGGCCGGTCTTGGTGGTGACCTTTTCGGTACCCAGTACACGGAAGTCGTAGGTGTCGATCTCGTCACCGTCGACCACCTGGTAGGTCATGCTCTTCTTGCCGGCCGCCACGTCATGCTGCAGCGCCAGCTGGTAGGACGACTTGTCCAGCACGCCGCGGATCAGTGGCAGGTTGATGGCATCGCCACGGTCGCTGCCGGTGACCTTCTTGCCGGTCCAGTCGAAGTTCAGGTCGACCTTCTTGGCTTTGCCCAGGCCGCCGCGCTCGAAATGGTACTTCTGCGGCAGCAGGGTGTCGTTTTCCAGGCGCAGGGTGCTTTGCTCGGTCAGGCTGGCGATCATCATGGAAGCCTTGAAGTTAAGGTCCCAGGTACCGTTGGCATTCTTGACCAGGCTGCGCTCGGCGGTGCCACTCATGGGCAGCTGCTTCCAGTCGGCGGTGTAGCTGGCCGAGAAAGGCTTGAGGTCAGCTGCCTGGAGGGGCAGGGCAAGCACGGCAAGAGCCAAGAGCAGGGCGCGACGCATAAATTCTCCTAGGATCGAATCAAGTGGCCGCTGGCCGCCAGCGGCTGGCCATCCAGTAATGCACCCTGTTCGCCAAGGCGCAAGCGCCCTTCAGCGAACCAGCGCACTGCCAGCGGATAGATCAGGTGTTCCTGATGGTGTACCCGCTGGGCTAGGCTTTCGACGGTGTCGTCAGACGCAACCGGTACCACAGCCTGTACGACCAGTGGGCCGCCATCGAGTTCCTCCGTCACGAAGTGTACGCTGCAGCCATGTTCGGCGTCGCCTGCCTCAAGCGCCCGGCGATGGGTATGCAGGCCCTTGTATTTGGGCAGCAACGACGGGTGAATGTTGAGCAGGCGGCCTTGATAGTGGCGCACAAAGCCGCCACTGAGGATGCGCATGAAACCGGCCAGCACCACCAGGTCGGGAGCGAAGCCGTCGATGCGCGCCATCAGCGCGGCATCGAAGGCCTCACGGCCGTCGAACTGGGTGTGGTCGAGCACGACGGTGTCGATGCCGGCCGCCGCTGCGCGTTGCAGGCCGTAGGCATCGGCGCGGTTGGAAACCACCGCACGGATGCGCACCGGGCTGTCCTGGCCTTGGCAGCTGTCAATCAGGGCTTGCAGGTTGCTGCCGGAGCCCGACAGCAACACCACTACATTGCAGGTCTTGCTTGGCATCAGTGTGCCTTGAGGTTTTGCAGCTCGACCTGGGCGGCGCCTTCGGCGGCTTCGGCGATGTGGCCGATCACCCATGGCTGCTCACCGGCGGCGCGCAGTTCGTTCAGCGCAGCTTCGACCTGATCCTGGGCTACGCAAATGACCATGCCCACGCCGCAGTTCAGCACACGGTGCATCTCATGCTCGTCGACGTTGCCTTTTTCCTGCAGGAAGTCGAACACCACCGGGCGCTGCCAGCTGGCTACGTCAACCACGGCCTGGGCGTTTTTCGGCAGTACGCGCGGGATGTTGTCCAGCAGGCCGCCACCGGTGATGTGGGCCATGGCCTTCACGGCACCGGTGTTCTTGATCAGCTGCAGCAGCGGCTTGACGTAGATGCGGGTAGGCGCCATCAGCAGGTCGGTCAGCGGTTTGCCGTCCAGCTGGGTGTTCTCGATGTCGGTGGCGGACACTTCGAGGATCTTGCGGATCAGCGAATAGCCGTTGGAGTGCGGGCCCGAAGACGCCAGGGCGATCAGCGCGTCGCCAGTGGCAACCTTGGAGCCGTCGATGATCTCGGCCTTTTCCACCACGCCGACGCAGAAGCCGGCCAGGTCGTAGTCTTCGCCTTCGTACATACCAGGCATTTCGGCGGTTTCACCACCCACCAGCGAGCAACCAGCCAGTTCGCAACCGGCGCCAATGCCGGTAACCACGGTGGCGGCCACGTCAACATTCAGTTTGCCGGTGGCGTAGTAGTCGAGGAAGAACAGCGGCTCGGCACCGCACACCACCAGGTCGTTGACGCACATGGCGACCAGGTCCTGGCCGATGCTGTCGTGCTTGTTCAGGTTCAGCGCCAGGCGCAGCTTGGTGCCGACGCCGTCGGTGCCGGAGACCAGTACTGGCTGCTTATAGCCGGCCGGGATCTCGCAGAGGGCGCCGAAGCCGCCCAGGCCACCCATGACTTCAGGGCGTGCGGTGCGTTTTGCCACGCCCTTGATGCGTTCGACCAGTGCTTCGCCGGCGTCGATGTCTACACCGGCGTCCTTGTAGCTCAGGGAGGGTTGCTTGCTCATTGATCCAGGCCTTTAGGAGGGAGGGATTCTTAAAAACGACCATGACGGCCAAGACCGGCGGGTAAGCGGCGGCTGCCTGAAACGTCAGTGGTCTGTGAAGGCGCGCGATTTTATCAGGGTTGCCGGGCAGCGGCCATCCTCAGGCCGACGGGCAGGGCATGAAAATGGCTATCTTGCCGGACAAACAGGGCGGTTGAGCGCTCAGGCACAAGCGACATTAGCCCGAAACAGATCCAGGCGCGAACTTCGCTTGCGATGCGCCGAGCGGGCGGCGCTCGCTCGCCCAGGCACTGAACCTGTCGTGGCGAACACCTGTCCGACCCGGCGCACGCTCCCGACAACACCCCGCAACCAATCTTTCACCCTCTCACGACTGGTTACCTTGCGCCCCCGTGTATAAGGTATAGACATTGCGGTAACTGGACAGGAATCCTCCATGCGTTTGTTCAATATTCTGGCAACCGGTTGCCTGGCCCTGATCTCGGCCACTGCCTTGGCTGAAAATGTTTCCGGCCTTTATCAGGTGCGCGAGCCGGTCACCGGGCAGGGCGCCGAAGCCCGTACCGCTGCCACCGCAAAAGCCCTCGACACGCTGGTGCTGCGCCTGACCGGCGACCCAAAGGCAGCGCAGAGCCCGGCGTTGGCCGGCCTGCGCAAGGATCCGCAGCAAATCATCAACCAGGTCGGCAGCGAAGCCGGCCCGCCCGAGTCTGTGCTGGTCGAGTTCGACCCGGGTAGTACCGAGCGCGCCCTGCGCAAGGCCGGCCTCGCGCTGTGGGGTAGCAATCGGCCATCGATTCTCGGCTGGTGGCTGAATGACAGCGTCGAAGGCAGTAGCCTGGTCGGTGATGGTCAGGCCAGCGCCCAGCCTTTGCGTCGTGCCGCCCAGCACCGTGGTCTGCCGCTGCGCCTGCCACTGGCCGACCTGCAGGAGCAACTGGTGGCCAATGCCAAGCAGATCGAAGGCAGCGACCCGGCCCCACTGCGCGAGGCCTCTGAACGCTACGGCGCCGACGCCTTGCTGGCGGTACATGCCCAGGAAGCCGACGGAAAGTGGCAGGGCAAGTGGCAGTTGTGGCTGGGCGACCAGCGTGAGCAGGGCACGGCCGAGGGGGCCGACCCGGCAGCCTTGGCCGATGCGGTGATGTTGGCGGTAAGCAGCCGTCTGGCGCCGCGTTATGTCGCCCGTCCGGGCGCCAGCAGCCAGATGCAGGTGCAAGTGCAGGGGATGAGCCTGCAGCGTTATGCCGAGCTTGCCCGTGTGCTTGAGCCTTACGGCCCGCGCCTGCAGATGGCCGAAGGCACCACCCTGACCTATGGCGTGACCGGCAACCGCGAGCAATTGCGTGCCCAGCTTGGCCTGGCCAAGTTGCAGGAACTGCCTGCCGACCAGGCGCCCGCAATGCCCCCCGCACCAGCCCCGTCTGCGAGTGCAACGGGTGAGCAACCCGCGCCGGCCACACCTGCGCCCAAGCCGTTCGACGGCCTGCGTTTTCGCTGGTAAGAGGAGCATACCGTGACTGATGTTCGTCGCTGGATCTGGCTGGGTGTTGCTCTGCTGATCGCTGTGCTGCTTTATAGCTTGCACAATATCCTTACGCCGTTCCTGGTAGGCATCCTGCTGGCCTACCTGGCCGACCCGCTGGTTGACCGCCTCGAGCGCCTGGGCCTGTCGCGCACCTGGGGCGTTGTGGTGGTGTTCAGCCTGTTCACCCTGTTGATGCTCGCCCTGTTGTTGGTGCTGGTGCCGATGCTTGCCAAGCAGCTGGTGCGCCTGTACGAACTGGCGCCGCAGATGCTCGATTGGCTCGAACAGGTGGCGCTGCCTTGGGTGCAGGGTCGCCTGGGCCTGGCCGATGGTTTCTGGAAGTTCGACAAGATCAAGGCCGCCATCGGCGCGCACATGGGGCAGACCACCGATATCGTTGGCATGCTGTTGTCTCAGGCCACTGCCTCGAGCCTGGCATTGATGGCCTGGCTGGCGAACATGGTGCTGATCCCTGTGGTGGGTTTTTATCTGCTGCGCGATTGGGACCTGATGATGGGCAAGCTGCGCGGCCTGCTACCGCGCCAGCGTGAACCGCAAGTAGTGGGCCTGGCTGGCGAATGCCATGAAGTGCTGGGGGCATTCGTGCGCGGGCAACTCATGGTGATGGTGGCTTTGGGCATCATCTATTCAGCCGGGCTCATGCTGGTGGGGCTTGAACTCGGCCTGCTGATCGGCATGCTTGCGGGCCTTGCGGCCATCGTGCCTTACATGGGCTTCATCATCGGCATTGGTGCCGCGCTGGTGGCCGGCCTGTTCCAGTTTGGTGGTGACCTGTACCCGATGCTGGGTATCGTTGCGGTGTTCATGGTCGGGCAGGCGCTGGAAGGCATGGTGCTGACCCCGCTGCTGGTAGGCGATCGTATCGGGCTGCACCCGGTGGCGGTGATCTTTGCCATTCTTGCCGGTGGTGAGCTGTTCGGCTTTACCGGGGTGCTGCTGGCCCTGCCGGTGGCGGCGGTGATCATGGTGCTGCTGCGCCATGCCCATGACCTGTACAAAGAATCGGACATGTACGCCGGGGACATTGACCCGGAGCTGTGAGGGACAGGTCTGTGCCAAACCTGTGGGAGCGGGCATGCCCGCCAAGCATGTGACACGGTGCATGGCACCGGCTTTGCCGGTGTTCGCGCACGCGCCCGCTCCCACAGGGATCGATGTCAGCGGCAAAATAGCGCAACTTGTTGATTTTGCTTGTGCTATCCATTGCCGTGATTGTGCGCCCCGCGTTGCGGGTATAGACTTTGCAGATTGTTCACCAAAGGCCCCCTGCGGTCCTGCCGACCGCCCGCGAGCATGAAACCACCGATCCAGTTGCCCCTGGGTGTGCGCCTGCGCGATGACGCCACCTTCATCAACTACTATCCGGGCGCCAATGCTGCGGCATTGGGTTACGTCGAGCGGCTATGCGAAGCCGACGCCGGCTGGACCGAGAGCCTTATCTATCTGTGGGGCAAGCAGGGTGTTGGCCGTAGCCACCTGTTGCAGGCCGCCACCCACCGTTTCCAGCAACGCGGCGAGCCCGCTGTCTACCTGCCATTGGCGCAACTGCTCGATCGGGGTGTGGAGGTGCTCGACTACCTGGCCCAGTACGAGCTCGTGTGCATCGACGACCTGCATGTGATCGCCGGCAAGGCAGACTGGGAAGAGGCCATGTTCCACCTGTTCAACCGCCTGCGCGACAGTGGCCGTCGCCTGTTGCTGGCCGCCTCGGCATCGCCACGGGAGCTGCCGATCAAGCTGCCGGACCTAAAGTCGCGGCTGACCCTGGCGCTGGTGTTTCAGATGCGTGGCTTGTCCGATGAAGACAAGCTGCGTGCCCTGCAGTTGCGTGCTTCGCGCCGCGGCCTGCACCTTACCGACGAAGTCGGCCACTTCATTCTCACCCGCGGTGCGCGCAGCATGAGTGCGCTGTTCGACCTGCTCGAACGCCTCGACCAGGCCTCGCTGCAGGCACAACGCAAGCTGACCATCCCGTTTCTCAAGGAAACCCTGGGCTGGTAACCCCCTGAAAACGCTGGGCCAGAGCGGCAAAACAGAAAAGTCACATCTTTTTCGATAAAATTTGCAAATGGCCATGATAGAGGGCATAGTTTCCCCCTCTAAAGGATTACAGACACGGTCGTGCCCATGCTAAAGCGCTTCGCACCCCTCGTGCCACTCGCACTCGTGACCCTGCTTTTTGGCTGCGCGGCCCAAGGCCCAGCTTCTCATTCAGCGCTGCAGCCCCAGGATCACACCCCGATCGCCGCACAATCGGCAATCAAGGCCAAGGCCTCGCCTTCGTCGGTATTCGGCGAACCGGAAGAGCTGGCCACTGAAGATGACCTGGAGGCTTTCTCCAGCAACAGCAAGCCTTACCAGTTGCCGGTACTGGCGGACAGCATTCTCGAGCGCGGCATGTCGTTGATCGGCACCCGCTACCGCTTCGGTGGTACTTCGGAAAAGTCCGGTTTCGACTGCAGCGGTTTCATCGGCTATCTGTTCCGCGAAGAAGCGGGCATGACCCTGCCGCGTTCCACGCGTGAAATGATCAACGTCGATGCCCCGAAAGTGGCCCGCAACAAGCTCAAGCCAGGTGACCTGCTGTTCTTCAGCACCAACGGCCGCGGTCGTGTGAGCCATGCCGGGATCTACCTGGGTGACAACCAGTTCATCCACTCCAGCAGCCGCCGCAGCGGTGGCGTTCGCATCGACAGCCTCGGTGACCGCTACTGGAGCAAGACCTTCATTGAAGCCAAGCGTGCCTTGGCCATGGCGCCGACCAACATCGCGCGCAACTGATAGCAAAATGATATATCCTGCTGCGGCGGCGATGCTTTGAAAAAAGCTCGCCGCCGTGCGCATTTACAGAAAGCGTCTAATCTAAATTCTCAACTCTTTTCGGCTGCAGCGCAGCGGTCTCAGACAGGATGTTCTGGCCATGATAAAGATGGCGCGCTTTGCATTTCTCTCCCTGGCAGCATTGCTTGCTGCCTGCTCCAGCCGTGCGCCTGCGCCGGCCCCTGTGGTTACGCCGCAGGTTACTTACAGCCAGCCAAGCCCTTCGCCGATTGCCGATGACGTATTGATCCGCGCCATTGGCCTGGTGGGCACGCCCTATCGCTGGGGCGGCAACACCCCGGACTCCGGCTTCGACTGCAGTGGTTTGATCAAATACGTCTACCGTGACGCGGCCGGTATCAGCTTGCCGCGTTCAACGCGGGAGATGATCGTCATGCGTGCACCTACGGTGGATGCCAAGGCACTGCAATCCGGCGACCTGGTGTTCTTTGCCACCAGTGGCGGTTCGCAAGTCAGTCATGCTGGCATTTATGTAGGGGAAGGGCGTTTTGTGCATGCGCCTTCCACGGGTGGCACGGTGCGCCTGGACTATCTGTCCAACAGCTATTGGGCCAAGGCTTACCTTCAAGCCAAGCGTGTGATTCCGCAAGGGCATCTGGCGCAGAACCCCTGATGATCAACGCCTGTAGCAGCGGCCCCGTTCAACGGGGCTGATACAGGCCGCCCGGTTTCAAGGTGCTTTGCTCACCCGCCAGATCACATTGCCGACATCGTCGGCCACCAATACACCGCGTTGCCCATCGTTGATCACGCCCACCGGACGCCCCATCGCCTTGCCCTCTTGGTCGAGAAACCCCGTGAGCAGGTCGATGGGGCGGCCGGCAGGTTTGCCTGAGCGGTCGAAAGGTACGAACAGCACTTTGTAGCCGCTGTGTGGTTTACGGTTCCACGACCCGTGCTGGCCGACCAATGCCCCCTGATCGAAAGGCGGCGGCAGTACACCAGGCTCGGTGAATGCCAGCCCCAGGGATGCGGTATGCGGGCCGACCGCATAGTCTGGCGCCAGGGCCTGGGCCACCTTTTGCGGGGCCTGTGGATGTACCCGGTGATCTACATGCTGCCCGTAGTAGCTGTATGGCCAGCCATAGAAGCCGCCGTCTTTTACAGAGGTGATGTAATCAGGCACCAGGTCGCTGCCGATTTCGTCACGTTCATTGACTGCTGTCCACAAGACGTTGCTGTGTGGCTCCCAGGCCAGGCCGTTGGGGTTGCGCAGGCCGGTGGCGAACAGCCGGTGCTTGCCGCTTGCGGGGTCCACTTCCCAGATAGCGGCGCGGCCTTGCTCCTTCTGCATACCGTTTTCCCCGATGTTGCTGTTCGAGCCAACCGTCACATAAAGCTTCTTGCCATCGGGGCTTGCGATCACGTTCTTGGTCCAGTGATGGTTCAGCGGCCCGCCGGGCAGCGCGGTCACCGGGTGGCCTTTATCGGTTATCTGCATGGCGCCCGGTTCATAGTGAAAGCGCAGCAGCCTGTCGGTGTCGGCCACGTACAAGTCCTTGCCCACCAGGGTCATGCCGAAGGGTGAGTTGAGCCCTTCGATGAAAGGGGTGCGAGTTTCTGCCACCCCGTCATGGTCGGCATCGCGCAGCAGGGTTATACGGTTGGCGCTGGGTACGGTCGCGCCGGCGCGTTTCATCGCCTTGTCCATGGCCCAGCCGCGAATGCCCTTGCCATCTTCGGGCTTGGGTGGCGCGTTGGTCTCTGCCACCAGTACATCGCCGTTGGGCAGCAAGTAGAGCCAGCGCGGGTGGTCGAGGCCGCTGGCGAAGGCTTTGACCTGGGTGCCTGGTGCCGGGGTCGGCTTGCTGCCCTTTGGCCAGCCCACTGCAGGGGCGATATTTACGGTGGGGATCAGTGTTGTGACGGGGGTGGGGAGGCGGGGGTTTGGCCCGCTGCCGTCGTTTACGCTCAACAGGGCTGTTTCGCCGCAACCTGCCAGGCTGGCTGCGATTAACCAAGGCATCAGGCATTTCATGTGCGGCGTCCTCTAAAGAAGCCTGTTGAATTGAGAGGCCGGCTGGGTTCGGCAGGTTCCCCTTGGTTTGCTTGCTCTTGCTCTTGCTCTTGCTCTTGCTCTTGCTCTTGCTTTTGCTTTGGCTTCTAAGCGCGCGGTAGCTCAGGCAACGCAGATTGCGACTTCAGGAGGCCGAGCGCAGGGCTTGCGTAGGGAGGTGACGGGCATGGATGCCCGTCAAGCGCTGGGCCCCAGGATGGGGCCTGCAGCGCGGTCCTCCCGGGAGCAAGCCCGGAGCGAGGGGACCCCGGAGCG
>NZ_FYDS01000012.1:3213-168978 GCF_900187545.1 Pseudomonas sp. Irchel 3F3 | reverse complement strand
TTGTTAAAGAGCGTTTGGTTAAGAGCTTTTCGTCTCAACCGAGGCGCGCATTCTACGCTTTCCTCAGAGCCTGTCAAGCGTTTATTTTGAAGTTTTTTGCGAGAAACTCGTTTAGCTTCAAACACTTAACTCGCTGCGATCTCTCGTAGCGGGAGGTGAATCATACAGCGTTTAGAAGCGCTGTCAACCACCATTTCAACCGCTTGCGATCTTTCGATCGTAGCCCTTTCAACGCCACCTTAACTACTTAACTCATTGAATCTCAAGGAGTTTGTCGTTCCGATGTCGCTGGAAGTGGGGCGCATTATAAGGGGATTCAGAAGGGCGTCAACCTTTAATTTCAAGAAACCCTGATATTGCTGAAAAACAAAGCGGGGAGGCCTTTCGGCCTCCCCGCGTTATTGACCTACCTTAAAGGCTAGGGAATGCAAACTGCGACGCTTCATGGCTGGAACGCTGCGGCCAGCGCTGGGTAATCGCTTTGCGACGGGTATAGAAGCGCACCCCATCCGGCCCATAAGCATGCAGATCACCGAACAGCGAACGCTTCCAGCCGCCAAAGCTGTGATAGGCCACCGGGACCGGCAGCGGCACGTTTACACCGACCATGCCCACTTCGATCTCGTCGCAGAACAGGCGCGCCGCTTCACCGTCACGGGTAAAGATGCAGGTACCGTTGCCATACTCGTGATCATTGATCAGCTGCATGGCCTGCTCCAGGCTGTTCACACGCACTACACACAGCACCGGGCCAAAGATCTCTTCTTTATAGATGCGCATCTGCGGGGTCACCTTGTCGAACAGGGTGCCACCCACGAAGTAGCCATCTTCATTGCCGGCCACACGCAAACCACGGCCATCTACCACCAGCTTGGCACCAGCAGCAACACCGTCATCGATATAACCCACTACCTTGTCACGGGCAGCAGCAGTCACCAGAGGGCCCATGTCCAGGCCACACGAAGTGCCGGCACCAATCTTCAGTGCCTTGATCTGCGGCTCCAGTTTGGCAATCAGGGCATCGGCCACCTGATCGCCCACGCAGACCGCCACCGAAATAGCCATGCAACGCTCGCCGCACGAACCGTAGGCGGCACCCATCAGTGCGCTGACGGCGTTGTCCAGGTCGGCATCCGGCATCAGTACTGCGTGGTTCTTCGCGCCACCCAAGGCTTGTACGCGCTTGCCGCGCTTGGTGCCTTCGGCATAGATGTATTCGGCGATCGGCGTTGAACCGACGAAGCTCAGTGCTTTTACTTCAGGCGCTTCGATCAGCGCATCCACCGCTTCCTTGTCGCCGTGCACCACGTTCAGGATGCCCTTCGGCAGGCCGGCTTCCAGCAGCAGCTGGGCGATGTACAGGGTCGAGCTCGGGTCACGCTCGGAAGGCTTGAGGATGAAAGCGTTGCCGCAGGCGATAGCCAGGGGGTACATCCACAGCGGCACCATGGCCGGGAAGTTGAACGGGGTGATGCCAGCGACCACGCCCAACGGCTGGAAGTCGGACCAGGCATCGATGTTCGGGCCGACGTTGCGGCTGTACTCGCCCTTCAACACTTCTGGTGCTGCGCAGGCGAACTCAACGTTCTCGATACCGCGCTTCAGTTCGCCGGCTGCGTCTTCCAGGGTCTTGCCATGCTCTTCGCTGATCATCTGCGAAATCTTGGCTTCGTTCTGCTCCAGCAATTGCTTGAAGCGGAACATCACCTGGGCGCGCTTGGCCGGCGGGGTGTTGCGCCAGGCCGGGAAGGCCGCTTTGGCGGAGTCGATCGCTTCTTGCACGGTCGCGCGGCTGGCCAATTCGACCTTGCGCACAGCCTGGCCGGTGGACGGGTTGAAGACATCGGCGGTGCGCTCACCCTTGGAAACCAGCTCGCCATGGATCAGGTGCTGAACAATGCTCATGCAAAACTCCAGATAAAGAAGGTAAATGCAGGCGCGGGACACGTGCACGCGCCTGGCATCAAAATCGGAAAGATCAGTCGATCAGGTTCAGGTTTTCGCCAACGGCGTCGAACAGGCGATCCAGTTGCTGCGGCGTGGTGTTGAATGTTGGGCCGAACTGCAGGGTGTCGCCACCGAAGCGTACATAGAAGCCTGCCTTCCACAACTTCATCGCCACTTCGTAAGGGCGGACAATGGCATCACCGTCACGGGCGGCGATCTGAATGGCGCCGGCCAAGCCGTAGTTACGGATATCAACGACGTTTTTGGTGCCTTTCACGCCGTGCAGCAGCTTCTCGAAGTGCGGCGCCAGCTCGGCGGCGGACTGCACCAGGTTTTCCTTCTGCAACAGGTCCAGCGCGGCGATACCGGCGGCGCAGGCTACCGGGTGAGCCGAATAGGTGTAGCCGTGCGGGAATTCTACGGCGTATTCAGGGGTCGGCTGGTTCATGAAAGTCTGATAGATCTCGCTGCTGGCAATCACCGCGCCCATCGGGATGGCGCCGTTGGTTACCTGCTTGGCGATGCACATCAGGTCCGGGGTCACGCCGAACGCTTCGGCGCCGGTCATCGCCCCCATGCGGCCGAAGCCGGTGATCACTTCGTCGAAGATCAGCAGGATGTTGTGCTGGGTGCAGATTTCACGCAGGCGCTTCAGGTAACCCTTCGGCGGCGGCAGTACACCGGCCGAGCCGGCCAGCGGCTCAACGATCACCGCAGCGATGTTGGAGGCATCGTGCAGCTCGATCAGCTTGAGCATTTCGTCCGCCAGGGCAATACCGCCCTCTTCTGGCAGCCCCTTGGAGAAGGCGTTCACCGGCAGTACGGTGTGAGGCAGGTGGTCGACATCAAGCAACTGGCCGAACATCTTGCGGTTACCGTTGACGCCACCCAGGCTGGTACCAGCGATGTTCACGCCGTGATAGCCACGGGCACGGCCAATGATCTTGGTCTTGGTCGCCTGGCCTTTCAGGCGCCAGTAGGCACGGACCATCTTCAGCGCGGTATCGGCGCACTCGGAACCGGAGTTGGTATAAAAGACGTGATTCAGTTCACCAGGGGTCAGCTGGGTGATCTTCTCGGCCAGCTGGAACGACAGCGGGTGGCCAAACTGAAACGCCGGAGAGTAATCCAGAGTACTCAGCTGGCGGGTCACCGCGTCGGTGATTTCCTTGCGGGTGTGCCCGGCGCCGCAAGTCCACAGACCCGACAGGGCATCAAAGATCTTGCGCCCTTGGTCATCGACCAAATAGTTGCCTTCGGCCGCCACGATCAACCGTGGGTCACGGTGGAAGTTGCGGTTGGCGGTGTAGGGCATCCAGTGGGCATCCAGCTTGAGCTGGCTGGCGATACCGACGGTAGCGGTTTCGGGCATGTTCATCGGCGGTTCCTCGAAAGACGATTAGGCAACGATGGATGTTGTTGCAGCTAAATTGG
Organism: Pseudomonas sp. Irchel 3F3; assembly: GCF_900187545.1. Classification (NCBI taxonomy): domain Bacteria; kingdom Pseudomonadati; phylum Pseudomonadota; class Gammaproteobacteria; order Pseudomonadales; family Pseudomonadaceae; genus Pseudomonas; species Pseudomonas sp. Irchel 3F3. The sequence goes on along the minus strand of NZ_FYDS01000012.1, from coordinate 165,597 downwards.
CACGGCGATAAAGTCCGAAAAAGCCAACATTTCTAATCTTCAGACAGGCCGTGACTAAACTGATGAGCCGACGCCCCGATCCACTCGCCCAAGTCAGCGATTTCGACATCCGCCTGCTGAAGATCTACCGCAGCGTGGTCGAATGCGGCGGCTTCTCGGCCGCCGAAAACGTGCTGGGCATTGGCCGCTCGGCCATCAGCCAGCAAATGAACGACCTTGAGCAACGCCTGGGGTTGCGCCTGTGCCAGCGCGGCCGCGCCGGTTTCTCGCTGACCGAGGAAGGCCGCGAGGTCTACCATTCGGCACTGCAACTGCTAAGCGCCCTGGAAAGCTTTCGCACCGAGGTAAACGGCCTGCACCAGCACTTGCGTGGCGAATTGAACATTGGCCTTACCGATAACCTGGTCACCCTGCCGCACATGCGCATCACTCATGCCCTGGCCGAACTCAAGGACCGTGGGCCCGAGGTGCGTATCCAGATCCGCATGATCGCCCCCAGCCAGGTCGAACATGGCGTGCTCGACGGCAGCCTGCATGTCGGTGTGGTACCCCAGACCAGCCCGCTGTCGGGCCTTGAGTACCAACCGTTGTACAGCGAACGCTCGCTGTTGTACTGCGCCGTTGGGCACCCGCTGTTCTATGCCGATGACCAGCAGGTCGACGACGACCGCCTCAACAGCCAGGAAGCCATTACCCCCACCTTCCGCCTGCCAGCCGACATCCAGGCCCATTACCAGGCGTTGAACTGCACGGCCAGTGCTTCGGACCGCGAAGGCATGGCGTTTCTGATCCTCACCGGGCGCTACATCGGCTACCTGCCCGACCACTACGCCACGTTCTGGGTGCAGCAAGGCCGCTTGCGTGCCCTCAAACCCCAACAGCGCTTCTATGACCTGAGCCTGAGCTGGGTAACCCGCAAGGGCCGGCGGCCGAACCTGGTCCTGGAAAGCTTCCTGGAGAGCCTGGCTGCGACACGTTGATGCCAGTCTCTGCCGCAAACGCTTGTCACTTCGGCGCAGGCAGGTAATCTTGTCCGACAGCCGCAGCCACTGACCCGTACGGAATCGTCCATGACCCTAGAAGTCCCTGCGCACCGCCTCTCCGCCTCGGGCAAGCCCGCGGGCCGAATCCGCCAGAAAAACGAACAGGCCATTATCCAGGCAGCCGAAGACGAGTTCGCTCGCCATGGGTTCAAGGGCACCAGCATGAACACCATCGCCCTCAAGGCGGAACTGCCCAAGGCCAACCTGCACTACTACTTCACCAACAAGCTGGGCCTGTACATTGCCGTGCTCAGCAACATCATCGAATTGTGGGACAGCACCTTCAACGCCTTGAGCGTCGATGACGACCCGGGGGAAGCCCTGAGCCAGTACATCCGCACCAAGATGGAGTTCTCCCGGCGCAACCCACAGGCTTCGCGGATTTTCGCCATGGAAGTGATCAGCGGCGGCACCTGCCTGACCGAATACTTCAGTGCCGACTACCGCGAGTGGTTCCGTGGCCGGGCTGCCGTGTTCCAGGCGTGGATCGATGCGGGCAAGATGGACCCGGTCGATCCGGTGCACCTGATCTTCCTGCTGTGGGGCAGTACCCAGCACTACGCCGACTTCGCCACCCAGATCTGCCAGGTCACCGGCCGCAGCCGCCTGACCAAGCAGGACATGGAAGAGGCGAGCAACAACCTTATCCACATCATTCTGAAGGGCTGCGGCATCAAGCCGGCTGTGTAACCATCATTTATGCCTTCTACCCTGCTCGACCTCTGCGAATACCGCGAGGAAATACGCAAAAGCCGCTTCATCACCCTTGCCGGGCCGATCAGCAGTGCTGCCGATGCGATGAGTTTCATCGAACGCCACAGCGACCTGGCTGCCACTCACAACTGCTGGGCCTGGAAGCTCGGCGCGCAGTACCGCAGCAGCGATGACGGCGAACCCGGCGGGACCGCAGGCAGGCCGATCCTGGCCGCTATCGAAGCGCAGGACTGCGACCAGGTCGTGGTGCTGGTGATCCGCTGGTACGGCGGCATCCAGCTGGGCACTGGTGGCCTGGCCAGGGCCTATGGCGGCGGCGCCAACAAGTGCCTGCAACAGGCGCCCAAGCGGCTGCTGGTGCAGCGCAGCGAATTCACCTGCAGCTGCAGTTTCAGCGAACTTGCGCTGGTAAAACTTCGGCTGGCGGAGGTCGACGGCCTGGTACTGGATGAACAGTTCACTGCCAATGGCGTCGACCTGCTGATTGCACTCGGTGACGCCCACCTGGCGCCGCTGCAGCAGCAACTGGCTGACCTGAGCCGCGGGCGCATCCTGCTCGAAGCACGCTGAACATTGCCCACAACAACTGTGGGCCCGCCTGTGGATAAGCTTGGGGCAATCGCTTGCAGGCTTCAGTTTTCACAGCCTGCAGAGCTTTGATCATATTTTGATCACCGTTTGATGACAGCCGCAAAGTGCTGAAAGCCCAAGAGTTATCCCCAGTACGCAACCCGACGGGCGGGCCTGCACCGCCCTGAGCTTGCACACAATAACTGTGGACCAGCTTGTGGATAACCCGTGCGCCAACAGGCGCAACGCCCGGCCAGGCAAGGCCCGGGGGCAGCTGATCACTTTTTATACAGCCATTGGCAAGGCAGTGACTGCCGCTGTGCATTATCCTCAATACCTTTCCCTACCACCGACCATGGAGCGCGTTCACATGGCTAACGCAAAAACCGCACTTATCATTGGCGCTTCGCGCGGGCTTGGCCTTGGCCTGGTGCAGCGCCTGAACGAAGACGGCTGGAACATCACCGCCACCGTGCGCAACCCGCAGCAACCCCGCGCCCTGGCAGACGTGCCTGGCGTGCGCATCGAACAGCTGGAAATGAACGACACCGCCCAGCTCGATGGCTTGCAACAACGCCTGCATGGCCAAGTGTTCGATCTGGTGTTCGTTAACGCGGGCGTCATGGGGCCCCTGCCGCAAAACCTGGAAACGGTACAGCGCAGCGACATCGGCGACTTGTTCATGACCAATGCCGTGGCCCCGATCCGCGTGGCCCGTCGCCTGGTGGGCCAGTTACGCGAAGGCAGCGGCGTGCTGGCCTTCATGAGTTCGATCCTGGGCAGCGTGACCATCCCCGACGGTGGTGAAATCTGCCTGTACAAGGCCAGCAAGGCAGCGCTGAACTCAATGATCAACAGCTTCGTGGTCGAGCAACAGCGCCCCGACCTGTGCGTACTGGCCATGCATCCGGGCTGGGTGAAAACCGACATGGGTGGCGAAAACGCCGAAATTGACGTGTTCACCAGCACCCGCGGCATGCTCGACCAGATCAATGCACAAAGCGGCACCGGCGGCCTGCGCTTCATCAACTACAAGGGCGAACCCTTGGTCTGGTGATTCACCGGGTCGCAGCCTGGCCGGGCGCAATGCCCGGCCAGGCCCTGTAGAATGGCGGCAACCGTACCTGATTGAGATGATCCACTATGTATGACTGGTTGAACGCCCTGCCCAAGGCCGAACTGCACCTGCACCTGGAGGGCTCGCTGGAGCCTGAGTTGCTGTTCGCCCTGGCCGAGCGCAACAAGATTGCCCTGCCCTGGGCCGATGTGGAGACCTTGCGCGGTGCCTATGCCTTCAACAACCTGCAGGAGTTCCTCGACCTGTATTACCAGGGCGCAGATGTGCTGCGTACCGAGCAGGACTTTTACGACCTGACCTGGGCCTACCTGCAACGCTGCAAAGCCCAGAACGTGATCCACACCGAACCGTTCTTCGACCCGCAAACACACACCGACCGCGGCATCCCCTTCGAGGTGGTGCTCAATGGCATCAACCAGGCGCTGAAGGATGGCCGCAAGCAGCTGGGCATCAGCAGTGGCCTGATCCTCAGTTTCCTGCGCCACCTCAGTGAAGAGGAAGCGCAAAAAACCCTCGACCAGGCCCTGCCGTTCCGCGAAGCGTTCATTGCCGTTGGCCTGGACAGCTCGGAAATGGGCCACCCGCCGAGCAAATTCCAGCGCGTTTTCGACCGTGCCCGCAACGAAGGCTTTGTTGCCGTTGCCCATGCCGGCGAAGAAGGCCCGCCCGAGTACATCTGGGAAGCGCTGGACCTGCTGCAAATCAAGCGTATCGACCACGGCGTACGCGCCATCGAAGACGAGCGCCTGATGCAACGCATCATCGATGAGCAGATCCCGCTCACAGTGTGCCCGCTGTCCAACACCAAGCTTTGCGTGTTCGACCATATGAGCCAGCACAACATCCTGGACATGCTGGAGCGCGGCGTGAAGGTCACGGTGAACTCGGACGACCCGGCCTACTTCGGCGGCTACGTGACGGAAAACTTCCACGCCCTGCACACCCATCTGGGCATGACTGAAGACCAGGCCCGTCGCCTGGCGCAGAACAGCCTGGATGCCCGGCTGGTCTGATTGCACGACGGCGTTGCGCTTACCCAACCTGCAACGTTGCCACGCGGGCTATGCGATTGATCTGCTGGATGCCCAGCGCCGAGATATGCAATGCCCGCGTGTCCTCGGCCTCACGCATCCAGCCCGATTGCAGGAATAGCCTGAACAGTGCCTGGCCCAGCACACCGCCCAAGTGCGGGGCCTGGTCGTCCCACTCGGTGCAACGGCAAATCACGCAACCACGTTGCTGGTGGGGCGCCAAGGCATCGATGTAGACCCCGACCGAGGCCAACTGTAAACGCCCCTCGTCACTGACCATCAACTGTCGACCGCTACCTTCCAGCCAGCCGGCCACCACCAGTCGATGGTACAGCTCGCTGGCCAGTTCCCCGCCAAGGTGATCGCCACAACGGCGCGCCCGGCGCATCGACATGGGCAGCGGTGAGACCGGCGCCTTGGCACGCGCCCCTCTGGCGCTCTCCAACTGAACGCTGGCCAGGGCCTCCACGGCTGCCCCCACCTGCGGTGTCGCCAGGCGAAAATATCGCTTGCGGCCCCGCGCTTCATGCCTGAGCAAACCGGCCGACGACAGTAACGAAAGGTGCGCGCACGCCGATGACGAGGTCAGGCCGGTCATTATGGCGAGCTCATTGGCCAGCCGCGGCGTACCATCGATCAGTGCCCACAACATGGCACTACGCTTGGGGTCGGCCATCAGGCTGGCAATCTGGCTGATACTGCTGGCTGCGTTCATATCCCTGTAACTCCCTGCAAGTTCACTGTGTGGATGCGATGGCCAACTCTGGCAGGGCAGCGCCTCTCGCTGTCACTGGCCCGGGTCGCCAGTATAGGCCGCAGAAAACGCCGTTCAGGCGACCAGGTACCGACGCACCTACGGCGTAAAGCCACTGGGTATGCCTACCCATGGCAACCAGTGAAACGGCCTTGCAAAACTGCCCGAAGCCCGGTCAGTCAACGCTCTCACATACGCTCGCAGTGGGGCTGAAATATCTTGATAAAAACAGACGCCCTGCAATTTCAGATACGGCCTACAGCGATGTTCCACAAATAGCGCGAAACGAAGCGAAGGTTCTGCAGATTTGCGGGCATTACGCCCAAAGCAGGAAACGTGGTGTGGAAAATGCGCCTGTCGACCGTCAGTCAGGACACGGATACAGCTCGTGGCAGGCTAGAGGGGCAGCGCTACACTTGAGCGGCTCCCCCCTTCTGGAGGTATGCCGCGATGAAAATTGTCGTCAGCGCATCGAGCCGAAACCCTGCCTGCCCCTGGCAGGTCCAGCTCGATCAACACGTGGTCAGTTTCCGCAGCGAGGCTGAGGCGCGGGCCTTTGTCGCCACGCTGGAAACCCGCCTGCAGGCACCTCACCCGCTTATGCGGGACGCCTGGCCTGCAAGCGCCGGGTCAGCAGCGAGACACTGACCGCCAGTGCACCGCACACGCTGATCACCATCGCCATCGGTACCGCACTGCCATCATGCAGCACACCGACCAGTGCCGCCGCGCCTGCGGCGACGCTGAACTGCAAGCAGCCCATCAGTGCCGAGGCGCTGCCAGCCCGCGCACCCTGCCCGCTCATCGCGCATGCAGAGGCGTTAGGGATGATGCAGCCCAGGCTGGCGATGCAGATGAATAGCGGTACCAGCAGCGGCCACAACTGTGTCGGCTGCAAGGCAGCCACACCCAACAGCGCCAAGCCTGCCGCCAGGTACACCCACACCCCGCGCGCCAACAGAAACGCCGGCCCACGCTTGGCCAACAAACGTGCATTCACCTGCGCCACCAGGATAAAGCCGGCAGCGTTGGTGCCGAACAGCCAGCCGTAGTGCTCGGCCGGCACGTCATACAGCTTGATGAACACGAAAGGCGAACCAGCGATGTAGGCAAACATGCCGGCAATGGCGATGCCGCCGGTCAACGCATGGCCAAGGAACAACCGGTCAGCCAGCAACCGCAGGTATTGGCGCAAAGCGCCAGACAGCGGCTGACGCGGCATGTGCGCAGGCAGGCTTTCCGGCAGGCCCAGGCTGACCGCCAGCAGGCAGCCGGCACTGAACAGGCTCAAGGCCAGGAAAATCGACTGCCAGCCCGCGAGGTTCACCAGCACCCCGCCCAGCATCGGTGCCAGGATCGGCGCCAGCCCCATGACCAGCATCAGTTGCGAAAACACCTTGGCCGAGGCCACCGGGTCGCACTTGTCGCTGACGATGGCCCGCGACAGCACCATGCCGGCACAACCACCCAAAGCCTGGACGAAGCGTGCCAGCACCAGGGTGTCGAGGTTGGGGGCATAGGCACAGGCCAGCGACGCCAGGGTGAACAGGGTTACCCCGAACATCAGCGGTATGCGCCGGCCAAAGCGGTCGGCTACCGGGCCATAGGCCAACTGGCCGATAGACAGGCCGAGGAAGTAGGCGGCCAAAGTGGCCTGGATGTGTTTTTCATCGGTGGCGAACGCCTGCGCCATGGCCGGGAAGGCGGGCAGGTAAAAGTCGATCGCCAAGGGCCCGAACGCACTGAGTGCACCCAGGATGAGCACCATTCGCAGGTTCATCAGGAATCCATAGCAGGCTAAGCAAGTGCACAATTCTACCTGCTGTGGGGCCTACCAGGCTGAAAACATTTGCAACAAACCTGCGCGTTGCGAGGACAACTGCCTCGCTCGGAACCTGAAAACTGCCGTAGTCCCTGTGGGACCGGGCGTGCCTGCGAATCAGGCAACGCGGTGGATGGCACCGGCTACGCCGGTGTTCGCGGGCACGCCCGCTCCCACAGGTGAGTCTCCCACTGGCAAGTCTTCAGGCGAGTTCGGCCTGATAACCTTCATCACGAATGGCGGTAAGGATCTGCTCCTGCCCCAGTTCACTCTGCACTCGTACCTGCTTGGCTGCCAGGTCGATCTCGACCTTGGCCGCTGCATCCTGCTCCTGCACCGCGCGGGTCACGGCTTTCACGCAATGGCCACAGGTCATGCCTTGTACATTGAACACTTGCATGGGGGTTGCCTCCTTCAGGTTTTCAACGAGTCTCAAGCTTGCCATCGGGGCAAGGTCAAGCCCTGCCAGCAACACCTGGGCTGGAAATCCGCGCCCGCGTCGGCCAAGCTTCGCGTTTGACGATCAGGCAAGCAGGAGATTCTTCATGTTCAGGGCAGCATTGGGCGTGGTCGGGCTATTGAGCACTCTGGCTGTGGTGCCACCGGCCAGCGCCGAGGGCAACTCGGACTACAGCGTACTGATCATCTCCCGGGAACGCCTGGAAGTGGCCACCAACTGCGAAATCGGCGTCTACCTCAACGATCAGCTTTCCGGGCGCGTGTTCCAGGAGCAGTCCACCTCCTTCAACCTGCCGCCCGGCCCGGTGGATGTGCGCCTGCGCCTGCTACCAGGGCAGGTGCCAGGCTGTGCACAGGGTATCGAAGATCAACGCAGCACACGTTTGAACTTGCAGTCGGGCCAGATCAACAAATACCGCATCGCCATGGGGCAATATGGGTTGGAGTTGAAGCGAGCCGGCCTGGGCTATTGACCTTACCTGCATGGCAAGGTTGATGCTGGAGGCCTGTCCAAGGAGGAGAGCCATGCCCGCATCCACCACGTATGACCTGCCGATCGCCGGCATGACCTGCGCCAGCTGTGCCGGCCGGGTCGAGCGCGCCCTGCGCAAGGTCACCGGCGCTGAACAGGTCAGCGTCAACCTCGCCACCGAACAGGCCCGGGTCCAGGCCCCGGCCAACAGCCTGCCCGCCCTGGTCGACGCCGTGCGCGAAGCCGGCTACAGCGTGCCCAGCCGTACTGTCGAATTGCAAATTGGCGGCATGACCTGCGCCAGCTGCGTCGGCCGCGTGGAGCGCGCCCTGGGCAAGCTGCCCGGGGTCGAGCAGGTCAGCGTCAACCTCGCCAGCGAACGCGCGCACCTCAAGGTGCTCGAGGCCCTCGACGACAGCCTGCTGATCGACGCGGTGCAAAAGGCCGGCTATAGCGCCAGCCTGCCGCAAACGGTCAAAGACGAACAAAACGCTGCCCAGCGCAAATTGCGCAATGAGCGCCTGGCGGTCGGCGCAGCCTTGCTGTTGGCCCTGCCACTGGTACTGCCAATGCTGGTGCAGCCGTTCGGCCTGCACTGGATGTTGCCCGCGTGGGCGCAGTTCCTGCTGGCCACACCCGTGCAGTTCATACTCGGCGCACGCTTCTACGTAGCGGCCTGGAAGGCCGTGCGCGCCGGTGCCGGCAACATGGACCTGCTGGTGGCCCTGGGCACCAGCGCAGGCTACGGCTTGAGCCTGTACCAGTGGGCGCAGGCGCCTGCCGGCATGGTCCCACACCTGTACTTTGAGGCCTCGGCCGTGGTGATTGCCCTGGTGCTGCTGGGCAAGTACCTGGAGAGCCGTGCCAAACGCCAGACCGCGAGTGCCATCCGCGCTCTTGAAGCGCTGCGACCGGAACGCGCCGTGCGTATCGTCGACGGCCAGGAGCAAGATGTGGCCATCGCCCAGCTGCGCCTGGGCGACCTGGTACTGGTCAAGCCCGGCGAGCGGTTCCCGGTCGATGGTGTGGTCGAGGACGGCAGCAGCCATGCCGATGAAGCCCTGATCAGCGGCGAGAGCCTGCCGGTGCCCAAGCAACCCGGCGACAGTGTCACCGGTGGTGCCATCAATGGCGAAGGCCGGTTGCTCGTGCGCACCCAGGCGCTGGGCACCGAAACCGTGCTGGCCCGTATCATCCGCCTGGTCGAAGACGCCCAGGCCGCCAAGGCGCCGATCCAGAAGCTGGTCGACCGGGTCAGCCAAGTGTTCGTCCCGGCTGTGCTGGTGCTGGCACTGATCACCCTGATCGGCTGGTGGCTGGCCGGCGCACCGCTGGAAACCGCGCTGATCAACGCCGTAGCGGTGCTGGTCATCGCCTGCCCCTGCGCCCTTGGCCTGGCCACGCCTGCAGCAATCATGGCCGGCACCGGGGTTGCCGCCCGCCATGGCATCCTGATCAAGGACGCCGAAGCCCTGGAGCGTGCCCATGCGGTCAACTGCGTGGTCTTCGACAAGACCGGCACGCTTACCTCCGGCAGCCCACGGGTGGTCCACAGCCAGGCGCAAGTAGGCAGCAGTGCCAACCTGCACCGTCTGGCCGGTGCCCTGCAGCGCGGCAGCGAGCATCCACTGGCCAAGGCGGTGCTGGATGCCTGCGCCGATCAGGGGTTGGAGGTGCCAATTGTCACCGGCAGCCAGTCGCTGACCGGTCGCGGCATCGCCGGGCGTGTAGAGGACCGCGAGCTCGCCCTGGGCAACCGCCGCCTGCTCGACGAAAGCGCTCTGCAGCCCGGTGACCTGGCCGCCAAGGCCCAGGCCTGGGAAGCAGAAGGGCGCACCCTGTCGTGGTTGATTGAACGCGGCACTCAACCTCGTGTGCTGGGCCTGTTCGCCTTTGGTGACAGCCTCAAGCCCGGCGCCGCGCAGGCTATCGACACCCTGCGCGCACAGCACATCAGCAGCCACCTGCTGACCGGCGACAACCGCGGCAGCGCCAACGTGGTGGCTGACGCCCTGGGCATCGATGATGTCCATGCCGAAGTGCTGCCCGCAGACAAGGCCGCCACCGTGGCTGCGCTCAAGCAAAATGGCGTGGTCGCCATGGTCGGCGATGGCATCAACGACGCCCCGGCCCTGGCCGCCGCCGATATCGGCATTGCCATGGGTGGCGGTACCGACGTGGCCATGCAGGCCGCCGGCATCACCCTGATGCGAGGTGACCCGCGCCTGGTGCCTGCAGCCCTGGAAATCAGCCGCAAGACCTACGCCAAGATCCGCCAGAACCTGTTCTGGGCGTTCATCTATAACCTGGTCGGCATCCCGCTGGCGGCGCTGGGTTACCTCAACCCGGTACTGGCCGGCGCCGCCATGGCCTTGTCCAGCGTCAGCGTGGTCAGCAACGCGCTGTGGCTCAAGGCATGGAAACCCACCAGCACCACCGAGGAGGCGCCATGAACATCGGCCAGGCCGCCCGCCGCAGCGGGCTTAGCACCAAGATGATCCGTTATTACGAATCCATCGGCCTGCTCAAGCCTGCCACGCGCAGCGACAGCGGCTACCGCCTGTACCAGGCAGAAGACTTGCACAGCCTGGCCTTCATCAAGCGGTCACGCGACTTGGGCTTTTCCCTGGAAGAGGTCGGCAAGCTGCTGACCCTGTGGCAGGACCGCCAACGTGCCAGCGCCGATGTGAAAGCGCTGGCCATGCAGCACATCAATGAGCTGAACCGGCGCATCGAAGAGCTGGTGAGCCTGCGCGATACCCTCGGCGAGCTGGTTTCGCATTGCCAGGGGGACGACCGCCCGGACTGCCCTATCCTCAAAGACTTGGCCAATGGAGCTGCTGAAAGCTGCTGTCGCTGATCGTTCACCCGCGTTTGGTATGCCAAAAGTGTCCAAACACGACCGAATAGTCACCAACTGCGACTTTATCCAATAAATACGGGGGTTTTGCTTCATAAAACCGGGATGCTGCCGATGTATTGGCTACCTGCCTCGTGGGTCGACAATAAAAATTCCGGGAGCGTCGATGAGCATCAAACAGAAATTGACCTGGGCATTCGCGGTCATCGCCGGCTTGCCCATTGTCCTCGTGGCCACGCTGGTGGTCCTCAACCTGCGTGGTGAAGCCCGCGACGGATTCCTCGACGGTAGCAGCCGGGAAATCCGCCAGGTCAGCAACGCGATGAACATCTTCTTCCAGGGCATCAACCAGAACGTCGAGTACATGGCTTCCCAGCCAATGGTCGCCGCCACCGGCAGCGAGCTGAACAAGTACATGAGCGCCGCCCCGTCCTACGAACTGGGCGAGCAAGCCAGCAAGCTCCTTGATTTCATGACCCGTCTGGCCAACGCACACCCCTCCTATGCCTACCTCTCTTACGGGGTGAACGATGGCGGCTACACCGGCTGGCCAGCCGGGCAAAAGTTCGTCAATTACGACCCACGCACCCGCCCTTGGTACCAATTGGCCATGGCCAACCCGGGCAAGACCGTGCGTACCGGTGCCTACTACTGGGCCGCCGACGACGCGGTGCTGGTCAGCACCGTGCGGGCCGTGGCGAACCAGCTGGGCAACCCCGGCGGCGTGGTCAACATCGACGTATCGCTCAAGGGCCTGACCGAGATCGTCAAACAGATCAAGCTGGGTGAAAGCGGCTACCTGATGCTGGTTGAAAGCAACGGCAACGTCATGGTCGACCCTCGCGACGCCGCTCACAATTTCAAGCAGCTGGCCAGCTTCGGCGACGGTTATGCCGCACTGGCCAAGGCCGGCAAAGGCCTGGTGGAGGTAGAGCTCAATGGCGTGCGCTACATGGCTAACGTCTACCCCGACGAACAACTGGGCTGGACCTTCATCGGCCTGATCGAACAAAGCGAAGTGATGCAGAACACCACCCGGCTGACCTGGCTGATCGGCGTCATCGCCTTGGTGCTGGCCGTGCTGTTCGCCGTGGTCGGTGCGGCTTTCGCCAAACTGATCGTGCGCCCGATCAACAGCGTCACCAATGGCCTGGAAGACATTGCCCAAGGTGAAGGCGACCTGACCCGCAACCTGGAAATCCGTGGCCGCGACGAAACCGCGCAACTGGCCAGCTGGTTCAACCAGTTCCTCGGCGCCATTCGCAGCCTGATCCAGCACATCGGCGCTGCTGCCGGCAAGATCCTCAGCACCTCCAGCAGCTCCACCCGTGTTTCCAGCGACATGGCCGAAGCCGCAGGCCGCCAGCGCGAAGCCGTGGACATGGTGTCAACCGCCTTTCACGAAATGGTCGCCACCGCCAACGAAGTGGCGCGCTCCTGCAGCCAGGCGGCGCAGTCGGCCGACAGCGGTCAGCAGCAAGCCCGCGAAGGCCAGCAGCAGATCGATGCCGCGGTGCAAAGCGTCGACCGCCTGAGCCAGGAAATCGAACAATCTGCGCAGTCGATCCAGCAACTGGAGCGTGACAGCAACGCCATCCAGTCGATCCTCGGTACCATCCGCTCGATTGCCGAACAGACCAACCTGCTGGCCCTCAATGCTGCCATCGAAGCCGCCCGTGCCGGTGAACAGGGCCGTGGCTTTGCCGTGGTGGCCGACGAAGTGCGGGCCCTGGCCAAGCGCACTGCCGACTCCACTGCCGAAATCGACGGCCTGTTGGGCAACCTGGCCAGCCGCACGGCCGAAGTGGCCGAGCAGATGCATGCCAGCCTGGAAGTGTCGCAGCAGTCGGTGAGCCGTATCGGCCTGGCCCGCGACAGCTTCGGGCAAATCCGTGAGTCGGTGGATGTGATTCGTGACATGAACACGCAGATCGCCACGGCGGCCGAGGAACAACACCAGGTGGCCGAAGACATCAACCGGCACATCAGCCAGATCCACGGGGATGCGCAACTGGTGGCCGAACTGGCCCAGGCGGCGCGACAGGACTCCGAGAGCCTGGCTGGGCTGTCCAATGAACTGGACTCGCTGGTGCGCAGGTTCCGCACCTGATTGATGCATTGCCTGTACCGGCCCTGTCGCCGGCAAGCCAGCGCCCACTGGACCCCGCTGCCCTCAGGGGCTTTGCAATCCCAGTGGCAGCTGGCTTGCCGGCGAGAGGGCCGGTACAGGCAGACCATGCCTAGAGTTTCAACTCGCCAGGGGTAGCCCCAAACAGCTGCTTGAACGCCGCAATGTAAGCCGAGGTGGAGTCATACCCACACCCCAACGCCGCCTCGGTCACATTCTCCCCCGCCTCCAGCAACGCCAGCGACGACAACAGCCGCATGCGCTGCCGCCAGTTGCGAAAGCTCAACCCCGTCTCCCGCTGGAAAAGCCGCATCAGCGTCTTCTCCGAACACGCCAGCTCCCGCGCCCATTGCTGCAAGGTCTGCGATTGGTCCGGTGCGGCGATCAAGCCATTGCACAGCGCCAGCAAGCCCGGGTGGCGTGGCAACGGCAGCGAAAACCCGACTTCCGGCAAGGTACGCAGCTGGTCCAGCAGCACTGCCACCAGACGCGCCTCGGCGCTATCGCCCTCCGGGTAGTCAGCCGGGAACAGGCAGAACTGCTTGATCAGCTCGCGCGCCAGTGGTGTCACCTCCAGCACCCGGCATTGCTCCGGTGCCCATGGGCAGGCATCGCGGCGCACATACAGGCTGCGCATCTCCGCCTGCATCGAGGTGACCACCTCGTGCTCGGCATCGGCAGGGATCCACACCCCCCACTGGGGCGGCGCAAAGTAGCTGCCGTCGCGCGTGTACACGCCGAGTACGCCGCTGATGGCGTAGGAAAACTGTACCCAGTCGTGCTGGTGGCGGGTGGTCCAGGAGCCGGCGCCGAGGCTTTCGGCACGGGCGTAAAGAGGCCTGGGCAAGTGGTCCAGCGCCGGGAGAGCGCGGGGGCGTCCGATGATCGGCATGGCGGTTTCTTATCGTTCTGAGCAGACAAGCCTAACAGCTCGGGGATATGACTGTGGCACCTGCGCTGCCTTCTTCGCGGGCTTGCCCGCGAAGCGGTCAATGCAATTTCTCTGGTACTCACCGCTCTACGATAACAGTCACCCCCTGCCCACCTGCCGCACAAATCGAAATCAGCCCGCGCCCCTTCCCCGCCGTCGCCAGCACCTTGGCCAGGTTGGCCAATATCCGCCCACCGGTCGCGGCGAACGGGTGCCCAGCCGCCAGCGAGCTGCCCTTGACGTTGAGCTTGCTGCGGTCAATCGCCCCAAGCGGCGCATCCAGCCCCAACCGCTCGCGGCAGTAGTCGGCATCCTCCCAGGCCTTGAGCGTGCACAGCACCTGGGCGGCAAAGGCTTCATGGATCTCGTAGTAATCGAAGTCCTGCAGGGTCAGGCCATTACGCGCCAGCAAGCGTGGCACGGCATACACCGGCGCCATCAACAGCCCTTCTCGACCCGTGACGAAATCCACTGCCGCAGTTTCACCATCGACCAGGTAAGCCAACACCTCAAGCCCTTGCTGCGCAGCCCATTGCTCCGTGCCCAGCAACACCACCGAGGCGCCGTCGGTCAGCGGCGTGGAATTACCCGCCGTCAGCGTGCCTTGGCCACTGCGATCGAAGGCGGGCTTGAGCCTGGCCAACTGTTCAAGGGTCAAGTCGGGACGCAAGTTGTTGTCCCGTGTCAGCGACAGAAACGGCGTCAGCAAGTCATCCTGCCAACCCTCGGCATATGCGGCGGCCAGCTGCTGGTGGCTGAGCAATGCAAGCTCGTCCTGCTCTGCACGGCCAATGCGCCAGGCCTGCGCCATGCGCTCGCAATGCTCGCCCATGGATAACCCTGTGCGCGGTTCGCCATTGCGTGGTAACTCGGGTTTCAGATGGTGAGGCCGCAGCTTGAGGAAAGGCTTGAGTCGCTCGCCCAGGCTTTTGCCACGATTGGCCTGCAGCAGGATGTGGCGCAGGCCTTCGTTGACGGCAATCGGTGCATCAGAGGTGCTGTCTACGCCGCCGGCAATACCGCAGTCGATCTGCCCCAGGGCAATCTTGTTGGCCACCAGCAGCGCAGCCTCAAGCCCGGTGCCGCAGGCTTGCTGGATGTCATAGGCCGGGGTCTGCGGCGACAGGCGCGAACCCAGCACACATTCCCGGGTCAGGTTCATGTCACGGGAATGCTTGAGCACCGCGCCAGCCACCACCTCGCCCAGCCGCAGCCCATGCAGGCGATAACGCTCGATCAGCCCTTCGAGGGCGACAGTGAGCATTGCCTGGTTGCTGGCGGTGGCATAGATGCCATTGGAGCGGGCAAAGGGAATTCGATTGCCGCCCAGGATCGCGACCCGGCGAGGTGAACGCATGTACATGTTCCTCCTGTAACAATTTGATCCGTACAGCCTAGGTGTTTTTACCGCATTCGAACGACCTTGCCACAAAGTTGGTCCACACTTTCATGCTTGCCTTTGCGGAGACCCAGTCATGAGCGATCGCTACCTCGGTTTTGCCAACTCCAACCTCGGCCGCCGCCTCGTGGATGCCCTTGGCCTGCCACGCCCGGCGCCGCTGGAGCGCTGGCAGGCCGGCCGCCTGCGCCCGGTTGAAGGGGCCCTGGTACTGGGTGGCGGGCCGTTGGCCGGCCAGGTCGAAGCCATTGCCCCGCGCCTGACCGACGCGCTTTACAGCTTTAACGCCGAGCACCTGCAGGCCGAACCCTGGGTAGCCGGCCTGGGGCCGAAAATCAAAGCCGTGGTGTTCGATGCCAGTCATCTGTCCGACAGCGATGCGCTGAAGCAGTTGCGCGAGTTTTTCCAGCCACTGCTACGCAGCCTGGCCCCATCCGCCCATATCGTGGTGCTGGGGCGCGCTCCGGAAAGCCTCGCCAACCCGTTGGCCAGCGTGGCCCAACGGGCCCTCGAAGGCTTCAGCCGCTCGCTGGCCAAGGAACTGCTCAACGGTGCGACCGCCCAGCTGCTGTATGTCGGGCCCGGTGCCGAAGACCAGCTGGAAGGCGCCTTGCGCTTCTTCCTCTCGCCCAAGAGTGCCTTTGTTTCAGGCCAGGTACTGCGCCTGGAAGCCTGTACCCGCCAGGTAGGCGACTGGACCCGCCCGCTGGGTGGCCGTCGCGCCCTAGTCACGGGTGCAGCGCGCGGCATCGGCGCGGCCATTGCCGAAACCCTGGCGCGGGACGGCGCCGATGTGCTGCTGCTCGATGTGCCGCAGGCCAGCCAGGACCTCGACGCCCTCGCAGCACGCCTCGGTGGCAAGGCGTTGTCACTGGACATCTGCGCCAGCGATGCGGCAACGCAACTGCTCGCGGCCCTGCCGGACGGCATCGACATCGTGGTGCACAACGCCGGCATCACCCGCGACAAGACCTTGGCCAACATGACCCCGGAATACTGGGACGCGGTCATGGCCGTCAACCTCAAGGCACCGCAAATACTGACCCAGGCGCTGTACGACAACGGCGCACTGGGGGAAAACGCGCGCATCACCCTGCTGGCCTCGGTCAGTGGCATCGCTGGCAACCGTGGGCAGGCCAACTATGCCGCAAGCAAGGCCGGGCTGATCGGCCTGGCCCAAGCCTGGGCGCCACTGCTAGCCGCGCACGGCGGCAGCATCAACGCGGTCGCCCCCGGTTTCATCGAAACCCACATGACTGCGGCCATGCCCATGGGCCTGCGCGAGGCCGGGCGGCGCTTGAGCTCGCTGGGCCAGGGCGGGCGGGCGCAGGACGTCGCCGAGGCCATTGCCTGGCTTAGCCAGCCAGGCTCCGGGGCGGTCAACGGCCAAGTGCTGCGCGTATGCGGCCAAGCCTTGATGGGGGCGTGAACATGAGCACAAGCTGGCACGACCTGCAAAGCCCGGCTACCCGCGCCAGCCTGTACCTGCGTGCAGCCAGCAAGCGCGGCATCAGCGGTGACCGCTTGCCGGACGATGGCCTGCGCTGTTTCATTCCGGTTCAGCCGGGCAACCTGGCAGCTTATCGACGGCTTTGCCACTTTACCGACGATGGCCGCTTGCCGGGCACGTATCCCCATATCATGGCATTCACGCTCCAGCTGCAGTTGATGACCGCCCCAGGCTTCCCTTTCCCGCTGCTCGGCCTGGTGCATCTGCACAACCGCATAGAGGTGCTGCGCCCGCTTGGTGGTATCGAAGGGCTGCGCTTTGCCGTGTATGCACACAACCTGCAGGCACATGCCAAGGGCGGCACCTTCGACCTGGTTACCGAGGCAAACGACGGCATTGGCCTGCTCTGGCGCGAGACCAGCCGCATGCTGGTGCGCGGCTTGAAGCTGGAGGGCGAAGCAGGCGAGCCTGCCGACGTTGAACCTGAGCCATTGCCCGAGGCCACCCGCTGGTACGCCGACAGTGACATAGGCCGGCGTTATGCCAAGGTGTGCGGGGACTACAACCCTATCCACCTCAGTGCCGCCAGTGCGCGACTGTTCGGCTTTCCTACGGCCATTGCCCATGGCATGTGGAGCAAGGCCATGGCCCTGGCGGCACTGCGCGGGCACCTGCCGCACAGCGGCTATGCCTTTGAAGTGGATTTTCGCAAACCGGTGAGGCTGCCTTCGGAGGTGGTGCTCAGTGCCAGTGAGGCAGGGCCTGTGGGGGCGTTGCGGCTGGATGGGCATGCCGGGGTGCTGCATATGGTCGGGCGCTGGGCTCCCCTCTAGAAGCGGTCTGCGCTTGCTTTGCATCGGGCCTGGGCCGAAGCTATGCAGCATTAGGAGACCCCCGATGAACCTGCAAGAACTCACCCAACGCCTGCACAAGATCCGCGACGAGAATGACTGGCGCGGCTTCCACAGCCCAAAGAACCTGGCCATGGCGGCCAGCGTCGAAATGGCCGAGCTGGTGGAAATCTTCCAGTGGCTGAGCGAAGACCAATCGCGCCAGCTGCCTGCCGACAAACTCGCCCACGCCGGCCAGGAAGTCGGTGATGTTGTGCTCTACCTGTTGCTGCTGTGCAGCGAGCTGGGCCTGGACATGGACCAGGTGGTGCGGGCCAAGCTGGCCGACAGCGAGAGGCGCTTCGCCCGATGAACGACCGTCACTTCGATGAGCTGGCCACCCGCTTTGCCGAGAAGATCTACGGCGGCGCCAAGGGCGCGATTCGTCTGGCCGTGCTGCAGGCCGACCTGGCCGAGGCGCTGCCCGATCGCCCGCTGCGCATCCTCGATATCGGCGCAGGGCTGGGCCACATGGCCTTGTGGCTTGCCCAGCGCGGCCACCACCTGACCCTGGCCGAACCCGCCGCCCCTATGCTCGACAGCGCCCGGGCGCGCTTTGCCGAGGCCGGCCAAAGCGCCACGTTCATCCAGGCCCCTTGGCAAGACCTGCTCGGCCAACTGACCGAGCCCTACGACCTGGTGCTGTGCCATGCTGTGCTCGAATGGCTGGCAGAGCCCGAAAGCATCCTGCCCGTGCTGCACCAGCTCACGGCCCCTTCGGGGTGGCTGTCACTGGCCTTCTACAACCGCGACGCGCTGGTTTATCGCAACCTGCTCAAGGGCCATTTCCGCAAATTGCGCAGCAACCGGCTGGAAGGTGAAAAGCAGAGCCTGACCCCGCAAAAACCCCTTGATCCACGCGAGCTCAAGGCGCAACTTGATTCTATGTGGCAGGTTGAAAGTGAGAGCGGCGTGCGGGTGTTCCACGATTACATGCCCAAAGACTTCCAGGGCAAGGCCGAGCTGCTCGACCTGCTGGAAATGGAACTGGCTTACCGCCGCCACCCCGGCTTCGCCGGGCTTGGCCGTTACCTGCACTGGGTCTGCCGCCCCCGTTGACCCGCCCGCCGGGAGGATACATGCCGTACCGTCTGCTGTGCCTGGCCCTGCTGCCGCTTGCCTTGGCTGCCTGCCAGGGCAGCAACCCCTATGTGGCCAGCAGCCGCCCGTTGCCCCCCGCCCCCGCCCAGGCGGCGACCACCTTCGACGCCAGCGCCTACCCGGCGCCCGCCCGGGATTACGGGCACTACCGCAGCTGGAGCTGGCGCAACGGCCAGCTGCCCAGCGGCTCGGCCAATGCCGACCCGGCGCAACTGGCCGATGCCGTCAGTGGCGCACTCGACCAGCATGGCCTGCGCCCTGCCCGAGGGGCCTCCGGCGATTTGCTGGTCAGCGCCAACATGCGCCTGGAAAAACGCTTGCGCCAGGTGCGTGACTACGACACCTACGACCCCTACTACGGCCCCTACCCCTACGGTGGTGTCGGCTATGGCGGCTATCGCCATGGCTACGGCGGCTATGCCAGCGTGCCCATCGTGCGCACCTATGAGGTCGAGGTGATGGTGGTGCGCATCGACCTGTACGACGCCCGCAGCGGCCAGCCGGTGTGGAGCGCCAGTGCCGAAAGCAGCAGCGACAAGGACTCGCCCCGTGAACGCGAAAGCGCCTTGCGCGATTCTGTGCACAAGGCGCTCAGCGGCTATCCTCCCAGTTAATCGCTAACGGAGAACCATCATGTTGCGCCGTCTCCTTCTACTGTCATTCGCGTTATTGCTTGCCGCCTGCTCCAGCAATAATGTCCAGCAGGACTTCGATGCCAGCCGCGATTTTGCCGCCTACCGCAGCTGGGCATGGCAGGAGCCGGGCCTGCAGTACCGCCCGGACGACCCACGCATAAAAAGCGACCTCACCGAACAGCGCATCCGCCAGGCGGTGGCTGGCCAGCTCGACCAGCGCGGCCTGCGCCCGGTACAAGGGGGAGCACGGCCTGACCTGACCGTACGCACATACCTGATCGTGGAGCAGCGCCAGCAACAGATCACCACCAACTACGGCGGTGGCTGGGGGGGCTACTGGGGCGGCTACTGGGGCGGCCCGATGTACAACGAAACCCGCAGTGTCGACTACAAGGTCGCCACCATTCAGGTCGACATGTTCGACGGGCGTGACGGCAAGCTGGTGTGGCGGGGCAGTGCCGAGCAAATCATGAACAACTACCCGCCAAGCCCGGAAGAACGCAACAGCGCCATTCAAAACACTGTGAGCAAGGTGCTGGCCAACTACCCGCCGGGTAGCAAGAAGTAACATTCAAACGCGGCTTTAGCATGCACCGCAACGCCTGTGGGAGCGGGCATGCCCGCGAAGCAGACACCGCGGTGCATGGCACGGGCTTCGCCCGTTTTCGCGGGCGCGCCCGCTCCCACTGTGACCGCGCCAGCTTTTGAATGTCGAACAAGGCAGTAGCACCCACCGGAACGGTGTCATGAGCGACAAAATCCATTTTGACCCCGCCTTTTTTGCCTTTCCAACGCCACTCGTGCGCAGGTTCTTGTCTATCTTCACATAAGGAAACCTGACTGACCGGGTAGATGTGTTCAACATTTGGGAAAGGCGACCTGCCAATGCAAAGCATTGTTCTCCTGCTGTGGCTTGCCTTGTGCTCCGAACAGGATGTGCGTCAACGCCAGATATCCAACCTGCTGACCCTGGGCGTGGCTGCCGGCGCCCTGGTCTGGCTGTTCGCCACCGGCCACAGCTGGATCGGTGCCGAGCCCAGCGATGCCGGCTGGGCGCTGGCCATCGTCATGCTGCTGACCTTGCCCGGCTACATGCTCGGCCGGTTCGGTGCCGACGACGTCAAGCTGATGGGCGCCCTGGCGCTGGCCACCAGCCCGCAATACGTGCTCGGTACCTTCATCGGTGCCGGTGTCAGCGTGCTGGTCTGGCTGCTCACCCGTCGGCGCCTGTGGACGCTGCTCAACCCTAAGGTGAAAAAGCGATTACAGGCCCTGACCGAAGAAATGGGCGACAAACAGGCATTTGTACCCTATGTGTTAGCAGGTTTTCTTCTAACGGCTGTGTGGATCCAATAATCCCTCCCGTGGTCCCATGCCTTGTACATAACTTGTACATAAACGCAAAGTGCGACTATTTTTAAACTGCCAGCGTGTCTGGCACGGGAGCAGGGCCGTATAAGAACAGGGAGTTGATTGTGTCCAGACCAGTGAGTGAAGTGAAGGTATTGGTGGTTGATGACCAACCGGTCATTGTCGAACAGCTGAGTGAATTCCTCGAAACCAAGGGCTATGTCTGCGTAGCAGCCCACTCAACCGACGAAGCCATCGAGCACTATGTGTCAGACCCGGCTATAGGCCTGCTCATCTGTGACCTGCACATGCCGGATCGCGATGGCATCGAGCTGGTGCGCGCCTTGAAGGAGCTCAACGGCAGCCAGCGCATGTTCGAGGCCATCATGTTGACGGGTCGTGCCGATAAACAGGACGTGATCCGGGCGCTACGCGAAGGCTTTGCCGACTACTACCAGAAACCGATGGACCTTGATGAACTGCTGGAAGGCGTACGCCGGCAGGAAGAGGCCTTGCTGGAGCGCCAGCGCAACCTCCGTGACCTTGGGGGATTGAACCAGCGTTTGCAGGAGCTGGCCGAGTCGGTAGACGAGCTGTATCAGGACCTGGAAAAAGCCCGTGGTCAAGGGACGCACCGGCGTGCCACTGATGCTGAAGAAAGCGAAAGTGAGCTGCCAGCGGCGTTCGAGAAACTGTCACCACGCCAGCTGGAGGTTGCGCGCCTGGTAAGCAAGGGCAAGACCAATTACCAGATCGCCTGCGAACTGGGCATTACCGAAAACACCGTCAAGCTGTATGTGTCGCAGGTCTTGCGCCTGACCCACATGCACAACCGTACCCAGCTGGCATTGGCGCTGACGCCCAGCTCATCGCCGGTACATCTGAGGTTTACTACCCATTGAGGGGTTTGCTTGGAGATTGCCGGGGCTGCTTTGCAGCCCATCGCGACACAAGGCCGCTCCCACAGGCACCGCGCAACCCTCAGGATAGCGGTGGACCTGTGGGAGCGGCCTTGTGTCGCGAAAGGGGCGCAAAGCGCCCCCCTACATTTGAAAAGCCAAACTCAGGGTCAGCCGGGGGCCGCGGTCCAGGCTGTCCAACGCCACATCCGCCAAAGGCTTCGCCACCTCCAGCGCAACGTTGAAGTAGCGTCCATCCCCCAACCGTGCGCCAAGTGCCGCCGAAGCCAAGTGCGCATCCTCCACCGCGCCCCGGTTATGCCAGGCCTGCGCCATATCCACTGCCGCATAGGGCTGAACCAACCCCAGCCCGTGATCTCGCAGGCTGTAGTTCAGCTCGTAAGATACGCCCCAACCCTTGTCGCCCTCTGCCTGGTCACGCGGGTAGCCACGGCCGAAATGCTGCCCACCAAAGCCAGCCCGTTCGCTGTCGGGCAGCCGGTCGTCACTCCAGTACAACGCCCCCGACACTACGCCCTGCCAACGCGGCGACAGCGGGTCACTTTGCAGCCCCGACAACCTGAGCCGCAGAAAGTCCATGTCGTAGCCGGCGTCGCTGCGCGCGCCCAGGTAATCCAGCCCCTGATAGACCCCGGCACTGACAATACGCAGGCGCCTGCCGTCCACTGTGCGCCAGTCACCCTCAAAGGAAACGGCGCGCACACCGGTGTCGTAGTCCCGTACCGAAGGCTGCCCACCCAGTGCGTCTTCGACGTGCTCACTGACCGCATACAAGTGCCCCTGCACGGCCATCCATTCATCCGCCCTGACAATCACTGGCTGGCGCAGGCCCACCGCATAGCGTTCACTGTCGCGCTTGCGGGTAATGTCACGGCCATCGTCCAGGCGAATACGCGTGCCCGGATCACTGCGGTAGCGCGAAGCCGACAGCAGCAGTTGGCTACCGGCAGCGTCAAGGTACTGGCTGTAGTCCAGCCGCTGGTAATGGACCTGGTCATCCCCCGGCGGCAGCAACAGGCTGGCCTTGAACTGTTCGGCCAAGCGGGTCTGGGCATTGCTGCTTGCCGTCAGCAGCGCCTGCGGATCGTCGCGACTGGTGTCGGTCACGATAACGGCGGCGTTGAACGCCTTGCGCCGCGCCTGCACGTTCAGGCGGGCTGCACCGTCAGCGGTTTGCGCCACGGCCAGCTCAGCCTCTATGGAGACACCTGGCAGGCGTTCGGCGAGCCCCAGGTAGCGCTCCAGCGTTTCCTGGGTCAGCGGGCGCTCGGCTTTCAGCCGCGCCAGCAGCTGCTGCAAATAGTCACTGGCCGGGCCGATATCGCCGGCCACGTGATAGTCCCGAATGTAACCTTCGACCAACACGACATTGACCCGGCCATCGGCCAAGTCCTGAGGGGGCAGGTAGGCGTAGGAAAGCAGGTACCCCTCCTGCCGATAGCGCTCGGTCAGGCGCTCGGTGTACTGCTGCAACTCACCAAGCGTGATGAGGTGCCCGATCAGCGGCTGGTAGTGCTCGCGCAAGTCGCTCAGGGGGAACACCGTACCGCCTTCGAAACGCACCTTGTGCAGCATCACGCGCGTATCCGCAGGCGCCCAGGCCAGGCTATCGGCACTGGGCCCAGGCAATCGCAGGTTGGGGCTGACGGGCCAGTAGGTGTCCACCGGCAGATCAGTGTCGGGCAGGCGCCGTTCGTACTCATGGCTGTCGAGAAAACCCGGCAACGACCCGGCTTGGGCCGCAAGCGCCCAAGGCAGCAACAACAAGGGCACGGCCAGAGGACGCATAGGGCGCTCCACGTTCCCACGGGTTGCGGGGCACCAGCCGGTCACACCCGTCATTTGCAAGCGTAGGTGCTGGCCCGGCTGCCGTCGAACGCCTACTCGCTGACCTGGAACGCCACCCTCGCCGTCTCGCCGCTTTCATCCAGCGCACTGAGCTCGGCCTGCCCGGCCTGCGGCAAGCGCACCAGCAGGCTGTCCTGCCCCTGGGTCTCGCCCAGTGGCTGACCATTGAGGAACCACCAGCGTCGGCCGCCACCGCCCAAGGCCGACACATGCAGTTGCAACGGCTCGCTACTGGTAACCGGTTGGCGCAGGTTGTCACCCGGGCGCACGCCGACGATCGACAGCGGCGGCGCGCTGGCCGGCACCTGCGGTGGGCAGGTCGGGTCGATGGCCGGCAGCCGCGCCGCGCGCCGCTCGATGCGGGGCAGCCAAGGTTCCAGCGGTGCCGGCCACAAGGCGATGTCGCGAGCCTTGGCGCCTGGGCAGCCGCCATCGACGCGCAACCCCTGTTCGTTGACCCACACGCTTTCACGCAAGCCCAGGCCAAGCGGCTGGTCGGCGGCTTGCAGCGTCGGGGGCGTGGTGCCGTCCAGGGTCCAGGCAAAACGCTGACGCCGGCAGTTGGGGTCCTGTTTGCTCATCGGCTGGCCCAGCGGCCAGCAGATCGCCGCCACACCGACATTCGCCGGCACCCGCTCCACCGGTGTGCTGATGCCGCGCTGGCTGTCGCGGTTGCTCAGCAGGTCATGCACCTGCAGCATCAACGGCGCCGCCGACGCCAGGCCGAACTGGCCGGGTACCGGCGTGCCATCGGGGCGGCCGATCCACACGCCGATCAGATAGCGCGGGCCCACGCCAATCGACCAGGCATCGCGAAAGCCATAGCTGGTGCCCGTTTTCCAGGCCAGTTGCGGGCGCTGTACCAGCTCGGCATGCGGGTCGCGGTCGGGGCGCGCCTGGCCACTGAGGATGCGCCGGATGATCCACGCCGCCCCCGGGGACAGCAGCCGGCGTTCCACCAGTGGCTCCTGTGGCTGCAAGCGCACCCGTGCACTGTTGCCACCCCGCGCCAGCGCCGCGTAGCCACCCACCAGGTCCTCCAGGCGGCTGCCCGCACCGCCCAGGATCAGCGACAGGTTAGGCTCGGCCAAGGGCGGCAATGCCAGTGGCATGCCCGCCATGCGCAGCTGCGCGGCAAAGCGTTTCGGGCCATAGGCCTCCAGCAATTGCACTGCCGGCAGGTTGAGGGACAGGGCCAGCGCCGAGCTGGCCGACACGGGCCCGCTAAAGCCCATCGAGAAGTTGCCGGGGCGATAGTCGCCATAACGGCGTGGCACATCCTGCAACAACGATTCGGAATGGATCAGGCCATCGTCCAGCGCCATACCGTAAAGAAACGGTTTGAGCGTGGAACCGGGCGAGCGTAGCGAGCGCACCATGTCGACGTGCCCGAAACGGCGCTCGTCGGCCAGCTCGATCGAACCCAGGTAGGCACGCACCGCCATGGTCTGCGCCTCGACCACCAGGATGGCGGCAGAGGTGCGCTCCGGCAGCCGCGCGCGCCAGCCCAGCAGCAAGTCTTCCAGGCGCCGCTGTAACGCTGCATCGAGCGTGGTGCGGATCAGCGGCGGGCTGTCGGCGCTGTTCAGGCGCCGGGCAAGCAAGGGTGCCAGGGCTGGCTCCTGGCGTGGCGCCAGCACCAGCGGCTCTTCGGCTGCCTCGCGGATTTGCTGCGCAGGCCACACCTGGTATTCGGCCAGGCGCTGCAGCACCTTGTCCCGGGCACGCTGGGCACGCTCGGGGTGGCGATCCGGGCGCAGCCGGCTGGGTGCCTGGGGCAGCACCGCCAGCAGCGCCGCCTCGGCCGGGGTCAAGTGCATGGGTGACTTGCCCAGGTACGCCCAGCTGGCTGCGGCCACACCCTGCAAGGTGCCGCCGAAAGGCGCGCGGTCCAGGTAAATCTGCAGGATCTCGCGCTTGGACAGGTGCCACTCCAGTTGCAGCGTACGCCACAGCTGGCGCAGTTTGCCGGCCAGGGTACGGTCATGCGGATCAAGCAGCCGTGCCACCTGCATCGACAGCGTACTGCCACCCGACACCACACGCCCACCCCGCAGGTTCAGCCAGGCCGCACGTGCCAAGGCCAACGGGTTGACCCCAGGGTGACGGTAGAACCAGCGGTCTTCGTAAGTCAGCAAGGCCTGCAGGTACAACGGCGATACCTGGTCGGGGCTGACCGGGTAGCGCCACACCCCCTCGGCATCGGCAAACCGCCACAAGGGCGTGCCGTCTTCGGCCAGCACTACCCGGGCCAGATCGTCGCCCGGCAACGGCAGCGGCCAAAGGCGGTCAGCCAGCCACAACAGGCCGCACAACACCAACAGGCCAAACAGCGTGGCGCGCAACAGCCTGCCCGCACGCGCTAAGCTTGGCATCGGGAACCGACCTGGCCAGGTAATGGCCAAAGGCTTGGGAACGGCAACCTCGCCAATTCGTTCATCAGGAAGCAACTATGCATGTAGAAGGTTTTTTCGAGTGGCTGGGCCAGGCACTGGGGTCGTTGATCCGCGTCATCGTCGACGCATTGAGCGGGCTGTTCAACCTGCTGGCCAATGCCGGTGGCAATTTCATTGACGGCCTGGCGCGCACGCTGGGCATGGATACCTCGCTGGTCAGCATCCTGGCCCTGATCATCGGCCTGATGCTGCTGTACTCGGCAATCCGCGCGTTCATGCGCGCCTCGATCATCCTCGGGATTATCTGGCTGGTGCTGGGGCTGTGGGTGATGAGCTGGGTGATTCACTGAATGACTCAGCTGATCTGCGCGGTGTTTGTGGGAGCGGCCTTGCGTCGCGAAAGGGCTGCACAGCAGCCCCAGGCTTTCAGCTTCGCCGCTTGAATTGCCGGGGCCGCTTTGCGGCCCTTTCGCGACGCAAGGCCGCTCCCACATGGTCCGTGTAGAGCGGGTCTCTAGCGGGCTTTTACGGTCATTTCACCCTGCCCATCCCCCACGGCCTGCAGGTTCGGCCGGTACATCGACTCGACCTGCGGCGGCGGCACACGGTAAGTGCCCGGGGTTACTGCCCGCGCCAGGTACAGCAGGTGGGTGGTGCCGTAGCGATCGAGCTTGAGCGCTGCAACATAACGGTCATCACGGTACTCCTGATGCACCACGCTGGCGTTCTGCATCGACTCGCGCCATTCCTTCACAGCGCTGCTGGCATTGTCCAGGCTGGCGGCGCTTTGCGCCAGGTTCTGGTTTTCCAGCTCCAGGCCGGCCGGCAGCAGGTCGACCACCAGTGCATCTGGCACTCGGTCTTCGGCCTTGAGCGCCAGGTGTACCAACACCAGGTCGCCACTGCGCAGGTTGTGCAGGTCCAGCGCCTGGCCGTTCATGCCCAGGTACTCACGACGAATCTGCATACCATTGCCGCCGGCCGCAGGTGCCTGGCGTGGGTAACCGGACAAGGTCAGTTGCTGGTACAGCGTCCCGCTGCCTTCGTTCTGTACGCTCAGTGGCGAGGCCAGCAACGGGCCTTCCAGCTTCATGCCGGCCTCGGCGTTGTTGAGCGCGCGGACCTCGCCCGCACTGTCCAGGCGTGCCTGCCACTTGCCTTCCGGCTTGCCCAGCAGGCCACGGCCGGCCAGGAACAGTGCATTGCGCTCCTGGGTCGACAGCCAGCGGTTGGCCGCCAGTTCATCCGACAAGGCGAACAGGCGCTGGTCGACCTGGCTGCTGGCCAGGTTGCTCTCCTGCAGCAATGCCAATATCAGCGCCTGGTCACGCAGGGCGCTGCCGTAATCGGCCATCCAGCCTTTGCCACGGCTGATGCCCAGGCCCGCCTGCAAAGCTTGCTCGGCGCGCGGTTTGTCGCCCATCTTGTCCAGCGCCACCGCCAGTTGCACCAGCGGCAAGCCCGAGCGGGCATCGGCACGGCGCTCGAACAGGCCACGCAGCGCACCCAACGGCGCTTGCTGGCTGCGCGACAGCACCAGCGCCGCGTAGGCCTGCACGGCAAAGCGGGTATGGTCGGCGTTTTCGCTGTAGTCGACTTCGATCAGGTTGCGCTCCTGCAGGTAGCGCAACAGGCGCTCGCTGGCTTTCTTCAGCGCTTCGGCCGGCACGCCATAACCCTGGTCACGTGCACGCAAGAGGAAGTCGGTAACGTAGGCGGTCAGCCAGTACTCCTCTTCGCTGTCCGAACTCCACAGGCCAAAGCTGCCGTTGTAGCGCTGCATGCCCAGCAGGTGCTCGATACCCATTTCAATCTTGCGCTTGCGCACATCCGCCGGCTCGCCCTTGATACCCAGGCGCTTGAGGCTGTCGGCGTCCGCGTACAGCGACGGATACAAGCCGCTGGTGGTTTGCTCCAGGCAACCGTAAGGGTACGCCTCCAGCGCACGGATCTGCTCGGCCAGGTTCAACGGCGGCCGGCTCGACAAGGCCAGGCTGGCCTCCAGGCCAGCGGGCTCGAACGCAGCCAGGTCTGCTTCGGGCAGTGTCCATGGCTGATCCTTCAAGGCCACGCGGTAGTGCTTGAGCATTGCCGGGTAGGCCGGGCGCACGCCCAGCGTCCACTCACGTTCGAACGCGGTGGTCGGCTCGTTCGGCAGTTGCAGGCCAGTGACCCGCACATGCACCTTGCCCTGCCCCAGACCACCCTGGGCCTGCACCGGAATCATCAGGGTCGAACGCTGCCCCTCGGCCAGGGCGACGGTCTGCACGGCATTGGTGGCCAGGCTCAGTTGCCCTTCGGTGGTGATTTCGACGTTCAGTTGCTGGGCACGGCCCGACAGGTTGGCCAGGTCCAGTGCCAGGCTGGTGCGGTCGCCACCGGCCAGGAAGCGAGGGGCCGAAAGCTCGGCAATCAGCGGCGCAGCGACCACGGTCTTGCCTTCGGCCATGCCGAAGTGCTCTTCGGTCCAAGCCTGGGCCATCAAGCGCAGCTCGCCGTTGAAGTCAGGGATATCGACCGTGGCCTGGCCCTCACCCTTGTCGTCCAGCGTCACCGGCAGGCTCTGCTGGGCGACGATGGTGACCGTGGTGTTAGGCCGCTTGCCGCCCTTGGCCATCGCCGCATCACCACCAAACGCCAGGCTGGCAAGGCGGCCCTGCCCGGCTTCGATCAGCTGGCCGTAGATGTCCAGTTGGTCGGCACCGTACGCCTTGCGCCCGAACAGGCTGGCAAACGGGTCGGGGGTTTTGAAATCGGTGATGTTGAGGATGCCCACATCCACCGCCGACAACAGCACATGCACCTGCTTGGGTACGCTGCCATCAGCATTCGCGGCCTTGACCTTCACGGTCAGCGGCTGTTTCGGACGCATTTTCTCCGGTGCCTGCAGGCTCACCGCCAGCTTGCGCTCGGCGCGGTCCAGTGGCAGGTGCAGCACGCCTACTGAACGTTTGGGGGTGGCGTTGGCCTTGCGCTCACCCGGGCGGATCACCAGCGCGCTGATGTACAGGTCGTGGCGTGCCCAGGCTTTGTCCAGTTGCACATCAAAAGCCTTACCCTCGGCGGGCACTTCGATTTCCTGCCACCACAACGGGCCATCGCTGGACTCGATCATCAGGTAGCCGCTGCCAGCGGCGGGTGGGGTGACGGTGACCTTGGCCGTGGCACCGTCGGCGTATGACGGCTTATCCAGGGCCAGCTTGACCTGATCCGGGCGCACGGCGCCGCCTTCAGCGTTGTCCTGGGCGCGATAGCCGGCCCAGAACCGCTCGCTGGACACAAGGCCGGTCTGCGGGTCTTCCACTTCGACGCGGTACGGCCCCCATTCAACCTGGAAGCTCAGCTTGGCCGTGGAGCCCGCCTTGACGCTGACTGTCTCTTCGTTCTGGGTCAGGAACTTCTCGTTGTAGGCGTAGCTCCAGCCGTCGCTCTGCGAGTAGTTCCAGTAGTAGTCACGGCGCTCGCGGATCAGCCGCACCTTGAGGTCGTTGGCCGCCAGTTTGTTGCCATCGCGGTCGGCCACCAGGAACTCGAATTCCACCGGCCCGTCGCTATTGGTTTCCTCGCCATCGAACAGGCCACGCAGGCCCGGCAGGCGCTCGGCTGGCCAGACAGGTTGCTCCAGACGCCGGGTGATTGGCCGGCCACCCGACTCCTGCAGGCTGGCCTGCACGGTCAGTTGCAGCGGCGAGCGGGCTTCGGCCCAGCGGCTTTCGATGTCGATCACCGCCTTGCCGGCCTGATCGAGCGTTACTTCGTCCAGCTCAAGGTCCTGGTTCAGCTCGGTTTCGGTGACCGAGCCAAACTGGTAGCCAGGCAGCGCCGGCACCGCCTCGCGAAGGGGGCGCACATAGGCCTGGCCACTCAGGCGATTACCGGCAGCCGGGGCGCCATAGAGGTAACGGCCATTGACCTGGATGCGCGCATCCTCCTCGGGCGATAGCGGCGTGCTGCTGCCCTTCAGTTCCAGCGCCAGGCGCTCGGGCAGGAAGTCTTCGACAAGAAACTCATACACCTGCTTGCGCCCGCCCCCCAGGTCCAGCAGCAGTTGCCAACGGCCAGTGGGTGCCTCGGTGGCCAGTTGCAACTGGTATTGGTACAAGCCATTGCTGTCGGCTTCCCAGACAAATTTGCGGCTTACCTGCTCATCCGGGCGACGCACTTCCACGCTCACCGGCTGGGCTTTGACAGGCTTGCCGTCCTGGTCACGCAGCAGGCCGTTGAGCAGTACTGTTTCGCCTGGGCGGTACAGGTCACGCGGGCCGAAGATGAAAAACTGCAGCGGGTTGGCCTGGGGCCCAGTGATGTCGAACTCGGCCAGGTCCAGGGCGGCGGTGTTCAGGCGCAACAGCGTGGTGTGCACACCTTGGGTGGCGATCAGGGTATCGGCTTTGGGCGTGATCGGCAGCTGAGCGTGGCCTTTGCCGTCAGTGCTTGCCTGGGCCAGCAACTTGCCCTTCTCGTCATGGATTTCGAGGTTGACGCCGTTCAGCGCCTTGCCGCCTTCCAGCGCCTGGGCGAACACGTCGAGGCGGTCGCGGTAACGGTGCGCCGACACACCGATGTCGCTGAGGGTGAACAGGGTCGCTGGCTGCGAGTAGTCATAGGTGCCCGAGGCACGCATCACCGCCAGGTACACGCCCGGGTCCTGCAGCGGCTTGATGCCGGCGATGGGCAGCAGCACGGTTTCGCGGGTGTTACGGGCGGGGTTGAGGTCGAAGCGGCCGCTATAGACCAGCTCGGCCATGTCCAGGGTTTCCTTGGACTGGTAGTAGTACAGGCTGCTGTTGCGCCCCCAACTGGCGAGGAAGGTCGAGAGCATCTGCGGCTTGACGCGGAAGAACTCGACATCGACTTTGTCGACGTTCAGGGCAATCACCGGCAGGCCTTCGGCCAGGCGCGTGGGCAGCAGCGAACCGCGGCTGGCAAAGCCGATGGTCGGCTGCATGTCGCGGGTTTCCAGGCGGGTGACCGACTCGCTATCCAGTTGCTTGCCGTTGACCGCGAGCAAGCCCTTGTCGACGGTCAGCACCAGCTTGCGCTGCGGCTCCAGGTGGCGCAGGCGCAGCTCCATCTGGTTGTCGGAGAGTTCCCAGGCGCCGTCGAGCTTACCCTTGACGGTGTCGACCAGGTGCACCTTGGTGGCGAAGTCCTGCTTGGCATCCAGCGGTGCGGAGAAGCTGATCGACAGCGTTGCCGCGCCATCGAGCTGCACTTCAGAAACATCCAGCACCGCAAGCTCGCGGCCCTCGTAGCGCTTGGCGAGCACAGCAGGGTCTTCGCGCTTGGGCGCTTGGGTTTCGACGGGCGCTGTAGCTACGGGTTTCTCGACCGGCGCCGGTTTGTCCGGCGTCGAAGAGTCACAGGCACTGAGCAAAGCCAGCGCGCAGGCCAGCAACAATCCTTTGTTGAACATGGAGTAGGAACTCTTAGGCAGCGTGTACGTGAGGGCAGCAACTATAGCTCAACGTCAGGTGTAGCACCCGGGCGTTGCGCGGCAAGTGAGACCATGGTCGCGCTAAATGGTTGCCGGTCGTTAAACTGTGGCATTCGTTAAAGGGGGCCGCTGTGCGCCCCTTCGCGGGCCTGCCCGCTCCCACAGGTTTGGCGCCGGCCGCAAGAGCAACACTTTCCTGTGGGAGCGGGCAAGCCCGCGGAGGGGCGCACAACGGCCCCAGGTCTCATGGAATGCAAATGCCCCAACTCGCTGCCGACTGGCGCCACCGCCCCACCCATCACAAGGTCTGGGCGCTGGCTGCGCCGATGATCCTGTCCAACATCTCTGTGCCGCTGGTGGCGCTGGTCGACAGCACGGTCATCGGCCACCTGCCCCACGCCCACCAGCTGGGTGCCGTGGCGGTGGGCGCCACGCTGTTCACCTTCATGGTCGGCCTGATGGGCTTCCTGCGCATGGGCTCCACCGGCTTCGCCGCTCAGGCCGCTGGCCGTGGTGACGGTGCAGCGTTGCGCCAGGTGCTGGTGCAAGGGTTGCTGCTGGCGGTCGGTTTTGCCGTTGTGATCGGCCTGCTGGCCCTGCCGTTCAGCCAGCTTGCACTTCATGCGATGCAACCCAGCGCAGCCTTGCAGCAATCCACCGAAGACTTCTTCCACACGCGCCTGCTTGGGCTGCCTGCAGCGTTGGCCAGTTACGCGCTGGTTGGCTGGTTTCTGGGGACCCAGAACGCCCGGGCACCGCTGGCCATCCTGCTGACGACCAACCTGCTGAACATTGTCTTGAACCTGTGGTTCGTCCTGGGGCTGGATTGGGGTGTACTGGGTTCGGCGCGGGCATCGGTGATCGCCGAGTGGAGTGCAGCCCTGCTGGGCCTGGCCCTGACCCGCCCGGCCCTGCGGGCCTACCCGGGGCAAGTCGTATGGGCGGCGCTCAAACGCTGGCAGGCCTGGCGCCCGCTGCTGGCGGTAAACCGCGATATTTTCCTGCGTAGCCTGGCGTTACAACTGGTGTTTCTGCTGATTACCGTGCAGGGTGCGCGCCTGGGTGAAGCCACGGTAGCGGCTAACGCCCTGCTGCTCAACGGCCTGTTGCTGACGGCCTACGCACTCGACGGCTTGGCGCATGCTGTGGAAGCGCTGTGCGGCCATGCCATTGGCGCCCGCGACCGCGACACCCTGCGCCGTTCGCTGGTGGTGGCCTGCGGCTGGTCGCTGATCACCAGTCTGGGGTTTGCCGGGTTGTTCCTGCTGGGTGGGCACCTGTTCATCGACTTGCAGACCGACATCGACAGTGTAAGGGCGGCGGCTTATCCGTACCTGCCGTACCTGGCGTTGCTGCCGCTGATTGCGGTGTGGAGTTACTTGCTGGACGGCCTGTTCATCGGCGCGACCCGGGCACGGGAGATGCGCAATGCGATGTTGGTGTCGGTGCTGATTGCACTGCCGGTGGCGGTGGCCATGAGCGGGTTCGGCAACCATGGGTTGTGGTTGGCGTTTCTCGGGTTCATGGGGTTGCGGGCGGTGACGTTGGGCTGGGTGGGGTGGCGGTTGCAGCAGAAGGGTGAGTGGATTCGGTGATGTTGGGGCCGCTTTGCGGCCCATCGCGACACAAGGCCGCTCCCACAAAAGGCCTGCATACGCCGGTCAATGTGGGAGCGGCCTTGTGTCGCGAAATGAGGGCGAAGCCCTCACCTGCGGTTTCACAGCCACACACAATCCCAATGCGGATACTCGCCCGCTCGCCGGACCAGGCCAGCCCGAATGGGATTGGCGATGATGTAGCGGGCAACCGCCCGGACATCCTCCTCACGTCTCAGAGCCCGGTCATGAAAGCTGGTCTGCCAGATATGTCGCCTGTCAGCGCCCACCTTGTACAAAGCACAACTGCTTCTGGACTTGAACCCACACATCAGCGTCCCCAGGTTCGTCGGGCCAAGCTCGATAAGCCAGTGAAGATGATCAGGCATCAAGACCCAGGCCAGAGATCGACAAGCCTTGCTCTCTTCACTGAACCGCAATTGCTGGACCACGGTCCTGGCGAATCGAAAATTCTTGAACAACGGCGTTCGGTTACGAGTGGTTGTGGTGAGCAGATAAAGGCGCCCGGATTCAGACACTCGACCGCCACGTAAACGATGGGAGCCTGGACGTTGCATGTCGTCCTCCTTTGAACATTGCATTCAAAGGTAGCGGCATTGGTGCGATGGACCAGGGCCGGATATTTACCGGTTGTGACGCTGGTGAGGGCTTCGCCCTCATATCGCGACGCAAGGCCGCTCCCACAAAAGGCAGCACAGGCTTTTGCAGGAGCGGCCCCAGCAATTACGACGACAGGTACGAAGACCGGGTCAGCCCAAGGCGCAAGGCATCCAGGTACTGCGTGCGCTCGCGCGCAGTGATTTTGGCGCTGGCCACCTTGTCGCGGTAGTGAGTCATCAACTCCTCCGGCGACAGGTGCACGTAGCGCAGCATGTCTTCGATGGTGTCGTGGGTCTCGATACCGGCGTGGTACACGCTGCCGTCAGCGTTCTGGTAGATGTTCACCGAGTCGGTGTCACCGAACAGGTTGTGCATGTCGCCCAGGATTTCCTGGTAGGCACCGACCAGGAACACGCCCAGCAGGTAGTCCTCGCCCTCCTTCAACGCATGCACCGGCATGCTGGTCTCGATGCTCTGCTCGTCGACGTACTGGTTGATCTTGCCGTCCGAGTCGCAGGTCAGGTCCTGCAGTACGGCGCGGCGCAGCGGCTCTTCGTCCAGGCGGTGCAGCGGGATGATCGGCAGCACCTGGCCAATGGCCCAGGTGTCCGGCAGGCTCTGGAACACCGAGAAGTTGCAGATGTACTTGTCGGCCAGCTTGTCGTTCAGCTCGTCGAGCACCTGGCGGTGCGAGCGCTGGCGGGCTTTGAGCGAATTATGCAGGCGGCGGCACACGGCAAAGTAGCACTGCTCGGCCAAGGCTTTCTCGCTCAGGCTGATCTTGCCATCGGCGTACTGTGCCGCCACGTCACCCATGTAGTGGGTGGCGCGCCAGTAAGTCTCGGTCACCATCTCGATGTCAGTCGGGCCAAGCAGGTCGGCCAGCCACTGCACGGTCTCGGGCAGGGCTTCTTTGTTCTCGATGGTGGGTACGTCGTCGTTGTGTTTCTCGACGTCGGTGACCTGGATCACCAGCATGGCATGGTGCGCGGTCAGCGAGCGGCCACTCTCGGAGAAGATGTGCGGGTGCGGCAGGCCCTGCGCGTCGCAGAACTCCTTGAGCATGCCCACCACCACGCCAGCATAGTCGTCCATGTCGTAGTTGATGGAGCTGGCATTGCGCGAGTGGGTACCGTCATAGTCCACGCCCAGGCCACCGCCAACGTCGATGTGGTCGACCGGCAGGCCCAGCGCACGCAGCTCGCCGTAGTAACGGATGGCTTCCTTGAAACCGTGCTGGTAGTCGGCCAGGTTGGCGATCTGCGAGCCCATGTGGAAGTGCAGCAGGCGGATGCCCTGGTCCAGGCCGGCATCGCGGAAGCGCTGCACAACCGAGATCAACTGGGCAGCCGACAACCCGAACTTGGACTTCTCGCCACCGGTGTCGGCCCATTTGCTGGAGGCCAGCGACGACAGGCGCACGCGCAGGCCGACCTGGGGTTTCACCTTGAGCTCGGCGGCCTCGTCGATCACCAGGGCCACTTCCGACTCTTTCTCGATGACGATGAACACGTTGTGGCCAAGCTTCTGGCCCATCAACGCCAGGCGGATGAACTCACGGTCCTTGTAGCCGTTGCAGACGATGGTACCGCCCTTCGGTGCCAGCGCCAGCACTGCCAGCAGCTCGGGTTTGGAGCCAGCTTCCAGGCCGATGGAGACGTTTTGCGTGGCGATGATGTTTTCCACCACCGCTTCCTGCTGGTTGACCTTGATCGGGTACAGCGCGGTGTACTGGCTCTGGTACTCCAGGCGCGCGATATTGGCATCGAACGCACCGGTCAGCTGGCGTACGCGGTCCTGCAGAATGTCGGGGAAGCGCACCAGCAAGGGGAGCGACAGGCCGCTTTGGCGCAATTCGTCAACCTGCTCGTACAGGTCGATCGGCGCGCTGTCGGGGCCGTTGGGGCGCACTTCGACGCGCCCCGCTTCATTGATGGCGAAATAACCAGCGCCCCAATGGCGGATGCCATAAACACTGCGGCTGTCGGCCACGGTCCACTGGCTACCATCGTCTTTGCGTGTGCGTCGTACGGACATTCAAGTCCCCTATAGATAAGTCGAAGACACTGCCCCGCAGGCAGCGGAGCGAGTGTAAAAGCTGAAAATGACGATTCATCCGTGCTCAGGCATAGACCCTGACCACGGGAACGAGTTTAGAAAGCGCTGGGCAAAAAATCGCGCGATGGCCTCAGCCGCCGGACTTTTTCGCCTTGAAACCCTGTTTGGTCAGCTCGCCGATCAACAGCTCGACATGGTCGCCCTGGATCTCGATAACCCCGTCCTTCAGGGCGCCGCCGGTACCGCAGCGGCGCTTGAGCGTGGTCGCCAGCTCTTTGAGCTGGTCGGGCGGCAGCGGCACGCCGGTGACAGTGGTCACGGTTTTGCCGCCACGGCCTTTGCTCTCACGGCGCACACGGGCAATGCCGTCACCTTCGGGGATGATTTGCTGCTTGCAGATGCATGCATCCACCGGCTGGCCACAGTCGGGGCAGTGCCGACCGGCATCGGTGGAGTAAACGAGACCGCCAAGGGCGGAAAAGGAAGAAGCTTTCTTGGCCACTTTTGTTCCTCTGTGCTGAGGACAAAAACTGGTCGTGCCCTGGGGTTGAGGCCGACCGCGAAGCCCCACTCTGGCAGGGGCGGCGCTACTGCCGCAAGACTTGCGACAGCCCGAAAAGGGCGCGCAGTGTAACGATAAATCCGGCTGTTGCTAAGTACTGGAATGCGCCATTTTGCGAATGTTTTGCGACTTCAGCGCCTGTCGTCGCCCGCGCGGGTGCAAACTGGGGCGCCTTCCTCAGGAGACAGGCCCGTGACGATACCTGAAATCGGCGTATTCATTGCCAAGTGGCCCAAGCTGGGCGTAGCGCACGCGACACCATGGCAGGTAACCCTGACATGTGAAAGCAACGTCCTGTCACTGATTGAGCAGCTCGAAAGGGGCTATCGGCGCGAAGGCGATTGCGCCATTCACGAAACGGCCATCGTCGAACCCGGTGCAGTACTGAAAGGGCCGATTATCATTGGCCCGCAGGCTTTCGTGGCTGCGGGCGCCTACCTGCGCGGCGGGGTATACATCGCTAGCAACTGCATTGTCGGACCAGGCTGTGAGGTGAAAAGCAGCTTCATGCTCAGCTCAAGCAAGTTGGCACACTTCAACTTCGTCGGCGACTCGCTGATCGGCGAAAACGTCAATATCGAAGCCGGGGCAATCATCGCCAACTACCGCAATGAACTGGACGGGGCAATGATCAGGATTCGCCATGGCCAGGCGGTCATCGACACTGGCGCAAACAAGTTCGGTGCGTTGATAGGCGATGGCTGCAAAATTGGCGCGAATGCAGTCATCGCGCCGGGTGCGTTGCTTCTGCCAGGTACCCGCGTGCCGCGCCTTGGGCTAGTCGACCAGTTTGCCTACGACTGACTGGCCTTGTAGCGCTGCAATGCCACTAAAGAGTCCGGACAGTAGGATTGGGTCTGGCTTTCTGACTCTGCCTGCTCCAACCCGATGAAGCGCGCCTCGATTACTTCTTCTGGCTGCAAACGCAAAGGCGCATCCGACACCGCCGAATACACAGCACACCACAGGCGGTTGTCGGGCTGGTCAAAGTAGAACCGCTCGTGAAAACGCAACTCGACACCTTCGATTCCCAGCTCTTCGGCCAGCTCACGGGCAGCCGAGTCGGCATAAGCCTCCCCTGCCGACACCATGCCGCCGGCCGCCACATCCCAGTAACCGGGGTATAGCGCCTTGCTCAGGGTACGCCGATGCACGCACAGCTCACCGGCACTGTTGAACAGCAGGATGAACGTGCAACGCCCGATCAGCCGTCGCTCACGCAGTTCGGCGCGGGGCAAGGCCCCCAGCACCTGGTCGGCTTCGTCCACCCAGGCAACCAGCTCGCGGTCGGAGGCCGCCCGGTGGGCGGCCTCGCTTGGGCTGATGGCCATTCTCAACCCTGCGACAGCAACTGACGCAGGTCGATGACCGCAGCGTTGGCCCGGGAAATGTAGTTGGCCATGACCAGCGAGTGGTTGGCCCACATGCCAAAGCCACTGCCATTGAGCACCATCGGGCTCCACAGCGGCTCTTGCGAGGCTTCCAGTTCACGGATGATCTGACGCACGCTGACCGTGGCATTCTTCTTCGCCAGCACGTCGGCGAAGTCCACCTCAATGGCGCGCAGCAGGTGCGACAGCGCCCAGGCTTGGCCGCGGGCTTCGTAGAACACGTTGTCGATCTGCAGCCATGGGGTTTCCACCACCTCCTCGTCCACCTGCGGTGCCTGGCCGGCAACGACCGACTCGGTCTTCAACGTGGTGTTGAGCTTGACCCGGCCAACGCTGGCCGACAGGCGCTGCGACAGCGAGCCAAGGCGAGTGGCCACGTCACCCAGCCAGTTGTTCAGGTTGTCGGCGCGGGTGTAGAAGATCGCACCCTTGTCGCCAGAAGCCAGACGCGTCTGGTAACGGGACAGCGACTTGATGCCCTCTTCGAACTCCGACTCGCTCGATGGCAGGATCCAGCTCTTGTTGTCGAAGTTGAAGCGCGGCTCGGCCTTGGCCAGGTCGGCATCTTCGGTGGACTGCGACTGCGAGCGGGCAAAGTCCTTGCGCAGGGCGCGGGACAAGTCGCGTACCTGGACCAGCACGCCATATTCCCAGCTCGGCATGTTGTCCATCCACAGCCCTGGCGGGAAGCGGTCGTTGGAGATGTAGCCACCAGGCTTGTTCAGCAAGGTAC
Organism: Pseudomonas sp. Irchel 3F3; assembly: GCF_900187545.1. NCBI lineage: Bacteria > Pseudomonadati > Pseudomonadota > Gammaproteobacteria > Pseudomonadales > Pseudomonadaceae > Pseudomonas > Pseudomonas sp. Irchel 3F3. Next base: position 127,349 of record NZ_FYDS01000012.1, on the reverse strand, counting down.
CGGCCACGGTCTTGAGGGTTTCGATGGTGGTGTAGCCCACCACCATCTGCTGGCCACCGCGCTCAGCGGCAGACTGGGCATTCTGCTGAACCGGGAACAGGTCCGGCTCCTGGCTCCAGTACCAGCCCAGGCCGATGCACACCAGCAGGTACAACCCGATCAGGGTCCCCAGGGCACGGCTCCAAAGGCCGCCCAGGTAGCTACGGGCGGCAGCGCCGCGGCCGTCGACACGCTCACGGGGCTCGGCTTTGGCCTCGCGGTTTTTCCAGTCCAGCATGGCTTTGTCCTTAATCAGTCACGACGGTTCTAGGGCTTGGACCACAGGCCTGCGCCAGGGTGCCACGGCAAGCCCGCATGGCAGCACTATAAAGCAGACACCACCGTACGCATAAGCGACCTGTCAGTCAGCAACTGAATATTCGTTCTGGCCGCTTTGTTGATACAGGGCAGTCACGTCTTTGAAAAGAGCTGCTAGCATAGAGCCATCATCGCCCCTGCACACCCCAACCTATAAGTAGCCAGGACATGAGCCAAGCAGTCGAGCCGAGCCCGCTGTGCCCCGCCCAGCAGCTGACGCGTAGCGGCCTGCGCAAGGATGACCCACTCGATCAGGTGCTCAAGCCGCCCCTGCGCAAACCGGTGTACATCCTGCTGCAGGACCACGAGCGTGCCCAGCGCCTGGCTCAACAACTGGAATTTTTTGGTCTGCTAGTGCAAGCGCTGCCCAGCGCTGCGGCGTTTCTCGCCTCGATCAGCGAATACCCGCCCTCGGCCGTGATCATGGATGTCGACTTCACCGGTGCCGGCCAAGGCCTGCTGCTGGCCACCCAGCTGCAGAAGGGCGTGGCGCAACCTGTTCCGCTGCTGTTCTTCAGCCACCATGAAGCCGACACCCCGACCCGCCTGGCGGCCGTGCGCGCCGGCGGCCAGGACTTTCTCACCGGCAGCCTGGAGGCTTCCAGCCTGCTGGAAAAGGTCGAGTTGCTGACCAACGCCGCCCCGCACGACCCCCTGCGTGTGCTGATCATCGACGATTCGCGCACCCAGGCCCTGCATACCGAGCGCGTGCTGGCCAGCGCCGGCATGGTCACCCGTAGCCTGACCGACCCGATCCGCACCATGGCAGAGCTTGCCGATTTCCAGCCCGACCTGATCATCCTCGACCTGTACATGCCAGCCTGCACCGGCCCGGAACTGGCCAAGGTGATCCGCCACAGCGACCGCTATGTGAGCGTGCCGATCATCTACCTGTCTGCCGAGGACGACCTGGACAAGCAGCTGGATGCCATGAGCGAGGGCGGTGATGATTTCTTGACCAAGCCGTTTCGCTCACGCCACCTGATCACCACCGTGCGCAACCGTGCCGCCCGCGCCCGGCACCTGAAGGCGCGCATGGTGCGCGACAGCCTGACCGGGCTGTACAACCACACCCACATCCTGCAACTGCTGGAAGACTGCAGCTTCCGCGCCCGCCGTGAGCAGCAGCCGTTGAGCTTTGCCATGCTCGACATCGACCACTTCAAGAAGATCAACGATCGCCACGGCCACCCCATGGGCGACCGGGTAATCAAGAGCCTGGCGCTGTTCCTCAAGCAACGCTTGCGCAAGACCGATTTCATTGGCCGCTATGGCGGTGAAGAGTTCGCCATTGTCATGCCCAATACCGCGCTGGACGCGGCGCACAAGGTGCTGGACGAGATTCGCCGGCGCTTTGCAGAGATCATCTACCCGGCGCAGCCGCGGGATTTGCAGTGCACCTTCAGTGCCGGGGTGGTGCAGCTGGATGAGGTGCTGGACGCGCTGACCATGGCCAGTGCAGCGGACGAAGCGCTTTACCGGGCCAAGCATGCGGGGCGTAATTGCGTAGTGCGAGTGGAGCCTTGAAACAGATTTACCCGCGAAGAGGCCGGAGCAGGTGAAACAAATGAAGGCACTGTGCCACTTTTTTCTGGCACCAAGCCCCTGTCGTCATCACCCCGTCACAAAATCGCAATAACTTCAGGCGCCTACCTCTCCCCTGCGCAGGAAGTTCGCGGCGATGCGCCTGAAGTGGCTGACCAATTTCAACACCCTGTTGCTGGTAACGGTGTGTCTCGCCCTGGGCGCCACCCTGTGGTGGTCGCAGCGTGCCCTGGAGCGCCCCTACCAGATGATGGAGCGCTACCTGGGCCTGTCTCAGCAGTTCCAGAACCAGGCAGCACGTAATATCCAGGTCTACCTTGGCAGCGGCGATGCCCTGCGCCATGCCGCCGCCATGGAGGCCAACCAGCAGCTTCAGGCCACCCTGACCGAGTGGCCCACTGAGCTGGCTGGCAAACTGCGCCCCAGCCTCGACAGCCTGCAGGCCTTCACCGCCAACGAGCTGCTGGCCGCCGGTAAACTGGCTGGTGACCCGCAAGCCCTGCTGTTGCAGGCCGAGCGGGAGCTGGGGGCCAACCTCGAACAACTGGCCGGCTACGCCCGCGACAGCGGCAGCGCCGATGCCAACCGCTACCTGTTGCCAGTGCTCGACGCCACCGTGCACCTCGGTCGCCTGTCGCTGGCAAGGGACAAGCTGGTCAGCAGCGGCCGCCCGGAGCTGGCCGACGAAGTAGAGCGTGAACTGCAACTGATCCGCACCCAGGCGCAAGCCATCGACAGCTTGCCGTTGTTGGGCGTGACCCGCGCAGCCGAATCCGTTGCCGACGACTTCGCCGCCATGATGGGCCTGGAAACCCAGGCCAGCGCCCAGCAGGAAGACATTGCGGTGGGCCTGAAGCGTGAACTGCAAAGCCTGCTAAGCCGCTACCCGGCCGAACTGCAACGCACCCGCGAACAGATCGAACGCCGCGCCGCCCTGGCCGCCAGCACCAGTCAGCGCCTGGAGGCGGTGCAGCAAGCCATTGCCGCGCTGGAACCCGAAGTACGCGGCGAGCATGCAAAGATCGCCGCCGAGGTGCGCATCATCCAGGGCCTGATGATCGGCCTGATACTGCTCATCGCCTTGCTGATCGACACCTTGCAGCGGCGCCTGACCCGCACCCTCACCAGCCTTGCCCCAGCCTTGTCATGTTGGGCCGAGGGCGACTTTGCCCAAGCCATCTCCCTGGGCAAGACCAACCGCGAACTGCACGATATCCAGGAGTCGCTCAACCGCCTGCGCCAGTACCTGGTGGAGCTGGTCGGTACCATCCGCCACAACGCCGAGCAGGTGGCTGGCAGCAGCCACGCCCTGGCCGGCATGAGCGCTGCCCTGCACGACGGCGCCGAGCGCCAGGCGGGCGATACCGGGCAGATCCGCGACGCCTTGGGTGAACTGGAGGCGACCATCCAGCAAGTGGCGGGGGATGCCAGCGCCGCCGCCGATGCCAGCCGCGATGCCGGGCGCGCGGTGGAGCAGGGCCAGGCGGTCATTGGCCAGAGCCTGTCCGGCTTGCGCGAGCTGGTTGATGAAGTGCAAGGCAACGCCCGCATGATCGAGCAATTGGCGGAAGAGTCGGCGACCATCGGCGGGGTGCTGACAGTGATCCGCTCGATTGCCGAACAGACCAATTTGCTGGCGCTGAACGCTGCGATCGAAGCGGCACGAGCGGGGGAAATGGGCCGTGGCTTTGCTGTGGTAGCCGATGAAGTGCGTTCGCTGGCGCAGCGCACCACGGGGGCGACCGGCGAGATTCAGGCACTGATCGACCGCCTGCAGCAAGCGGCGAAAGGTTCGGTGGCAGGGATGCGCGCGCAGCTTGAGCATGCCGAGGCTACGGCCAGCCAGGCTCAGGCGGCGGATGGCGCGCTGGACGAGATTGTCTGTGCCATCCGCACCATTTCCGACACAGCGGTGCGCATTGCCGATGTCACGGCGCAGCAGAGTGGTGCGGTGAGTGACATTCGTGACCACAGCGAGCGGATTCACGAGCTGGGCGAAGACAACCTGCAGCGCATTGGTGAAGGGCGCGTGCAAGGCGAGCAGTTGCTCAGCCTGGGCGGTGAGCTGAACCGGGCGGTGCGAGCATTCAGGGTTTAAGGAAGCATGCGTGATAACTGTGGGAGCGGGCATGCCCTCGAACACCGGCGCAGCCGGTGCCATCCATCGCGCCGCCTGCTTCGCGGGCTTGCCCGCTCCCACAGTGATCGCTAAAGGCCGGCACAGGCGACACATGATCCAGCGGCCATGTGTCGCCCCCGCCGCCTGCATGGCCCTAACCCGCACCAACTCCGCTATCATGCCCAGCACGTTCCACCTCGCGAGTCCGCCATGCGCCGCCTGTTTTTCCTGCTGTTCCTGCTGCTGGCCAGCCCTGCCTTCGCCACGGGCCTGCTCGACAACCGCCCCAGCGCTACCCTCGGCGCCGCTTCGCTGGCCAACAACGCCGACTTCCTGCCGGTTCACGATGCCTTCAAGCTCAGCCTGGTCCAGGCCGACGCGCACACCCTCAAGCTGCGCTTCGTCGCCACCGAGGGCTACTACCTCTACCGCCACCGCTTCCAGTTCCACACCGAGCCGGCAGACATCACCCTGGGCGCGCCGAACATCCCCAAGGGCGAGGCCAAGCACGATGAATTCTTCGGCGACGTCGAGGTGTACCACGGCGTGCTCGACATCGAACTGCCGCGCACCGACCCGCGTGCCTTCACCCTGCTGGTGGGCTACCAAGGCTGTGCCGACAAAGGCCTGTGCTACCCACCGGAAACCGCACGCCTGAGTATTGATGGCGAAGGCGGTGCCAACGCCCCCGCAACGGCCGAACACGGCTGGAACTGGAAATCGCTGCTGTTGTTCTTTCTCGCCGGGGTGGGCCTGACCTTTACCCCGTGTGTACTGCCGATGCTGCCGATCCTGTCGGGCGTAGTGCTGCGCGGCCAGGTGGGTGGGCTGCGCGGGCTGGCGCTATCGCTGGCGTACGTGCTGCCGATGGCGGCCAGTTTCGCAGCGCTCGGCGCGCTCATGGGCCTGTTCGGCGCGGGCCTGAACCTGCAGGCGCGCCTGCAGTCGGCCTGGGTGCTGGTGCCCTTCGCCCTGTTCTTCGTGGTATTTGCCTTGGCCATGTTCGGCCTGTTCGAGCTGAAGCTGCCCCAGGCCCTGAGCAACCGCCTGAACAACGTCGCCAATCACACCCGGGGTGGCTCGCTGCTGGGTGCGGCAGTGCTGGGCGTGCTCTCCAGCCTGCTGGTTTCGCCTTGCGTATCAGCCCCCCTGGCTGGCGCCCTGCTGTATATCAGTGCCAGCGGCGATGCCCTGGGTGGCGCACTCAAGCTGTTCGCCCTGGGCCTGGGCATGGGTGCACCCTTGTTGCTGGTGGCCACCGGTGGCGCGGCCTGGCTGCCAAAAAGCGGCCCGTGGATGAACACGGTGAAAAACGCCATCGGGGTGCTGCTGCTGGGGCTGTCCATTGGCTTGCTCAGCCGCGTGCTGCCGGGCCCTGTGACCTTGCTGCTGGTGGGGTTCCTCGCAGCCGGCGTGGCACTTTTCCTGGGCGCCCTGGAGTTCGTCGTCAAGACCGCACGCCAGCGCCTGGCCCAACTGCTAGGCCTGGCTTTGCTGGTATACGCCCTGGCCTGCTGGTACGGCGCCCTCAGTGGCCAAGGCGACCCGCTTCGCCCGCTGCCCGTTGCAGCACTTGCGGCCACCGGCAGCAGCCAGGCGGCAAAGACGGATGCCTGGCAGACCATCACCACCCCCACCGCACTGGACGCCGCACTGGCCCAGGCCAAAGCGGCCGGCCAGCCGGTGCTGCTGGACTGGTATGCCGACTGGTGCATCAGCTGCAAGGTGATCGAGCATGAAGTGCTCAACGCGCCGCAGGTGCAGGCGCAGCTGGCCGGCTTCAAGCTGTTGCGTTTCGACATCACCGAGAGCAATGCCGAGCAACGCAAACTGCTCGATCGCTACCAGCTGTTCGGCCCACCTGCCCTGCTGTTCTTTGCCGCGAACGGCAGCGAAATTACCGCTGATCGGGTGATTGGCGAGATAAACGCCGGTGAATTCGCGCAAATTCTGGCCCGCGTGCGCGGCAAAGTAGGTCTATAACTTCCCGCGTGCCGGGAAAAATCCTGAAATAGATGACCAGATTTAATTATTTGGTCACATACTTCGCGCGAATCTCGGACATCGTGCTGGCTATTGCCGGGAACTGGACACTTGCCGTCGCTTTACGGCACACTCGCCGCGCTGTGTCGAATTGCCCTACAAATCCAAGGAATCCGCAGATGGCAACGCTACTGGTGCTCCACGGCCCCAACCTCAACCTGCTCGGTACTCGCGAGCCAGGCCATTACGGCGCCGTGACCCTGGCCCAGATCAACCAGGACCTGGAGCAACGTGCCCGCGCGGCAGGCCACCATCTGCAGTACCTGCAGAGCAATGCCGAATACGAACTGATCGACCGCATTCACGCCGCACGCAACGAGGGTGTGGACTTCATCCTGATCAATCCGGCTGCTTTCACCCACACAAGCGTCGCATTACGTGACGCATTGCTTGCAGTGAGCATCCCATTCATCGAAGTGCACCTGTCCAACGTGCACAAACGCGAACCGTTCCGTCACCACTCCTACTTTTCCGATGTTGCCGTAGGGGTGATCTGCGGTCTGGGCGCCAGCGGTTATCGCCTGGCCCTGGAGTCCGCGCTGGAACAACTGGCTGCCAACGCACAGCCCAAATGATGAAAACCCTGGCCTCAGTGGGCCAGGGTTCGATAGAAACGTATCGATACGTTTTTTAAATTTCGCCCCCTGACCGAACCTTTGGGAGTTGATGATTAATGGATATCCGTAAAGTCAAGAAACTGATCGAGCTGCTGGAAGAGTCTGGCATCGACGAACTGGAGATCAAGGAAGGCGAAGAGTCGGTCCGTATCAGCCGTCACAGCAAGACCCCAGCTGCCCAACAGTTCTACGCACCAGCACCGATGGCCGCTGCACCTGCTGCTGCCCCGGTTGCCGCTGCTGCTCCAGTCGCCGAAGCCGCTGCCGCAGCCCCGGCCCTGAAAGGCACCGTGATCCGCTCGCCAATGGTAGGTACCTTCTACCGCAAGCCTTCGCCGACCTCGCCGAACTTTGCTGAAGTTGGCCAGACCGTGAAGAAAGGCGACACCCTGTGCATCGTCGAAGCCATGAAGATGATGAACCACATCGAAGCCGATGTTGGCGGTGTCATCGACGCCATCCTGGTAGAAGACGGCCAGCCGGTTGAGTTCGACCAGCCGCTGTTCACCGTCGTTTGAATCGCGGAGAGCCAACGATGTCTGGGAAGCTCGAAAAAGTCCTGATCGCCAACCGTGGGGAAATTGCCCTGCGGATCCTGCGTGCCTGCAAAGAGCTGGGCATCAAAACCGTCGCTGTGCACTCCACCGCCGACCGTGAACTGATGCACCTGGGCCTGGCAGACGAGTCGGTCTGCATCGGTCCTGCATCGTCCAAGGATTCCTACCTGCATATCCCGGCAATCATCGCTGCCGCCGAAGTCACCGGCGCCACCGCGATTCACCCGGGCTACGGTTTCCTGGCAGAAAACGCCGACTTCGCCGAACAGGTTGAAAAATCCGGTTTCGCCTTCATCGGCCCGAAAGCCGATACCATTCGCCTGATGGGCGACAAGGTTTCGGCCAAGGACGCGATGATCAAGTCGGGCGTGCCGACCGTACCGGGCTCTGATGGCCCGCTGCCAGAAGACGAAGAAGTCGCCCTGGCGATTGCCCGTGACGTCGGCTACCCGGTGATCATCAAGGCCGCCGGTGGCGGTGGTGGTCGCGGCATGCGCGTGGTGCACAAGGAAGAGGACCTGATTTCCTCGGCCAAGCTCACCCGTACCGAAGCCGGTGCTGCCTTCGGCAACCCGATGGTCTACCTGGAGAAGTTCCTGACCAACCCACGCCACGTGGAAGTACAGGTTCTGTCCGACGGCCAAGGCAACGCCATCCACCTGGGCGACCGTGACTGCTCGCTGCAGCGCCGTCACCAGAAGGTTCTGGAAGAAGCACCAGCCCCGGGCATCGACGAGAAAGCCCGTCAGGAAGTGTTCAAACGTTGCGTCGATGCGTGCATCGAGATCGGCTACCGTGGTGCCGGTACTTTCGAGTTCCTGTACGAGAACGGCAGCTTCTACTTCATCGAGATGAACACCCGTGTGCAGGTTGAGCACCCGGTGTCGGAGATGGTTACCGGTATCGACATCGTCAAGGAGATGCTGAGCATCGCCGCTGGCAACAAGCTGTCGTTCCGCCAGGAAGACGTTGTGATCCGTGGCCACTCGCTGGAGTGCCGGATCAACGCCGAAGACCCGAAGAAGTTCATCCCGAGCCCAGGCAAGGTAAAACACTTCCACGCCCCGGGCGGCAATGGCGTACGCGTCGATTCGCACCTGTACAGCGGCTATTCGGTTCCGCCGAACTATGACTCGCTGATCGGCAAGCTGATCACCTACGGCAAGGACCGCGAAGAAGCCATGGCGCGCATGCGCAATGCCCTGGACGAGATCGTCGTCGACGGCATCAAGACCAACATCCCGCTGCACCGTGACCTGGTACGTGATGAAGGTTTCTGCAAAGGCGGCGTGAACATTCACTACCTCGAGCACAAACTGGCTAACCAGGACTGATCGAGCAGTGCGATGTCGCAAAACCCCGGACTGGTTCCGGGGTTTTTTATTGCCTGCCGGGGCCCTACCCCTTCATCCGCGGCATCTCGATGCAGTGCTCATGCACACGCCGATACAAGGTAGCCCGCGATATCCCCAACGCCCGCGCCGCATCGGCCGGTTTCCAGCGATGGCGGATCAGCGCGTCCAGCAGCAACTGCCGGGCCGGGCACGATACACCGCTGTCACTCGAAACGACTGCCTCGCCCCGCACCGCTTGTGGCAAATCCAGCAAGCGAACCTGCCCGACTTCACTCACCGCGCAGGCATAGCGCAAGACCTGCCGCAGCTGGCGCAGGTTGCCCGGCCAGCGATAAACCAGCAACGCCTGTAGCGCATCATCGGCCAGCACCACGTCGACCCCACAGGCTTCGGCTTCTTCGGCCAGCAACTGGTGGATCAGCCCCAGGCGGTCCTCGCGCTCACGCAAGGGCGGCAGCTCGAAGCGGGCATTGGCCAGGCGGTAGTACAGGTCTTCACGAAAACGCCCGTCCGCCACCATCGTTGCCAGGTCACGGTGGGTGGCGCAGATCACCTGAATGTCCACGCGTTCGCGCCGTGCAGCACCCAGCGGCGCCACTTCGCCTTCGGCCAGCACGCGCAGCAGGCGGGTTTGCAGGTTCAGCGGCATGTCGCCGATTTCGTCAAGGAACAGGGTGCCGCCATCAGCCTGCTGCAACAGCCCCTGCATGCCTTTGCTGGAAGCCCCGGTGAAGGCCCCGGCCACGTAGCCAAACAGCTCGCTCTCAATCAGGTTTTCCGGGATGGCGGCGCAGTTCAGCGTGACAAACGGGCCGTCGCGGCGCTGGCTCTGCTGGTGCAACTGACGGGCGAAAACTTCTTTGCCGACCCCCGTCTCGCCTTGTACCAGCACCGCCAGGTTGCAGTCCTTGACCCGCGTGGCCAGCCGCAAGTGCTGCTCGATGCGGGGGTCCTGAGCCTGACGCAAGGGCTGCACGCGCGGGCGCTGCTGCGGGGCGCTGACACGGCCATACAGCCCGCCCAGGCCCGGCAGGCGCTGGGCGGACGAGGTGTTGACGCGCCGTAGCTGCCCCATGTCGAACAGTTCGCCAATGTGCTCAGGCAAGCGCCCCAAGTGCTGTACCAGCCGCTTGCGCGCCAGGCTGTTGATGGCTTGCAAGCGGCCGTCGGCATCCCAGGCCAGCAGGTAGTCGGGCTGGCTTTCCACATAACCCGGTGTGCCATGGGCACGCATCACCCAGTGGCCCTGTGCACTGTGCATGAAGAAGGCGTTTTCGATTTCACGGGCAGTCTGCTCGACCAACTGGCGGATCAAGTGTTGGCTGCGGCGATCATCCGGTGACTGCAGGGCCGAAACATCCACCACGCCCAGCAACTCGCCCTGCGGGTCGAACACCGGCGCTGCGGTGCAGGTCAGGCCGATGAAGGCTGCGCGGAAGTGATCGCGCTTGTGCACCGTGACCGGCGCCTTGCTGGTCAGCACCGCCGCCACACCGCAGGTGCCCTCCTCACCTTCCGACCAGCAAGTGCCCAGGTACAGCCCGGCCTTGCGGCAGTCATTGCGGATGGCCGATTCGACCCGGTAATCAATGGTGCGCCCCTGGGCATCGGTCAGCAGCACGCAGTAGTCGGCGCCGCGCACCCGCTCGTGCAGGCGTGCCACGGCATCGCCAGCGATGCGCAGAAACAGTTCGGCGCGTTCGCGGCATTCGTTCAGCAGGCTTTGGGACAGGATGCGCGGCCCCTGTTGGGACCCGGGGTCGAGGCGGTACAGCTCCATGGAACGGCGCCATGAATCGAGGATCAGCGCTGGCACCGGTGCCTGGGGCAGGCGGTCGGCATTCTTCAGCACCCGGCTGACGCAGTCGACATGGGCTCGGGAGTTCGCGGCAAGCATTCAGGCCCTCCGGTTCTCGTTGCTGTTTTTATCGTTGTCCGGCCATTAAGCGCTTCCACGCATGCCCCGACAAGCACTGTGTGATTACCGGCTGGCTTGAGACGCTGCGTCTCAGCGTCTCGTCAACCAACGCCCCCCGTTGGCACCCAGCGTCTCGTGGACGCCACCAGGGGCACGTACTGCCGTGCAAGCAAACCGCTCTGGCACGGGCGCTTCAGCCAAGCCATGAAAAGCTGGCACCGGGCTTGCTCCTGCCCTTGCAAACAAAAATACGAGGTGCGCCATGCCGCTACCCGCCCCGATCGTCGGGATCATTGCCAACCCTGCCTCTGGCCGCGACCTGCGCCGCCTGACCGCCAATGCCGGGCTCTATTCGAGCACCGACAAGGCCTCGGCGATCCAGCGGCTGCTGGCTGCCTTCGGTGCTACCGGCGTCGGCCAGGTGCTGCTGCCCAGCGACATGACGGGCATCGCCGCCGCCGTGCTCAAGGCCAGCCAGGGTCCGGTCGCCCGTGACCAGCATTGGCCAACCATCGAAATACTCGACCTGCCGTTGACCCAGACCGTTGCCGACACGCATCTGGCTACCCGCCGCATGGTCGAGCGTGGTGTGGCGATGATCGCCGTGCTCGGCGGCGACGGCACCCACAAGGCGGTCGCTGCCCAGGCGGGTGACGTACCGCTGCTGACCTTGTCCACCGGCACCAACAATGCTTTCCCCGAACTGCGTGAAGCCACCAGCGCCGGTCTGGCCGGCGGCTTGCTCGCCTGCGGGCGGGTACCGACCGATGTCGGCCTGCGCCGCAACAAGCGCCTGCTGGTCAAAGTGCCCGAACAACAGCTTGCCGAGTGGGCACTGGTGGAGGTGGCAGTCTCGCCCCAGCGCTTCATCGGCGCCCGTGCGCTCAGCCGCAGCGAAGACCTGTGCGAGGTTTTTGCCTGCTTCGCCGAGCCCCATGCCATTGGCCTGTCAGCCCTGTGCGGGCTGTGGTGCCCGGTATCGCGCCAGGCCCCCCATGGCGTCTGGGTGCGCTTGAACCCCGGTGCCGAACAGGCGCTGCTCGCGCCCCTGGCGCCCGGCCTGCTGCAAGGTTGCGGCATCACCGCCAGCGGCACGCTTATGCCTGGCGTCGCCCATCGCCTGAGCCTTTCCAGCGGCACCTTGGCCCTGGACGGCGAGCGCGAAATCGAATTCGCCGAACACGATACACCCACCATCACGCTCGACCACCAAGGGCCGCTGAGCGTGGACGTCGAGGCGGTCCTGGCGCATGCCGCCCGCCATCACCTGCTGACCGTGCCGCGTGGCCATCGGCTGCACCCTGCAACCCCGCGTTGAGACAACCCTGGAGAACAACAAGATGTCCAATCAACTCAGTACCGAACAACTGCTGCATGCCTATGAAGTGATGCGCACCATTCGCGCCTTCGAGGAACGCCTGCACGTGGAGTTTGCCACGGGCGAGATCCCCGGCTTCGTCCACCTGTATGCCGGCGAAGAAGCCTCCGCCGCCGGGGTCATGGCCCACCTGCGCGACAGCGACTGCATTGCCTCGACCCACCGCGGCCATGGCCATTGCATCGCCAAGGGCGTGGATGTGTACGGCATGATGGCCGAAATCTATGGCAAGAAAACCGGCGTGTGCGGCGGCAAGGGCGGCTCGATGCACATTGCCGACCTGGAAAAGGGCATGCTCGGTGCCAACGGCATCGTCGGCGCCGGTGCACCGCTGGTGGCCGGGGCGGCATTGGCGGCCAAACTCAAGGGCCGTGATGACGTGTCGGTGGCCTTCTTCGGCGATGGCGCTTCCAACGAGGGTGCTGTGTTCGAAGCCATGAACATGGCGTCGATCATGAACCTGCCGTGCATCTTCGTGGCCGAGAACAACGGCTACGCCGAGGCCACCGCCTCCAATTGGTCCGTCGCCTGCGACCACATTGCCGACCGCGCCGCCGGCTTCGGCATGCCGGGTGTCACCATCGACGGCTTCGACTTCTTTGCCGTGTACGAGGCCGCCGGGGCCGCCATAGAGCGCGCCCGTGCGGGGCAAGGGCCGTCACTGATCGAGGTCAAGCTCAGCCGCTACTACGGCCACTTCGAAGGCGATGCGCAAACCTACCGCGCCCCGGATGAAGTGAAGAACCTGCGCGAATCCCGCGACTGCCTGATGCAGTTCCGTAACAAGACCACCCGCGCTGGCCTGCTCACTGCCGGGCAACTGGACGCCATCGACGGGCGCATCGAGGACCTGATCGAAGACGCCGTGCGCCGCGCCAAGTCCGATCCCAAGCCACAGCCCGCCGACCTGCTCACCGACGTCTACGTCAGCTACCCCTGAGCCGCGGATTACAAGAACAACAGGAGAACCACCATGGCAAGAAAGATCAGCTACCAGCAGGCCATCAACGAAGCCCTGGCCCAGGAAATGCGCCGCGACAACACCGTGTTCATCATTGGCGAAGACGTTGCCGGCGGTGCCGGTGCACCCGGCGAAGATGACGCCTGGGGTGGCGTGCTGGGCGTGACCAAGGGCTTGTACCACCAGTTCCCCGGCCGCGTGCTGGACGCACCGCTGTCGGAAATCGGCTACGTCGGCGCTGCCGTCGGTGCCGCCACGCAAGGCCTGCGCCCGGTGTGCGAACTGATGTTCGTGGACTTTGCCGGCTGCTGCCTGGACCAGATCCTCAACCAGGCCGCCAAATTCCGCTATATGTTCGGCGGCAAGGCGGTCACCCCGCTGGTGATGCGCACCATGTACGGCGCAGGCCTGCGTGCGGCCGCCCAGCACTCGCAGATGCTCACCTCGCTGTGGACGCACATCCCCGGCCTGAAAGTGGTGTGCCCGTCCTCGCCTTACGATGCCAAGGGCCTGTTGATCCAGGCTATCCGCGACAACGACCCGGTGATCTTCTGCGAGCACAAGTTGTTGTACAGCATGCAGGGCGAGGTGCCGGAAGAGGTGTACACCGTGCCGTTCGGCGAGGCCAACTTCCTGCGCGATGGTGACGACGTGACCCTGGTCACCTATGGCCGCATGGTCCACGTGGCACTTGAAGCAGCCAACAACCTGGCCCGCCAGGGCATCGACTGCGAAGTGCTGGACCTGCGCACCACCAGCCCGCTGGACGAGGACAGCATTCTTGAAAGCGTGGAAAAAACCGGCCGCCTGGTGGTGATCGACGAAGCTAACCCGCGCTGCTCGATGGCCACCGACATCAGCGCGCTGGTGGCGCAAAAGGCCTTCGGCGCACTCAAGGGCCCGATCGAAATGGTCACCGCACCGCACACCCCGGTGCCGTTCTCCGATGCCTTGGAAGACCTGTACATCCCTGACGCGGCGAAGATCGAAGCAGCCGTGCGCAAGGTGATAGAAGCCGCAAGGAGTGCCGCATGAGCCAGATCCATACCCTGACCATGCCCAAGTGGGGCCTGTCGATGACCGAAGGCCGGGTGGACACCTGGCTCAAGCAGGAAGGTGACGCAATCAACAAGGGCGACGAGGTGCTGGACGTCGAGACTGACAAAATCAGCAGCAGCGTCGAAGCCCCGTTCAGTGGCGTACTGCGCCGCCAGGTGGCCAGGCCGGATGAAACCCTGCCGGTCGGCGCGCTGCTGGCAGTGGTGGTGGAAGGCGAAGCCGAAGAAGCGGAAATCGATGCGGTGGTGCAGCGCTTTCAGGCCGGGTTCGTCGCCGAAGGGGGGGGCGATCAGGCACAGGGGCCGGCCCCACAAAAGGCTGAAATAGGCGGCCGCCTGGTGCGCTGGTTCGAGCTGGGGGAAGGCGGCACGCCGCTGGTGCTGGTGCACGGTTTTGGTGGCGACCTCAACAACTGGCTGTTCAACCATCCGGCGCTGGCCGCCGAACGCCGCGTGATCGCCCTGGACCTGCCAGGGCACGGCGAGTCCGCCAAAGCACTGCAACGTGGCGACCTGGATGAGCTGAGCGAAACCGTGCTGGCGCTGCTCGACCACCTGGGCATCGCCAAGGCCCACCTGGCCGGGCACTCCATGGGCGGCGCGGTAAGCCTCAACGTGGCGCGCCTGGCGCCGCAGCGGGTGGCAAGCCTGAGCCTGGTGGCCAGCGCCGGCCTGGGCGAAGCGATTAACGGGCAGTACCTGCAAGGCTTTGTCGCCGCCGCCAACCGCAACGCCCTTAAACCGCAGATGGTGCAATTGTTTGCCGACCCGGCGCTGGTGACCCGGCAAATGCTGGAGGACATGCTCAAGTTCAAGCGCCTGGAAGGTGTTGATACCGCATTGGCCCAGCTGGCATCGGCCATCGCCGACGGCAACCGGCAGCGCCACGACCTGCGTGGGGTGCTGGGGCAGCATCCGGCGCTGGTGGTGTGGGGCGGGAAGGACGCGATCATCCCGGCCAGCCATGCCGAAGGCCTGGAGGCCGAGGTGCTGGTGCTAGCCGACGCCGGCCACATGGTGCAGATGGAGGCGGCTGAAGAAGTGAACCGCAGGATGGTGGATTTTTTGCGGGGGCATTGAAGGGTATGACTTGAGTTGTGCATCGCCTGTGAGATCGAGCGCCGCCCGCGCGGCGCTTCGCGGGGCAAGCCCGCTCCCACATCTGTTTCGGGCCAGTACTACCTGAACCTTTTCCGCGCGGCCCCTTGTTTGTTCCATTCGATATCGAAGGGTAAGCAGCTGCTCTTCATCAATGTCATGTCATACATCCAGGGGGCGCGCGCCTAGGGTGCAGGAGTGACTGGCCCGAAACAAATGTGGGAGCGGGCTTGCCCCGCGAAGCGCCGCGCGGGCGGCGCTCGATCTCACAGGCGATGAACAACTCAAGGCATGCACTTGTCTGCCCACCCTCGATCCCCCGACATTCACCCCACAGCCATCTCGCCGCGCCGGTCCGTTGCCTCATCTACTTGTGCCCTATCTGTCTCGGCCCCTTATTCTGCGTCATACTCGGCAAACCTATTGCCCGGTCCTCGCCATGCGTCCACTGCTCCCCATTACCTTGGTCCTGCTGCTCGCCGCCTGTGGCGATGGCGAATCGCTGCTTGCGCCGGACGCACGCCTGCCTGACGGGGGGCGTTACCGGGGGCAAGTGGTCGACGGCCTGTTGCAGGGCGAGGGCCGTATCGACTACCCCAACGGCAGTTGGTACGCCGGCGGCTTCAAGGACGGGCAGTGGCATGGCCAGGGCGAGTGGCATGGCCAGAACGGCGAGGTTTACCGTGGCCAGTTTGCCGAGGGGCTGTTCGAGGGGCTGGGCGACCTGACCACCCCGGGCAGCCACTACAGTGGCACCTTCAAGCACGGCCGCCGCGACGGCGAAGGCACGCTCAAGCAAGCCGACCAGACCTACCGCGGCCAGTTCAAGGACGACCTGTACGAAGGCGCGGGCGAGCTGGAGCTGGCCGACGGCAGCCGCTATCAAGGCCTGTTCGCCAAGGGCAAGCCCAACGGCGCCGGCGTACGCAGCGATGCCAGCGGCAACCAGTTCAGCGGGCGCTTCGTCAACGGCCAGCTGCAAGGCAGCGGTACTTACGACAGCGTCGACGGCGAGCAGTACATCGGTGAGTTCAAGGACAACCGCCTGGAAGGCCGTGGCCGCTATGAAAGCGCCGATGGCGATGTGTGGATCGGCGAGTTCAAGGATGGCTCGCTGGTGGGCGAAGGCGAACTGCTGGGCAGCGACGGCAGCCACTACAAGGGCGAGTTCATCGACTGGCGCCTGTCGGGCCAGGGCAGCCTGCAGCTGGCCGACGGCAGCACGTATGTCGGCGGCTTCCTGAACGATGCCTACCATGGCCATGGGCGGCTGACCCTTGCCAGTGGCCAGGTCGAAAGTGGCACCTGGGCCAACGGCGTTCGCGTACGCGACCAGAAAGGCAAGCTGCTGCCCGACCCTCTCGACCTGGCCCTGCTCAACCAGGGCCGGCTGCTGGAAGAGGCGCTTGCGCGCGTACCGCGCTCGGCACCGCCCATTCAGCTTTACAGCCTGGTAGTGGCCGGCGATGGCCAGCAAAGCGTGTTTCTGCGAGAAGCCGACTATGTCAGCAACATGCTCAAAGTGCGCTTTGGCGCCCGTGGCCAAGTGACCTTGGTCAATCACCGCGACCACATGGCCACCCGACCTATGGCCACCCGCGAGACCCTCACCCGTGCCGCCATCACGCTGGCCGAACGCAGCGGCCCCGAAGACCTGGTGTTCATCTACCTCACCAGCCACGGCAGCCAGGACCACCAGTTGGTGCTCGACCAGCCGCGCCTGCAACTGGCCGACCTTACTGCCGACGAGCTGGCCACCGCCCTGGCGCCGCTGAAAAACCGCGACAAGGTAATCGTCATCTCGGCGTGCTATTCAGGCGGCTACATTGCCCCGCTCAAGGATGATCGCACGGTGATAATGACCGCCGCTCGGGCCGACCGCGTGTCCTTCGGATGCTCGGAAGAAGCCGATTTCACCTACTTTGGTGACGCCCTGTTCGCAGAAGCACTGAACCAGACCGACGACCTGAAACAGGCGTTTGAACTGGCACGCGCCAGCGTTGCCGAAAGAGAACAAAGGGAAGGCTTCGAGGCTTCGGAGCCCCAGCTGTGGGCGCCGCCAGCAGTACTTGAACACTGGCAGCACTTGCGCCGGCAACAGGCCGAAGAAGCATTGCGTAACGCCGCACAGGCCAACGTGGGAGGACAGGCAAAAATGCCTGGCAGCCACTAGACTTGTGTGTAACAAGGGAGAGACATCATGTATTTGACGCCTCAGCATGTCCTGCTTGCCGGTGCCACCGGCCTGACCGGTGAGCACCTGCTTGACCGCCTGCTCAACGAGCCCACCATCACCCGCGTACTGGCGCCTACCCGCCGGCCGCTGGCCGGGCATCCGCACCTGGAAAACCCGGTCGGCGACCCGGCGGTATTTCTTCCACAGCTGGCCGGGCGTGTTGATATCGCCTACTGCTGCCTGGGCACCACGCTGAAGCAGGCCGGCTCCGAATCGGCTTTCCGCGCAGTGGACCTGGACATGGTAGTGGCGTTCAGCAAGCGTGCCCGGGAGATGGGCGCACGGCATTTGCTGGTGGTCAGTGCGCTGGGCGCCGACCCGAAATCGTCTATTTTCTACAACCGGGTGAAGGGCGAGATGGAAGAAGCGCTCAAAGCCCAGGACTGGCCGCAGCTGACCATCGTGCGGCCGTCTTTGCTATTGGGCGAGCGGATTGAGCCACGGCTCGCGGAACAACTGGCTTCGCCGTTTTCCCGGTTGATCCCCGGCAAGTACAGAGGGATCGAGGCTTGTACCCTGGCCCGAGCCTTGTGGCGGCTGGCGCTGGAGGAAGAGGACGGGGTGCGGATTGTGGAGTCGGATGAGCTTCGCAAATTGGGCAAAACCCCCTGAAAGCTGCACTGGACCGTTGCAGGAGCGGCCTTGTGTCGCGATAGGGCCGCAAGGCCGCTCCCACAAGGGTGGACGGCGCTGGCTAGAGCCCGCCGGTTGCCTGAAAGCCCACCCCGGCCGCAGTCAGCAATGACAACGGCAACAACAGCGTATCGAGCAGCATGCTGCCGGGCAGGTCCAGGCCTGGATAGGCCGGTGCATCAGCCCCGTAGTGGTCCCGCGGGCAGCACCCGCCATTGATGACGTACAAATCCAGCCGGGTACCGGCATACACCACCGGTGCCCCTGGCTTGGCGGCATCCAGGGTGCGCGCAGTGGCGCAGCCGCCCAGCATCACCAGCGCCGCCACACCTAGCAACGCACGCTTCAATCATCCACCCCGAAATGATGCTCGCCCCAACGCGGCAACATGTCCTGGGGAATGGCCAGCAGGTTGAGGATGCGCGCCACGACAAAGTCGACCAGGTCATCGATGGTTTGCGGCTGGTGATAGAAGCCCGGCGCCGCCGGCAGGATCACCGCCCCCATTTGCGACAGCTTGAGCATGTTTTCCAGGTGGATGGTGGAAAACGGTGCTTCGCGGGGTACCAGAATCAGCTGGCGACGCTCTTTGAGGGTAACGTCTGCCGCACGTTCGATCAGATTGTTGCAGGCACCTGTGGCGATCGAGGACAGGGTACCCGTAGAGCAAGGTACCACCACCATCGCCGCCGGGGCGCCGGAGCCTGAGGCCACCGGCGACATCCAGTCTTCCTTGCCGTACACACGGATCTGCCCGTCGGCGGCGCCGGTATATTCGGTAAGAAATGCCTGCATCGCCTGAGGCTTGGCCGGTAGCACCACGTCGGTCTCGGTGGCCATCACCAGCTGCGCGGCCTTGGAGATCAGAAAGTGCACCTCGCGGTCCTCGCGCACCAGGCAATCGAGCAGCCGCAGGCCATACTGGGCGCCCGAGGCGCCCGTCATGGCCAGGGTGATGCGTTCCGGCCCGCTCACTTCAGGGCCTCGGCCAGCTTGCCGTGCAGGCCACCGAAGCCGCCGTTGCTCATGATCACCACGTGGGTGCCGGGGCGTGCCTGGCCTTTGACCCGCTCGATGATCGCGTCGAGGCTGTCGGCCACCACGCTCGGTACCTTGCACTTCGCAGCGGTGGCCGCCAAGTCCCAGCCGAGGTTGGCCGGGGCGTACCAGATCACCTGGTCGGCGTCGTTGACGCTTTCCGGTAATCCGTCACGGTGGGCGCCGAGCTTCATCGAGTTGGAGCGTGGCTCGATCACGGCAATCACAGGCGACTCGCCAACACGCTTGCGCAGGCCGTCGAGGGTGGTGGCGATGGCGGTCGGGTGGTGGGCGAAGTCATCGTAGATGGTCACGCCCTGCACTTCGGCAACCTTTTCCATGCGCCGCTTGACGCTCTTGAAGGCGCTCAGGCCCTCGATGCCCATGGCCGGGACCACGCCGACATGGCGGGCCGCCGCCAAGGTAGCCAGGGCGTTGGCAACGTTGTGCTGGCCAGTCAGCGCCCAATCCACCACGCCCTGCACCTCACCCTCGAACAGTACCTCGAAACGCGAGCCGTCGGCGCTGAGCAGGCGCGCCTGCCACTGGCCGCCTTCGCCCGTAGTCTGCACCGGGGTCCAGCAACCCATGCCGATCACCCGCTCCAGCGCTTGCTCGGTGGTAGGGTGAATGATCAGGCCTTCGCCCGGGATGGTGCGCACCAGGTGGTGGAACTGCCGCTCGATCGAGGCCAGGTCCGGGAAAATATCCGCATGATCGAACTCAAGGTTGTTGAGGATCGCGGTACGTGGGTGGTAGTGGACAAATTTCGAGCGTTTGTCGAAGAAGGCGCTGTCGTACTCGTCCGCTTCGACCACGAAGAACGGCGTATCGCCCAGGCGCGCCGACACCGAGAAGTTTTGCGGCACACCGCCAATCAGGAAGCCCGGGCTCATGCCGGCATGTTCCAGCACCCAGGCCAGCATGCTGCTGGTGGTGGTCTTGCCGTGGGTGCCGGCAACGGCCAGTACCCAGCGGCCCTGCAGCACGTGGTCTGCCAGCCATTGCGGGCCGGAAACATAGGGCAGGCCTTTGTTCAGCACGTACTCCACCGCCGGGTTGCCACGGGACATGGCATTGCCGATGACCACCAGGTCTGGCGCCGGGTCCAGCTGGGCGGGGTCATAGCCTTGGGTCAACTCGATGCCCTGGGCTTCGAGCTGGGTGCTCATCGGGGGATAGACATTGGCGTCGGAGCCGGTGACGCGATGGCCAAGTTCCTTGGCCAGCACCGCCAGCGAGCCCATGAAAGTGCCGCAAATACCGAGAATGTGAATATGCATGGTTGACCTCGCAAAACATCGAGGCAGGGTAGCCCAGGGCGCGACAATTCGCACTCGCTGTTTCGCTTAGTCAACCCGGGTGATGCCGTGTTTGCGCAGTTTTCGATACAAGGTATTGCGGCTGATGCCCAGGTGCTCGGCGACGCGAGTCAGGTGCCAGTGTTTTGCCTCTAGTACTGACAGGAGAGCTTCGCACTCAGCGGTCTCAAGGCGCACCGGCGTGCTCTTGTGGGAGAGACTGTTTTGCTCATGATCTCCAAGGCTATTGCTGAACCCGTTTGGGAGCGGGCTTGCCCCGCGAACACCGGCAAGGCCGGTGCCATCCACCGCGTTGCCTGCTTCGCGGGGCAAGCCCGCTCCCACAGAGGCCGCATTGCTGCGGAAGGTCGCGGGCAGGTCGCAGAGCTCAATGAAGGTGCTATCGCAAAGCGCTACCAATGTACGCAGTACATTGCGCATCTGCCGCACGTTCCCCGGCCAGGTGAAGTCCAGCAGCGCCTGGCGCGCACTGGGCTCCAGCTCGACCCGATGCCCCTGCGCCTCCTGACGCAGCAGGAAGTCCAGCAACTGCGCCTTGTCACTGCGATCGCGCACCGCCGGCAACGCCACCTCCAGGCCATTCAGGCGGTAATACAGGTCCTCGCGGAAACTGCCCTGTGCCACCCGCTCCAGCAGGTCGCGGTGGGTAGCGCTGACAATGCGCACATCAACCGCCTGCGGTTCACCCCCGATCGGCACCACCTGGCGCTCCTCCAGCACCCGCAGCAGGCGGGTTTGCAGGGCCAGCGGCATGTCGCCGATCTCGTCCAGCAGCAAGGTCCCGCCGTCAGCCTGCAGCAGCTTGCCGCGCATGCCTTCTTTGCGTGCGCCGGTAAAGCTGCCACCTCGGTACCCAAACAGCTCGCTCTCGATCAGGCTCTCCGGGATCGATGCGCAGTTGATGGCGACAAACGGCTTGCCGCGCCGCTCACTGGCCTGGTGCACGGCCTGGGCAAACGCCTCCTTGCCACAACCGGTCTCGCCACGCAGCAACAACGGCACATCACGCTCAAACACCCGTACGCAGCGGCGAAAGTCGTTTTGTAATGCCGGGTCGAGCAGGCAGATGGCCGGCTCCACTTCGCGCACGGGCTGGCGATAAGCGGTGGGCACTGACCATACCGGCGTACGTGCCTGGCCGCGCAGGCTGGCGAACACCTGGCGGCCGTCCCGGGTGTGTAGCGGCCATACCGTACTGCCAGCGGGCATGGCGCGGTTGAACAACTCGTCGTGGCTGCAGGCAAAGAAGCGCTGCATGGGCTTGCCCAGCACGCCACCGCGCACGGTCCCCAAGAGGTTCAGCGCACTCTGGTTGGCCGCACAGATGCGCCCGTCACCGTCGAACGCCAGCAAACCTTCGCTGAACAGGCCAACCGATTCGGCCTGCAGGTGGAAACGCAGCAACCACTGCTGCTCGAAATGGCGTAGGAAATAGCAGCTTTCAATCATCTTCGCCGAGAGGTTGACCAATGCCATGGTGTGAAACTGACTCTGGCGGGAAACATCAGGCCGGGCCGACGACACATCAAGCACCGCCAGCAGTTCGCCATGGGGGTCGAACACCGGGCTGGCCGAGCAGGTCAGCCCGGTATGGCGGCCCCGAAAGTGCTCATTCTGGTGGATGGTCAGGGCCTGGCGCTCGACCAGGCAGGTGCCGATGCCGTTGGTGCCCTCGCGCGCTTCGCTCCAGTCGGCGCCCAGCCACAGCCCGGCACGCTCGAAGCTGCGCCGCTCGGCGGGCGCGCTGACGCAATTGAGGATTACCCCGCGGGCGTCGGTCAGCAATACCGCGTGGCCAGCCCCGGAAAGCTGCTGGTGAAGGCTGTTCATCTCATGGTCGGCAATTTGCAGCACCTGGTGCAGGCGCTCGCGGCTTTCCAGCAGGCGCCCGTGCTCAAGCACCAGCGGGGCCTCGATCACAGCAGGGTCAAGGTGGTAGTCCTCGAGGCAGCGCAGCCATGAGCGGGCGATGGACGGGTCACTGCCCCCCTCCCCGGCCCCACCGTGGGCAACGGTATGGACTTGCTGGGCATGGCGACTGAAAGGATTGCTCTGCATTGTTGTAGTTCTCCGCAGATAGAGAGTCTGATCAGCATCCTCCACCCGGGATGGCTTTGCAATGCACCCTGCGGCAACGTGTCGCAAATGGCACAAAGTGTCACCCCACTGCGTACCGGTGCTGGTACAGCGCCCGTCAACCTGGCCCAGGCAACTGACCCAAGTCATTGATTTGCCTGGCGTGCCAAACGCTGGCCCAACCTTTGCTCTACGCTTCTCAACTCCCCAACAAACATAACAGCCAGGAGACACACCATGCGTTACGCACATCCCGGTACCGACGGCGCGAAGGTTTCCTTCAAGAGCCGCTACGGCAACTACATCGGTGGCGAGTTCGTAGCTCCGGTCAAGGGACAGTATTTCGAGAACACGTCCCCGGTGAATGGCAAACTGATCGCCGAATTCCCCCGCTCCACTGCCGAAGACATCGACAAGGCGCTCGACGCCGCCCACGCCGCTGCCGATGCCTGGGGTCGCACGTCGGTGCAGGACCGTTCCAACGTGCTGCTGAAGATTGCCGACCGCATCGAGCAGAACCTTGAGCTGCTGGCCATTACCGAAACCTGGGACAACGGCAAGCCCATCCGCGAAACCCTCAACGCCGACATTCCGCTGGCCGTCGACCACTTCCGCTACTTCGCAGGCTGCATCCGCGCCCAGGAAGGCGGCGCCGCCGAGATCAACGAAGGCACCGTGGCCTATCACATCCACGAGCCGCTGGGCGTCGTCGGGCAGATCATTCCGTGGAACTTCCCGATCCTGATGGCGGCCTGGAAGCTGGCGCCTGCGCTGGCCGCCGGTAACTGCGTGGTGCTCAAGCCTGCCGAGCAGACCCCACTGGGCATCACCGTGCTGCTGGAAGTGATCGGCGACCTGTTGCCACCTGGCGTGCTCAACGTGGTGCAAGGCTATGGCCGCGAAGCGGGTGAAGCGCTGGCGACCAGCAAGCGCATCGCCAAGATCGCCTTCACCGGTTCTACCCCGGTTGGCTCGCACATCATGAAATGCGCGGCCGAAAACATCATTCCGTCCACCGTCGAGCTGGGCGGCAAGTCGCCGAACGTGTACTTCGAAGACATCATGCAGGCGGAGCCGAGCTTCATCGAAAAGGCTGCCGAAGGCATGGTGCTGGCATTCTTCAACCAGGGCGAGGTCTGCACCTGCCCGTCGCGTGCCCTGGTGCAAGAATCGATCTACCCGCAGTTCATGGAAGTGGTGATGAAAAAGGTGCTGCAGATCAAGCGCGGCGACCCGCTGGACACCGACACCATGGTCGGCGCCCAGGCCTCGCAGCAGCAGTTCGAGAAGATTCTTTCGTATCTGCAGATCGCCCAGGACGAAGGCGCCGAGCTGCTGACCGGTGGCAAGGTCGAGAAGCTGGAAGGCTCGCTGGCCACCGGTTATTACATCCAGCCGACCCTGCTCAAGGGCAACAACAAGATGCGCGTGTTCCAGGAAGAAATCTTCGGACCGGTGGTCAGCGTCACCACCTTCAAGGACGAAGCCGAAGCACTGGCGATTGCCAACGACACGGAGTTCGGCCTGGGTGCCGGCGTGTGGACCCGCGACATCAACCGTGCCTACCGCATGGGCCGCGGAATCAAGGCCGGCCGCGTGTGGACCAACTGCTACCACCTGTACCCGGCGCATGCGGCGTTTGGCGGGTACAAGAAGTCCGGCGTTGGCCGTGAGACCCACAAGATGATGCTCGACCACTATCAGCAGACCAAGAACCTGCTGGTGAGCTACGACATCAACCCGCTGGGCTTCTTCTAAACCGCGTCGCGGCCTTCGCAGGCTCGCCCGCTCCCACAGGTTCACCGTTGCGTCCAGAACCGATGCAATACCTGTGGGAGCGGGCAAGCCCGCGAAGAGGCCGGACCTGATCTACACAAAACCCAGAGCGGCAACCGTGCACCAACCGCTCTGGCTCGCTTCCTGCAGTACACATCACCATCGGCCCGAACCCTTCCGGCCACCAAGAAAAAGAACAGGTGAATCTATGCCAAGCGATCATTCCGCCGGCTCGCCGGCAGGCTCTTCCGTCGACTTCGAAAAAGTTGGGTCGGACTATTTCCAGCAACGTGAACTGAAAAAAGGCGCCGCCGGCTGGGTACTGCTGGTCGGCCTGGGCGTGGCCTATGTCATCTCCGGCGACTATGCCGGCTGGAACTTCGGCCTGGCCCAGGGTGGCTGGGGCGGCATGTTCCTCGCCACCTTGCTGATGGCCACCATGTACCTGTGCATGTGCTTTTCGCTGGCCGAACTGTCGTCGATGATCCCCACCGCAGGCGGCGGCTACGGCTTTGCCCGCAGCGCCTTCGGCCCGTGGGGCGGCTTCCTGACCGGCACGGCAATCCTCATCGAATACGCCATTGCGCCCGCAGCCATCGCCGTGTTCATCGGCGCCTATTGCCAGTCACTGTTCGGCATCGGCGGCTGGATGATCTACCTGGCGTTCTACATCGTGTTCATCGGCATCCACATCTTTGGTGTGGGTGAGGCGTTGAAGCTGATGTTCATCATCACCGCCATCGCCGCCATCGCCCTGGCGGTGTTCCTCGTGAGCATGGTGCCCCATTTTGATGCAGCCAACCTGTTTGACATCGCCAAAACGGACGCAGTAGGCGCCAGCAGCTTCCTGCCGTTCGGCTATGTCGGCGTGTGGGCGGCCATCCCTTACGCCATCTGGTTCTTCCTTGCCGTCGAAGGCGTGCCGCTGGCCGCCGAAGAAACCAAGAACCCCAAGCGTGACCTGCCGCGCGGCCTGATCGGCGCCATGCTGGTACTGCTGGCCTTCGCCCTGCTGATCCTGGTGGTCGGCCCTGGCGGTGCAGGCTCCGAAGCGCTGAAAGCATCGGGCAACCCGCTGGTCGAAGCGCTGTCCAAGGCTTACGGCGGCAGCACCTGGATGGGTGGCTTCGTCAACCTGGTGGGCCTGGCCGGGCTGATCGCCAGCTTCTTCTCGATCATCTACGCCTATTCCCGGCAGATCTTCGCCCTGTCCCGCGCTGGCTACCTGCCGCGCAAACTGTCGGAAACCAACAAAAGCAAGGCCCCGGTACTGGCCCTGATCATCCCCGGCATCATCGGCTTTGCCCTGTCGCTGACCGGCCAGGGCGACTTGCTGATCCTGGTGGCGGTATTCGGCGCTACGCTGTCCTATGTGCTGATGATGGCCGCGCACATCACCCTGCGCATCCGCCGGCCGAAGATGGAGCGCCCGTACCGCACCCCAGGTGGCATCTTCACGTCAGGCGTGGCACTGGTGCTGGCCTGCCTCGCCGTGGTTGCCGGTTTCCTGGTTGACCCGCGTGTGGTGATTGGCGCCGCAGTGATCTATGCGGTATTGATTGCCTACTTTGCTTTCTACAGCCGCCACCATCTGGTCGCTGGCACGCCGGAAGAGGAATTCGCCGCCATCCAGCAGGCCGAAGAGGCCTTGCACTGATTGCTGCCACCCGCCGCGGGGCAGCCCGCGGCTCTGGAGATTTGTATGGCAAGTTTCGTACACACGGTAGGCCACCTGGTCTACCGCTTCGACAGCCTCAAGGACGTGATGGCCAAGGCCAGCCCGGCACGCTCGGGGGACTACCTGGCAGGCGTGGCGGCCAGCAACGACGGCGAGCGTGTTGCTGCGCAGATGGCGCTGGCCAATATCCCGCTGACCCACTTTCTCAATGAAGCCCTGATTCCTTACGAAGCGGATGAAGTCACCCGCCTGATCATCGACACCCACGATGCCCAGGCCTTTGCCCCGGTCAGCCACCTGACCGTGGGCGGCCTGCGCGACTGGCTGCTGAGCGAAGAGGCCGATGAAGACAGCCTGCGCGCACTGGCGCCAGGGCTGACGCCGGAAATGGCGGCGGCGGTGTCGAAGATCATGCGCGTGCAGGACTTGGTGCTGGTGGCGCAGAAGATCCGCGTAGTCACCCGGTTCCGCGGCACCATGGGCTTGCGCGGGCGCTTGTCTACCCGGCTGCAGCCCAACCACCCGACCGACGAGCCGGCCGGTATCGCCGCCAGCATTCTCGACGGGCTGCTGTACGGTAACGGCGACGCGATGATCGGCATCAACCCGGCCACCGACAGCATTGCCTCGATCTGTGCCCTGCTGGAAATGCTCGACGCCATCATCCAGCGCTACGACATCCCCACCCAGGCCTGCGTGCTCACCCATGTCACCACCTCGATCGAGGCGATCAACCGCGGCGTGCCGCTGGACCTGGTGTTCCAGTCCATTGCCGGCACCGAGGCGGCCAACGCCGGGTTTGGCATCAACCTGAACGTGTTGCAGGAGGGGTACGAAGCGGGCCTGTCGCTGAAACGCGGCACCCTTGGGCAAAACCTGATGTATTTCGAAACCGGCCAGGGCAGCGCACTGTCGGCCAACGCCCACCATGGCGTCGACCAGCAAACCTGCGAGACCCGTGCCTATGCCGTGGCCCGCCACTTCAAGCCGTTTCTGGTCAACACCGTGGTCGGTTTCATCGGCCCGGAGTACCTGTACAACGGCAAGCAGATCATCCGCGCCGGCCTTGAAGACCACTTCTGCGGCAAGCTGCTGGGTGTGCCGATGGGCTGCGACATCTGCTACACCAACCACGCCGAAGCCGACCAGGACGACATGGACACCCTGCTGACCCTGCTGGGGGTGGCCGGGATCAACTTCATCATGGGCATCCCTGGCTCCGACGACATCATGCTCAACTACCAGACCACCTCGTTCCACGACGCGCTGTACGCACGCCAGACCTTGGGCCTGAAGCCCGGGCCGGAGTTCGAGGCATGGCTGGCCCGCACCGGCATCTTCACCCAGGCCGATGGCCGGGTGCGTTTCGGTGACAACCTGCCCCTGGCTTTCCGCCAGGCCTTGGCACAGCTTGCATAGGGATGACCATGGACCATCGCACGCCTACCCCCGACAACCCTTGGCTGGCCCTGCGCAACCTGACCCCGGCGCGCATCGCCCTGGGCCGCGCCGGCACCAGCCTGCCGACCGGGGCGCAGCTGGACTTCCAGTTCGCCCATGCCCAAGCCCGCGATGCCGTGCACCTGGCGTTCGATCATGCCGGCCTGGCTACCCAGCTGAGTGAGCGCGGACGCGAAAGCCTGGTGCTGCACAGCGCCGCCAGTGACCGCCATCAGTACCTGCAACGCCCGGACCTGGGCCGGCGACTGAACGATGCGTCGATTGCCACTCTGCGCCAGCACACCCAGGCCAACCCCGGCGGCGTCGATCTGGCCATTGTGGTCGCCGATGGCCTGTCAGCGCTGGCCGTGCACCGTCACACCCTGCCGTTTCTGAACCGTTTCGAGGAACAGGCCGCCGCCGACGGCTGGACCAGCGCCCCGGTTGTGCTGGTCCAGCAGGGGCGCGTGGCAGTGGCCGACGAGGTCGGTGAACTGCTGGGCGCACGGATGACGGTGATGCTGATCGGCGAGCGCCCGGGGCTGAGCTCACCCGACAGCCTTGGCCTGTATTTCACCTACGCGCCGAAGGTGGGCCTGACCGATGCCTACCGCAACTGCATTTCCAACATCCGCCTGGAGGGGTTGAGCTATGGCATGGCGGCGCACCGCCTGCTGTACTTGATGCGTGAAGCCTGCCGGCGGCAGCTTTCAGGAGTGAATCTGAAGGACGAAGCCGAGGTCCATAGCCTGGAGAGTGAAGGCAGCGCCAGCCAGAAAGGCAACTTCCTGCTGGGTAAAGGGTAAAAAACCTGTCACGAAAGGCGGATTGCACTTGTGACATGCATTGGGCAGGATGCCCTTGAAAGCTGCTGGCATTCCGCTGTTTCCCCAAATGGACTCTGAGGGCCGCACATGCGCATCATCAAGGCAACCCTGGAACACCTCGACCTGCTCACCCCATTGTTCGTCAAATACCGGGAGTTCTATGGGCAGTTGCCCTACCCCGACAGCTCGCGCAGCTTTTTGGAAAAGCGCCTGAAGCGGGATGAATCGGTGATCTACCTGGCACTTCCCGATGATGACGACAGCAAGCTGATGGGTTTTTGCCAGCTCTACCCCAGCTACTCGTCGCTGTCGTTGAAACGGGTATGGATTCTGAACGACATCTACGTGGCCGAAGACTCGCGGCGCATGCTGGTGGCCGACCACCTGATGCGTGAAGCGAAGAAAATGGCCAAGGAAACCAACGCCGTGCGCATGCGGGTGTCGACCAGTGCGGACAATGAGGTAGCGCACAAGACCTACGAATCCATCGGGTTTCGTGAAGATACCGAGTTCAAAAGCTACATCCTGCCAATCAGCCAGGATTGACCCGCATGCCGGTACCGGCCTCATCGCCGGCAAGCCAGCGCCCACAGGTTGGCCACTACCTCAGGGCAGTCGTTGACCTGTGGGGGCTGGCTTGCCGGCGATGAGGCCGGTACAGTCAATACAACTGTCCAAGCCTTGCACCGTAACCCCCCGCTACAATCTCTCCGGGCATGCCCCTCACTTCGCCGTATAATGCCCCTCCTGTCATGTGTGAAAATTTACCCATCCTCAGGTAACCCTGCCTACACCCAAGAACACAGGTGCTGTACATGGATTTCAACCCGTTGGACCTTATCCTGCATCTCGATGCTTACCTCGATCTGCTGGTCACCAATTACGGTCCCTGGATCTACGCCATTCTATTCACCGTGATCTTCTGCGAAACCGGGCTGGTGGTCATGCCATTCCTGCCGGGCGACTCGCTGCTGTTCATCGCCGGCGCCGTAGCGGCAGGTGGTGGCATGGACCCTGTGCTGCTGGCTGGCCTGTTGATGGCTGCCGCAATCCTGGGCGACAGCACCAACTACGTCATCGGCCGAACAGCCGGGGAGCGGTTGTTCAACAACCCCAACTCGAAAATCTTCCGCCGCGACTACCTGCAGCGCACCCACGAGTTCTATGAACGCCATGGCGGCAAGACTGTGACCCTGGCGCGTTTCCTGCCTATCCTGCGTACCTTCGCACCGTTCGTCGCCGGCATCGCCCACATGCATTACCCGCGTTTCCTTGGCTTCAGCGTTGCCGGGTCGCTGCTGTGGGTCGGCGGCCTGGTCACCCTGGGCTACTTCTTCGGCAACGTGCCATTCATCAAGCAGCACCTGTCGCTGATGGTGGTGGGCATCATCATCCTGTCGCTGGTGCCGATGCTCCTCGGCCTGTTGCGCAGCCGCCTGGGCCGTGCGGCCAAGGCTCACTGACCTTTTAGCGAACAGCAGGCATGTGGTCGTTCAGCGCCTGGCGGCGCAAGCGCGCGCTGGCGCGCTACCCCATCGAGCCCGAACAGTGGCAGGCCGTGCGCGAGCGCCTGCCCATACTGGACGGCATCAGCGACGAGGAAGACCACTGGCTGCGTGAAGCCTGCATCCTGTTCCTGCTCGACAAGCACCTCACCTGCTTGCCAGGTGTCGAACCCGACGACGAGCAGCGCCTGTTGCTGGCCGCCCAGGCACAGTTGCCGCTGCTGCACCTGGGTGAGCTGAACTGGTACCAGGGCTTCCACGAAATCATCCTGTACCCCGACGATTTCAAGAGCCCCCAGCGCCACCGCGATGCCAGTGGCGTGGAGCATGTGTGGGACGGCGAGCACAGCGGCGAAGCCTGGCAACAGGGGCCGATCATTCTGGCCTGGAACGGCGTGCTGGCCGGTGGTGGCTGGGAGGCCTACAACCTGGTCATCCATGAGCTGGCGCACAAGCTCGACATGCTCAATGGCGATGCCAACGGCCTGCCCCCGCTGCACAGCGGCATGCCGGTGGATGAATGGGCAACGGCCATGCAGCAGGCCTACGACGACCTCAACCGCCAGCTGGACAACAACCCCGACGCCGAAACCGCTATCGACCCGTATGCCGCGGAAAACCCGGCGGAATTCTTTGCCGTCACCAGCGAATACTTCTTTAGTGCCCCCGACCTGCTGCATCAGGCTTATCCACTGGTCTACCGCCAGTTGTCGCAGTTCTACCGGCAAGACCCGCTGGCGCGGCTGCACCGGCTGCAGGCCGAACACCCCGCATACGGCGAAAGCCACGCCTGACGGGGCCGCACATCAGGCCAGGCGTGGCATGCCCCGGCAGAATGTGCCTATAATCGCCGCCACTTTTTTGGTCAAACACGGGGGCACTGCCCAATGAGCTACAGCAAGATTCCGGCGGGCAAAGACCTGCCGAACGACATCTACGTCGCCATCGAAATCCCGGCCAACCACGCGCCGATCAAATACGAGATCGACAAGGACAGCGACACCCTGTTCGTCGACCGTTTCATGGCCACCCCGATGTTCTACCCAGCCAACTACGGTTTCATCCCGAACACCCTGGCTGACGACGGTGATCCGCTGGACGTGCTGGTGGTTACCCCTTACCCGGTAGCGCCAGGCTCGGTTATCCGCGCTCGTCCGGTTGGCGTGCTGAACATGACCGACGACGGCGGCGGTGACGCCAAGGTCATCGCTGTGCCTCACGACAAGCTGTCGCAGCTGTACGTCGACGTGAAGGAATACACTGACCTGCCAGCCCTGCTGATTCAGCAGATCGAGCACTTCTTTGCCAACTACAAAGATCTCGAGAAGGGCAAGTGGGTCAAGATCGAAGGCTGGGATGGCGCTGACGCCGCCCGTGCCGCGATTACCAAATCGGTTGCTGCCTACAAGGGCTGATACCGATTGTAAAAAAACCCGCTTCGGCGGGTTTTTTTATGCCTGAATCGGCGACAAGCCTTCATCGGTAAAATGTCCTACGCAGTCCTACACCAACGCCCTACAACGAGGCACTTTTCTTACAAGCCTCGTCAACAACTGGTTCATTTCCTTGCGGGGGCCCCGTCATTACACTCGCCCCATGAACACTTCCGGCGACCGCCTTAAAGCCCTTCTCCACGAATGTGGCCTGTCCGCTTCCGCTTTCGCCGCCCAGCGCAGCGTCACACCGCAGCACGTCAACAACTGGTTCAAACGCGGCGTGCCCCTGGCCCGCCTGGACGAACTGGCCGATCTGTTCTGTGTGCATCGGCGTTGGCTGCGCACGGGCGAAGGGCCAAAACACCCAAACCCGGTCCAGCGCAACTGCCCGCCACGCCAGGCGCCGGCCAACCCGCCCAGCCCACTGTCGGCACACCGTGCCCGGCAGGTAAAAGTGCCCTTTTTCGAACTGCAAAATGGCCTGCTTTCGCCGGTGCCCAGCAAACACCTGCGCCTGCCCGCAAAAGCGCTGAAAAGATTGGGAGTGCACGCCGATAACGCCATCTGCCTGGCCATGACGGCAAACAACATGGTTCCGCAGGTGCCGCTGGGGGCCACTTTGGCAGTCGACCTGGGCATGACGCGGGTCATTGAGGGCGAAACCTACGCGCTGCTGCATAACGGCGCGCTGAGGGTAAACAACCTCAGCCTCAGCCCACAGGGCACCCTGTACCTGCGCAGCCATGACCGGCGCAATTACGCCGTCGAACGCTACACCCCTGCCCAGCGCCAGGCGCAGGGCCTGGAGATTATCGGGTGGGTATTCCACTGGTCCCATTTCCGCCAGCAGCGGCCCGGCTGAAACAACCTGTGCCATTTTTTGCTGGGCATCTTGCGCGTGCCCTTGTATGCTACCCCGCACATTAAGCCCCGACCGGCGCAAGCCGCGGTCCAGAGGGCTCGGCGATATCCCACACGGGCATCTGCCATCTCTTTCAGGCCCTTGATGGCCACACAGTTAAGGCGATTGCGGCTTACCATAAATTAGTCGGAAGCGTCCCCGAGAAGCCGGCCACAAGCCGGCTTTTTAATGCCCGAACGAATAGCCCATCATTGGCCATGTCAGGCGCGCGGCCTTGCAGAGGGCGTCAAACTGCTCTTCAGGAATGCCTCGCGCACCTGGTGCATCTGCAAGTGTGTTTTCCCGGTCGCATACTCCAGCCCCGCAAGCCCCATTTCCAACGCCAGTTCGGGATGCCGGGCAGCATGACGAATACAGGCTGCGAGGCTGGACGGGTTCCCGGTTTCAAACGTCAGCGCGTTTTGCTTGCTCGTGATGTCCAGTACCCCGGCTGTGTCAGAACCGATGACGGGAACGCCCTGGCTGAACGCGTCAAAAATGATGCGGGGCTGTTCCTGCTTCAAGGTCGGCACCAAAAGCCAGTCATGCTGGGCAATGATGCTGAAAAAGTCTCTGCCATAATCAACGGCGCTCTGGAACCGCACCTCGACGCTGCCACGGTTTTCAGCTGCAACGCGTAAACAGTGCGCTTTCAAATCACCCTCACCCATGATGGTGACGGTGAGATCAACGTGCTCGACTTGCAGTTGCTTAATGGCTTCAAGGACTACCAGAACACCTTTATCAAGAACAAGCCGTGAGGGGTAAAGCACGTTGAGTGTACGGTTGCGCCTGCCTTCGAACCGTTTTCTGACTGCCTCGGGGCTTGCCATGAATTTTTTGTCGAGCCAGCTGGCAGGGTTGATCAACGTGCGGCTGTTATCACGCCCAAGGAAATAGTCCTTGTAAAAAGACTGGGTAAATATTCTGGCATTTGCCAGCTTTACGCAGCGCTTCAGCAAAAGGGTGTGCACATGGTGTTCGATGATTGCTCTGAGGGTTCGCGGCTGTCCTTGGGCCAGCATCCAGAAAGAAGATTCTATGACAACCACCCACTGAAAGCGGAAGAACGGCTTGAGCGGCAACACGTAGAAAGATAAAGGGAACGCCCAGCCCGCCCCGTCAGAATGAACAATTTGGGCCTTCTTGCAGGCGTTGATGACAGTTAGGAAGTTCGGAATAAAGTTCTTTAATACCGACCTGAACCCCTGATCCTTGCGCAACTCATAAAGCCATTTTATATCCAGATGAGCGATGCTCTGCAGCCCGTCAACATCACGGCCTCTCTCAACAGGGCAGCACATTCCGAAATTCTCTATGTAGCTCAAATGAAGTTCTATATCTTTGACCCACAACGGGTCCGTAAATAAATCACCTTGCTCATTTACTACAACAGGAATGCGGGTAAACAGAATATAAGGGTCTTCAATCATATTCCCCTCACAGGGATACCAGGACGCCAACGATTGAATTGTCTACATGGGGCTTACTCCTCAATACCAGCCGTCCATCTCAACAACGTTCCAGCGTCCTTGCAGACCTTCTGCTTACGCAGCAAGCGCTCCGCTTGGGGTTCACTCTAGTGCGCCTTCACAAATTGCACACGTGGTGTAGCAACAATTTCTCATCATTTGCTGGGCCCATCGCGGCACAAGGCCGCTCCAACAGGGACCGCAGACGTGCTGAAACACGCCGATCAGAAATCGTATCGCGCCCCAACCATCATGCTGCGCGAGGGCCCATAGAAGTTGAACGTCGACGTCGATCCCACCCGCGACAGGTAGTCCCGGTCAAACAGGTTGTTGACGTTGAAAGTGGCCGTCAGCTTCGAGGTAACCGGGTACGACAGCATCGCGTCCACCGTGGCATAGCCGGGTGCATCGATACGCACGCCACCATTCTCGGCGTAGAAACTGCTCATTGCCGATACACCGCCGCCAATGGCCAGGCCGGTTAGCGGGCCTTGGCTGATGGTGTACTTGCTCCACAGCGAAGCCTGGTTGCGCGGCATGATGAAGAACGTGGTTTCGGCATCACCCTTGAGGGTTTCGGTTTCCATCCAGGTGTAGCCGGCCAGCAACTCCCAGTTTGGCGTCAGCTTGCCGCTCACTTCCACTTCCGCGCCTTTGACGCGGGTCTTGCCGGAGGCAATCGAGAAATTGGTGTCTACACCATCCTCGTCATATTCGGTGGTGGCACGGTTCTTGTCAGTCAGCCGGAATACCGAGAAACGGGTATTCAGGTCGCCGCCAAAATAGCTGCTCTTGAGGCCGAGCTCGTACTGCTCGCCTTCACGTGGCTTCAACACCCGGCCGTTGCTGTCGGTGTCTGATTGCGGCTTGAACACCTGCGAGTAACTGGCGTACAGCGCATGGTTCTCGGTCAGGTCGTAGACCAGGCCGCCATACGGGGTGAAGTGGCCGTCCACGCGCTTGCTGTCGTTGGTGCTGGCACCGCTGCTCAGGGTAGTGGTGTAGAAATCACCGCGGTACCAGCTGAAGCGGCCACCGGCAATCAGCGCCAGGCGCTCGATCGGGCGGAAGGTAACCTTGGAATACAGGCCGTATTCCTCTTCCTGCATGCCGGTCTCGGTGCTGTAGTTGGGCGACGGTTTGGCGAACTGCTTGGGCGAGTAGGTGTTGACGTTGATGGCGCCCAGGTTGGTGGTGCCGTTGAGGTACTCGGTGTCGTAGTTCTTGTAGTCGGTGCCGACCACAAACTCGCTGACCTGGCCGAGGGTTTCGAACGGCTGGCTGTAGCTGGCGTCCAGCGAGTAGGTGTCCTGGGTAAAGTCGCGGGCGCTGGCGCGCTCGGAGTTGGCACCAGTGTTGGCATTGGTCGCGGTGAAGGCATAAAGGTAGTGGGTGTCACGGTGCGAGCCGCGCGCCGCGACACGGCCATAGCCGCCGTTGTCGAAGCGGTGGGTCAGCTCGGCCACCAGGTCGGTGGTCTTGCCATCGAAGTAGTTCCAGTCAGCCCCCAGGAAACGGGAATGGCTGAAGTCGGGCACCTCGCCGGACAACGTTGCTGGGTAGCCATTGTGCGGCGTGATGTTTTTCACTTCGTGCATCAGGCCAAACGATAGCGTGGTGGCGTCGTCAAGGTCGACATCCAGCGCACCGTAGTAGCTGTTGCTGGTGTTGGCGTTGTAGTCGACCTCACCATTGGTGTCGTCACGGGACGCGATGAAACGCCCGCGCACGCGGCCAGCGTCATCCAGCGGCCCACTCAGGTCGATTTCTTCGTGGTTGGTGTCCCACGTGCCATAGCTGCCTTCGACGTGGCCCTGGAATTCGGCGGTCGGGCGCTTGCGCACCATGTTGACGATGCCACCCAGTTCACTGGTGCTGCTGAACAGCCCGGCCGGGCCGCGCATGATTTCGACACGGTCGAACGCCGCCAGCGATGGCACGGTACCAAAGATGCTGGCCATTGGTGCCGGCAGGCCGTCAATGTTGAACTCGCTGTACTCGTAGCCGCGGGCGTATATCGACGACCGGCCACTGTCGTTGGTCAAGGTACGCAGGCCGGCGGTGTACTTGGCCAGGTCATCCAGGTGCACGAACTGGCGGTCTTTGACGTAGTCCTGGGTGTACACGGTGATCGACTGGGGGATGTCCTTCAGCGCTGCTGGCGTCTTGGTGCCCACGGTCGCTGCATCGACGCTGTAGCCACCGGTCGCTTCGGAGGGCAGCATGTCATAAAGGCGGTTGCCTTCAATGGTGAGTGCCGGCAGGTCGAGCGAGCTATCCTCGGCTGCTGCCTGGGTCGCTACCGTTTCCGCCAGTGCCGACAGCGAAAACGGCGCCAGCAAACCCAGTACAAGCCAGCCCCGAGCCCATGGCGAGCCCCCCACACTTTTGAAACCGTTCATGACACACCCTTCGCCCAAATGATATTAATTCGCAAACGAAACAAGTTGCTTTTTGCGAACGATACCGGAGGGTAAACGGGGGCGCAGCAGGATTAACCTTCTTAACACACCCAGGCGTTGCCCTCTCCTGCTGGCAATGGGATGATTCGTAACTGATACAGGTTCTCATTCAAGGCTCGCCGTGCCCACCTCACTTCTCCTCGCCGAAGACGACGCAAGCCTGCGTCAGGACCTGGAATGCCATTTCCTCAAACGCGGTTTTCGGGTGCACGCCTGCACCACGGGCACGCAGGCCCTGGACGCAATCCGGCAATCTTCGTTCGACCTGGTGTTGCTGGACATCATGCTGCCGGGTATCGATGGCCTCAGCCTGCTCGGTGAGCTGCGCCGACAACAGGCGGTGCCGGTCATGCTGATGTCGGCGCTGGGGGCCGAGCAGGACCGCATCAGTGGCTTTACCCGTGGTGCCGACGACTACCTGCCCAAGCCCTTCAGCCTGGCGGAGCTGGACGCACGGGTGGATGCCTTGCTGCGGCGCGTGGCATTCGATCGCGGCATGGTGCTGCGTACCGATGTCGGCGAAGTGCTGCTGGACCACGACCGCCAGGACGTTATCCACAACGGCAACGCCGCTGGCCTCACCGCTTCCGAATTCCGCTTGCTGGTCACGCTGCGGGCGCACCCCAATGAAGCCTTGAGCAAACCGTTCCTGTACCAGACCGTGCTGCATCGGGCCTACACCCGCCTGGACCGGGGCCTGGATGTACATGTGTGCAACCTGCGCCGCAAACTGGCCGATATCAGTGCCCAGCACCTGCAGATCCAGGCCGTGCGCGGGCAGGGGTACATCCTGGTCGACACGGAACAGCCCTGATGCGGCGCCACCCGTTGCTGTGGAAACTGGCCGTACTGCAGGTCAGCTTCTGCCTGCTGCTGACCTGGCTGATCTGGACCTGGGGCCTGTCCGTGGAACGCAGCACCTATTTTCTGTCCCGGGCCGACCAGGATTACCTGGCGCGCTATGCGCAACAAGCTGAGGACGCCTGGAACCAAGGCGGCGCAATCGGCGCCGAGGCCTGGCGCAGGCAACTGGAGCAGGCCGAGGATACGTGGGTGGCGGTGATCGGGCCGCACCTGCAAAGCCTCGGCACCACGCCGCTGAGCGCCAAGGAAGCCAGCCACCTGACCTTCATGCGCAAACTGGACTGGCCAATGAGCCGGCGCCTGCAGGATGAACTGCCCTACGTCAGCATTGAATTCCCGCAACACCCCGAGCACGGCCGCCTGGTGCTGCAACTGCCCGAACGTATGTTGCCCACCGGCCTGACGCCATGGACCCATGCGATCACCCACGGCGTTGCCCCAGCACTGCTCGCCCTGCTGCTGGGGCTGGCGTTGTATCGGCATCTGGTAGTACCGCTGAACCGCCTGCGCGACCGCGCCGACGCCCTGCGTGCCGACGACCTTGACCACCCCGCCTTGCCCCTGCTGGAACGCCGCGACGAGCTGGGTGAACTGGCACAGGCCTTTGAGCATATGGCCGGGCGCCTGCGCCAGAGCCTTGAGCAACAGCGCCTGCTGTTGCGCACACTGTCTCACGAATTGCGCACGCCCCTGGCGCGGTTGCGCATCGCCCACGACAGCGACTTGCCGCCGCCGCAGTTGCGCGAGCGCCTGGACCGCGAAGTCAACGACATGCAGAAACTGCTGGAGGACACGCTGGACCTGGCCTGGATGGATACCGAACAACCCAGCTTGCCAACCGAGCCGGTATTGATAGCTTCGGTATGGGAAGCACTGTGCCAGGACGTCTGCTTCGAAAGTGGCTGGGACCGTGCGCGCCTGTCGTGTTCGCTCGGTACCGAGTGTGTGGTGCACGCCCATCTGGACAGCCTGGCTCAAGCCCTTGAAAACCTGATGCGCAATGCCATTCGCCACTCGCCAGCCCAAGGCCGGGTATGCCTGGATGGCTGGCGTGAGGGTGATTGCTGGCACTTGCGCCTGAGCGACCAGGGCCCCGGCGTACCTGACGCCGACCTTGAGCGTATCTTCAAGCCCTACCAGCGCCTGGCCGACAGCGGCGCCGGGTTCGGCCTTGGCCTGGCCATCGCTCGCCGCGCCATCGAACTGCAGGGTGGCCGCTTGTGGGCCCGCAATGGCCACCCTGGCCTGTGCCTTCACATGACGTTGCCGAGGGCACGGGACTGTTTAGAAAGTTAATGCGCTTTACGCTCAATCAGGACTGATTATCATCTTGGCGTTTCAGCCTTGCGGTCCTCGCAACGCCCTGACGAGAAGCCTGATGAGCAAGATGATCCTGACGCTGGCTTTGGCACTGGCCCTTGCAACCCCCGTGGCCCTGGCGCAGCCCGAGCGAAACCAGAAGATGGACACCTCGCTGCTGCAACGTCAAGACCTGGCCTACCGCTTCAGCCAGCTCGACCTTGACTCGGCCGATGGCCAGCGTCATTACCGTTTGTGGATCGGCACGCCGAACCGCCCGGCACCTGCCGCAGGCTACCCGGTGCTGTGGATGCTCGACGGCAATGCCGCCCTGGGCGCCCTGGACAGCGACCTGCTGAATAAGCTCGCCAAGGGCCAGGCGCCGCTGTTGGTGGCGGTGGGGTACCAATCCGAGCAGCGCATCGAGCGGGCCAGCCGCACCTACGACTACACCCCGGCGATTGCTGGGCTGACAGAACAGCGCGATCCGCTGACCGGCCAGCCCAGCGGTGGCGTGGATGTGTTTTTCGATCTGTTGACCCGCCACATGCGGCCGATGGTGGCCAAGGTGGCACCTATCAACCTGCAGCGCCAGACGCTATGGGGGCATTCATATGGGGGGCTGGCAGTGTTGCATGCGCTGTTCACTCGGCCTGAAGCCTTCAGTGATTACGCGGCGGCCAGCCCTTCATTGTGGTGGCATGACGGCGCGATCGTTCGCGAGGCGCAGGGGCTACAGCAGCGATTGGGTAACAAGCGACGACAGTTGCTGCTGATGCGCGGCGATGAAGAGCCGTCGAGCCCTCGGGGGCCGATGAAAGGCGATGTGGAACGGCCGGCGCGGGAGCTGGCGGCATCCCTGGCCGAAGTGCCAGGGATGGAGGTGCACTTTGAACGGTTCAATGGACTGGGGCATGGCGCCATGCTGCCAGCCTCACTGCGCCTGGTCTTGGAGCAGATGACGCATTAGGCCCCGCTCAAGGGTAGATGTACTTGAGCACATACATACTCAACTGGTGGAACACGTCTGCGGGCACGCGCGGCATTTCCGTCTGTGCCCGATCGAGCGTCTTGCAACACAAGCGGACCATCTGCTGTCGCGTGTCCTCCTCAAGCATGCCGGTATGCACAACCTGGGAATATTGCGGATAGGAACATGGCGCGTTGGCCGCAGGGGTTCGGCGAATTTCGAATGACGGGTTCAACTGCGCAGCGGTAAAGAACGGCTTCCCCTTGAAATCTGGCTGAGGCGTCAGGTTATCAACGGCTTCGCAGCGGCTGGAGCATAGCACCTGGCTGTCCATCCCCGTCTCGATTCCGCGTTGATACAACGTGATTTCAGAGTCTTGCACTTTTATGCAGGCATTTTCGAAGGCGTCCAGGATAGCCCGGGCATTGGCTTGCGAACCCTCAATCACCGACAGTGGCATGAACCGCTCGGGCTCGTTTGCGCCGATGCTTTTGATGCCCCGGTCGAGGGTCGCCCAATGGCTGAACTCCTTTTGGCACGCAATCAGGTGCACTTCGAATCGATAACCAGCCTCTACGGCTTGCGCGGGGAAATCGGCGAAACGAAGATCATCGAGCGCGCATTCCATGATGATGTTGTATCGATTATCAAAGGCATGGTTGAAAACCTTTTCACACAAGGCCCAGATGAATGGCTCGGTGTGTTCGTAGACATGCAGCACGCCCTTTTCCTGCATGGCCGCGTAATGCGGATGCAGTTCGCGAAACGAGGGCAAGTACAGTCGCACAAAGTCATCATAGCGCCCGCTTGGCAGCAAGTGGTTGTCCAGCAGGTAAGTCTTGCCGGAGCCTTGGGCCCCGGCCACGATCAAGATGCTGGGGTTGGGGTTGCTGTCCAGGCCCGAGGCGTAGCGTTTTTTATCGAACCAGAGCGGCTCAAGCGAAGCAAATACCTTGTCAAGATCGGCGGCAGTGTAGGGGTAGAGTGTGGTCATGGGTGCTCCTGGGTGAGGTAAGACAGAGCCTGCACTCTATGGGCTGGAAACTGGCACGATGTGGTAAATGGCTACATGCATGCGCCAAAAGTCGAGGTGCACCGGGTTGCCAGCCAGGCGTCACAGTGCTGTATGCTTGGCGGGTCTTCAGGGCGGGGTGCAAGTCCCCACCGGCGGTAAATCGAAAGATGAGCCCGCGAGCGCCCCGGCCATGCCGGGGGTCAGCAGATCTGGTGCAACTCCAGAGCCGACGGTCATAGTCCGGATGAAAGAAGGCGTCAGGCAGGGGCCATCCGGGCGCCCCTGCGCGCGCATTTTGTTCGCCCCGAGACGTTCATCGATCACTCACGAGGAGCGTTTCATGTCCACCCAGCACCACTCGAAGTTCCCCAATGTTTCCGCCGCCATCGCCGCCTTCCAGGCCGGGCGCCCTGTATTGTTGCTCGACGATGACGACCGCGAGGACGAAGCGGACATCATTGCCGCTGCCGAAAACATTACGCTGCAGACCATGGCCATGATGATTCGCGACTGCAGCGGCATCGTCTGCCTGTGCCTGGACGAAGCCACCGTCGACGCACTGCAACTGGCGCCAATGGTGCAGAACAACCAGGCCCGCCACGGCACCGGCTTCACCGTTACCATCGAGGCGGCAGAAGGCATCACCACCGGGGTTTCTGCCCAGGACCGCATCACCACCATTGGCGCGGCACTGCGCTCCAGCGCCGAACAGCGCCATATCGTCAGCCCGGGGCATGTGTTCCCGCTGCGCGCCCGCAATGGCGGGGTGCTGACCCGCCGTGGGCACACCGAAGGCTCGGTGGACCTGGCGCGCCTGGCCGGCCTGCGCCCGGCGGCGGTGCTGTGCGAGCTGATGAACCCCGATGGCAGCATGGCGCGTGGCGAGCAGGTGGCGGTTTATGCGCGGCAGTACAACTTGCCGGTGCTGACCATCGAGGAGCTGGCGCGGTACCGCGAGGCGATGCTGGAACGGGAAGCAGAGCCGGCCTGATAGGCCGCCTTGAGGCTATTCGCGGGTTTGCCCGCTCCCACAGGGTCCGCGCCGGGTTTAGAACCGGTGTAATACCTGTGGAGGTTTACCCGCGAAGAGGCCGGCAAATCCAACCGCATTGCCCGGGAAGTTTGCTCCCCCCGCCCCGCTCTGCTAGTGTCGCGCCGTTCTGAATGCCACCGAGAAAGTCGCCATGGCCCGCAAAAAAGCCTCCCTCGATTTCGAGCAATCCCTCGCAGACCTGCAAGCACTGGTCGAGCGCCTGGAGAACGGCGAGTTGTCGCTGGAAGAGTCGCTGGCCGCCTTCGAGCAAGGCATCGCCCTGACCCGTGATTGCCAGGGTGCACTGGCCCAGGCCGAACAGAAGGTGCAGATCCTGCTGGAACGCGACGGCGAACTGGCCGCGCAGCCCTTCGACGCGGAGCCGGAAGCATGATCG
This sequence comes from Pseudomonas sp. Irchel 3F3, assembly GCF_900187545.1. Classification (NCBI taxonomy): domain Bacteria; kingdom Pseudomonadati; phylum Pseudomonadota; class Gammaproteobacteria; order Pseudomonadales; family Pseudomonadaceae; genus Pseudomonas; species Pseudomonas sp. Irchel 3F3. Next base: position 85,963 of record NZ_FYDS01000012.1, on the reverse strand, counting down.
GCACCTACCAGGCCAGCTGCCAGGCGCGGGTCGACGCTGCCCTCGAACGGCTGTTCGTTGCCCCGTCCAAAGAGCTGGAACGCCTTTACGCCGCCATGCGCTACAGCGTGATGAACGGCGGCAAGCGCGTACGCCCGCTGCTGGCCTACGCGGCCTGCGAAGCCTTGGGCGCCCCGGCCGAACAGGCCAACGGCGCGGCCTGCGCGGTCGAACTGATCCACGCCTACTCGCTGGTGCATGACGACCTGCCAGCCATGGACGATGACGACCTGCGTCGCGGCCAACCCACTACCCACAAAGCGTTCGACGAAGCCTGCGCCATCCTGGCGGGCGACGGTTTGCAGAGCCTGGCGTTCAGTGCCCTGCTCGACCCGGGCCTCAGCCCGCAGGCCGACAGCGTACGCCTGACCATGGTCCAGGCCCTGGCCAAGGCCGCCGGCCCGGCAGGCATGGTCGGCGGCCAGGCCATCGACCTCGGTTCGGTAGGCCTGAAGCTGGACCAGCAGGCACTGGAGTTCATGCACCGGCACAAGACCGGCGCACTGATCGAGGCCAGCGTACGCCTCGGCGCCCTGGCCAGTGCCCGTGCCGAACAGGCGCAGCTGGATGCCTTGCAGGTGTATGCACAGGCCATTGGCCTGGCATTCCAGGTGCAGGACGACATCCTCGATGTGGAAAGCGACACCGCCACCCTGGGCAAACGCCAGGGTGCCGACATAGCACGTGACAAACCGACCTACCCGGCCCTGCTGGGCCTGGAAGCGGCCAAGGCCTACGCAACCGAACTGCGCGACCAGGCGCTGGTCGCACTACAAGGGTTCGGGGAAACGGCCGAGCCGCTGCGGGCCTTGGCCCGCTACATCGTCGAACGCCGTAACTGATTGATTGGGGCCGCTGCGCGCCCCATCGCCGGCAAGCCAGCTCCCACAGGTACCTCAGCGGCCTGTGATATGTGAAGCTCCTGTGGGAGCTGGCTTGCCGGCGATGGGCTGCACAGCAGCCCCGTGCGACACCCGTCTGAATGGGCAGTATTTCCTACAATGGGGTAAACTGCCGCGTCTTCACACACCTATAACGACTCGCCTGATGCCCACGACGTTTCAAGAGATCCCCCGCGAACGCCCGGTCACGCCGTTGCTCGACCGCGCTGACACGCCTGTCGGCCTGCGCCGGTTGGCCGAAGCCGACCTGGAGACCCTGGCCGACGAACTGCGCCAGGAACTGCTCTACACCGTGGGTCAGACCGGTGGGCATTTTGGTGCCGGTCTGGGCGTGATCGAGCTGACCATCGCCCTGCACTACGTGTTCGACACCCCGGACGACCGGCTGGTGTGGGACGTGGGCCACCAGGCCTACCCGCACAAAATCCTCACCGGGCGCCGTAACCGCATGCTCAGCCTGCGCCAGAAGGACGGCATCGCCGCCTTCCCGCGCCGCAGCGAAAGCGAGTACGACACCTTTGGCGTCGGCCACTCCAGCACCTCGATCAGCGCCGCATTGGGCATGGCCATTGCCGCCCGTCTGCAGAACAGCGCACGCAAGTCGATCGCGGTGATCGGCGACGGTGCGCTGACTGCCGGCATGGCCTTCGAGGCGTTGAACCACGCCCAGGAAGTCAACGCCGACATGCTGGTGATCCTCAACGACAACGACATGTCGATTTCGCGCAATGTCGGCGGCCTGTCCAACTACCTGGCCAAGATTCTCTCCAGCCGCACCTACGCGAGCATGCGCGAAGGCAGCAAGAAAGTGCTGTCGCGCCTGCCGGGCGCCTGGGAAATCGCCCGCCGCACCGAGGAATACGCCAAAGGCATGCTGGTGCCGGGTACGCTGTTCGAAGAGCTGGGCTGGAACTACATCGGCCCGATCGACGGCCATGACCTGCCGACCATGATCGCCACCCTGCGCAACATGCGTGACCTGAAGGGCCCGCAGTTCCTGCATGTGGTGACCAAAAAGGGCAAGGGCTTCGCCCCGGCCGAGGTCGATCCGATCGGCTACCACGCCATCACCAAGCTGGAGCCGGCCGACAAGCCTGCCGCGCCGAAGACCGTCAGCGGCCCGAAATACTCCGCCGTGTTCGGCCAGTGGCTGTGCGACATGGCCGCTGCCGACAACCGCCTTGTGGGTATTACCCCGGCGATGAAGGAAGGCTCGGACCTGGTCGACTTCAGCGAGCGTTACCCGGAGCGCTACTTCGACGTGGCGATCGCCGAGCAACACGCCGTGACCTTGGCAGCCGGCATGGCCTGCGAAGGGAGCAAGCCGGTGGTGGCGATCTACTCCACCTTCCTGCAGCGTGCCTACGACCAGCTGATCCACGATGTAGCGGTGCAGAACCTCGACGTGCTGTTCGCCATCGACCGCGCCGGCCTGGTTGGCGAAGACGGCCCGACCCACGCAGGCAGCTACGACCTGTCTTACCTGCGCTGCATCCCGGGCATGCTGGTGATGACCCCGAGCGACGAGAACGAGCTGCGCAAGATGCTCAGCACCGGACACCTGTACAACGGCCCGGCAGCCGTGCGCTATCCGCGCGGTACCGGCCCGAATGCGCCGATCAGTGGCGATCTGGACCCACTGGAAATCGGCAAAGGCGTGGTTCGCCGCCAAGGCGAGAAAGTCGCCCTGCTGGTGTTCGGCGTGCAGCTGACCGAGGCCATGCAGGTGGCCGAGCAGATCAACGCCACGGTGGTCGACATGCGCTTCGTCAAGCCGCTGGACGAAGCCTTGGTGCTTGAACTGGCTGGCAGCCACGGGCTGCTGGTAACCATTGAAGAGAACGCCATCATGGGTGGCGCGGGTGCAGCGGTGGGCGAGTTCCTTGCCAGCCAGGCAGTGCTCAAGCCGCTGCTGCACCTGGGCTTGCCCGACATCTACGTCGAGCATGCCAAGCCTGCGCAGATGCTGGCTGAGTGCGGGCTGGATGCGGCCGGGATCGAAGCTTCGGTAAAAGCCCGCATGGCCAGGCTCGGCCTGTAATCCCTGGGGCCGCTTTGCGGCCCATTCGCGGGGCAAGCCCGCTCCCACAGGTCCATCACGCTTTTCGAGAACATTGACAATCCTGTGGGAGCGGGCTTGTCCCGCGAATACTTTGGGGCTGCCCATGAAACCATCCGCCTGTGCCGCACTACTCTGTGCCCCCACATTCCTGCTAGCCGCCGAGCGCGACGACGCCCTCAAGCTCCCCGACGTGCTGATCAGCGCCAGCCGCCAGGTCGAGTCGCGCACCGCCACCAGCGCTGCCAACACCGTCTTCACCCGTACTGACATCGATCGCCTGCAACCCGCCAGCGTCACCGACCTGCTCAGCCGCGTGCCCGGCGTGCAAGTGGCGCCAACCGGTGGCCGGGGCAGCCTGCCTGGCATCTTCATCCGCGGCACCAAGGCGGCACAAAGCCTGGTGCTGGTCGATGGGGTGCGCATTGCCAACGCTACCTCTGGCGACAGCGGCCTGCAGTTTCTGAACGTCGACCAGATTGAGCGGGTGGAAGTGCTGCGCGGCTCGCGCTCGGCGGTGTACGGCAGCGACGCCATTGGCGGGGTAATCCAGATCTTCACCCGTCGCAGCAATGGCCCCGGCCTGCAGCCGCGCCTGCGCACGGCCGCCGGCAGCAACCAGACATTCCAGCGCAGCCTGGGGCTTTCTGGCGGCAGCGACGCGACCCGCTTCAACCTTGGCGCCAGCCTGGATGAAACGGCCGGCATCGACTCGACCGGGCCGTCCTTCGCCAGCGATGGCGACCACGACGCCTACCGCAACAAGGCATTCAACCTGAGCCTGAGCCACACCTTTGGCGAACGCTTCGAGGCCGGCCTGAACCTGCTCGACAGCCGTGGCCGCAGCGAATACGACAACCCGTTCGGCGGCTTCGACCCGGTCACCTTCGAAAGCTACGGCCAACAGCCGTACACCGATTTCAGCGTCAGCAGCCTGGGCAGCTACTTCGATGCCCAACTCACCGACGCCTGGCATTCGCGGCTGGAACTGGCCCACAGCGAGAACCGCGACGACAAGCGCGACAAGCTCAGCGCCGAACGCTTCGTGTTCAACACCTACCGTGATCAAGTCACCTGGCAGAACGACCTGGCCCTGGGCGAGCGGAACAGCCTGCTGCTGGGTGGCGACTGGTACGAAGACCGCGTGCACGCCAGCACCGACTTCACCGAAGACAGCCGCTGGAACCGCGCCGTTTTCGTCCAGCACCGCTACCAGGGCGAGCACTTTTCCACCGAAGTGGGTGTGCGCCATGACCGTAACCAGCAGTTCGGCGGCCAGACCACCTGGAGCGGCAGCCTGAGCGTACCGTTGAACGCACAGAATGATGTGCTGCTGTCCTACAGCGAGGGCTTTAGGGCGCCAACCTTCAACGACCTCTATTACCCCCAGTTCAGCAACCCGGACCTGGACCCCGAGCACTCCAGAAGCTACGAGCTGCAATGGCGCAGCCAACTGACGACGCACAGCCGCCTGGAAGCCTCGCTATACCGCACCGATCTGCGCGATGCGATCGTGTTTGGCCAGGACTCGGTACCCCGCAACGTGGCCTCGGCACAGATCAACGGTTTCGAAATGGCATTGGCGCAACAGTGGGGCGCCTGGCACAGCCAGCTGGGCCTGGCACTGATCGACCCGCGTGACCGTGACAGCGGCCACACTCTCGCCCGCCGTGCACGCCGCACGTTAAGCCTGGATCTGGACCGTGAGCTCGGGCGTTTCACCGCGGGGGCAAGCTGGCAAGCGGTCAGCGGCAGCTACGACGATGAGGCCAACCGCAACCGCATCGGCGGCTATGGTGTGCTCGGTCTGCGCGGTAGCTGGGCCGCCACTGATGAACTGAAACTGGAAGCGAAGCTGGATAACCTGCTGGACCGCTCTTACAGCCGCGCCCTGTACAGTTATGAGGGGGCCTATCACCCCTACCGTGAAGAAGGCCGTACGCTGCTGTTCAGCGTTACCTGGACGCCGGCGCTTTAGCCGCGAGCACTGCGCACAAACGGGCGGTGGCTTCGATCATCTGCCCACTGGGCCGCTCAATGCCTTTGTCGGGTATCACCAGCAAACCGCCATCGGCAACCGCACGCAGTTGCGGCCAGGCCTTCCAGCTTGCCAGTTGCGCTTGATCACCCGCCAGGATGACCTGTGGATTTCGCAGCAGCACAGACTCCACATTCACCTGCGGCGCTGGTTGGCTGAGGTCGGCGAACACATTGCGCGCCCCGCACACGGCCAGGGCATCGCTCACCACCTGCCGGCCACCCAGGGTGTACAACGGCTGGTCCCACACCTGATAGAACACCTGCAAGGGCTCGTCACGCCGGTACTGCTGGCGCAGCTGCCGCAGCCGTTCCCGCAGGGCCTGGGCATATTGATGGCCTTGCCCGGCACGGCCGATACGCTCGGCGATGGCTTCGATCTGCGCGATCAACTGGTCGATGTCACGGGGCTCTGCACTAAAGGTGGCAATGCCCAGGCGCTTGAGCTGGTCGCGCTGGGCAGGTGGCACGCTGCCCGGCCAGAGCAGCAGCAAGTCAGGGCGCAGGCTGAGCAGGCGCTCCATGTCCAGTTGACCTTGGCTCCCTACCGAGGGCAGGTCGCGCAGGGCTGCCGGCCGTTCGCCACCGTCGAGCACGCCGACCAGCAGGTCGTCGGCCTGCAGTTCAAGCATGATTTCAGTCATCGAAGGCGCCAGGCTGACCACCCGCAAGGGGTCAGCGGCCAGCGCGGTACAGGCGAACAGCGCCAGCAGGCCAGGTAGAAAGCGCATCAGCCCAGTTGGCGCGGAATGCGATAGAGGTACAGCACCACCACGGTGGACAACGCCAGCAGGATCTGCGGCACCGCCTCCAGGCCGACCAGTACAGACAGTGCGGCGACCCAGGCCGGCAAGCAGGCGTACAGCATGGCCATGCGCCGCACCCGCGCCAGTTCGATCCAGGCAGCGGGCTCTTCGCCCGTGCCGAGCACCTTGGAGGTGGCGATCAGTGCGCGCTTGTAAGCGCCGAAGCGCGGCAGGCTGAGGAACATGGTCGCCGCGCCGGCGATGAACAGTGGCATGGCCAGCACCGGGATCAGCGCGTCACCACCACCAAAGGCCCAGGCCATGACCGGCAGCGGCACCAGGCCCACAGCCAGGTACTGCCACCAGGCCAGTGCCAGGCGCCGCTTGACCTCGGCGCGGGTCACGCCTGGGGCACCTCGCCCTGGTGTTCATTGCCCAGCATGTGGCCGAGTTTGCCGGCCTTGGTCGCCAAGTAGTAACGGTTGTGGGGGTTGTGGCCGGTGTGCAGCGGCACACGTTCGGCAACCACGATATTCATGTCGGTCAGGGCTTTGACCTTGCGCGGGTTATTGGTCATCAGGCGCAGGGCTTTCACGCCCAAGTGCTCCAGCATCGGCAAGCAGATGGCGTAGTCGCGCTGGTCGGCGGCAAAGCCCAGGCGTTCATTGGCTTCGACGGTATCGGCGCCACCATCCTGCAGCTCGTAGGCGCGAATCTTGTTCAACAGGCCGATGCCACGGCCTTCCTGACGCAGGTACAGCAGTACCCCACGGCCTTCACGGGCGATCGCCTGCAGCGCGGCTTCCAGCTGCGAACCGCAGTCACAGCGCTGGCTGAACAGGGCGTCGCCGGTCAGGCACTCGGAGTGCAGGCGCCCCAGCACCGGCTGGCCATCCGCAATGTCACCCAGGCTGAGCACTACGTGCTCGCGGCCAGTGGCTTCGTCGAGGAAGCCGTGCATGGTGAAGGTCGCGAATGGCGTCGGGAGTTTAGAGGCGGCAACAAAGACGACGGGCACGTTGTGCTCCTGGAATAAGTTGGAAATTTCTCGTGGGCCGATTGTATCAGCCGGTTGCAGGCTGTGGGCGGGCTGAATACCGCGGGTTAAGATCGAAAAGTTCGATGCTTAGGTTCACCAGGCCCGGCCTTATCGCCGGCAAGCCGGCTCCCACAGGTACTTCACAGGATCCGAAGCCGCAGTGATCCTGTGGGCGCTGGCTTGCCGGCGATGGAGTGCGAAGCGCCCCTGCTTCAATGGGGTTTGCTGTCTGCAGTGAACGGGTACGGCTGTTTCCAGTGCTCGAAAATCGGCTTCAGCTCGCCGCTGCGCACCAGTTCGTCCATGCGCTTGTCGAACAGGTCACTCAGGGCCTTGGCCTGGCCATTGTGGGCAAACGCCAGGTACAGCGGTAATTCGGCCACATGGTTAAGGCGGAAGCGCTCGGGGTGGGATGACTGGCTGAGGACGTAATTGACTTCGGTCAGCGCATCAATGTAGAAGTCCACCCGGTCATGCTCGAGCATCGGCAGAATGCCTTCGCGGCGCTGAATTTCACGGAATTCATGCACATCTGGCAGGTAGCTGCCGTAATCGTAGCCACGCACCCAGGCCAGGCGATACTTGCCCACGTCCTGCGCAGTGGGCACAGGTTTGCTGGCAAGCCCCAATGCGTAGATGTGGTCGACGTCGAAGTGCCAGCGTGGGTACAGGTTGTCGTCGTTCTCTTGCTTGTACGAGCCCACCCAGGCATCGGCTTCGCCGCGTTTGACCAGCCCGACTGCACGGCTGTAGGGCGCGCTCTGGGTCACCACCTGGACCCCTGCCGGCTCGAACACCTTGCGCAGTACGTCCCAGGCCACCCCGGTACCGTCAGCGTTGGTGTAATCGAGCCATTCTTCACTGACCAGGTGGATCTGCTTGGGCACGCCTTCAGCAGCTGCCACCCATGGGGCAACGCTCAGCAGCACTGCCAACAGCAACGTCCTTATGGCCATTCACGCGCTCCCTGTTCAGGCAACCGCCCACACCAGAACCTGCATGCCCAGCCAGGCAAACACGCCGGCCAGGATATCGTCGAGCATGATGCCGACACCCCCGTGCACATGGCGGTCGATCCAGCGGATCGGCCATGGCTTGAGGATGTCGAAGAAGCGGAACATCAGGAACCCTGCCAGCAACCACTGCCAGCCCTCCGGCACCAGCCAGAGGGTGATCCACATGCCGACAATCTCATCCCAGACAATGCCTTCATGGTCGTGTACGCGCAAGTCATTGGCGACTTTGCCGCACAACCAGAAGCCAAACAGCATGCTTACGCCCAGCAACAGCCAATAGCCCCAGTCAGGCAGCATCTGCCACAACGGGATGAACGGTATGGCCACCAGCGAACCCCAGGTACCCGGGGCCTTGGGCAAGGTACCCGAACCGAAGCCAAAAGCGATGAAGTGCCACGGGTTGCGCCAGACCGAAGGCGGAACAAACTCCGCAGGCACCTGATTGGGGTGATCGGTCACGGTGTCTCCCTAAAGTGTTGATAGCCCCGCTGAACGGGGGTGATGTCCCGGCCCTGCACGTCGCGCAAGGTGACGCCCTGCCCTTCGAGCACACGACCAATGGTATGCACCTCGACCACGCCAAGATCAGCCAAGGGCGCCAGCGCCTCAGGCGGCAGCGTAAAAGCCAGCACGTAATCATCGCCACCGGCGAGGGCTGCCTGCACTGCTGCTTCGCGGCCGAGGAAAGCCTCTACAGCAGGAGACACTGGCACCTGGGCCAGGTTCACCTCCAGCGCAACGCCGGACGCCTTGGCGATGTGCCCGCAATCAGCGAGCAGGCCGTCAGAGATGTCCAGCGCCGCCGTGGCCCGACCACGCAGCAGCGTTCCGAGGGTGAGCTGCGGCATTGGCGACCAGTAATGGGCCAGCAGCGGCTCGGCCTGTTCAGCAGGCGCCTCGCGCTCGCCCAGCACCAGCGGCAGCGCGCCGGCCGCCTTGCCCAGCACCCCGCCAACGCACAGCAGGTCGCCTGGCCGTGCACCGCTACGGCGCAACGCCTGGCCTGTCGGTACACGGCCAAACACGGTAACGGTTATGCTCAGCGGGCCTCGGGTAGTGTCACCCCCGATCAGGCTCATGCGGCAACGGTGGGCCATGCGGCTGAGGCCGTCAGCATAGGCTGCCAGCCAGTCAGGGCCAACATCAGGCAAGGTCAGGGCGAGGGTGAAGCCGATCGCAGTTGCACCCATGGCGGCCAGGTCACTGGCGGCCACGGCCAGCGAACGCTGGCCAAGCAGCAGCGGATCGCAAACAGCGGGAAAATGCACCCCGGCGACCAGGGTGTCGGTCGACACCGCCAGTTGCTCACCGGGGGGAAGGGCCAGCAGGGCGCAATCGTCGCCGATACCCAGGGCCACGCCTTCGCCGCCCTGCGCACAAGGCGCGGCGGCGAAGTAATGGTTGATCAGCTCGAACTCACCCATGGCTCGGCAGCGCCAGAATCAGCGCTTGTTCGCCTTGACTTCGGCTTCACGCAGCGACGGTGCCAGCTTGTCCAGCACGCCGTTGACGAACTTGTGGCCGTCGGTGGCACCAAAGACCTTGGCCAGCTCGACACCTTCGTTGATCACTACGCGGTACGGTACGTCGACGCGCTTGATGAACTCCCAGGTGGACAGACGCAGCACGGCCAGCTCGACCGGGTCGAGCTCTTCCAGCGTCATGGTCATGCAAGGCGCCAGGGCCTTGTCGATTTCGCCCTTGCTTGCCGGAACCCCATGCAGGATTTCACGGAAATAGGCACCGTCGACATCGGTGAAATCGTTATCCACCCGGAACTGCGCTTCGATCTCGTTCAGCGAATGCTGCGCCATGTGCCACTGGTACAGTGCCTGGGTCGCGAGCTTGCGGGCTTCGCGGCGCTTGGCGCTCTTCGAGGGCTTGCCGGCATCCGCAGGTTTTGGATCGCGCGGGTTGAAACGATCGCTTTCGTCGCTAATCACTTGGCCTCCAACTGCGCCAGCAGGCTGACCATTTCCAGTGCGGACAGGGCAGCTTCAGCACCTTTGTTGCCGGCCTTGGTGCCGGAACGCTCGATGGCTTGCTCGATGGAGTCGACGGTCAGTACGCCGAAGGCCACTGGAACACCGAACTCCATGGACACCTGGGCCAGGCCCTTGGTGCATTCGCCCGCCACGTATTCAAAGTGCGGGGTACCGCCACGGATCACGGCGCCCAGGGCGATGATCGCGTCGTAGGCGCCTTGCTGGGCGACCTTCTGTGCTACCAGCGGGATTTCAAATGCGCCCGGGGCACGGATGATGGTGATGTCGCTTTCGCTGACACCGTGGCGTACCAGGGCATCAACGGCACCGCTTACCAGGCTTTCAACGACGAAGCTGTTGAAGCGGCCAACCACCAAAGCATAGCGACCTTTGGGGGCGATGAAGGTACCTTCGATGGTCTTCAGGGTCATTCCGATATTCTCATCTTCAAGAGCGAGGCCGCATACAAGCGGCCTCGACAGGGGTCTGGACTCGAGCAGAGGGCGTCAATGCCGCCTCAAGTCACTCGGAGGGCACGTATTCTACAACTTCCAGATCGAATCCGGATATCGCGTTGAACTTCATCGGCGAACTCATCAGGCGCATCTTGCGCACACCGAGGTCGCGCAGGATCTGCGAACCGGCGCCCACGGTGCTGTAGGTAGTCGGTGCCTTGGCGGGTGCATCGCCCGCGCTTTCGCGGATGTGGGCCAGCAACACGTCGCCGTCCAGCGGGTGACCCAGCAGCAGCACCACGCCACTGCCAGCCTCGGCCACGGCAGCCATGGCAGCACGCAGGCTCCAGCGGCCTGGCTGCTTGACCAGCAACAGGTCGCGCAGCGGGTCCATGTTGTGCACACGCACCAGGGTAGGCTCTTCGGCGCAGATCTTGCCCAGGGTCAGGGCCATGTGCACGTCGCCTTCGACCGCGTCGCGGTAGGTGACCAGGTTGAACTCGCCCAGCTCGCTCTCCACCGGCTGCTCGGAAACACGCTGCACGGTGCGCTCGTGGATCATGCGGTAGTGGATCAGGTCGGCGATGGTGCCGATCTTCAAGCCGTGCTCGGCGGCGAACACTTCCAGCTCGGCGCGACGCGACATGGTGCCGTCGTCGTTCATCACTTCGCAGATCACGCCGCTTGGCTCGAAACCGGCCATGCGTGCGAGGTCGCAGGCGGCTTCGGTGTGGCCGGCACGGGCCAGGGTACCGCCGGGCTGGGCCATCAGCGGGAAGATGTGGCCAGGGCTGACGATGTCTTCGGCCTTGGCGTCCTTGGCAGCGGCGGCCTGCACGGTGCGTGCTCGGTCGGCGGCGGAAATGCCGGTGGTGACGCCTTCGGCGGCTTCGATCGATACGGTGAACTTGGTGCCGAAGCCCGAGCCGTTGCGCGGCGCCATCAGCGGCAGCTTCAGCGTTTCGCAACGCTCGCGGGTCATCGGCATGCAGATCAGGCCACGGGCGTGCTTGGCCATGAAGTTGATATGTTCGGGCAGGCAGCATTCGGCCGCCATGATGATATCGCCTTCGTTCTCGCGGTCTTCGTCATCCATGAGGATGACCATTTTGCCCTGGCGGATGTCTTCGACCAGTTCTTCGATGCTGTTGAGCGCCACGCGGCACCCCCTTCTCAATCAGGATTTCAAGAAGCCGTTGGCGGCCAGGAAGCTTTCGGTAATGCCACTGCCCTTGCTCGGTTCGGCAGCCTTGTCACCCAGCAGCAAGCGCTCCAGGTAACGGGCCAGCAGGTCGACCTCAAGGTTTACCCGACGCCCTGCGCGGTAGTCGGCCATGATGGTTTCGGACAGGGTGTGCGGGACAATGGTCAGCTCGAACTCGGCGCCATTGACCTCATTGACCGTCAGGCTGGTGCCGTCGACGGTGATCGAACCCTTGTGGGCGATGTACTTGGCCAGCTCCTTGGGTGCACGCACACGGAACTGGATGGCGCGGGCGTTATCGCTGCGCGAGATGATTTCGCCGACGCCGTCGACATGGCCGCTGACCAGGTGCCCGCCCAGACGGGTGGTGGGGGTCAGGGCCTTTTCCAGGTTGACCTTGCTGCCGCTCTTGAGGTCGATGAATGCGGTGCGTTTGAGGGTTTCGACGCTGACATCGGCCCAGAAGCCATTGCCCGGCAGTTCGACGGCGGTCAGGCACACACCGTTGACGGCGATGCTGTCGCCGAGCTTGACGTCGCCCAGGTCAAGCTTGCCGGTGTCGACGTGGACGCGCACATCCCCCCCCTTGGGGGTGAGGCTGCGGATGGTGCCGATGGATTCGATGATGCCGGTGAACATGGGGTCTTCCTCAAAAACGGTTTGCACGGGGCAAGCCCGGCATTATACGCCGGGCGCCGGCAGGGGGATGGCCGTGACCCGCCAGTCATCGCCCACTGCGCGCATTTCGGTAATTTTCAATCGCGGCGCTTCGCTCATCTTGTCCAGCGGCCACTCCAGCAATGGGCGGGCGTCGGAGCCGAGGAAGGTGCCAGCGACGAACAGCTGATACTCGTCGACCAGGCCTTGGCGGGCAAAGGCGCCGACCAGGCCGGCACCGGCTTCCAGCAGGATTTCGTTGACGCCGCGGGCGGCCAGGGCCTGCAACAGCGCCGCAAGGTCGACCTGGCCATTGTCGCCCGGCAAGCTGAGCAGTTCGTGGCCGGCAGCGGCATAGCGCGGGTCATCTGCGACAGCGGTCACCACCAGTGCCGGGCCGGCCAGGAAGAACGGCGCAGCCAGTGGCAGGCGCAGGCGGCCATCGACCAGCACTCGCAGCGGGGTGCGGCTGAGTGCCAAGGCGGTGGTTTCGGCGTCCAGGCCCAGCTCGGCGCCACGTACGGTCATGCGCGCATTGTCGGCCAGCACACTGGCAGCGCTGGTCAGCACCACGCTGGCACGGGCACGCAGGCGCTGCACCGCCGAACGGGCAGCGGGGCCGGTGATCCACTGGCTTTCGCCGCTGGCCATCGCGGTGCGGCCATCCAGGCTCATGGCCAGCTTGGCGCGCACGAACGGCAGGCCGTGTTCCATGCGCTTGAGAAAGCCTGGGTTGAGCGCGCGGGCCTCGGCTTCGAGCACGCCACTGGCCACTTCGATGCCAGCCTCGGCCAGGCGCCGCAGGCCCTGCCCCGCCACTTGCGGGTTAGGGTCCTGCATGGCTGCCACCACCCGCGCTACGCCAGCCTTCACCAGTGCTTCGGCGCACGGCGGCGTGCGGCCATGGTGGCTGCACGGCTCGAGGGTAACGTATGCACAGGCGCCACGGGCACGCTCACCGGCCTGGCGCAGGGCATGCACCTCGGCATGTGGCTCGCCAGCACGCACATGCCAGCCTTCGCCCACCACTTCGCCATCGCGTACGATCACGCAACCTACGCGCGGGTTGGGGTGGGTGGTGTACACGCCCTTACGCGCCAGCTGCAGCGCGCGGGCCATGTAGTGGGCGTCAAGGATGGCGGCTTGGCTGGGCATGTTCACTCTTTAGCCGGCTCACGGGCCAGGCGGTCGATTTCTTCGCGGAACTCGTCGAGGTCCTGGAAGCGTCGGTACACCGAGGCAAAGCGGATATAGGCCACCTCGTCGAGCTTGCGCAGCTCGGCCATGACCATTTCTCCCACCACCAGCGATTTGACTTCGCGCTCGCCAGTGGCACGCAAGCGGCTTTTGATGTGCGCCAGCGCCGCTTCCAGGCGCTCGACGCTGACCGGGCGCTTTTCCAGCGCCCGCTGCATGCCGGCGCGCAGCTTTTCTTCGTCGAAAGGCTGGCGCGTGCCGTCCTGCTTGATCAGCCGGGGCAGCACCAGTTCGGCGGTTTCGAAGGTGGTGAAGCGCTCGCCACAGGCCACGCATTCGCGGCGGCGGCGCACCTGCTCGCCCTCGGCAACGAGGCGAGAGTCAATGACCTTGGTGTCGTTGGCACCGCAAAAGGGACAGTGCATGGTGGCAGGCAACAAAAAAAGGGAGGGCCATGGTAGCGCATTGCACTGGCAAGACAAGCCAAAGGGGTTAACATCCATGGGAAATCTGCCCGTGAAGGACGACCCCATGCACTACCGAGCGCTCGTTGTGCTGTGCTGCGCCGCCCTGCTCGCTGCCTGCGGCAGCGACAGGCCGAAAACCGATACGCCCCCGGCGCCCACGCCAACCCGCTCGGCCAAACCGGCCGAAGTACTGGGACCGCTGCCGGCCTACCAGCGCGAACTGAGCGGCACCTTGCTGGAAATCCCGGCAGGTGCCGACGTGGAACTGGCCTTGCTGGTCATCGACGAACGCGACCGCCCGCAACGCCTGCTGGCCAGCAGCAACCTGACCGGCACCGGCCAGGCCCTGCCCTACCACCTGCGCTTCAACCCCGAAGCGTTCCCGGCCGGCGCGCGGGTCGAGCTGCGTGGCCGCGCCAGCAGCTCCGGCCAGTTGATCATGCACCTGCCACCGGTGCGTATCAGCCAGGCCCAAACCCAAGCCACCGGCCCGCTGCGTTTCGAGAAGGCGCCGTAAGTGGCACCCGTGGCCCTGCAACAGGCCCTCAGCGGCCTGATCGGCGAAGCGCGCCTGATCGTCAGCGAGCTGCCCGGCTGTGACCTGAAGCTGTGGTTGATCGACGACCAGAACATGGACCGCGCCTTCAGCAGCGAAGAAACCCGGCGCATCCTTGAAGAGCCGCCCTACTGGAGTTTTTGCTGGGCCAGTGGCCTGGCCATGGCCCGCTACCTGGCCGAGCGCCCGGAGTGGGTGGCCGGCAAGCGCGTGCTGGACTTTGGTGCCGGCTCAGGTATCGCCGGTATTGCCGCCGCGCGCGCCGGTGCATTGGAAGTGGTGGCCTGCGACCTCGACCCGCTGGCCCTCGATGCCTGCCGCGCCAATGCCGCGCTGAATGGGGTCGAGCTTAATTACAGCAGTGACTTTTTTGCCGAGGACGACCGCTTCGACCTGATCCTGGTCGCCGATGTGCTGTACGACCGCGCCAACCTGCCGCTGCTGGACGCCTTCCTCGGCCGCGGCCGCCAAGCGCTGGTGGCCGACTCGCGCGTACGCAACTTCTGCCACCCGCTGTACCAACAGCTGGGCGTGCTCGAAGCGCTGACCCTGCCGGACCTGGCCGAGCCACACGAATTCCGCAGGGTCAGCCTGTACCACGCCAGCCGCGACGCCTTATAGTGGTGCCATTCACGAGTTTGCGAGAGTCGCGATGACCCAAGACACGCCTTACATTTTCGACGCTACCGATGCCACCTTCCAGCAACTGGTAATCGAGAACTCCTTCCACAAGCCGGTGCTGGTGGACTTCTGGGCCGAGTGGTGCGCGCCCTGCAAGGCACTGATGCCGTTGCTGGCCAAGATCGCCGAGGGTTACCAGGGCGAGCTGCTGCTGGCCAAGATCAACTGCGACGTGGAGCAACAGGTGGTTGCCCAGTTCGGCATTCGCAGCCTGCCGACCGTCGTGCTGTTCAAGGACGGCCAGCCGGTGGACGGTTTTGCCGGGGCTCAGCCGGAATCGGCGATTCGCGCCATGCTCGAGCCGCACGTGCAGATGCCCGCTGCACCCGTCGCTTCGCCACTGGAGCAGGCCAAGGCGCTGTTTGCCGAAAGCCGCTTTGCCGAAGCCGAAGCGTTGCTGCAGGCACTGCTGGGTGAGGACAACAGCAACGCCGAGGCGCTGATCCTGTACGCCCGCTGCCTGGCCGAACGTGGCGAGCTGGGCGAGGCCCAGGTGGTGCTGGATGCGGTCAAGACCGACGAGCACAAGGCTGCACTGGCCGGGGCCAAGGCCCAGCTGACCTTCCTGCGCCAGGCCGCCAGCCTGCCAGAAGTGGCAGACCTGAAAAGCCGCCTGGCGCAGAATCCGCAGGATGACGAGGCGGCCTATCAGCTGAGCATTCAGCAGCTGGCGCGCCAGCAGTACGAAGCGGCGCTGGATGGGCTGCTGAAGCTGTTCCAGCGTAACCGTGGCTACGAGAACGGGCTGCCGCAGAAGGCGTTGCTGCAGGTGTTCGAGCTGCTGGGGGGGGATCATCCGCTGGTTGGCGTTTATCGCCGCAAGCTGTCGGCGGCGATGTTCTGACCTGATGGCATTTGCGAGGGCTTCGCCCTCGTTCGCGGGCATGCCCGCTCCCACAGGTGTGCACAGCTCCCAAGTGCGGTGAAATCCTGTGGGGGCGGGCGCGCCCGCGAAGAGGCCAGAACAGGCAATACCAATTCACCCAACCCAGTGATAGACCGGCGCATCCACGCCACTTTCCACCTTCACCTCACTGCTGTGCCGCAAGCGCACCAGCAGCCGTTTGCCTGCCGCCGTGCTTCCCGCCAGCCCTTCCAGCCGGTCCAGCAACTCCGGCCCGCTCATCTGCCCGGCAAGGCGCAACACATCACGCGCGGCGGTCCATTGCCCGTCATCCTGGCGCGGTGCCGCCACTGTAGGCGTCGCAGCACCTTGAACCACTGCAGGCACCTCGATTTGCTTACCCAGTTGCGCCCACTCTTCAGGCGCCAGCTCGATGGTCAGGTCCACCGGCCAGTCACCAATCTGTCCACGAATTCTCATGATGCGTTCCTTGAGCCCAAGTCAATGCAGCCATGCTACCGCAACATGAAACCTTAGCCACGCAGGCTGGCGGCGCGCAGAAAAGTTGTTATAACATAACTCAATCTTCCAGCCCGCTCCGGAGTCGTCCATGCGTCGCCTGCTGCTCGCCCTGCCCTTCGCCTTGCTGCCACTGGCCGTGGCCCATGCCCACGATGACCATGATCATGATCATGATCACGCCCATGGTACGCTCGGCGCCCACGAGCATGGCGTGGCCAAGCTCAACGTCGTGCTCGATGGCAACACCCTTGAGCTGGAGCTGGACAGCCCGGCGATGAACCTGGTGGGCTTCGAGCATGCCGCAAGCAGTGATGCCGACAAGGCCAAGGTCGCTGCCGTGCACCAGCAACTCGAACAACCCCTCAAGCTGTTCGGCCTTTCTGCAGCAGCACACTGCAAGGAAGAACAGCAGGAACTGGAAAGCCCGTTGTTCGGTGACGCCGCGAAAGCTGACGACGATGACGATGAACACGCGCATGGCCACCCGCACAGCGACATCGGCGCCCATTACCAACTGACCTGCGCCAACCCCGAAAAACTCACACAGTTCGACCTGACGCCCCTGTTCAAGGCCTTCCCGGCCACCCAGAAAATCAACGTGCAACTGATCGGCCCCAACGGCCAGAAAGGCGTGGAAACCACGCCTGCCAAGGCAGTGGTCGCCTTCTGAATGAACCAGCCGCTGATCGAACTGCATGACCTGGTGTTCGCCTGGCCAGGTCAGCCGCCGCTGCTGGCTATTCCGGCATTCCACCTGGACGCGGGTGAAGCCCTGTTTCTCAAGGGCCCCAGCGGCAGTGGCAAAACCACTTTGCTGGGCCTGTTGGGCGGGGTGAACGTGCCGGCGCAGGGCAGCATCCAGTTGCTCGGGCAGGACCTCGGCAAGCTGGGCCAGGGTGCCCGTGACCGCTTTCGGGTCGATCACACGGGCTACATTTTCCAGCAGTTCAACTTGCTGCCATTCCTCTCGGTACGTGAGAACGTCGAGCTGCCCTGCCGCTTCTCGCGCAGCCGCAAGGCACGCGCCGAGCAGCGCCACGGCAGTGTCGACCAGGCCGCAAGCACGCTGCTCGCCCACCTGGGCCTGGACGACCCGGCCCTGCTCGCCCGCCGCGCCGACAGCCTGTCGATCGGCCAGCAGCAGCGCGTCGCCGCTGCCCGCGCCCTGATCGGTCAGCCGGAGCTGGTGATTGCCGACGAACCGACCTCGGCGCTGGATGCTGACACACGCGAAGCGTTCATCCGCCTGCTGTTCGATGAGTGTCGCGCTGCCGGCACCAGCTTGCTGTTCGTCAGCCACGACCAGAGCCTGGCGCCCCTGTTCGACCGTCACCTTTCCCTGGCCGACCTCAACCGCGCCGCCAAGCCCCGGGAGGCCTGATGTACCTGCTCCGCCTTGCCCTGGCCAGCCTGGCCAACCGCCGCTTCACCGCCTTTCTCACCGCCTTTGCCATCGCCCTTTCGGTGTGCCTGCTGTTGGCCGTGGAGCGCGTTCGCACCGAAGCTCGCGCCAGCTTCGCCAGCACCATCAGCGGCACCGACCTGATCGTCGGCGCCCGTTCCGGTTCGGTGAACCTGCTGCTGTATTCGGTGTTTCGCATTGGCAACGCGACCAACAACATCCGCTGGGAAAGCTTCCAGCACTATGCGCAGGACCCGCGAGTGAAATGGGCGATCCCGATCTCGCTGGGCGATTCGCACCGCGGCTACCGAGTGATGGGCACCACGACGGATTACTTCAGCCATTACCAGTACGGCCGCCGCCAGCATCTGGAACTGAGCCAGGGGCGTGAGTTCGCCAGCGACCCGTTCGAGGTGGTGCTCGGCGCTGAAGTGGCCGAGGCGTTGCACTACAAGCTGGGTGACAAGCTGGTGCTGGCCCACGGCGTGGCCGCCATCAGCCTGGTCAAGCATGATGACAAGCCATTCACCGTGGTCGGTGTGCTCAAGCGCACCGGCACACCGGTCGACCGCACCCTGCATATCAGCCTGGGCGGTATGCAGGCCATCCATATCGACTGGCACAACGGCGTACCCGCCCGTGGCGCTGGGCGCATCAGCGCCGAGCAGGCACGCACGATGGACCTGCAACCCGCAGCCATTACCGCGTTCATGCTGGGCCTTAACAACAAGATCGCGACTTTCAGCCTGCAGCGCGAGATCAACGAGTACCGCAGCGAGCCGTTGCTGGCAATCCTCCCGGGCGTGGCCCTACAGGAGCTATGGAGCCTGATGGGCACGGCGGAACAAGCGTTGTTCGTGGTCTCGCTGTTCGTGGTGCTGACCGGCTTGATCGGCATGCTCACGGCAATTCTCACCAGCCTCAACGAGCGCCGCCGGGAGATGGCGATCTTGCGGTCGGTCGGGGCCAGGCCGTGGCATATCGCGGGGCTGCTGGTACTGGAAGCGCTGTCACTGGCAGCGGTCGGGATCGTGGCCGGTCTTGGCTTGCTGTATGCGGGGATTGCCCTGGCGCAGGGGTACGTGCAGGCCAACTATGGTTTGTATCTGCCACTGGCCTTGCCGAGCGCACATGAATGGACCTTGCTGGCTATCATCCTGGGGGCGGCGTTGCTGATGGGCAGCGTGCCGGCGTGGCGGGCTTATCGGCAGTCGCTGGCCGATGGCCTGTCCATACACCTCTGAGTGCGCGTAATGATCAGACACCTCACCGCCTGCTTCGCGGGCACGCCCGCTCCCACAGGGTTCTCCACTAGCCTCAGGCCTTGTAGAGGACCTGTGGGAGCAGGCATGCCCGCGAAGAGGCCGGCCATGCGCATGCTGCTGGCCCTGCTGTTGCTGGTGGCGATGCCTCTTTGGGCCGCCGAACCCAAGGAGCTGGACTGGCCCGCCCTGATCCCCGAAGGCGCCCCAGTCATCCCGCCACAACTGGCGCCGCTGCACGACATGTCACAGCTCAGCAACGCCCTGGCTGCCGAATCTGCCCCGCCCGCGCGTCAGCAGGCCCCCGACGCCCCGGTGGTGAAAAGCCTCGACGGCCAACAGGTCAAGCTGCCTGGCTACATCGTGCCACTGGAGGTCAGCGAAGAAGGCCGCACCACCGAATTCCTGCTGGTCCCTTATTACGGTGCGTGCATCCATGTGCCGCCGCCACCGTCGAATCAGATCGTGCACATTTTCAGCGAGATGGGCGTGCGTGTCGAAGACCTCTACCAGCCCTACTGGATCGAGGGAAAGCTCCAGGTTAGAGCCTCCAGCAGCGAACTGGCCGACGCCGGCTATCAGATGGAAGCCGAGAAAATCTATGTTTATGAGCTGAGATGAGAACTGTTTCGAATTCGTGAAGACGCTTCTTTGAGCTGGGTCAAACTTTCTGTTTAACCACCTCCGTACCATTGGACTACTCGATTAATAACGTCCTTTGGGAGCTTCCATGAACAAGTCCTTGCTCGGCGCCTCGCTTGTGGCCCTTGCGCTCGCCGCCCCTGCCGCCCACGCCTATCAGGCGGGGGACATGATCTTGCGCGCAGGCGCAATCACCACTGCCCCGAACGAGAGCAGCGGCGACCTGAAGTTCGACGGCAACAAAGTGTCGGGCACTAAAGCGACCCTGGACAGCGACACCCAGCTGGGCCTGACCTTTGCCTACATGCTCACCGACCACATCGGCCTGGAACTGCTGGCAGCCACCCCGTTCAAGCACACCGTCGGCGTAAAAGGCCTGGGCGGCGGGCTGGACGGCAAACTGGCCGACATCAAGCAACTGCCACCGACCCTGTCGCTGCAGTACTACCCAATGGAGCCGAATTCGCGCTTCCAGCCGTACGCCGGCGTGGGTATCAACTACACCCTGTTCTTTGACGAAGACCTGAGCAGCGCACGCAAGCAACAAGGCTTCAGCAACCTCAAGCTGCAGGATTCGGTAGGTATCGCCGGCCAACTGGGTATGGATTACATGCTGACCGACAACCTGCTGGTCAACGCCTCGGTCTGGTATGTCGACATCGACACCAAGGCCAGCGTCAACGGCCCGACCGCGCTGGGTTACAGCAAGACCAAGGTCGACGTCGACGTCGACCCGTGGGTGTACATGGTCGGCCTTGGCTACAAGTTCTGACCTGAACACTGCAGGGCGGCTTCGGCCGCCCTCGCGCGTTGCAACCAGAGCCAGTAGCCCAGCGCTGCCGCACTGAAGGCCATGCCAAGCCCACACACCGCAGCCCACCCCCAATGGGCATGCACCCAACTCGCAAGCACCGCCCCCAGCCCGCTGCCAAGCGAATAGCAGCACATGTAGGCACCGATCAAGCGGCTGGCCATCGCGCCGCGCCCTGCCAGTAACAGGCTCTGGTTGGTGACATGCACCGCCTGCACGGCAAAGTCCAGCATCAGCACGCCTAGCACAAAGGCTATCAGGGACTGCCCGACAAAAGCGGTGGGCAACCACGACAGCGTCAGCAGCGCCAGCGCCAACCCGGTGGTGCGCTCTCCCAGCCCCCTGTCGGCCAAGCGACCGGCGCGCGCTGCCGCCAGAGTACCTGCAACACCTGCCAGGCCGAACAGGCCAATTTCGGTATGGCTCATAGCCAATGGCGCAGCACTGAGGGGCATGACCATGGCGCTCCACAGCACGCTGAACGCGGCAAAGATCAATACCCCAAACACCCCGCGCTGGCGCAGCAGCGTGTCTTCCCGATACAAACGGAACTGGGACACGAGCATCGCCCGGTAGCCAGGCCGGTGCATCAACGGCTGCCTGCTGGGCAGGCTGCGCCACAGCACCACGGCCAGTAACATCAGCAGCCCTGCGGCAACCAGATAAACACTTCGCCAACCGGCCAGGTCGGCTAGCCCGCCCGCCACCAGCCGTGCCAACAGAATCCCCAGCACAATGCCACTGGTGACGGTGCCCACGGCCTGCCCTTGCTCGCCAGGCGAGGCGAGGCTGGCCGCATGCGCCACCATTACCTGGACCATGACGGCCATCAGCCCGGTAATGGCCAAGGCCAGCAGTAACATCGCCCAGTTCGGCGCCATGCCCACGCCGACCAGCGCCAGCGCCGAGAACAACAACTGCCCGAGCAACAGGCGCTTGCGATCGACCAAGTCCCCCAGAGGCACGATCAGCAGTAGCCCGAGGGCGTAGCCTGCCTGGGTCGCGCCGACCGCCCAGCCAATCTGCTGCTGCGCCACCCCCAGGTCGGCAGCCATCGACTCGAGCAGAGGCTGGGCGAAGTAAATCGTCGCCACCGCCATGGCGCTGGTGGTGGCAAGCAACAGGAATATCCAGCGTGTCAGCGAAGGTGTCATAAGGCCGGCCTCGTCCATCTGGTTTCGATTTGAAACCACATACTGGCTATTTAGCAAATGTGGTTTTAATCTGCAACCAGATAATCAACACAGGTTTGACCCATGCTCGATGAAAACAATGCGCAGTGCCCCGTAGCCCGTGCTCTGGAGGTGCTTGGTGATCGCTGGGCACTGATGATCCTGCGCGATGCCTTTGACGGCCTGCGGCGGTTCAGTGAGTTTCAGAAGAACCTGGGGCTGGCGAAGAACATCCTCGCCTCACGGCTCAAGCTGCTGGTGGAAAGCGGGTTGCTGATGACACAGCCGGCATCGGATGGCAGTGCCTACAAGGAATATGTGCTGACCGAAAAAGGGCTGTCGGTGTTTCCGGTGGTGGTTGGCTTGAGGCAGTGGGGGGAGCGATACCTATTTGAAGCGGGGGAAGCGCGTTCTGAATTGGTGGAGGGTGTTACGGGGCGGGCGCTTGAGACTTTGCAGGTGCGGGCTTTGGATGGGCGAGTACTCGGGGCCGAGGATTGCCTGCGCAGGGTTGTGCGGCATGGGTGATTTTTGGGGCTGCTGCGCAGCCCATCGCGACACAAGGCCGCTCCCACACTGAGCGCAAGTCAATTGGCTGCACGCTGTCCCTGTGGGAGCGGCCTTGCGTCGCGAAAGGGGCGCAAAGCGCCCCCAGGGGCTCAGTGTTTACCGAGAAGCTTGGCCAGGCCCTCGACCATCGGCGTCGCCTGCGGAAACTCGAACCGCGCCAGCAACCGCTGGTTATCCGCCCGCGAATGGCGAATGTCACCGGGACGCGCCGCCACATGCGTAATCGCCGGCAAGCTGCCCACCACCTTCTCAAGCGCCACCAGCAACTGGTTCAGCGAGGTAGCCTGGTTGAGGCCGATGTTCACCGCCCCCTCCTCGACCTGCGGCTGCTCCAGCGCCTGCACCATCACCTGCACCAGGTCGCCCACGTAGAGGAAGTCGCGGGTCTGCTCGCCATCGCCGAAGATGGTGATCGGCAAGCCCTGCACTGCGCGCTCGCAGAAGATGCTGATTACCCCGGAATACGGTGAGGACGGGTCCTGGCGTGGCCCGAAAATGTTGAAGAAGCGGAACACCACCGGCTCCAGCCCATGCTGACGGCGGTAGAAGTCCAGGTACTGCTCACTGGCCAGCTTGTCCACGGCATAGGGGGTCAGCGGCGCCTTGGGCGTGTCTTCGGCAATCGACTCGCCTTCGCCATTGTTGCCGTACACCGCCGCACTGGAGGCGAACAACACCCGGCGCAGACCCTGCACGCGCATGGCTTCGCACACGTTCAGGGTGCCAATGAAGTTGCTCTGGTGGGTACGCACCGGGTCTTCGACCGAGGCCTGTACCGAGGCCACCGCCGCCAGGTGCACCACGGCACTGCAGCCTGCCGCGGCCTGCATGACCAGCCCGGCGTCGGCGACATCGCCTTCGATCAGTTCCAGACGCGGGTGGCCAACCTGCAGGTTGCTGCGCCGGCCGGTGGAGAAGTCGTCGAGAATGCGTACGGCGTAGCCTTTGTCCAACAACGCATCGCACAGGTGGGAGCCAATGAAGCCGGCACCGCCGGTGATCAGGATGGGGGCGTCAGCCATGGCGGTAGAACCGGTCCAGTAGAGGCGGCAGGCCGGCGCGCCAGGCGCGCGGCTTGATGCCGAAGGTATGAAGGATTTTCTTGCAGGCCAGTACAGCGTTCTGCGGCTCTTCGCTGGCATCCGGCCGTGCGGCATGGGCCTGCGGTGTCGGCGCCTGCACCGCCAGCTGGCGGTGTTGGCCTGCTTCGGTAAGAATCGCCTGGCCCAGCGCCAGCGGCGTGGTCGCCTCGTTGCCGGCGTAATGGTAAGTGCCCCACAGCGGCGCACTGCAATCGAGTTGCTTGAGCACCGACAGAATCACCCGTGCGGCATCGTCGACCGGTGTCGGGTTGCCACGCCGGTCATCGGCCAGCAGCAGCTCCTGCGGTTGCTCGGCACGGGTCAGGAAGCGGCCCAGCGAGCCGTCGATGCTCTCGTCGAGCAACCAGCCGAAGCGCAGCAGTACGTGCTGCGGACAGGTCGCGCGCACACTCTGCTCGATGCGCCACAAGGCCTGGCCACGCAGGCCCAGCGGCACGGGCTCGTCCTTTTCGCTGTAGGCCGTTGCCCGCGAACCATCGAATACCCGGTAGCTGGAAGGTTGCACCAGGGTGATCTGGTGGTGCTGGCACAGCTCTGCCAGCCGCTCCACTGCCCGCTCCTGTTGAGCCAGGCGTTGCTCGCTGACCGACTCGGCCTGGAACCAGTCGAAGTAATAGGCCAGGTTGACCAAGGCGTCGGGGCGGTGATCGTCGAGCAACTGAGTGAGGTTGGCCGGCGTCCAGCCATTCTCGGGAGGGCGCGGCGCCAGGAAAGCAATGTCCTCCTCGGCCCCAAGACGAATCAGCGCTTGCCCGAGGGCATTGCCACCACCCAACAGCATTAGGCGCATACGCATAGAGTCAGCAGATCCGAGAGGTTGATGAAGGAAAGGGGTCATTTTGCGGTTTCCGGGCGGGGAAGTCCAACCCTGAGGCTGACAGCACTACCCACCCAAGACGATTCCTACCACACCCATAGACATTCCCTACAGCTCGCAAGGGCTCCACCTTACATCATCGGTAAAAGGTCTCTGGCTAAATAGTCTCCGCCCTAACAAGAAGAGTCACCTTTACCTACATACAAGGAGAATAAAAATGGAAGGGGTAAACGCTAAGGCCGGAACCGAGATCCTTCATCTCACATTTAGTAAAATGCAAGCCAGCATACTTGATCACGGCTCACGACAAACTGCCGCTGTCGGCGGCCCAGATGTCGCGGGAGCTGCTGCCCTATCTGCCTGTCAGGCAAAAATCTTGAAGAATTCACTGGATGACGCACAGCTTGCTTTGCTAGAAATATTTGCCTCCGGAAAAGCAGCAGCACTTGAATTCGCTGCAATGAAAG
Organism: Pseudomonas sp. Irchel 3F3; assembly: GCF_900187545.1. Lineage (NCBI taxonomy): Bacteria > Pseudomonadati > Pseudomonadota > Gammaproteobacteria > Pseudomonadales > Pseudomonadaceae > Pseudomonas > Pseudomonas sp. Irchel 3F3. Next base: position 61,311 of record NZ_FYDS01000012.1, on the reverse strand, counting down.
TTCCTAACGTGGGCCCTGTACCGAGCGAGCTGGCAGACATTGATATTTTGAAGATCGATCCGGTTACCGTCTATATGGCCTCACGAAACCAGATTCTTTTGAGCCTTGTCGACTACCGCTCATTCGCTTTTGATATCGACAATGGCGGTATGCAAGTACGGCTTGTTGGAAATTTCAAAGGTGGCGGAGTGCGATTGCTACCGAATGAACTCAACCTGCATCAAGCCGAACTGAGCTCCCATGCAGGCGTTCAACTGGGCCCACACACTGAACCTCCTTACAACTGCTCAGTTCAGTTCGAGGGTGAGCATCCCCCTGCTCCAAGCGCATTGATCCTGAGTGCAAGATGGAATCCATTACAGGAACCGACCAAACTCATACCCGTGCGCAATGCGATCTCAAATCTCAACGGCCTTGAGGCACTGGCGCTATCTTCCAAGTCATTCTGCTTTACCCGCAGCGACTGCTTCGTGAAGGATGAGAGTCAGGCGACGATCGCAAATTCGATTCTTCAGTTCGATGTTAGAGGCGATTTCACCCTCCGATATAGCAGCTATAGGCACTCACTGCATGATGAAGCTAACCATTCGACACGACAGGCTTATCAAACATTGCGAGACTTGCTGGACAAAGAGCAACCCTACGATTTCCTGCCAAGCCCCGACTCTGCACTATTGATCAATAATTGCCAGGCACTTCACGCCCGCGACGTCATCAAGGACAACCGCAGACTGCTGGTTCGACTATTTGGGTACTCACCTGATGCCCGGCCTGTGATTTTACAACAAGACCCATTGATCGTACGCGGCTAAGGCGGGGAAAAGAAAAGTGGAGATTGAAGTTTCAATACTCTTGGCGCTGGCCTCTGTCGCCTTGCTCGCCGGTTTTTTTGATGCGATAGCAGGAGGCGGAGGATTACTCACGTTACCAGCTTTTTTCATTGCAGGTGTCGACCCATTGGCTGCAATGGCTACCAATAAATTTCAGGCCTCTTCAGCAAGTGTTTCAGCAGTGTGGGCGTTCGCCCGAAAGAGAATGATCCAGTGGCGGACTGGCTGGCCGATGGCCGCTTTGTCGTTCGCGGGGGGCGTTACAGGCGCGTTGTCGATCAGCATGCTCGATAAAGCGCTCCTCGAGTCAATTGTCCCCATCTTGCTAATTACAGTAGCCGGCTATTTTACGTTCAGCCCCAAGCTTGGTACCAAGGATCGTCGGCAGAGGATGTCGTATCTGGGCTTCACGCTGGCAGTTGCGCCAGTCATTGGTTTCTACGACGGGATCTTTGGACCAGGCACGGGTTCGTTTTTCATGGTCGCTTTCACCTTACTCTTGGGTCAGCATCTTATGCAGGCGATCTGCAACAGCAAATTGCTCAATGCATCCTGCAACCTAGGCGCCCTTTCAGTCTTTGCCTTTAGCGGCGCAATCATCTGGCCTTTAGCCCTGGCAATGGCGCTTTGTGCCATTGTTGGCGCCCAACTCGGCGCACGTTGCGCTATCTACTTCGGACCACGGCTAATCAAGCCACTGCTGATCACTGTTTGCTGCTTGATGTCCTTGAAGCTTTTACTCGATGAGGGGCGTCCGGCTGGGGAGTGGTTGCGGCAACTTAGTCTTTTCTGAACAGTCATTGAGCCGGGAGCACCGCCCCTTTCCAACAGGTGAGGCCCCGGCAACAAGACCCGTACAGGCACTCAATCTATTCAATCTCAAACAAGCTGTTGCGCAACGGCCCCACACTCAACCGCTCACGCACATCATCATCTATTCGCGGATCATCCGGGCGGTACAGTTTCACCTGCCGATATGCATTGATGCGATTGATCTCCTCGCCCAGGTACTCCCACACCACCCGGGTGCAGGCCGGGTTGCGCCGGTCGCCGCTGGAAACCCCGGCCTTGAGGCCGTTCAGGCGGGTGATGCGGCTTTTGAAGCTGGGGATGAGAATGGTCTGGCTCATTTCGTTGAAGGTGAGCGACTCGTAGTCGATGAGGAACACCCGGTCCTGCAGCTGGAACGCCGCGCCCAGGTAGCGGCAGCGCACCTCGGCATGCTGGTCCGTGGCACTGGAACGCTCCTGGCGCTCCTGGCGCTCGAACAAGAAACGGCCGCGCTCCTCCCACAGGTGCACCAGCGAGACCAGGATCGTGCCCGGCACCGACATGCAGTTGGAATACTCGAAGTAATAACCGCAATAGCGCGACAGGTTGCCCGCATGGTCATGCAGCGGGCGGAACAGTTCGCTGATCGGGTCGCTGGGCTGCTCGGCAGGGGTCGACACCCGCGCACCGATCAGCCGGGCGAACTGCTCGGCCGGCAGGTTCAACTCGTAATCCTCGACCCCGAAGAAATCGCCAATGCGCTTGAGGTTGAAAGCCGTCGGACGGCTCTGCCCGCTCAGATACTTGTTGAACTGAGCGCGGTTGATCGAGAGCTGCCGGCAAACTTCGGAGATAGAGCGGTAGTGGCTGCAGGCCAGTTTGAGGTTGGTGGCGAAATGCTCACTCATGTGCGGAACCCAGGTGACGCGAATGGCGCCATTGTAGCATCAAGTAGCATCAACTCAGAGCAACCCGCGAAATTGTAACCACTCTTGTCATGGCCAACCATTCGCCCCAACGCATAGCGGTGCGCCTGCCGTCCGCTGGTCTTTCCACACGAAGAATAAGAATCGAGGTCATTTTCCAATGCTCGAAGTACTCAACGATTTCCTTTCGGGGAAACTCCTCATCGTGCTGATCGTAGGGCTGGGTAGCTACTTCACTATCCGTTCGCGTTTCGTGCAGTTCCGCCATTTCGGCCACATGTTCACCGTTTTCAAGGAATCGCTGCGTGGCCAGGCAGGCCAGCTGAGCTCCTTCCAGGCTCTGATGCTCAGCCTGGCCGGCCGCGTAGGTGCCGGTAACATTGCCGGTGTCGGTATTGCCGTGACCCTGGGTGGCCCGGGCGCCGTGTTCTGGATGTGGGTCACCGCACTGGTGGGCATGTCCAGCAGCTTCTTCGAGTGCACCCTGGCACAGGTCTACAAGCGTGCAGACGGCGACGGCCTGTACCGTGGCGGCCCGGCGTACTACATCCAGCACGGCCTGAAGCGCAAAAGCATGGCCATCGTGTTCTCGATCCTGCTGCTGGTCACCTACGGCTTCGCCTTCATCGGCCTGCAGTCGTACACCGTGACCCATTCGCTGCAGAACGCCTTCAACTTTGCCCCAAGCCAGACCGGCATCGTCCTGGCAGTGCTGCTGGCCATCACCTTCATCGGCGGCATCAAGCGCATCGCCGCCGTGTCGGACCTGCTGGTCCCGATCAAGACCCTGGCCTACATCGGCGTGACCCTGTACGTGATCGGCACCCAGATCGAACACGTGCCGGCCATGCTCGAAACCATCTTCAAGAGCGCCTTCGGCCTCGACCCGGCGTTCGGCGGCCTGCTCGGCAGCGCCATCGTCATGGGCGTGAAGCGTGGCGTGTTTGCCAACGAAGCGGGCCTGGGCAGCGCACCGAACGTGGCCGCCGTGGCCGCCGTCAAACACCCGGGCGCCCAGGGCGTGGTCCAGGCCTTCAGTGTGTTCCTCGATACCTTCGTGATCTGCACCTGCACTGCGCTGCTGATCCTGCTGTCGGGCTTCTACACCCCAGGCTTCGAGGGTGACGGCATTGTCCTGACCCAGAACTCGCTGGCTGCCGTGGTCGGTGACTGGGGCCGTGTGTTCGTCAGCGTGGCGCTGTCGCTGTTCGTGTTCACCTGCATTCTCTACAACTACTATCTGGGCGAAAACAGCCTGCAGTTCCTCACCCGCAACCGTGTGGTGCTGATGGTGTTCCGTGGCCTGGTGCTGGCACTGGTGGTGTGGGGCTCGATGCAGGACCTGTCGACCGTGTTCGCCTTCGCCGACATCACCATGACCTGCCTGGCTTTCGTCAACCTGGTGGCCCTGGCCCTGCTGTTCAAGGTCGGCCTGCGCGTCATGCGTGACTACGACGACCAGCGCAAAGCCGGCATCGGCCAGCCTGTGTTCGATTCGTCCAAGTTCGCCGACCTGGACCTGGACCGCAATGCCTGGCCTGCCAATCCGCAGGTGGAAACAGCCGCTGACAAAGCAGCCGTCCAGGCTCAGCCGCAGCGCTGATATCCTCCCCTGCCCAGCCGCCCCTTCCGCGGGCGGCTTTTCTTTCTCCGCTCACCGCTACGGATGTTTTCCATGCGTGCAGTCAAGAATCTTCTCGTTCTCTACACCGGTGGCACCATCGGCATGCTCGAAACCCCGGAAGGCCTGGCGCCGGCCGGTGGCTTCGAAGCGCGGATGCGCGAACACTTCGCCCACATGGCCGATGCGCCCCGGCTGCAATGGACCTTGCAGGAACTGAACCCGCTGCTCGACAGCGCCAACATGCACCAGCACAACTGGCTGGCGATGCGCGATGCCATCGTCGAAGCCGTGGAGGTGGCAGGCCATGATGGCGTGCTGGTGCTGCACGGTACCGACAGCATGGCTTACAGCGCTGCGGCGTTATCGTTCTTGCTGCTGGGTTTGCCAGTGCCGGTGCTGCTGACCGGCTCGATGCTGCCGGCAGGTGCCACAGACAGCGATGCCTGGGCCAACCTGTGCGGCGCGTTGCACCAGTTCGAATCCGGCCTGGAGGATGGCGTGCAGCTGTACTTCCATGGCCAGTTGCTGCATGGCTGCCGGGCATCAAAGTTGCGCAGCGAGGCGTTCGATGCCTTTGCTGCGCTGCCGCGCCATCGTGACGGCGAGCGGGCCCATGTTATCCCTGCCGAACTTGGCTACAAGCATCCGCGTCAGCCGGTCAACCTGGCGATCGTGCCGGTGTTCCCCGGGCTGCAGGCCGCGCACCTGCAAGCCTTGATCGACAGTGGTGTGCAGGGCTTGCTGCTGGAGTGCTACGGCAGCGGTACCGGGCCGTCAGATGACCAGGCGCTGCTGAGTGTGCTGAGCGCAGCACGCCAGCACGGCGTGATGCTGGCGGCTATCAGCCAGTGCCCTGAGGGTTCGGTGGTATTCGATACCTATGCGGCGGGTAACCGCTTGCGTGGGGCCGGGCTGGTCAGTGGCGGTGGCATGACCCGTGAAGCGGCGCTGGGCAAGATGGTTGCGCTGCTGGGGGCGGGGTTGGATGTGGATACTGCAGAACAGTGGTTTGCCCTGGATCTGTGTGGGGAGCGGGCTTAGGCTTCACCCTTCAGGGCCTCTTCGCGGGTGAACCCGCTCCCACAGGTACCGTGCAAGTCCCAAGAGCTGTGAAGCGCCCCGTAGAGCCCCGACAGGCGAATGAAAATGGCGGAAGGCAGCGGGAGTCGAACCTGCCCGGGAACGGCTGCCGTCCCCAACCGGGTTTGAAGCCCGGCCGCGCCACCGGGCGCGATTGCCTTCCTTGAACTCAGTGCCTGGCCTGTTGCTGGGCCAGGGCGCTGTCGGCGCGGATGTGACGCTGGTCGGCCACCCTCCGGGTCAGGCCGATGCGGTCGAAATATTCCAGAATCTGCACACTGCGCTTGCGACCGATGCCCAACATATCGCGAAACGCGGCCACCTGCACTATCGGCGTTTCGTTGGCCTGCCCCAGCAACAGCTCTGCCATGCGCTGTAATGTTGCCTCAGGGTAGAACAGGTCACGCACCACCTGATGCACCACACCGAGCCGAGCCAGCTTGCGCAGCAGCAGGCGCACTTCGGCTTGGGCGCAGTTCTCCTCATTTGCCAGGGTCCTGACCCAAGGCGGATCGTACTGCCCCGCCAGCAACTTCGGCTGCAAACGCGCCCACAAAGCACTGTCGGCTTCGCTCAATTGCACCTTGTGATCGGGCAAGTGCATCCAGGGCCCGCTGCTGGCGATGGCGCCGTCATCGAGCAGTTCATCCAGCAGGCTGACGAATGCCGGCCGCTCAAGGGGCAAGGCCGCAAAGCGGCGCAGGCGGTCTCGGTCCGGCCCGAGCTGGTCAGGCTCCTGCTCATGGAACCGCGCCAACTGCTCCACCACCTGTTGCTTCAGCGCCAGCCACTGGCGGTTGGCAAACAGCAGTTGCCCCTGCCGCGTGGCCACCACCCCTACATCCTCCGGCAGCTGCCATGTTGCACGCGGGCGATTGAACTGCCGCTCGAGCCGCTGGGGGTCAATACCACCGGGCGCGGTAGCGAGCAGTGCTGGCAAGGCCTGCTCCAGGTCCTCGGTATCTCGTAGTACCTGCAACTGGCGCAGGCGCTCATCGCTGCGGCGCTGCCGGCTTGGCGCGAACGGGTCCAGTACTTTGCCGCCCCCCAAAGTACGCTGGGCACGCTGGTCACGCAGCACCAGGCGATCGCCGTGCACGGCCTGCAACGGCGCGTTGAGCAGCAGCTGGGCGAACATGCGCTGGCCCGCCACCAGGGACTCGCCTTCGAGCAAGGCCACGCGGGCGGTTACATCCTGGGTGCCGAGGTGCACGTGTACAGCGCTGAAATGCTCAAACGTGCGGGGCTCGCCCGGCAGCAGGTTCAGCTCGATATCCACCCGCGCGCTGGGCGCATGCAGCCACTCAGGCACCAGCCAGTCACCCCGATGCACGTGCTCCAGCGCCAGGCGTTCGGCCGTGATATTCAACGCCACCCGTTGGCCCGCCTCAGCCACCAGCGCGGCCTGGTTCTGCGCATGCAGGCCTCGTACCCGCACCGGTTTGCCGGCCTTGCCCAGCAACAAGGTGTCACCGGCACTGACGCGCCCCGCCAGCGCCGTGCCGGTTACCACCACGCCGGCACCGGTAACCGCGAAAGCACGGTCCACAGCAAGACGAAAACCGCCGCTATCGCTGCGCTGCCGCACCGTGGCTTCGGCCTCCAGCAAGGCCTGACGCAGCGCAGCTACGCCTTCCCCACTGAGGCTCGACAATGGAAACTGCTGCGCCCCGGCATAGGGCCCGCGCGCCAGCAGCTCTTCGACTTGCAGCTTAACTTCGGCCACGCGCAAGGGCTCGACGCGGTCGCATTTGCTGATCGCCACCAAAGCCTGGGGAATGCCCAACAGCTCGATGATCGCCAGATGCTCGCGGGTCTGCGGCATGACCCCGTCGTCGGCAGCCACCACCAGCAACACCAGGTCGATACCCTGGGCACCAGCCAGCATGTTGTGGATAAAACGCTCGTGACCCGGCACATCGATGAAGCCGGTCAGCGGTGCACCTTCAACCAGCGCCGCGTAGCGATAGCCCAGGTCAATGGTCATGCCGCGTGCACGCTCCTCCTGACGCTGGTCGCCGGCCTGCCCGGTCAGCGCCTGCAGCAGTGCGGTCTTGCCATGGTCGATATGGCCGGCGGTGCCGACGATCACTGCACCGGCCCCAGTTGCAGGGTGGGTAACTGCGCCAGCCACTCGGCTTCGTCATCCAGTTGGCGCAGGTCCAGCCACAGAGCGTCGTCATCGATACGGCCGAGCACCGGTACCGGCAGGCCGCGCAGCGCCCGCTCCAGCACATGCAGGCTGCGCCCTCGCAACTTCTTCGATACCTGCGGGCGCAGGCACAGGGCTGCACTGGGCAAGCGCGCCACCGGCTGGCTGCCACTGCCGATCATGCCCAGCGCCGGCTCCACGCTGACAGCCCATTGCTCACCGAGGCGAGCCTTGAGCTCAGGGGCCAGGCGTTCGGCCTGGGCCTGTATATCGGCCTGGCTACGGGTCAACAGACGCAGGCTGGGCAGGCGCTCGGCCAGGCGGTCAGGGTTGCGGTACAGCGCCAGCACCGCTTCGAGTGCAGCGAGGGTGATCTTGTCGACGCGCAGCGCACGCTTGAGTGGGTTTTTCTTGATCCTGGCAATCAAGTCCTTGCGACCGACGATAATCCCGGCTTGCGGCCCGCCCAGCAGTTTGTCGCCGCTGAAGGTGACGATGTCGGCACCGTCGGCCAACGCCTGGCGCACCGTGGGCTCGGCGGGCAAGCCCCAGCGGGTGAGGTCCAACAGGCTGCCACTGCCCAAGTCTTCGAGCAGCGGCAGTTCATGCTGGTGGGCGATGCGCGCCAGCTCGGCCGTGGGTACATGGGTGGTGAAGCCCTGGATGCTGTAGTTGCTGCAATGCACGCGCATCAGCAAGCCGGTGCGCGGGCCGATGGCAGCCTCGTAGTCGCGGGCGTGGGTGCGGTTGGTGGTGCCGATCTCGTGCAACTTTACGCCAGCACGGGCCATGATGTCGGGGATGCGGAATGCGCCGCCAATCTCGATCAGTTCTCCCCGCGAAATGATGCCTTCTTTGCGTGCACCCAAGCTATTGAGCGCCAGCAACACAGCGGCAGCATTGTTGTTGACCACGGTGACGGCTTCGGCACCGGTCAGCTCGCGGATCAGGCCTTCGATCAAGTCATCGCGGTCGCCACGTTTGCCGGTGGCCAGGTCGAACTCCAGGTTGAGCGGATAGCGGGCGGCGGTTTGCATGGCCTCAATGGCTTCTTCCGGTAGCAAGGCGCGGCCCAGGTTGGTGTGCAGCACGGTGCCGGTGAGGTTGAACACGCGGCGGACCTGGCTTCGTTGCTGGGTGGCCAGGCGCTCGCCGGTGCGACCCAAGAGGATTTCGGGGGCCAGTTCGGCGGGGGTGAGTTGGCCTTGCCGGGCGGGTTCGCGCAGGCCGTCTAGCAGTTGGCGCAGCGTATTCAGCACGCCCTCGCGGCCGTGCCGATCGATCAACGGGAGGCAGGCCGGGTGGCGCAGGAGGGTGTCGATGGAAGGCAGGCGTGGGGTGTTATCGGCGAGGCTTGAAGACATCAGGTACTACCTTGAGCTGGTCCGTTGTCTGTTCTGGCCTCTTCGCGGGGCAAGCCCGCTCCCACAGGTATTGCACCGATGTCAAAGCAGGTACTGTACCTGTGGGAGCGGGTTTACCCGCGAAGAAGGCGACTCGGTGTTTCAGTGTAGACACTCACCCACCACCCGGGGCGAGCATCAGGTTGGGCGCCAGGCGATGAAAGCCCTCCTCGTCCAGGCGCATATCCAGCGCCAGGCTGGCCAGGTCATCGGCCAGCGGTTCGGCCGCCGCGTCGTTCTCCAGGTAGTTCTGCTTCAGGTAGCTGTTGCACCCCGGGCAGCATTCGGCGCGCAGCGGCGCCTTGCCCGGCGCGTGGCGGTCATCCTCCAGGCTGGTGTAGCGCAAGTCCTTGCTCGACTCGCAGTACACGCATTTGACCCGCACCACATGCCACTCACAGGCGCACAGCGAACAGGCCAGATAACGCAAACCATTGTGCTTGCCACGGTTGCGCACCACCCCGGCCATAGCCGGCGAACCGCACGCCGGGCACTGGGCCAGGCTACCGGCGGGCTTGAGTTCAGGCGCCGGCAGCGCCAGCAACCAACTGGACCAGGCTGCCTGCAGCGCAGCCCCCAGGAACGGCACCAGTGCTGCAGGCACCGCATCGTACTGGCCAGCCAGCAAGGCAATGCCCCAGCCTTTGCGCTGGTGGTCATCACTGCCGCGCAGCGCCTGCAACGCCTCCCCCATCGGGCCGGTTGTTGCGCCGCTGAAGTGCTCTAGCAGGGCTTGCAACCAGACAAGCCACGGCCCTTCACGCACCAGGCTGTCGGCCGCCAGCGGCGGCAAACCATGGCTTATGCACAGGCGCTGGCGCTCCTCGGCCACCGGCATGCCGGCGGGGGGGTTATCCACAAGCTGCTGCTGGATGCGGCATAACCGTGCAATCAACTGCAGGTAGTCACCAAGGGCATTGCCTTCGGCCAGTTGCTCAAGGCGTGCAGCACGCAGCTCGAACAGATTGGCGGGGGGCAGGTGCAAAAAAGGCGGCGCTACTGCCGACGCTTCAATCTGCCCGGGTTCGAGTATCGTGCTCAAGCGCTTATCCTTCTTTTCGTCCGTGATTGCCCGGTGTCTTGTCACCGGTGACTTCGCGGTACCACAACGCATGGTGCTTGCGCGCCCAGGCACGGCTGACCCAGCCGTGCAGCATGGCGCCGATCGAGCCCTTGATCCAGATGCCGGCGTAAATGTGCACGATGATGCTGAGAATCAGCACGAAGCCCGCCAGCGCGTGAGCCAGCGACGCCAGGCGAATCGCGCCGATGTCGAAGAAATGGCTGAAATACGCCCGCCAGATCACCACGCCGCTAACCAACAACACCAGCATGCACAACAACAGGGTCCAGAACAGCAGCTTCTGCCCTGCGTTGTACTTGCCGATGGGGGGTACGCCGTCCTCGCGGTTGACCATCACCCGATCAATGCGGCGCAACCACAGGCGGTCGTTGGCGGTGATGAAGTTGGCGCGCCAGAAGCGCACCACCAACCCGAGGAAAAACACGAACATCGCCACGCCCATGAACGGGTGCAGGATGCGTGTCCACGGCCCGCCGCCGAACAGATGGCTTAACCAGAACAGCGCCGGGTGAAACAGCGCCAGCCCGGAAAGCCCGGCCATGAAGAACAGAATGGCGACGATCCAGTGGTTGGTCCGCTCGTTGGCGGTGTAGCGCAGGATGGGTTTGTTGTCGTTCATGGCCGCTGCTCCCCTTGCCCACCGGGCTGCTTCGGATCGTAGACATGCACCGCGGGGTCCACTTGGTGCACGCTGTCATCGGGCGGCGTCGGGTGTTCGTCTTCCTCTACCCGCTGCGGGCCAACCCGCACGTAGTGGAAGAACCCCGCCAGCACCGCTGCGCCCATGGCCAGCAGCGCCAGCGGCTTGGTGAAGCCTTTCCAAAGCCCCACCAGCGGGCTGATCACCGGCTGGTCCGGCAGGCCGGCGTACAGCCTCGGTGTGTCGGCATGATGCAGCACGTACATCACGTGGGTGCCACCGACGCCGTCCGGGTCGTACAACCCCGCCTTGTCGTAGCCCCGTGACTTCAGGTCGACGATGCGCTCGGCAGCGTGCACCTTCATCTCGTCCTTGCTGCCGAACACGATCGCACCGGTCGGGCAGGTTTTCACACAGGCCGGCTCCAGGCCCACGCTGACGCGGTCGGAACACAGGGTGCACTTGTACGCCTTGTGGTCCTTTTGCGAGATGCGCGGGATGTTGAACGGGCAGCCGGTGATGCAGTAACCGCAACCAATGCAGTGGTCCTGGTTGAAGTCGACGATACCGTTGGCGTGCTTGATGATCGCCCCCGGGCTGGGGCAGGCCTTCAGGCAACCGGGGTCGGCGCAGTGCATGCAACCATCCTTGCGGATGAGCCACTCCAGGTTGCCGTCGTCGCGCTCGTGCTCGGTGAAGCGCATCAGGGTCCAGGTCTCGGCGGTGAGGTCCTGGGGGTTGTCGTAGGTACCGTGGTTGTGGCCGACCTCGTCACGCAGTTCGTTCCACTCCGAGCACGCCACCTGGCAGGCCTTGCAGCCGATGCACTTGGTGGTGTCGATCAGCTTGGCGACTTCCTGCTGCTGACGTACCGAAGACGGTACGGTGGTGGTGGCCGAGCGGGCGATGATGTCTTGGCTGGCCATCAGAGTTTCTCCACTTTGACGAGGAACGACTTGGACTCCGGCGTCTGCGTGTTGCCGTCACCAAGGAATGGCACCAGGGTATTGGTCAGGTAGCCATGCCGCGTTGCGCCGGTGAAGCCCCAATGCAACGGGATGCCGATCTGGTGCACGGTCTGGTTGTTGACCTGCAGCGGGCGAATCCGCTTGGTCACTACCGCCACCGCATCGATATGCCCGCGCTTGCTCGACACCCGCACCCGGTCGCCGGCCTTGATGCCTTTCTCATTGGCCAGCACCTCGCCTATCTCGACGAACTGCTCGGGCTGGGCAATGGCGTTGAGCCGGCAATGCTTGCTCCAGAAGTGGAAGTGCTCGGTCAGCCGGTACGTGGTCGCCGCATAGGGGAACTCGTCGTGCGTGCCGAGGGTGTCCCACACCGAGTCGAAAATGCGCCCGGCCGGGTTGCTGACCACCTTCTTGTTCTGCGGGTGCAGCGGGTTGATGCCAATCGGTGTTTCGAATGGCTCGTAGTGCTCGGGGAACGGGCCTTCGGCCATTTTGTCGATGGCGAAGAAACGCGCCACGCCCTCGGGGTTCATGATGAACGGGTTCATCCCCGCTTCCGGTGGCGAGTCGACCTTGAAGTCCGGCACGTCGGTGCCGGTCCAGGCCTTGCCGTTCCACCACACCAGGCGCTTTTTCTCCGGGTCCCACGGCTTGCCTTGCGGGTCGCTGGAGGCACGGTTGTAGAGGATGCGGCGGTTGGCCGGCCAGGCCCAGGCCCAGTTCTGCACCTGATGCATGCCGTAGGGGTCGCTGTTGTCGCGACGGGCCATCTGGTTGCCCTGCTCGGTCCAGCTGCCGGCGAAGATCCAGCAGCCAGACGCGGTGCTGCCATCGTCCTTCAGTTGCCCGAAGCCCGACAGCTGCTGGCCAGCTTTGAGCATGGCGCCGGTGGCGTCGGTAACGTCGGTGACTGCCCAGCCGTTCATCTCCTTGGCCAGCTCCTCCGGGGAGGGCTCTTCAGGGATCTTGTACGGCCAGCTGATGTTCATCAGCGGGTCGGGGTAGGCGCCGCCCTCGGTCTGGTAGCGTTGACGCAGGCGCAGGAACAGCTCGCTCATGATCTGCACGTCGGTGCGGGTCTCGCCAGGGCCGTCGGCGCCCTTCCAGTGCCACTGCAGCCAACGGCTGCTGTTGACCAGCGAGCCGTCTTCCTCGGCGAAGCAGGTGGTGGGCAGGCGGATCACTTCGGTCTGGATACTGGCCGTGTCGACGTCGTTGAACGGCCCGGCATTGCGCCAGAACTCCGAGGTCTCGGTAGCCAGCGGGTCCATGATCACCAGCCACTTGAGCTTGCCCAACGCCGCAGTCACGCGGTTCTTGTCCGGCAGCGCAGCAATCGGGTTGAAGCCCTGGCATACGTAGCCGTTAACCTTGCCTTGGCTCATCATCTCGAACATGCGCAGCACGTCATAGGCAGGCACGTCGAGCTTGGGCAGCCAGTCGTACCCCCAGTTGTTGTCTGCCGTGGCGTTGGCGCCGTACCAGGCCTTCATCAGGCTGACGTGGAACTTGCCATAGTTCTGCCAGTACGACAGCTGCCCAGGGCGCAATGGCTTGGAAGCGCGCTTGTCGATGTAGCTGGCGTAGTCCTGCTCGGCATCGCCAGCCAGGGTCAGGTAACCCGGCAGCGAGTTGGACAGCAGGCCGAGGTCGGTCAGCCCCTGGATGTTGGAGTGCCCGCGCAAGGCGTTGACCCCGCCACCCGGCATGCCGACGTTACCCAACAGAAGCTGGACCATGGCCGCGCTGCGAATGATCTGCGCCCCGATCGAGTGTTGCGTCCAGCCCAGCGCATAGAGAATCGTCATGGTCTTGCCCGGTACCGAGCATGTGGCGATCTCTTCCCAGACCTTCATCATGGCATCCTGCGGCATGCCACAGATCATGCTGGCCAGTTCCGGGGTGTAGCGGCTGTAATGCTGCTTCATCAGCTGGAACACACAGCGAGGGTGCTGCAGGGTCGGGTCGACTTTGGCAAAACCGTCCTCACCCAGCTCGTAACCCCAGCCGGACTTGTCGGCATACACACGCTTGGTCTCGTCGTAGCCGCTGAACAGCCCATCCTCGAAGCCATAGCTCTCTTTGACGATGAACGACACGTCGGTGTAGTTGCGCACGTACTCGTGCTGGATCTTGTCAGTACTCAGCAGGTAATTGATCAGCCCGCCCATGAAGGCGATGTCGGTACCGGTACGGATCGGCGCGTAGTAATCCGCGACCGAAGCGGTACGGGTAAAGCGTGGGTCGACCACGATCAGCCGCGCCTTGTTGTGCGCCTTGGCCTCGGTCACCCATTTGAAGCCGCACGGATGCGCTTCTGCTGCGTTGCCACCCATCACCAGGACCAGATTCGCGTTGGCGATATCGGACCAGTGGTTGGTCATGGCGCCACGGCCGTACGTCGGGGCAAGACTTGCCACCGTCGGGCCATGTCAGACACGTGCCTGGTTATCGAACCCCAGCATGCCTGTTGCGCGGACGACCTTGTGGGTCAGGTAGCCAGCCTCGCTAGAGGCGGCGGAGGCAGCAAGAAAACCGGTGGTAAGCCAGCGGTTTACAGTTTGCCCCTGGGCGTTCTTCTCGATGAAGTTGGCGTCGCGGTCCTGCTTCATCAGGCCGGCGACGCGGTCGAGCGCCTCATCCCAGCTCACCCGCACCCACTCCTTGCTGCCAGGCTTGCGCACCTCGGGGTACTGCAGGCGGCTTGGGCTGTGGATAAAGTCCAGCAGGCCGGCACCTTTCGGGCAGAGCGTGCCACGGTTGACGGGATGGTCGGCGTCACCTTCGATGTGGATGATGCTCTGTTTAACGTTTTTGCCCGCATCGCCCTGGCTGTACAGGATCAAGCCGCAGCCGACCGAGCAGTAAGGACAAGTGTTACGGGCTTCTTTGGTATGCGCCAGCTTGAAGTGGCGCACCTGCTCGGCGAAGGCCGGCGTCGGGGCCATGCCCAACGCTGCCAGGCTCGAGCCTCCAAGGCCGACTGCGGCGACCTTGAAGAATTGCCGACGGTTGAGGTCCATCGTGCACTCCTGATCAGGTTTCGGGCGCTCGGGGCATTGCCGGCACCTCGGGTCATCACGGTGGCGGCAAAGTGATGCCGCCAACCGTTAAGACTAGTCAAGAATGGCAAAAGTGCGATTGATCCCGGTCAGCACCGCGGCAGATTGCGCGCCACGTTCAAGGCCGCACTGCTCTGCGCCACCGGCATGATTTCGAGCGTATTGATGTTTACGTGTGACGGCTGTTCGGCGATCCAGGCAACCATGGCGGCAATGTCCTCGGGCAGGATTGCCTGCACATCACGGTACAACGCATCCACCGCATTCAGGTCGCCGTTCAGGCGTACCACCGAGAAATCGGTCCCGGAACACAGCCCAGGCTCGATGTTGCTGACCCGCACGCGGGTGCCTGCCAGATCGGCGCGCAGGTTCAGGCTGAACTGACGCACGAATGCCTTGCTTGCGCCATAAACATTGCCACCCGGGTAGGGGTAAGTGCCGGCAATCGAACCCATGTTGATGATCATCCCACTGTCGGCTTCGACCATCTGTGGCAACACCGCATGGGTGACCATGGCCAGGCCGGTTATGTTTGTGTCGATCATGCGCTGCCAGTTCTCGGCGCTGCAGGCCTGAGCCCGCTCGATACCCAGCGCCAGGCCTGCGTTGTTGACCAGCACATTGATGCTCGACGCAGCTTCGTTGATCTGCGCCACTGCTGCGCTGATCGACTGCCCATCAGTCACATCCAGCGCCAGTGGAATGAAGTTGTCGCCAAGCTCATGCTCCAGTGCCTGCAGCTTGTCCATGCGGCGGGCACCACCGATCACACGGTAGCCCTTGGCAACCAAGGTGCGGCATATGGCTCGGCCAAAGCCTGAGGAGGCGCCGGTCACGAATGCAGTTTTCATCAGGTTTGTCTCCCAGAGGTATTGTCAGACCAGGTACTTCACGCCCAGGCTGGTGAACAGGCACAGCATGGAAAACACCAACACCTTGCGTACCACGTCATTCCCTTTGCGCAGTGCTAATGCACTGCCCATGTGATTGCCGAGGATGTTGCATGCCACCAGCGGCAACGCCAGCAGATAGACAACCTTGCCGGCCATGATGAAGGCGACCAGCGCACCGATATTGGAGGCGAAGTTGAAGGTCTTGGAGTTGGCCGAGCTGGAAACCAGGTCCATGCGCAGCAGGTAGTGAAACGCGATGATGAACATGCTGCCGGTACCTGGGCCGAAGAAGCCGTCGTAAAAGCCGATGGCCAGACAGGTCAAAGGCACGACGGTGTAGAGCATCCGCGCCGACAGCACTCGCTCCTCTATCGGGCGGTCCTTGGGGGTGAGGAAAATCAGAATGCCGAAAGGGATCAATGCAAGGATGATCTTGCCCACGGTTTCCTGAGAGATCGAGACAATCAGGTGCGCTCCCAGGTAGGCGCCGAGCAGTGAGAAAGGTACGCCAACCAGTGCCACCTGCCAGACCATCTTGCTGTTGGCCAGGAAGTTGCGGATCGCGGCCAGCGTACCCAGCGTACTGACCAGTTTTTCCTGCCCCAGCGCTACCTGAGGCGGCATGCCCACCAGCAAAAACCCTGGCACCAGAAACAACCCGCCGCCCCCGGCAATGCTGTCCACAAAGCCCGCGACAAAGGCAATGGCGCCCAGCAGCAGGATCGCCAGCAGCCAGTGTTCCGCCCAGTAAGCGCCTAACAGTTCCATAGCAGTAATTCCGTCGAAAAATGAAGAGAAATCAGGAGAGCACTTCGTAAAGGTGATCGGCCCGGGCAAAGCGCACCCGGTTCAGGTCGTTGACCGCGAACACCCGTAGCAGCCAACGGTCAGCACCGTCGTTCTGCGGCTCGAAACCATCACGGGCATGCAGCACGCGCTGGTTCTTGAAGATCATGAAATCGCCTGGCAGCAGCAGGTGAGGCTCATCGAAACGCCGGGTTTCCAACAGACCGCGCAGGGTGGCCAGGGCCTGCTCGGCTCGCAGGTTCAGCCCGTGGGTGTTCTCGCTGTCGAAGCGGCACAGCCACTCGCCTGAATGGCCGCGCACCAGTACCGGCAACTCAGCGGTGCAACGGCGGTTACCGGTGAACGAATCAGGGCGGCGGATTTCGAACTGCGCTTCGCACAGTTCACGCACGGTGGCCAAGGGCAGCGACGCGATCACTGCGTCAAGGTTGACCAAGGTGGTACTGATACGCGGGTCACAGCGCATACCGAAGAACGACAGGTATTCCGGGCAGCAGGAAACACTACCCAGCGGCTCGGAGGACAATGGCAGGTCCGGATTGTCGACGTGATAGGAGAAGCGCAGCCGCGAGCCATGTGAACTCTTTTGGCTGGATGAAGTACGGGCAGGGATTACATGGCGAAACAGACGCCCGTCATTTTCACCCTCGTAGACAACCGGGTTGATGCCCATCAGATGCTGCATGGTCAGGCTGACAAGACAGGCAATCGGCGTGCTGCGCGGGCTGAGCACACCAGAGTAAGGGGTCGGAGGCACATCGCGATCGCGTGGGCAATTACGCACAATCATGCTGGTCAGTTGCGGATCCTCAACGAAACCCCGGATTTGCTGGCACAGTGCTTTGCCCAGGACCTCTTGCGCCTGCTCCTTCAGTTGCGGGTAAAGCTCTTTGCTGGTTTCGAAATCGAGCGGCGTATTGCTCAGCAAGGTTTGCCACGCGCTGGAGACCACCCAGGGCAGGCGGATTTCCAGTGAGGTTTGAGGCTCGGCTGCTTGTTGCAGGTGTGCGCTTTCCATTTCAGGTGCTATTCCATTGGCCATTCGGTGTCTTGCTATGCCGGGCAGACGCGGCGGTTTTTGAAACCGTTCACACTTGAGCGATACGAGCGAGAGGTGCCGCTCCAGGCACCACCACATTGCATCGACTCAATCATTGTAATTACAAAAATAAACTCGATTCAATTACTTTGATTGGCCGATTGCCACCATCATTGAATCGACTCAATCAACTTATTGATTTCAAAAGATTTCTTTTAGCAGCGCTTTTAACGCGTGATCACGCGCGTGCACACCGGGCCAAGGCGAGCCCGCAGTGATACGCGCCGATTCGCACCAATAGAGTTAATTCACACATCGGAAACGCGATTACCCCGATAAGAGCTTTCGTGCTAGGCTTCCGCGTTCTTGCAGATTCTGGTGCCATTTCCATGTGGGTTCCTCACTACAGCGACCTGGCGCAGCCGGTCTACCTGATGATTGCCGATGCTCTTGAACAGGACATTGGCAATGGCCGTCTGGCGCCAGGCGACCGCCTGCCAACACTCAAAGATCTCGCCGAGTCATTACAGGTGACGCCTGGCACTATCGGACGCGCCTATGACGAAGCCGCCAAAAGGGGTTTGGTGGTTGGCGAGGTTGGTCGGGGGACTTTCGTCCTGCAGCAACGGCCGGCGCGTGCCCCTGCCCCCACCGCATCTTTGCGGCCAGCACCGCCCAAACATGAAAGCGGCCAGATTGACCTTTCGATCATCAAGCCCAACGACGCGCACATGGCCGACTGGCTGCGCAGAGCAATTACCGAGCTGGCCTCATCCCCCGACCTTGACCAAGTGCTCGACTACGTTACTGACGGTGGCCATGCGACGCACAAGCAGGCTGGCGCCAGCTGGATTCAGCGCTGGCTGCCCGACGCTCGCGCGCAACAGGTGGTGCTGACCTCCGGCGCTCAACATGGGCTGCTGGTGGCCATCAGCAGCTTGTCGAAAAGCGATGATGTGATCCTCTGCGAGTCGCTCTGCTACCCCGGCATCATCTCCCTTGCCCACAGCATGGGCCGCCGTTTGCGCGGGGTAGCCATGGACGAGCACGGCCTTATTCCGGAGGCCTTGCGGGCCGCCTGCCAGGAGCACCGGCCGTCGCTGCTGGTATGTGTGACCACTCACCAGAACCCGACCAATTCGGTAATGCCGCACGCGCGTCGCGAGGCTATCGCGCAGATTGCCCGCGAGTTCGACCTGTTCATCGTGGATGACGATATCTACGGTTTCCTCGAACCGGCGCCTGACTACAAACCCTTGGCCGCCTATGCACCTGAGCGCTCGGTGTACCTGACCAGCCTGTCCAAAAGCGTGCTGCCGGCCCTGCGTATCGGCTACCTCTACGCGCCGCCACAAACGCTTTCACGGTTGTCGTCCATGGTGCGCAGCAGCGTCTGGATGCCCTCCCCGCTGATGGCCCAGTTGGCCAGCAACCTGATCAACAGCGGTATGGCCGATCAGCTGGTGCGGGAGCAGCAGGAAGAAGCCGCCGCACGGCAGCACATGGCACAGGAACTCCTGGGCAGGTACAAGATTCGCAGCCAGCCCAACAGTTTCCATATCTGGCTGGAACTCCCTGAACCATGGACCAGCGATGAATTCGCCAACCTGGCGCGCAACAATGGCGTCACCGTGGTCAGCGGCAGCCAGTTTCTGCCTGAGCGCACACCCGCCAGCTGTGGCGTGCGTATCGCCCTGATGACGCCAAGCCGTGCCGAACTCAGCTTTGCCTTGACCAAACTCGCCAGCTTGCTGGATTCATCCGAACCACGGCTTTTCTACTAGCAATGAGCGAGGCTGGAGGGTGCTCACGAATCCGCTGACACGCCGGCGGCATTGGCATCAGTGGCGCAACGCCGAGTCCTCAACATGCAGCTTGGCTACGCGGCGGGGCGCGGCGCTCCCTCAGTATCGGAGGGGGCGCGCATAAAAAAACCCAGGGAAATGCCCTGGGTTTTCGATGTAGCGGACGCGTTACCGGTCGTGTCAGAACGGAATATCGTCATCAAAGCTGTCAAAGTCCGCAGCCGGCTGAGGCGCGGGCTGTTGCGGCGCCGGGCGCTGAGGGGCCTGTTGCGGGCGCTGAGCCTGTTGGCGAGGCGGTGCCTGGTTGTATTGCTGGGGCTGGCCACCCTGGTTGTAGTTGCCGCCACCCTGGTTGTACGGGTCGCCGCCCTGCTGCTGACCCTGTGGACGGCCGCCAAGCAGCTGCATGGTGCCGTTGATGTCGACGATGATCTCGGTGGTGTAGCGCTTGATGCCGTCTTTTTCCCACTCGCGGGTCTGCAGCTTGCCTTCGATGTAGCACTGCGAACCTTTGCGCAGGTACTCGCCGGCGATTTCGGCAACCTTGCCGAACAGCGACACACGGTGCCATTCGGTACGCTCGACCTTCTGGCCCGACTGCTTGTCGGTCCACTGCTCGCTGGTGGCCAGGCTCAGGTTGGTCACGGCGTTACCGTTGGGCAGGTAGCGGACTTCGGGATCCTGGCCACAGGTGCCGACCAGAATGACTTTGTTAACCCCACGGGCCATAACGTTCTCCTAGGCTTCGCACGCCGAAGAGGCCGGGTTAACCAGGCGCTCGAGGGTCGTACGGTCCAAAATTTTCGTATCCAGTTTGATATAGATGGCGGCTTCGTCTTCCACCACAACGGCGTCGGTTACACCCGGCACGGCCATCAGGCGCTCGGTCAGGCCGGCTTCCCGGACTGCCTCTGGCGTCAGCGGCATGCGCAGGCTGGTCACATAGGGCGGCTCGTTCATGCGCAACGCGACGACCAGCCAGATGGCACACAGTACCGCGCAACCGAGGAACACCATGTTCAGCCCGCCGTGCTGGAATAACCAGCCACCGAGGATTCCTCCCAAGGCAGCGCCGAGGAACTGGCTGGTGGAATAAACCCCCATTGCCGTCCCCTTGCCACCGGCAGGCGACACCTTGCTGACCAGCGAAGGCAGCGAAGCCTCCAGCAGGTTGAATGCGGTAAAGAATACCACGGTGCCAATCACCAGTCCGCGCAAACCGTCAGCCCACTCCCAGAAGTATATCTCTGTCAGCAGCAGGACACTGACCGCGCCAGCCAACACGCGTTTCATCTTGCGCTTTTTTTCGCCGTAGATGATGAACGGGACCATTGCAAAAAATGAGATGAACAGCGCGGTCAGGTATACCCACCAGTGCTCCTCCTTGGGCAGCCCCCCGCGCTCGACGAAGGCCAGGGGCAATGCGACGAAGCTGGCCATGAGGATGGCGTGCAGCACGAAGATGCCCAAGTCCAGGCGCAGAAGGTCCGGATGGCGCAGGGTCGGGCCGATGGCCTGGCGTGCCACACCCGACTCACGGTGCTGCAAAATGCTGTGCGTGTTGGGCACGACAAAAGCGACCAGCAGGATGCCGACCAGGGCAAGCCCGGCCGTGGCCAGGAATAATCCTGACAAACCGAAGGCACTTGTCAGCAATGGGCCGACGACCATGGCGACAGCGAACGACAGGCCGATGCTCATGCCGATCATGGCCATGGCCTTGGTCCGGTGTTGCTCGCGGGTGAGGTCGGACAGCAGCGCCATGACTGCGGCAGAAATCGCCCCGGCGCCCTGCAGGATACGCCCGGCGATCACCCCCCAGATGGAGTCGGCCTGTGCCGCCAGCACGCTGCCCAGGGCAAAGATCACCAGCCCCAGGTAAATCACCGGCCGACGGCCGATGCGGTCGGAAATCATGCCGAACGGGATCTGCAGTACCGCCTGGGTCAAGCCATAGGCACCGATGGCCAGGCCGATCAGCGCTGGCGTGGCGCCGGCCAGGTCCATGCCGTAGGTGGCCAGTACCGGCAAGACCATGAACATGCCCAGCATACGAAAGGCAAAGACCAGGGCAAGGCCGCCAGCGGCGCGGGTTTCGCCGCCACTCATGCGCTCGTTGTGGGTGTCGTGCATGGATTAACCTCATGTGAACCGGCGGCGATTCTATCAGTCCGACAGCTTGACGGCATCTACGCGACGCTTTGCCGCGTACTGGCAGGGCGCCGTATACTTCTTTGTTTATGCCCGCCGAGCGAGGCCGCAGTGGACAAGATCCTGATTCGTGGGGCACGTACCCACAACCTGAAGAACATCGACCTGACCCTGCCCCGGGACAAGCTGATCGTGATCACCGGCCTGTCCGGTTCCGGCAAGTCGTCCCTGGCGTTCGACACCTTGTACGCCGAAGGCCAGCGCCGCTACGTGGAATCGTTGTCGGCCTATGCCCGGCAGTTCCTGTCGATGATGGAAAAGCCAGACGTCGACACCATCGAAGGCCTGTCGCCGGCCATTTCCATCGAGCAGAAGTCGACCTCGCACAACCCTCGCTCCACGGTTGGCACCATCACCGAAATCTACGACTACCTGCGCCTGCTATATGCCCGCGTCGGCACGCCACGTTGCCCAGATCACGATATTCCGCTGGAGGCGCAAACGATCAGCCAGATGGTCGACCTGGTGCTGGAGCGCCCGGAAGGCACCAAGCTGATGCTGCTGGCACCGGTCGTGCGCGAGCGCAAAGGTGAGCATCTGGCGGTGTTCGACGAACTGCGCGCCCAGGGCTTTGTGCGGGCCCGGGTAAACGGCAAGCTCTACGAACTTGATGAACTGCCCAAGCTGGACAAGCAGAAGAAGCACAGCATCGATGTGGTAGTGGACCGCTTCAAAGTCCGTGCCGACCTGCAGCAGCGCCTGGCCGAATCGTTCGAGACCGCACTCAAACTGGCCGACGGCATCGCCCTGGTGGCGCCAATGGACGACGAGCAAGGTGAAGAGATGATTTTCTCCGCCCGCTTCGCCTGCCCGGTCTGCGGACATGCCATCAGTGAGCTGGAACCGAAACTGTTCTCCTTCAACAACCCGGCTGGCGCCTGCCCGACCTGTGATGGCCTGGGGGTCAAGCAGTTCTTCGACACCAAGCGCCTGGTCAATGCCGAACTCACCTTGGCCGAAGGCGCCATACGCGGCTGGGACCGGCGCAACGTGTACTACTTCCAGATGCTGGGTTCGCTGGCCGCGCACTACGGCTTCAGCCTGGAGGAACCGTTCGGCGAGCTGTCGGCCGAACACCAGAAGGTCATCCTGCAAGGCAGTGGCAAACAGACTGTCGACTTCAAGTACCTCAACGACCGTGGCGATATCGTCAAGCGCTCGCACCCGTTCGAAGGCATCGTGCCGAACCTGGAGCGCCGCTACCGCGAGACCGAGTCGGCCACCGTGCGCGAGGAACTGGCCAAATTCCTCGGCACCCAGCCCTGCCCGGATTGCCGGGGCACCCGCCTGCGCCGTGAGGCACGCCATGTCTGGGTAGGCGAAAAAACCCTGCCGGCAGTGACCAACCTGCCCATCGGTGAGGCCAGTAGCTACTTTGGCGAACTGACCCTGACCGGGCGCCGCGGTGAGATTGCTTCGAAGATTCTCAAGGAAATCTGCGAACGCCTGCAGTTCCTGGTCAACGTCGGCCTCGACTACCTGACCCTCGACCGCAGCGCCGATACCCTCTCCGGGGGCGAAGCGCAGCGTATCCGCCTGGCCAGCCAGATCGGCGCCGGCCTGGTCGGGGTGATGTACATCCTCGATGAACCGTCTATCGGCCTCCATCAGCGCGATAACGACCGCCTGTTGGCTACCCTAAACCATCTGCGAGACCTGGGTAATACAGTGATCGTGGTGGAGCATGACGAGGACGCCATTCGCCTGGCCGACTACGTGGTCGACATTGGCCCTGGGGCCGGTGTGCACGGTGGGCAGATCGTCGCCGAAGGCACGCCGCAGCAGGTCATGGACCACCCCGACTCATTGACCGGTAAATACCTGTCCGGCCGCAAGAAGATCGTCGTACCCGGCAAGCGCACGCCCCGCAACAAAAAACTGCAGCTCAAGCTCAAGGGCGCGCGCGGCAACAATCTGCAGAACGTCGATCTGGAAATCCCGATCGGCCTGCTGACCTGTGTGACCGGGGTATCCGGCTCGGGCAAGTCGACGCTGATCAACAACACCCTGTTCCCGCTGGCAGCCACTGCCCTCAATGGTGCAAGCACCCTGGAAGCGGCCCCGCACGGCAGCATGGACGGCTTGCAGCACCTGGACAAGGTGGTGGATATCGACCAGAGCCCGATCGGCCGCACCCCGCGCTCGAACCCGGCGACCTACACCGGCATCTTCACGCCGATCCGCGAGCTTTTCTCCGGCGTGCCGGAATCGCGCTCACGCGGCTACGGGCCGGGGCGCTTTTCGTTCAACGTCAAGGGCGGCCGCTGCGAGGCTTGCCAGGGCGACGGCCTGATCAAGGTAGAGATGCACTTCCTGCCGGACATCTACGTGCCATGCGACGTGTGCAAGAGCAAGCGCTACAACCGCGAAACCCTGGAGATCAAGTACAAGGGCAAGAACATCCACGAGGTGCTGGAAATGACCATCGAGGATGCCCGCGAGTTCTTCGACGCAGTACCCGCGCTGGCGCGCAAGCTGCAAACGTTGATGGATGTGGGCCTGTCGTACATCAAACTGGGCCAGTCGGCCACCACGCTGTCTGGCGGTGAAGCGCAGCGGGTGAAGTTGTCACGCGAGCTGTCCAAGCGCGATACCGGCAAGACCCTGTACATCCTCGACGAACCTACCACAGGCCTGCACTTTGCTGATATCCAGCAGTTGCTGGACGTACTGCATCGCCTGCGCGACCACGGCAACACCGTGGTGGTGATCGAGCACAACCTGGATGTGATCAAGACCGCCGACTGGCTGGTGGACCTGGGGCCTGAGGGTGGTTCCAAAGGTGGCCAGATCATTGCCTGCGGTACACCCGAAGAGCTGTGTGAGATGAAACAGTCGTATACCGGGCATTACCTGAAGCCGCTGCTGGCACGTGATCGGGCCTGAATGTTCCCGATGCAATGAAAAGCCCCTGGTACCGTCGGTGCCAGGGGCTTTTTTTTGTTGAAACTGTGGATTAATTACATCTGCGATTGCAGGTAGTTCTCCAGACCAATGGCCTTGATCAGCCCTTGCTGCTTTTCCAGCCAGTAGGTGTGATCTTCCTCGGTGTCAGCCAACTGCGCTCGAAGAATGTCACGGCTGACGTAGTCCTTGTGCAGCTCGCACAGCTCAATGCCTTTGCACAGGGCGCCACGCACCTTGTATTCAAGTTTGAGGTCAGCCTCGATCATTTCCGGCACGGTGCTGCCGACTTCCAGGTCGTCCGCGCGCATGTCAGGGGTGCCTTCGAGCATGAGGATGCGACGCATCAGGGCATCGGCGTGCTGCGTCTCTTCTTCCATCTCGTGATTGATGCGCTCGTAGAGCTTGGAAAGGCCCCAGTCTTCGTACATGCGCGAATGGATGAAATACTGGTCGCGTGCCGCCAGTTCGCCCTTCAGCAGCGTGACGAGATAGTTGATTACGTCTGGGTGGCCTTGCATCGCCATGGTTCTCCATGTGAAAACGTCTATGCCACATAGTGTGAACCAGCTTTTGCCTGCGGTCACTGAAAAAGGCGCAATCCGACGCAAAAAAACGGTTAAACAGTAGTGATATTCATTGAAAAACCGCCCAAATGAGGGCGGTTCTGCTTATCACTTAGAGTCAGGCCAGGTTGATGCCCAACGCCTTGGCAATGCCTTCGCCATAGGCCGGGTCAGCCTTGAAGAAGTACTGCAACTGGCGCTGGATCACGTCTTCGCTGACACCTGCCATGGTCCCGGCGATATTGCTGATCAGCAACGCCTTCTGCCCTTCGCTCATCAGGCGGAACAGCGCGCCGGCATGGCTGAAGTAGTCGGTGTCCTCACGGTGATCGAAACGGTCTGCCGAACCGTTCAGAGCCAGGGGTGGCTCGGCATGGCGTGGTGACTGCTTCGGCGCCTCAGCGTAGCTGTTGGGCTCGTAGTTAGGGGCACTCCCATAGCTTCCCGTGGCCATGGAGCCATCGCGCTGGTAGCTGTTGACTGCGCAGCGTGGCGCATTCACAGGCAAGTGCTGGTGGTTGGTGCCCACACGGTAGCGGTGCGCGTCTGCGTAGGCGAATACACGGCCCTGCAGCATGCGGTCAGGCGACAGGCCAACCCCTGGCACCATGTTGCTCGGCCCGAACGCAGCCTGCTCGACTTCGGCGAAGTAGTTGAGCGGGTTACGGTTGAGCTCCAGCACGCCCACCTCTATCAACGGATAATCCTTCTGCGACCAGGTCTTGGTGACGTCGAAGGGGTTCTCGTCTCGGCTGGCAGCCTCGGCTTCGCTCATCACCTGAATGCATACGGTCCAACGCGGGTAGTCGCCACGTTCAATGGCTTCGAACAGGTCGCGCTGGGCATAGTCCGGGTCAGTACCCGCCAGGCGTGCAGCATCTGCCGGCGCGAGGTTCTTGATGCCTTGCTGGGTCTTGAAATGCCATTTGACCCAGGTACGCTCGCCCTTGGCGTTGATCAAACTGTACGTGTGGCTGCCGAAGCCGTGCATATGCCGATAGCCGTCCGGAATACCACGGTCCGAGAACAGGATGGTGACCTGGTGCAGCGCTTCGGGCGAGTGCGACCAAAAATCCCACATCATCTGGGCGTTCTTCAGGTTGGACTGCGGATGGCGCTTCTGGGTGTGGATAAAGTCGGGGAATTTCAGCGGATCGCGAATAAAGAACACTGGCGTGTTATTACCCACAATGTCCCAGTTGCCTTCTTCGGTGTAGAACTTGACGGCAAAGCCACGAGGGTCGCGTTCGGTGTCTGCAGAGCCACGTTCGCCACCGACAGTGGAGAAGCGCAGAAAGGTTTCTGTTTGCTTGCCGACCTGCTCAAACAGCTTGGCGCAGGTGTAGCGGGTGATGTCGCGATTGACGGTAAAGGTGCCGTAGGCGCCCGAGCCTTTGGCGTGCACACGGCGCTCAGGAATGTTCTCGCGGTTGAAATGGGCGAGCTTCTCGATCAGGTGGAAGTCGTCGAGCAACAACGGGCCTCGCGGGCCGGCGGAACGGGAGTTCTGGTTGTCGGCTACGGGTGCACCGCTGGCGGTGGTAAGAATCTTGCTCATGGGCTCTCCTTATCGGTCTTCAAGCGCCGGCTAATCGGCTTGGAGAGAGTATCGACGAGCAAGGTTACAGGGACAAATTCATTACATGACTTGTATCAATAGAAATTAACAATACAAACAGACACAAAAAACCGGGCACTAGGCCCGGTTCTTTGTAGCAGACAGAACGTCTTACTCAGCAGCTTCTACAGCACCGCCGACCGGACGATCAACCAGCTCGACGTACGCCATAGGCGCGTTGTCGCCAGCGCGGAAACCGCACTTCAGGATGCGCAGGTAGCCGCCCTGACGGGTGGCGTAACGCTTGCCCAGGTCGTTGAACAGTTTGCCAACAGCGGACTTCGAACGGGTACGGTCGAAGGCCAGACGGCGGTTAGCAACGCTGTCTTCCTTGGCCAGGGTGATCAGCGGCTCGGCAACGCGGCGCAGTTCCTTGGCTTTCGGCAGGGTGGTTTTGATCAGCTCGTGCTCGATCAACGACACTGCCATGTTCTGGAACATAGCCTTGCGGTGAGAGCTGGTACGGCTCAGGTGACGTCCACTTTTACGATGACGCATGATTCATTCCTTACCAAACACAACGTTCGGTGATTACGACGATCAGGCGGTCGCCTTGTCGTCTTTCTTAAGACTTGCAGGCGGCCAGTTGTCGAGGCGCATGCCGAGAGACAGACCACGAGAGGCCAGGACGTCCTTGATTTCAGTCAGGGACTTCTTGCCCAGGTTAGGAGTCTTCAACAGCTCTACTTCGGTACGCTGAATCAGGTCGCCGATGTAGTAGATGTTCTCCGCCTTGAGGCAGTTGGCCGAACGTACAGTCAGTTCCAGGTCGTCAACCGGACGCAGCAGGATCGGATCGATCTCGTCTTCCTGCTCGACTACGACAGGCTCACTGTCACCTTTGAGGTCGACGAACGCGGCCAGCTGCTGTTGCAGGATGGTCGCAGCGCGGCGGATAGCCTCTTCAGGATCCAGGGTGCCGTTGGTTTCCAGATCAATGACCAGCTTGTCCAGGTTGGTACGCTGTTCAACACGGGCGTTTTCGACCACATAGGCGATACGACGCACCGGGCTGAACGAAGCGTCCAACTGCAGACGGCCAATGCTACGGCTTTCGTCTTCGTCGGTTTGACGGGAGTCGGCCGGCTCGTAACCGCGACCACGAGCTACAGTGAGCTTCATGTTCAGGGCGCCGTTCGACGCCAGGTTCGCGATTACGTGATCGGGGTTGACGATCTCGACATCGTGATCCAGCTGAATATCGGCAGCGGTAACCACCCCCGAACCCTTTTTCGACAAGGTCAGCGTAACTTCGTCACGACCGTGCAGTTTGATAGCCAGGCCTTTCAGGTTCAACAGGATTTCAATTACGTCTTCCTGTACACCTTCGATCGCGGAGTACTCGTGGAGTACGCCATCGATCTCGGCCTCGACTACTGCACAGCCAGGCATGGAGGACAACAGGATGCGGCGCAGCGCGTTGCCCAGGGTATGGCCGAAACCACGCTCGAGAGGCTCGAGCGTAATCTTGGCGCGGGTCGGACTGACTACCTGCACATCAATGTGGCGGGGAGTCAGGAACTCATTTACCGAAATCTGCATGGATGCACCTATTTTCTAGCCCTTACTTGGAGTAGAGCTCGACAATCAGGTTTTCGTTGATGTCGGCAGACAGGTCGCTGCGAGCAGGAACGTTCTTGAAAACGCCCGACTTTTTAGCAGCATCCACGTCAACCCACTCAACGCGGCCACGCTGGGCGCAGAGTTCAAGGGCTTGAACAATGCGCAGCTGGGCCAGCGACTTCTCGCGGACCGCGACCACGTCACCCGGACGAACTTGGTAGGATGGAATGTTTACAGTCTTACCGTTGACGCTGATCGCTTTGTGCGAAACCAGCTGACGGGATTCGGAACGAGTCGAACCGAAGCCCATACGGTAGACGACGTTATCCAGACGGCACTCGAGCAGTTGCAGCAGGTTCTCACCGGTTGCGCCTTTTTTCGAGGCAGCAGCTTGGTAGTAACCGCGGAACTGACGCTCCAGAACACCGTAGATACGACGAACTTTTTGTTTCTCGCGCAGCTGGGTACCGTAGTCGGACTGACGGCCACGGCGCTGGCCGTGGATACCTGGGGCTGCTTCGATGTTGCACTTCGATTCCAGAGCGCGAACGCCGCTCTTCAGGAACAGATCGGTGCCTTCACGACGAGACAGTTTGCATTTTGGACCAATGTAACGTGCCATTCTTCTGTCTCCTGATTACACGCGACGCTTCTTCGGCGGACGGCACCCGTTATGCGGGATTGGCGTCACGTCGGTGATGCTGGCGATCTTGTAGCCGCAGCTGTTCAGTGCACGAACGGCGGATTCACGACCCGGACCTGGACCCTTGACGTTTACGTCGAGGTTCTTCAGGCCGTATTCCAGCGCAGCTTGACCAGCACGTTCAGCAGCAATCTGGGCTGCGAACGGGGTGGATTTGCGCGAACCACGGAAACCCGAACCACCGGAGGTCGCCCAGGACAAAGCATTGCCCTGACGGTCGGTGATGGTCACGATGGTGTTGTTGAAAGAAGCGTGGATGTGGGCGATGCCATCAACCACTGTCTTTTTGACTTTCTTACGAGGACGAGCAGCAGGTTTTGCCATGTCTATATTCCTGGGCGGTTACTTGCGGATCGGCTTACGCGGGCCCTTACGGGTGCGTGCGTTGGTCTTGGTGCGCTGACCGCGAACCGGCAGACCTTTACGATGACGCAGGCCGCGGTAGCAACCCAGGTCCATCAAGCGCTTGATCTTCATGTTGATGTCACGACGCAGGTCACCTTCGGTGGTGAACTTCGCAACTTCGCCACGCAGGGTTTCGATTTGCTCGTCGCTCAGATCCTTGATCTTAGCGGCTGGGTTTACACCAGCGTCTGCACAGATCTTCTGTGCAGTTGTGCGACCGACACCATAGATGTAGGTCAGCGAGATAACAGTATGCTTGTTATCTGGAATGTTGACGCCTGCAATACGGGCCATTCAGTGGGACTCCAATTGACAGCTACCTACGCCCCGGAAGCCAAGAAATAGGGCGCGAGATAATATCGCTGTAGAAACGAATAATCAACCCAGCAGCACACTAGCTGCTGGGTTTGAAGCGCAGATCACACTCAGCCTTGGCGCTGTTTGTGACGCGGTTCCGCGCTGCAGATCACTCGAACGACGCCTTCGCGACGGATGATCTTGCAGTTGCGGCACAGCTTTTTCACCGATGCACGAACTTTCATTACCGACTCCTCGAACCTTAGGGGCGTATCAGCGCAGCAGACCGCTGCCACCGTAGCCTTTCAGGTTGGCTTTCTTCATCAGGGATTCGTACTGGTGCGAAACGAGGTGCGATTGTACTTGGGACATGAAGTCCATCACAACCACTACCACAATCAGCAACGAGGTCCCGCCAAGGTAGAACGGCACATTTGCTGCCACCACCAGGAACTGGGGCAGAAGGCAGACGGCCATCATGTAAAGAGCACCGAACATGGTCAAACGGGTCAGAACGCCATCAATGTAGCGCGCAGACTGCTCACCAGGACGGATACCCGGAATAAAGGCACCGGACTTCTTCAGGTTTTCCGCTACGTCTTTCGGGTTGAACATCAACGCTGTGTAGAAGAAGCAGAAGAAAATGATCCCTGCACTAAACAGCAAAATGTTCAACGGCTGACCAGGAGCGATCGACTGCGAGATGTCCTGCAGCCAGCCCATACCTTCGGACTGACCGAACCAGGCACCCAGCGAAGCCGGGAACAGCAAAATGCTGCTGGCGAAAATGGCCGGGATAACCCCCGCCATGTTCACCTTCAACGGCAAGTGGCTGGTCTGCGCAGCAAAGACCTTGCGGCCCTGCTGACGCTTGGCGTAGTGAACAGCGATACGACGCTGACCACGCTCAATGAACACCACAAAACCGATAATCGCTACTGCCAGCAAACCGATAGCGACCAGGGCGAAAATGTTGATATCGCCTGTGCGTGCAGACTCGAAAGACTGCCCGATTGCTCTCGGAAGACCGGCAACGATACCTGCGAAGATCAACATCGAGATACCGTTGCCCACACCGCGCTCGGTGATCTGCTCGCCCAGCCACATCATGAACATCGCGCCTGCCACGAACGTGGAGACGGCAACGACATGGAAGCCCAGGCCCACAGAAAACGCCACGCCCTGGTTGGCCAGGCCAATGGACATGCCAATGGCTTGAACCAGTGCCAGGATAACGGTGCCGTAGCGGGTGTACTGGCTGATCTTGCGACGGCCAGCTTCACCTTCCTTCTTCAACTGCTCCAGTTGCGGGCTGACCGCCGTCATCAGCTGCATGATGATCGATGCCGAAATGTACGGCATGATCCCCAGTGCAAAGATGCTCATGCGCTCAAGCGCGCCACCGGAAAACATGTTGAACAAGCTAAGAATGGTCCCCTCATTCTGCCGAAACAGATCCGCCAGACGGTCCGGATTGATGCCTGGAACCGGGATATGTGCACCTATCCGATAGACGATAATCGCCATGAACAGAAAGCGCAGACGAGCCCAGAGTTCCGACATCCCGCCCTTACCGAGCGAAGAGAGAGCACCTTGCTTAGCCATTTATTCCTCGAATTTGCCGCCAGCTGCTTCGATAGCCGCACGCGCACCCTTGGTGGCTGCGATGCCCTTGATGGTGACTGCGCGAGTAACTTCGCCAGACAGCATGATTTTCACACGCTGAATGTGCTGGTTGATCACGTTGGCATCCTTCAAGGATTGCACGGAGATCACGTCGCCTTCCACTTTGGCCAGCTCGGACAGACGCACTTCGGCGCGATCCATGGCTTTCAGGGAAACGAAGCCGAATTTCGGCAGACGACGGTGCAGCGGCTGTTGACCGCCTTCGAAGCCCGGAGCGATCGAACCACCCGAACGGGAGGTCTGACCTTTGTGGCCACGGCCGCCGGTTTTACCCAGACCGCTACCGATACCACGACCCGGACGATGCTTCTCGCGACGGGAACCCGGCGCTGGACTCAGATCATTGAGTTTCATCGATTAACCCTCGACGCGCAGCATGTAGTAAGCCTTGTTGATCATCCCGCGATTCTCGGGAGTATCCTGGACTTCTACAGTGTGACCGATGCGACGCAGACCCAGGCCCTTAACACACAGTTTGTGGTTAGGCAGACGGCCCGAGACGCTCTTGATCAGCGTTACTTTTACGGTTGCCATGATTAGAAGATCTCCTCGACGCTCTTGCCGCGCTTGGCAGCAATGGATTCAGGAGATTGCATGGCTTTCAGACCCTTGAAAGTGGCGTAAACCACGTTCACTGGGTTGGTCGAACCGTAGCACTTGGCCAGAACGTTCTGAACGCCAGCAACTTCCAGGACAGCACGCATTGCGCCACCGGCGATGATACCGGTACCTTCCGAGGCAGGCTGCATGTAAACCTTCGAGGCGCCGTGGGCAGCCTTGGTGGCGTACTGCAGGGTGGTGCCCTTCAGGTCAACCTGGATCATGTTGCGGCGAGCAGCTTCCATGGCTTTCTGAATCGCAGCAGGTACTTCGCGCGATTTGCCACGGCCGAAGCCGACACGACCTTTACCATCACCTACCACGGTCAACGCGGTGAAGGTGAAGATACGGCCGCCTTTTACGGTCTTGGCAACGCGGTTAACCTGAACCAGCTTCTCGATGTAGCCTTCGTCGCGCTTTTGATCGTTATTTGCCATAACTTAGAACTCCAGCCCGCCTTCACGAGCAGCATCAGCCAGCGCTTTGACGCGGCCATGGTACTTGAAGCCGGAACGGTCAAAGGCAACTTGAGATACACCGGCGGCTTTCGCACGCTCAGCTACCAGCTTGCCAACCTTAGTGGCCGCGTCGATGTTGCCAGTGGCGCCATCACGCAGGTCTTTGTCCAAGGTCGAGGCGCTTGCCAGAACCTTGCTGCCGTCGGCCGAAATGACCTGGGCGTAGATGTGCTGCGAGGAGCGGAACACGCACAGGCGCACGACTTCGAGTTCGTGCATCTTGAGACGTGCTTTGCGAGCGCGACGCAGTCGAATAACTTTTTTGTCGGTCATTTACTAGGCCCTACTTCTTCTTGGCTTCTTTACGACGGACTACTTCGTCCGCGTAACGCACACCTTTGCCTTTGTAAGGCTCTGGCGGACGGAAGTCGCGGATTTCAGCGGCCACCTGACCTACCAGCTGCTTGTCGATACCCTTGATCAGGATGTCGGTCTGGCTAGGCGTTTCAGCGGTGATACCGGCTGGCAGTTCGTAGTCCACTGGGTGCGAGAAGCCCAGGGCCAGGTTCAGGACGGTGCCTTTAGCCTGTGCCTTGTAACCAACACCGACCAGCTGGAGCTTACGCTCGAAGCCTTGGCTTACGCCCTGGACCATGTTGTTCACCAGAGCGCGGGTGGTACCGGCCATGGCACGAGCTTGCTGGTCACCATTGCGAGCAACGAAACGCAGCTCACCAGACTCTTCGGTAACTTCAACAGACGAGTGAACGTTCAGTTCGAGAGTGCCCTTGGCACCCTTCACCGAAAGCTGCTGACCTGCGAATTTGACTTCGACACCGGACGGCAGCTTAACGGGGTTCTTAGCGACGCGAGACATGTCTATCCCCCCTTAGAACACTGTGCACAGAACTTCGCCGCCGACACCGGCAGCGCGCGCAGCGCGATCAGTCATCACACCTTTGTTGGTGGAGACAATAGACACGCCCAGACCGCCACGTACTTTCGGCAGATCGGTGACGGCCTTGTACTGGCGCAGGCCTGGACGGCTGGAGCGCTTCAGTTCCTCGATGACCGGACGGCCTTCGAAGTACTTCAGTTCGATCGACAGGGAAGGCTTGGCTTCACCAGTTACCTGGTAGCCAGCGATGTAACCTTCGTCCTTCAGAACTTTGGCAACCGCGACCTTCAGGGTAGAAGAAGGCATGCTTACGACGGACTTTTCAGCCATCTGGGCATTACGGATGCGAGTTAGCATGTCCGCTAACGGGTCCTGCATACTCATGGGCTAGATGCTCCTGATACAAGAATTATTAGCCTTGCGGCTATGACAACCACCTGAGCGGATTGGGTAAAAAACCCAGGCTCGGGTGAGCCGGTCATTCTAGACACAAGGCAGAAACGAAACAAGCCCCATATAGGGGCTTGTTTCTTGGCGAGATCACCGGCGGTCGGAAGATTGCTCCCCTTGCGCCGGCATCACACCGACAGCGATTACCAGGAGGCCTTGACCAGACCTGGTACGTCGCCGCGCATTGCAGCTTGACGCAGCATGTTACGGCCCAGGCCGAACTTACGGTATACACCGTGAGGACGACCGGTCAGGCGGCAACGGTTGCGCAGGCGCGAGGCGCTAGCGTCGCGTGGCTGCTTCTGCAGAGCGACAACGGCAGCGAAACGCTCTTCTGGAGAGGCGTTAACGTTGACGATGGTCGCTTTCAGCTCAGCACGCTTCTTAGCGAACTTGGCTACCGTCAGCTGACGCTTCAGCTCACGGTTTTTCATGCTCTTCTTGGCCATTTTCCTACTCCAATCAGTTGCGGAACGGGAACTTGAAAGCACGCAGCAGAGCGCGGCCTTCGTCGTCCGAACGAGCAGTGGTGGTCAGGGTGATGTCCAAACCGCGCAGAGCATCGATCTTGTCGTAATCGATTTCCGGGAAGATGATCTGCTCTTTCACGCCCATGCTGTAGTTGCCACGGCCATCGAAGGACTTGGCATTCAGGCCGCGGAAGTCGCGAACCCGAGGCAGGGAGATCGCCAGCAGGCGGTCCAGGAATTCGTACATCTTGTCGCTACGCAGGGTCACCTTGACACCGATCGGCCATCCTTCGCGGACTTTGAAGCCAGCGATGGATTTACGAGCGAAAGTCACGACCGGCTTTTGACCGGTGATCTTTTCCAGGTCAGCTACTGCGTGCTCGATGACTTTCTTGTCGCCGATCGCTTCGCCCAGACCCATGTTCAGGGTGATTTTGGTAACGCGCGGAACTTCCATCACGTTCGACAGCTTAAGTTCTTCCTTAAGCTTAGGAGCGATTTCGTTCCGGTAAATCTCTTTCAGTCGTGCCATGGTCTTCTACCTAGCAGTGTTCAAGCATCAACCGCTTTTTGGGTCGACTTGAAGACACGAATTTTCTTACCGTCTTCTACTTTGAAACCAACGCGGTCAGCCTTGTTGGTTTCGCCGTTGAAGATGGCAACGTTGGAAGCGTGCAGAGGCGCTTCTTTCTCGACGATACCGCCCTGAACGCCCGCCATCGGGTTAGGCTTGGTATGACGCTTGACCAGGTTCACGCCACCGATGACCAGACGGTCATCAGCCAGAACCTTCAGCACCTTACCGCGCTTACCTTTGTCTTTGCCGGCGATCACGATGATCTCGTCGTCACGACGAATCTTTTGCATGTCGGATCTCCTTACAGCACTTCAGGGGCGAGCGAGACGATCTTCATGAACTTCTCAGTACGAAGTTCACGGGTCACTGGCCCGAAGATGCGAGTGCCGATCGGCTCTTGCTTGTTGTTCAGCAGAACAGCAGCGTTGCCGTCGAAACGAATGATGGAACCGTCAGCGCGACGAACACCGTGACGGGTGCGCACGACAACAGCGGTCATCACTTGGCCTTTTTTGACCTTACCGCGCGGAATTGCTTCCTTGACAGTAACCTTGATGATGTCACCGATGCCGGCGTAACGACGGTGCGAGCCGCCGAGCACCTTGATGCACATGACGCGACGAGCGCCGCTGTTATCGGCCACATCGAGCATGGATTGAGTCTGAATCATAAAATTTCTCCGACCCCTAGCCCTTAGACTTCAACAGCGCGTTCGAGGACTTCAACCAGTGCCCAGGACTTGGTCTTGGCCAGCGGACGGGTTTCGGTAATCGAAACCTTGTCGCCGATCTTGCACTGGTTGGTTTCGTCGTGCGCGTGCAGCTTAGTCGAACGCTTAACGTATTTACCGTAGATCGGGTGCTTTACGCGACGCTCGATCAGAACGGTGATGGTCTTGTCCATTTTGTCGCTGACGACACGGCCAGTCAGCGTACGGACGGTTTTTTCAGCTTCAGCCATGATCACTTACCTGCCTGCTGGTTGAGCACAGTTTTCACGCGAGCAATGTCACGCTTAACTTGCGAGAGCAGGTGCGACTGCCCCAACTGGCCAGTTGCTTTCTGCATACGCAGATTGAACTGGTCACGCAGCAAGCCGAGCAGTTGCTCGTTCAGCTGCTGTGCCGATTTTTCACGAAGTTCATTCGCTTTCATCACATCACCGTCCGCTTAACAAAGGAGGTGGCGAGAGGCAGCTTTGCAGCAGCCAGGGCGAAAGCTTCGCGCGCCAGCTCTTCAGAAACACCCTCGATCTCGTACAGGACTTTGCCTGGCTGGATCTGGGCAACCCAGTATTCCACGGAGCCCTTACCTTTACCCATACGAACCTCGAGAGGCTTCTTGGAGATCGGCTTGTCCGGGAACACACGGATCCAGATCTTGCCGCCACGTTTAACGTGACGGGTCAGCGCACGACGTGCGGACTCGATCTGGCGAGCGGTGAGGCGACCGCGAGCAACAGCTTTCAGGGCGAATTCGCCGAAGCTGACCTTGCTACCGCGCAGTGCCAGACCACGGTTGTGGCCGGTCATCTGCTTGCGGAATTTTGTACGCTTTGGTTGCAACATTTGGCGTACCCCTTACTTAGCAGCTTTTTT
The DNA here is from genome assembly GCF_900187545.1 of Pseudomonas sp. Irchel 3F3. Lineage (NCBI taxonomy): Bacteria > Pseudomonadati > Pseudomonadota > Gammaproteobacteria > Pseudomonadales > Pseudomonadaceae > Pseudomonas > Pseudomonas sp. Irchel 3F3. Next base: position 25,221 of record NZ_FYDS01000012.1, on the reverse strand, counting down.
ACGAGGCGCTGGTGCTTGTGGTTTCAGTTCTTCTTGGCGACCACCAATAACTTCGCCTTTGAAGATCCAAACCTTCACACCGATCACACCGTAAGTGGTGTGAGCTTCGTAGGTGTTGTAGTCGATATCGGCACGCAGGGTGTGCAGAGGCACACGACCTTCGCGATACCACTCGGTACGAGCAATCTCGGCACCGCCGAGACGACCGCTCACCTGGATCTTGATGCCCTTGGCACCAATACGCATGGCGTTCTGTACGGCGCGCTTCATGGCGCGACGGAACATTACGCGGCGTTCCAGCTGCTGAGCTACGCTCTGCGCAACCAGCATAGCGTCGAGTTCCGGCTTGCGGATCTCTTCGATGTTGATGTGCACAGGCACACCCATCTGCTTGGTCAGGTCCTGACGCAGCTTCTCAACATCTTCACCTTTCTTACCGATAACGATACCGGGACGAGCGGTGTGGATGGTGATGCGTGCAGTTTGAGCCGGACGATGAATATCGATACGGCTTACGGACGCGCTTTTTAGTTTGTCTTGGAGGTACTCACGCGTTTTCAGATCCTTCAACAGGTAATCTGCGTAAGTAGCACCGTCTGCGTACCAGACGGAGGTGTGCTCCTTGACGATTCCCAGGCGAATGCCAGTGGGATGTACTTTCTGACCCATCTGATCGACTCCGTTACTTGTCCGCAACCTTGACAGTGATATGGCAAGACCGCTTGACGATGCGATCAGCACGGCCTTTGGCACGTGGCATGATACGCTTCAGCGAACGCCCTTCGTTGACGAAGACGGTGGAGACCTTCAGGTCATCAACGTCTGCGCCTTCGTTGTGTTCGGCGTTGGCTACGGCCGACTCGAGGACTTTCTTCATGATTTCAGCGGCTTTTTTGCTGCTGAAGGCCAACAGGTTGAGCGCTTCGCCCACCTTCTTCCCGCGGATCTGGTCGGCGACCAAGCGGGCTTTCTGGGCGGAGATGCGAGCGCCCGACAACTTAGCGGCTACTTCCATTTCCTTACCCCTTAACGCTTGGCTTTCTTGTCAGCCACGTGCCCGCGATAGGTGCGGGTACCGGCGAACTCGCCCAGTTTGTGGCCGACCATGTCTTCGTTCACGAGAACTGGAACATGCTGGCGACCGTTGTGAACCGCGATGGTCAGACCGACCATTTGTGGCAGGATCATCGAGCGACGCGACCAGGTTTTAACTGGCTTGCGATCGTTCTTCTCCACCGCCACTTCGACCTTCTTCAACAGGTGAAGATCGATAAAAGGACCTTTTTTCAGAGAACGTGGCACTGTCGTATCCCTCTAGTTACTTGCGACGACGGACGATCATGTTGTCGGTACGCTTATTACCACGGGTTTTAGCACCCTTGGTTGGGAAGCCCCATGGCGATACCGGATGACGACCACCGGAGGTACGACCTTCACCACCACCATGTGGGTGGTCAACCGGGTTCATGGCAACACCACGAACGGTTGGGCGAACGCCGCGCCAGCGTTTGGCACCCGCTTTACCCAGCGAACGCAGGCTGTGCTCGGAGTTCGAGACTTCGCCCAGGGTCGCACGGCACTCAGCCAGTACTTTACGCATTTCACCGGAACGCAGACGCAGAGTCACGTATACGCCGTCACGAGCGATCAGCTGAGCCGAAGCACCAGCGGAACGAGCGATCTGAGCACCTTTACCCGGCTTCAGTTCGACGCCGTGAATGGTGCTACCTACTGGGATGTTGCGCAGCTGCAGGGAGTTACCGGCCTTGATTGGGGCCAGGGCACCTGCGATCAGCTGGTCGCCAGCGCTCACGCCTTTAGGGGCGATGATGTAGCGACGCTCACCGTCTGCGTAGCACAGCAGGGCGATGTGAGCAGTACGGTTCGGGTCGTATTCGATACGCTCGACAGTGGCTGGAATGCCATCTTTGTCGTTGCGACGGAAGTCAACCAGACGGTAATGCTGCTTATGACCACCACCAACGTGACGAGTGGTAATGCGGCCATTGTTGTTACGACCACCAGACTTCGATTTCTTCTCGAGCAGCGGTGCGTGAGGAGCGCCTTTGTGCAGCTCCTTGTTGACCACCTTGACCACGAAACGGCGGCCAGGGGAAGTCGGTTTGCATTTAACGATTGCCATGATGCACCCCTTCCTTACTCAGCACTGCTGCTGAAATCGAGATCTTGGCCTGGCTGAAGGGAGACGATCGCCTTCTTCCAGTCATTACGCTTGCCCAGACCACGTGCGGTACGCTTGGTTTTACCCAGAACGTTAACAGTCGACACGTTTTCAACTTTTACGTTGAACAGGCCTTCGACAGCTTTCTTGATTTCCAGCTTGGTTGCATCGGTAGCAACCTTGAATACGAACTGGCCTTTTTTCTCAGCCAGAACGGTAGCCTTCTCGGAAACGTGCGGGCCAAGGAGGACTTTAAATACGCGTTCCTGGTTCATCCCAGCAGCTCCTCGAATTTCTTCACGGCCGAGACAGTGATCAACACTTTCTCGTATGCGATCAGACTGACCGGGTCGGAACCTTGTACGTCACGTACGTCGACGTGCGGCAGGTTGCGAGCAGCCAGGTACAGGTTCTGATCAACAGCGTCGGAAACGATCAGTACGTCGCTCAGACCCATGCCGTTCAGCTTGTTCAGCAGATCTTTGGTTTTCGGTGCTTCAACAGCGAAGTCCTGAACCACGACCAGACGGTCGCTACGCACCAGCTCAGCGAGGATGGAGCGCAGAGCTGCGCGATACATCTTCTTGTTGAGCTTTTGCGAGTGATCTTGAGGGCGAGCTGCGAAGGTTACACCACCGCCACGCCAGATCGGACCACGAGTGGTACCAGCACGAGCACGGCCAGTACCCTTCTGACGCCATGGGCGCTTACCGCCACCAGCCACGTCGGAACGGGTCTTTTGCTGCTTGGTGCCCTGACGGCCGCCGGCCATGTAGGCCACGACTGCTTGGTGTACCAGCGTCTCGTTGAATTCGCCACCGAAAGTCAGTTCGGAAACTTCGATCGCCTGAGCGTCATTTACATTGAGTTGCATGTCAGTTTCCCCTTAACCGCGAGCCTTGACAGCTGGACGTACAACCACGTCGCCGCCAGTAGCGCCAGGAACGGCACCCTTGACGAGCAGCAGGTTGCGTTCAGCGTCTACGCGAACTACTTCCAGGGACTGAACAGTCACGCGCTCGGCGCCCATGTGACCGGACATTTTCTTGCCCTTGAACACACGACCAGGAGTCTGGCACTGGCCGATGGAACCAGGCACACGGTGCGACACGGAGTTACCGTGGGTGTTGTCCTGACCACGGAAGTTCCAGCGCTTGATGGTACCGGCGAAGCCTTTACCTTTGGACTGACCAGTAACGTCTACCAGCTGGCCTGCAGTGAAGAGTTCAGCTTTGATCAGATCGCCAGCCTGGAAATCGCCTTCTTCAAGACGGAACTCCCAAACACCGCGACCAGCGGCAACGTTAGCTTTGGCGAAGTGGCCTGCCTGAGCGGCAGTCACACGCGAAGCACGACGCTCGCCGACAGTGACTTGCACTGCACGGTAGCCATCGGTTTCCTCAGTTTTGAACTGGGTGACGCGATTCGGCTCGATCTCAATGACCGTGACCGGAATGGAGACACCTTCTTCGGTGAAAATGCGGGTCATACCGCATTTGCGACCGATTACACCAATAGTCATGTTGTAAACCTCATGAGTGTACGGGGCTTTCACCCGCTATGGCCGCCCATTTCAGAGCGTTACACGACTAGACCGAAGTCTTAGCCGAGGCTGATCTGAACTTCCACACCTGCCGCCAGATCAAGCTTCATCAGCGCGTCAACGGTTTTATCCGTTGGCTGGACGATGTCCAGAACACGCTTATGAGTGCGAATCTCGTACTGGTCACGCGCGTCTTTGTTGACGTGCGGGGAGACCAGAACGGTGAAACGCTCTTTGCGGGTAGGCAGTGGAATCGGACCACGCACTTGTGCACCAGTACGTTTCGCGGTTTCCACGATTTCCTGGGTGGATTGGTCGATCAGGCGATGGTCGAAAGCCTTCAACCTGATACGGATTTGCTGATTTTGCATTGGATTTCAGACTCCAGGCTGTTCCCAACGGACGCACTACGCCCGCTAAAAGGAGGCGTGATTCTATAGACGCCCCAATTTAGTGTCAACCCAATAAAAAAAGCCCCCGCTGAGCGGAGGCCTTTTTCAATCGGTCGAGTGATTACTCGATGATTTTGGCTACGACGCCGGCGCCGACGGTACGACCGCCTTCACGGATAGCGAAGCGCAGACCGTCTTCCATTGCGATGGTCTTGATCAGGGTAACAGTCATCTGAATGTTGTCACCTGGCATTACCATTTCAACGCCTTCCGGCAGTTCGCAGTTACCGGTCACGTCAGTGGTACGGAAGTAGAACTGAGGACGGTAGCCTTTGAAGAACGGAGTGTGACGACCGCCTTCTTCCTTCGACAGGACGTAGACTTCTGCGGTGAACTTGGTGTGCGGCTTGACCGAACCTGGCTTGACCAGAACCTGGCCACGCTCAACGTCGTCACGCTTGGTACCACGCAGCAGAACGCCGCAGTTCTCGCCAGCACGACCTTCGTCCAGCAGCTTGCGGAACATCTCAACACCGGTGCAGGTGGTGGTGGTGGTGTCACGCAGACCAACGATTTCCAGCGGATCCTGAACGCGGACGATACCACGCTCGATACGACCGGTAACAACGGTACCACGACCCGAGATCGAGAATACGTCTTCGATTGGCATCAGGAACGGCTTGTCGATAGCACGCTCTGGCTCTGGGATGTAGCTGTCCAGAGTTTCAACCAGCTTCTTGACGGCGGAGGTGCCCATCTCGTTGTCGTCTTTGCCTTCCAGCGCCATACGAGCCGAACCGATGATGATCGGGGTGTCGTCGCCTGGGAAGTCATAGGTGGACAGCAGGTCGCGAACTTCCATCTCGACCAGTTCCAGCAGCTCAGCGTCGTCTACCAGGTCAGCCTTGTTCAGGAAGACCACGATGTACGGAACGCCAACCTGACGGGACAGCAGGATGTGCTCACGGGTTTGTGGCATCGGACCATCGGCGGCCGAGCAAACCAGGATCGCGCCGTCCATCTGGGCAGCACCGGTGATCATGTTCTTCACGTAGTCAGCGTGACCTGGGCAGTCAACGTGAGCGTAGTGACGAATGTTCGAGTTGTACTCGACGTGAGCGGTGTTGATGGTGATACCGCGCGCTTTTTCTTCCGGAGCCGAGTCGATCTTGTCGAACTCAACGACTGCCGAACCGAAAACTTCGGAGCAGACGCGAGTCAGAGCTGCGGTCAGAGTGGTCTTACCGTGGTCAACGTGGCCGATAGTGCCGACGTTAACGTGGGGAAGGGAACGATCAAATTTTTCTTTAGCCACGACAGTGAACCTCTTGCCTAAAGGGGATTAGCCTTGTTTTTTAACGAGTGCTTCGACGATGTTCGACGGAGCTTCGGCGTATTTGGAGAATTCCATGGAGTAGCTTGCGCGACCCTGAGACATGGAACGAACGTCGGTTGCGTAACCGAACATCTCTCCGAGCGGTACTTCAGCGCGGACGACACGGCCAGAGACCGATTCATCCATACCCTGGACCAGACCACGACGACGGTTCAGGTCACCCATCACGTCACCCAGGTAGTCTTCCGGGGTTACAACTTCAACCTTCATGATCGGCTCGAGAACCACGCCACCGCCCTTCTGGGCCAGTTGCTTGGTCGCCATCGAAGCGGCGATTTTGAACGCCATTTCGTTGGAGTCGACGTCGTGATACGAACCATCGAATACCGCGGCCTTCAGGCCGATCAGAGGATAGCCGGCAACAACGCCGTTCTTCATCTGCTCTTCGATACCCTTCTGGATCGGGGCGATGAATTCCTTAGGAATCACACCACCAACGACTTCGTTGGAGAACACCAGACCTTCGGTGATGTTGCCTTTTTCGTCCTGATCCGGCTCCGAGAAACGGATCCAGCAGTGACCGAACTGACCACGACCGCCCGACTGACGAACGAACTTGCCTTCGATCTCGACGTTGGACTTGGTGATCTTCTCGCGGTACGAAACCTGCGGCTTGCCGATGTTGGCTTCGACGTTGAACTCGCGCTTCATGCGGTCAACGAGGATGTCCAGGTGCAGCTCACCCATACCCGAGATGATGGTCTGGCCAGTCTCTTCGTCGGTCTTGACGCGGAACGACGGGTCTTCCTGGGCCAGCTTGCCCAGTGCAATACCCATCTTCTCCTGGTCAGCCTTGGTTTTCGGCTCTACGGAGAGCGAAATGACCGGCTCAGGGAAGTCCATACGCTCAAGGATGATTGGCTTGTCGGCGTTGCACAGGGTTTCGCCCGTGGTCACGTCCTTCATGCCGATCAGTGCAGCGATGTCGCCAGCGCGCACTTCCTTGATTTCTTCACGCTGGTTGGCGTGCATCTGCACCATACGACCAACGCGCTCTTTCTTGCCCTTGACCGAGTTGATGACGGAGTCACCGGAGGTCAGAACACCCGAGTAGACGCGAACGAAGGTCAGAGTACCCACGAACGGGTCAGTCGCGATCTTGAACGCCAGAGCCGAGAACGGCTCGTCGTCGTCAGCGTGACGCACGTCTTTACGAACAGCTGGATCTTCTTTGTCCAGTTCCTTGTCATCCGGGTTGATACCCTGGATCGCAGGAATCTCGGTCGGAGCTGGCAGGTAGTCGATGACGGCGTCGAGAACCAGGGGAACACCCTTGTTCTTGAACGACGAACCGCAGACAGCCGGTACGATTTCGCTGGCCAGGGTGCGCGCGCGCAGACCGGCTTTGATCTCTTCGACGGTCAGCTCTTCGCCTTCCAGGTACTTGTTCATCAGCTCTTCGCTGGACTCGGCAGCCGCTTCAACCATGTTGGAGCGCCACTCTTGAGCCAGCTCCAGCATATCGGCAGGAATTTCTTCCTCGCGATAAGTGGTGCCTTTGTCGTCGTCGTTCCAGTAGATAGCCTTCATCTTGATCAGGTCAACCTGACCCTGGAAGTTATCTTCCGAACCGATGGCCAGCTGAACAGGAACCGGGGTGTGACCCAGACGGTTCTTGATCTGACCTACGACGCGCAGGAAGTTTGCACCGGCACGGTCCATCTTGTTCACGTAGACAACACGTGGAACGCCGTACTTGTTGGCCTGACGCCATACGGTTTCGGACTGAGGCTCAACGCCGGAGGTACCGCAGAACACAACGACAGCGCCGTCGAGTACGCGCAGCGAACGCTCTACTTCAATAGTGAAGTCAACGTGGCCAGGGGTATCGATGACGTTTACACGGTAGTTGTCATACTGACCAACAGAGCCTTTCCAGAAGGTGGTAACGGCAGCGGAGGTAATGGTGATACCCCGCTCCTGCTCCTGCACCATCCAGTCGGTGGTCGCGGCGCCATCATGCACCTCGCCCATCTTGTGGCTCAGACCTGTGTAGAACAGGATCCGCTCGGTAGTGGTGGTCTTGCCCGCGTCAACGTGGGCACAGATACCAATGTTACGATAGCGGTTAATTGCTGTAGTACGAGCCATAAAGCCCTCGCAAAATGATTGATGCTTGAATTAGAAGCGGTAGTGCGAGAACGCTTTGTTGGCTTCAGCCATACGGTGAACGTCTTCACGCTTCTTGACTGCAGCACCTTTGCCTTCAGCAGCATCCAGCAGCTCGCCAGCCAGGCGCAGAGCCATCGACTTCTCGCCACGCTTGCGGGCGTAGTCTACGAGCCAGCGCATTGCCAGAGCATTACGACGGGATGGACGAACTTCAACCGGGACCTGGTAAGTGGCACCGCCGACACGGCGGGACTTTACTTCGACCAGCGGAGCGATGGCGTCGAGAGCTTTCTCGAAGATTTCCAGGGGGTCGCTGTTCTTGCGTGCTTTGACGGTATCCAGGGCACCGTAAACGATGCGCTCGGCTACAGCCTTCTTGCCGCTTTCCATCACGTGGTTCATGAACTTGGCGAGGATTTGGGATCCGTATTTAGGATCGTCCAGAATCTCACGTTTTGCTGCTACACGACGTCTTGGCATGATAAGCCCTCAAACGGTCTTCAGGTTAGCCCGGGACGTGGGTCTTCGACCCCTGCCCGACCTTACTCTTATCGACTCAAAAAAATGGATATGTGCAAACGGCCGATTACTTCGGACGCTTGGTACCGTACTTCGAACGACCCTGGTTACGGCCTTTGACGCCCGAAGTATCCAGAGAGCCGCGAACGGTGTGGTAACGAACACCTGGCAAGTCTTTTACACGGCCGCCACGGATCAGGACGACGCTGTGCTCTTGCAGGTTGTGGCCTTCACCGCCGATGTACGAGGAAACCTCGAAACCGTTGGTCAGACGCACACGGCATACTTTACGCAGTGCCGAGTTAGGTTTTTTCGGCGTGGTGGTGTACACACGGGTGCACACGCCACGACGTTGCGGGCAGTTCTGCAGCGCAGGAACGTCGGACTTCTCGACCGAACGCTTACGCGGCTGACGTACCAGCTGGTTGATAGTTGCCATCTACTAGCTCCACTGATTGTCTTGCGACTCTATTGTCTTGCAAGAAAGCCAAAAATTGGCGAGACGGAGCCTCACCAAATTTAAGGGTACAAAAGTCTACGGAGGATCTTGCACCCAGTCAAGACAAGGCCCCGGCCCTCCTCGCCCGATCATCGGCAACATTTCATGTCGCCGATGGTCGATCGAAGCTTGCCGGGGCCCTGCCCTGTACTTAGTTACCGCTGGAATTCAGCGCTTCGGTCAGTGCGGCTTCCACCTCACTGGCGCTTACACGCAGCGGTTTGTCGGCTTCACGGCGACGCTTGCGCTCGCTGTGGTAGGCCAGACCGGTACCGGCCGGGATCAGACGACCCACGACCACGTTCTCTTTCAGGCCGCGCAGGTAATCGCGCTTGCCGGTTACCGCCGCTTCGGTCAGTACGCGGGTGGTTTCCTGGAAGGAAGCCGCGGAGATGAACGATTCGGTCGACAGCGACGCCTTGGTGATACCCAACAACACGCGGGTGAACTTCGAGATGAACTTGTCTTCGCTGGCGAGACGCTCGTTCTCGACCAGTACGTGAGTCAGTTCCATCTGGTCGCCCTTGATGAAGCTGGAATCGCCCGACTCGGAGATCTCGACCTTGCGCAGCATCTGACGCAGGATGGTCTCGATGTGCTTGTCGTTGATCTTCACGCCTTGCAGACGGTAAACGTCCTGGATCTCGTTGACGATGTACTTCGCCAGCGCGCTCACACCCAGCAGACGCAGGATGTCGTGCGGATCGCTCGGGCCGTCGGAGATAACTTCGCCGCGGTTTACCTGTTCACCTTCGAAGACGTTCAGGTGGCGCCACTTCGGAATCAGCTCTTCGTACGGATCGCTGCCGTCGGTCGGCGTGATGACCAGGCGACGCTTGCCCTTGGTCTCTTTACCGAACGCGATGGTGCCGCTGACTTCAGCCAGAATCGAGGCTTCTTTCGGACGACGCGCTTCGAACAAGTCAGCTACGCGTGGCAGACCACCGGTGATGTCACGGGTCTTCGACGTTTCTTGCGGGATACGCGCGATAACGTCACCAACACCAATCTGGGCACCGTCAGCAACACCAACCAAGGCGTTGGCTGGCAGGAAGTACTGCGCCGGTACATCGGTACCTGGCAGGTACAGGTCCTTGCCATTGGCGTCGACCATCTTGATTGCCGGACGGATTTCCTTGCCTGCGGCAGGGCGATCCTTGACGTCCAGTACTTCAATGTTGGTCAGGCCGGTCAGTTCGTCGGTCTGGCGCTTGATGGTGATGTTTTCTTCCATGCCCACGAAGGTCACGGTACCTTTCAGCTCGGTAACGATCGGGTGGGTGTGCGGGTCCCACTTGGCGACGATGGCGCCAGCTTCGACCTTCTCACCTTCCTTGACCGAAATTACCGCACCGTAAGGCAGCTTGTAACGCTCACGCTCACGACCGAATTCGTCAGCAATGGCCAGCTCGCCAGAACGCGACACAGCAACCAGGTTGCCATCGGCACGCACGACCTGCTTCAGGTTGTGCAGACGTACCATACCGCCGTTCTTCACCTGGACGCTGTCGGCAGCCGAAGTACGGCTCGCAGCACCACCGATGTGGAACGTACGCATGGTCAGCTGGGTACCCGGCTCACCGATCGACTGAGCAGCGATAACGCCGACAGCTTCACCGATGTTCACCTGGTGACCACGCGCCAGGTCACGACCGTAGCACTTGGCGCAGATGCCGTAGCGGGTTTCGCAGTTGATCGGCGAACGCACGATAACTTCGTCGATGCTGTTCAGCTCGATGAACTCGACCCACTGCTCGTCTACCAGCGTACCGGCCGGAACGATGACGTCCTCGGTGCCTGGCTTGAACACGTCACGGGCAATGACACGGCCCAGTACACGCTCACCCAGCGGCTCTACAACGTCACCGCCTTCAATGTGCGGAGTCATCAGCAAGCCATGGTCGGTACCGCAATCGATCTCGGTTACAACCAGGTCTTGCGCAACGTCTACCAGACGACGGGTCAGGTAACCGGAGTTCGCAGTCTTCAACGCGGTATCCGCCAGACCTTTACGAGCACCGTGAGTCGAGATGAAGTACTGGAGTACGCTCAGACCTTCACGGAAGTTCGCAGTGATCGGCGTCTCGATGATCGAGCCGTCCGGCTTGGCCATCAGGCCACGCATACCGGCCAGCTGACGGATCTGGGCTGCGGAACCCCGCGCACCAGAGTCAGCCATCATGTACATCGAGTTGAAGGACTCTTGCTCGACTTCTTTGCCTTCGCGGTCGATGACCTTCTCTTTCGAGAGGTTGGCCATCATCGCCTTGGACACTTCGTCGTTCGCCTTCGACCACAAGTCGATGACCTTGTTGTACTTCTCGCCCTGGGTTACCAGGCCGGAGGCGTACTGGCTCTCGATTTCCTTCACTTCATCGGTAGCGCTGTTGATGATGCGCGCTTTCTCATCAGGGATGACAAAGTCGTTCACACCAATGGACACGCCAGAGATGGTGGAGTAAGCGAAACCGGTGTACATCAGCTGGTCAGCGAAGATAACGGTCTCTTTCAGACCAACCACGCGGTAGCACTGGTTGATCAGCTTGGAGATCGCCTTCTTCTTCATCGGCTGGTTGACCACGTCGTACGGCAGGCCTGCCGGTACAACCTGGAACAGCAGCGCGCGGCCGACCGTGGTGTCGACAATACGGGTGTTCTTGGTAACGCTGCCGTCGCGATCTTTCACGGTTTCGTTGATACGAACCTTGATTTTCGCGTGCAGCGCAGCTTCGCCGGCGCGGAATACGCGGTCGACTTCCTGCAGGTCGGCAAATACGCGACCTTCGCCCTTGGCGTTGATGGCTTCACGGGTCATGTAATACAGACCCAGTACCACGTCCTGCGACGGTACGATGATTGGCTCACCGTTGGCTGGCGACAGGATGTTGTTGGTCGACATCATCAGCGCGCGCGCTTCGAGCTGGGCTTCCAGCGTCAGCGGCACGTGAACGGCCATCTGGTCACCGTCGAAGTCGGCGTTGTACGCGGCACAGACCAGCGGGTGCAGCTGGATAGCCTTACCTTCGATCAGAACCGGTTCAAAAGCCTGGATACCCAGACGGTGCAGGGTCGGTGCACGGTTGAGCAGTACGGGGTGTTCGCGAATCACTTCGGCGAGAACGTCCCACACCTCTGGCAGCTCGCGCTCGACCATCTTCTTGGCAGCCTTGATGGTGGTCGCCAGACCACGCATTTCCAGCTTGCCGAAAATGAACGGTTTGAACAGCTCGAGGGCCATCTTCTTCGGCAGACCGCACTGGTGCAGACGCAGGGTCGGGCCTACGGTAATTACCGAACGGCCAGAGTAGTCCACACGCTTACCGAGCAAGTTCTGACGGAAGCGACCTTGCTTACCTTTGATCATGTCAGCCAGCGACTTCAGCGGACGCTTGTTCGAGCCAGTGATGGCGCGACCGCGACGGCCGTTGTCCAGCAGGGCGTCGACCGCCTCCTGCAGCATGCGCTTTTCGTTGCGCACGATGATGTCTGGCGCCGACAGATCCAGCAGGCGCTTCAGACGGTTGTTACGGTTGATCACCCGACGATACAGGTCGTTCAGGTCGGAGGTCGCGAAGCGGCCGCCATCCAGCGGGACCAGCGGACGCAGGTCCGGTGGCAGTACTGGCAGGACGGTCAGGACCATCCACTCAGGCAGGTTGCCCGAGCCCTGGAAAGCTTCCATCAGCTTCAGGCGCTTGGACAGCTTCTTGATCTTGGTTTCCGAGTTGGTCTGCGGAATCTCTTCGCGCAGGCGACCGATCTCGTGCTCCAGGTCGATAGCGTGCAGCAGTTCGCGGACAGCTTCGGCACCCATGCGGGCATCGAAATCGTCACCGAACTCTTCCAGCGCTTCGAAGTACTGCTCGTCGTTCAGCAGCTGGCCCTTTTCCAGGGTGGTCATGCCTGGGTCGATAACGACATAGCTCTCGAAGTAGAGCACGCGTTCGATATCACGCAGGGTCATGTCCATCAGCAGGCCGATACGGGACGGCAGCGACTTCAGGAACCAGATGTGGGCGACCGGCGAGGCCAGTTCGATGTGCGCCATGCGCTCACGACGAACCTTGGCCAGGGCAACTTCAACGCCGCACTTCTCGCAGATCACGCCGCGGTGCTTGAGGCGCTTGTACTTGCCGCACAGGCACTCGTAGTCCTTGACTGGGCCAAAGATCTTGGCGCAGAACAGGCCGTCACGCTCAGGTTTGAACGTACGGTAGTTGATGGTTTCCGGCTTCTTAACTTCACCGAACGACCACGAACGGATCATTTCAGGCGACGCCAGACCGATACGGATGGCGTCGAACTCTTCGACTTGACCCTGGTTTTTCAGCAAATTCAGTAGGTCTTTCAAGGCCTTTCCTCCTGGCGGAGCAGGGAGCGGGCATTACCTGCCCCACCCCCCTTCGCGTCACGTGTTATTCGGTTTCCAGATCGATATCGATACCGAGCGAACGGATCTCTTTGATCAACACGTTGAAGGACTCGGGCATGCCCGGCTCCATACGGTGATCGCCATCCACGATGTTCTTGTACATCTTGGTACGGCCGTTCACGTCGTCCGACTTCACTGTGAGCATTTCTTGCAGGGTGTATGCCGCGCCATATGCTTCCAGCGCCCACACTTCCATCTCCCCGAAACGCTGACCACCGAACTGCGCCTTACCACCCAGCGGCTGCTGGGTAACCAGGCTGTAGGAACCAGTGGAACGCGCGTGCATCTTGTCGTCCACCAAGTGGTTCAGCTTGAGCATGTACATGTAACCAACGGTCACCGGACGCTCGAACTTGTTGCCGGTGCGGCCATCGAACAGCACCATCTGGCCGCTCTCTGGCAGATCAGCCAGCTTCAGCATGGCCTTGATCTCGCTTTCCTTGGCACCATCGAAGACCGGAGTAGCCATCGGCACGCCCTTCTTCAGGTTGTGTGCCAGGGCCAGGATCTCTTCGTCGGTGAACTCGGCGAGGTTTTCCTGACGACCGCCGATCTCGTTGTAGACCTCGGTCAGGAATACGCGCAGCTCAGCAGCCTTGCGTTGCTCTTCGATCATGCGGTCGATCTTTTCGCCCAGGCCCTTGGCCGCGAGGCCCAGGTGGGTTTCAAGGATCTGACCAACGTTCATACGCGAAGGTACACCCAGCGGGTTCAGTACGACGTCGACCGGAGTACCGTTGGCATCGTGCGGCATGTCTTCAACCGGCATGATGACCGAGACAACACCCTTGTTACCGTGACGACCAGCCATCTTGTCACCCGGCTGGATGCGACGGCGAATTGCCAGGTAGACCTTGACGATCTTCAGTACGCCCGGAGCCAGGTCATCGCCCTGCTGCAGCTTGCGCTTCTTGTCTTCGAACTTGTCGTCCAGCAGACGGCGACGGTCGACGATGTACTGTTGAGCCTTTTCCAGCTGCTCATTCAGTGCATCTTCAGCCATGCGCAGTTTGAACCACTGGCCGTGCTCCAGACCGTCCAGCACTTCGTCGGTGACCACGGTGCCTTTCTTCAGGCCCGCGCCACCGTCGACCACCTGGCCGTTCAGGGCAGAACGCAGACGCTCGAAGGTTGCACCTTCGACGATGCGGAACTCTTCGTTGAGGTCCTTGCGAATCTCGTCCAGCTGCATCTTCTCGATGGCCAGAGCGCGGCTATCGCGCTCGACGCCATCACGGGTGAAGACCTGTACGTCAATGACAGTGCCCTTGGTGCCAGTTGGCACGCGCAGGGAGGTGTCTTTAACGTCGCTCGCCTTCTCACCGAAGATTGCGCGCAGCAGTTTTTCTTCCGGAGTCAGCTGGGTTTCGCCTTTTGGCGTGACCTTGCCAACCAGGATGTCACCAGCGCCGACTTCAGCACCCACGTAGACAATACCGGCTTCGTCCAGTTTGTTCAGTGCAGCTTCACCCACGTTCGGGATGTCCGCAGTGATTTCCTCTGGGCCAAGCTTGGTGTCACGCGCCACACAGGTCAGTTCCTGAATGTGGATGGTGGTGAAGCGATCTTCCTGGACCACACGCTCGGACAGGCAGATGGAGTCTTCGAAGTTGAAGCCGTTCCACGCCATGAACGCGATGCGCATGTTCTGACCCAGTGCCAGCTCACCCATGTCGGTGGACGGGCCGTCGGCCATGATGTCGCTACGCTGAACCTTGTCACCCTTGCTGACCAGCGGACGCTGGTTGATGCAGGTGTTCTGGTTCGAGCGGGTGTACTTGGTCAGGTTGTAGATATCTACACCTGCTTCGCCGGTTTCCACCTCGTCGTCGTTGACGCGAACAACGATACGGCTGGCGTCGACCGAGTCGATCACGCCACCACGGCGAGCAACCACGCAGACACCGGAGTCACGGGCAACGTTGCGCTCCATGCCGGTACCTACCAGCGGCTTGTCAGCACGCAGGGTCGGTACAGCCTGACGCTGCATGTTCGAACCCATCAACGCACGGTTGGCGTCGTCGTGCTCGAGGAACGGAATCAGCGACGCAGCAACGGAAACTACCTGCTTCGGCGAAACGTCCATCAGGGTGACGTCTTCCGGCGCCTTGACGGTGAATTCGTTCAGGTGACGAACAGCTACCAGCTCATCGATCAGTTGCTTCTTGTCGTTCATCGCGGCCGAAGCCTGGGCGATGACGTGATCCGCTTCTTCGATTGCCGACAGGAACACGATGTCGTCGCTGACAACGCCTTCCTTCACCACACGGTACGGGCTTTCCAGGAAGCCGTACTGGTTGGTGCGGGCATAGGCCGCCAGGGAGTTGATCAGACCGATGTTCGGACCTTCAGGGGTCTCGATCGGGCACACACGGCCGTAGTGAGTCGGGTGTACGTCACGGACTTCGAAGCCAGCACGCTCACGGGTCAGACCGCCCGGGCCGAGCGCAGAGACGCGGCGCTTGTGGGTGATCTCGGAGAGCGGGTTGTTCTGGTCCATGAACTGGGACAGCTGGCTGGAACCGAAGAACTCTTTCACCGCCGCCGCAACCGGCTTGGCGTTGATCAGGTCCTGCGGCATCAAGCCTTCGCTTTCCGCCATCGACAGGCGTTCCTTGACCGCGCGCTCTACACGCACCAGGCCAACGCGGAACTGGTTCTCGGCCATCTCGCCGACGCAACGTACGCGACGGTTACCCAGGTGGTCGATGTCGTCGACGATGCCTTTGCCGTTACGGATATCGACCAGGGTCTTGAGGACCTCGACGATGTCTTCCTTGCTCAGCACGCCTGAACCTTCGATCTCGGTACGACCGATACGACGGTTGAACTTCATGCGACCGACAGCGGACAGGTCGTAACGCTCGGCGCTGAAGAACAGGTTGTTGAACAGGGTCTCGGCGGCATCCTTGGTCGGCGGCTCGCCTGGACGCATCATGCGGTAGATCTCGACCAGGGCTTCCAGCTGGTTGCTGGTGGTGTCGATCTTCAGGGTGTCGGAGATGAACGGACCGCAATCAATGTCGTTGGTGTACAGGGTCTCGATACGGACGACCTGTGCCTTGGCGACTTTGATCAGCAGATCAGTGGTCAGCTCGGTATTGCACTCAGCCAGGATCTCGCCAGTAGCCGGGTGCACGATGGCCTTGGCAGTGGTGCGACCCAGGACGTATTCCATTGGAACGTCCAGCTGCTTGACGCCGGCCTTCTCGAGCTGGTTGATGTGGCGCGCAGTAATACGGCGGCCCTGCTCGACAATGACCTTGCCGGTTTCGTCATGGATGTCCATGACCGCAACTTCACCACGCAGACGCTGCGGCACGAGTTCCAGGCTGAGTTTTTCGCCGGAAATGTGGAACACGTTGGTGGTGTAGAAGGTGTTCAGCACTTCTTCAGTGCTGTAACCCAGGGCGCGCAACAGCACCGACGCCGGCAGTTTGCGGCGACGGTCGATACGTACGAACACGCAGTCTTTCGGGTCGAACTCGAAGTCCAGCCAGGAACCGCGGTAAGGGATGATGCGAGCGGAGTACAGCAGCTTGCCGGAGCTGTGAGTCTTGCCACGGTCGTGGTCGAAGAACACACCAGGCGAACGGTGCAGCTGGGAAACGATCACACGCTCGGTACCGTTGATAACGAAGGTACCGTTCTCAGTCATCAGGGGGATTTCACCCATGTAGACTTCTTGCTCTTTGATGTCCTTGATCGCTTTGTTCGACGATTCCTTGTCGAAGATGATCAGGCGCACCTTGACCCGCAGTGGGACCGCGAAGGTCACGCCACGCAGGACACATTCCTTCACATCGAAGGCAGGCTCGCCCAGGCGATAGCCTACATACTCCAGGGCAGCATTGCCGGAGTAGCTGATGATCGGGAATACCGATTTGAAGGCCGCGTGCAGGCCGACGTCGCGGAACTGATCCTTGGATGCTCCCGCTTGCAGGAATTCGCGATACGAATCCAGCTGGATGGCCAGGAGGTAAGGCACATCCATGACGTCCGGCAACTTGCTAAAGTCCTTGCGGATACGTTTTTTCTCAGTGTATGAGTAAGCCATCAGCGTTCCCCAGCTTGGTCACCTGCTTGTTTGGCTTCTCCCGGCGGGAGCAGCCAGAAAATCGTGCAAACCCCTTGGTTTGCGCCACCCACGTGGGTGTCTTGCAGCTTGTTATCGGGGCCGGCTTGACCGACCGCCAATAACGGAAAAAGGCCGGTGGCATAAGCCACCAGCCATCAGCCTTGTGCTCAACGCTCAGGCTGGCATCGCAAAGTCGAAATTACTTCAGCTCGACTTTAGCGCCTGCTTCTTCCAGCTTCTTCTTAGCGTCTTCAGCGGCTTCTTTCGAAACGCCTTCAGCTACAACCTGAGGAGCGCCATCGACTTTCTCTTTGGCTTCTTTCAGGCCCAGACCGGTCAGCTCGCGAACGGCTTTAATCACGTTCACTTTCTTCTCGCCGGCTTCAACCAGAACAACGTTGAACTCGGTCTGCTCTTCAACAACAGCGGCAGCAGCAGCTGGGCCAGCAGCGGCAACAGCAGCGGTCACGCCGAAGGTTTCTTCCATTGCTTTGATCAGCTCAACAACTTCCAGAACGGTTTTCTGGCCGATTGCTTCGATGATTTGCTCGTTAGTCAGGGACATGACTTAAATCCTGTATTGGGGTGAAGGCCTACGCAGCCATCAAATTAAACAAATGATTTTGAAAGAGTTCGCGTGCCTTAGGCAGCGGTAGCTTCTTTCTGGTCGCGAATGGCTGCCAGAGTACGAGCCAGCTTGCTGGTGGCGCCTTGAATAACGCTCATCAGTCGTGCAATAGCTTCGTCGCGGGTCGGCAGGGTAGCCAACACGTCGATCTGGTTCGCTGCAATGAAATTGCCGTCAAACGCAGCTGCCTTGATCTCGAACTTGTCCTGACCCTTGGCGAACTCTTTGAACAGACGAGCAGCAGCGCCCGGGTGTTCGTTGGAGAAAGCAATCAGGGTCGGGCCTTTGAACGCGTCGTTGAGGACCGAAAACTCGGTGCCTTCAACAGCGCGCTTGAGCAGGGTGTTACGTACGACACGTACGTAAACGCCAGCCTCGCGGGCCTCTTTACGGAGTCCGGTCATTGCGCTTACAGTCACACCACGGGCATCAGCCACAACAGCGGACAGAGCGACTTTGGCAGCCTCGTTGACTTCAGCGACGATGGCCTTCTTGTCTTCGAGTTTAATTGCCACGGGTTTACTCCTGGTTTTTACCGTTTCATCTGGCCGAAGCCGGATGTCGTTTTGGTGTCTGATTCGGTAACGAATCGGGAGCACCATCTGCGTGGGCTGGTGTTTTAAGGCTTGCGCCACCTACGGTCTTGGATAGCCCCCGCCAGGCAGGGACCCCAATTTTTGCTGGCGGCGAGACGAATCGCACCGCCATGTTCTTACACGTTCAGCGAGCTCTGATCGATGACCAGACCTGGGCCCATGGTGGTGCTCAGGGTAACGCGCTTGACGTAGATACCTTTCGACGAAGCTGGTTTGATACGCTTCAGATCAGCGATCAGGGCTTCAACGTTTTCCTTCAGCTTGCCAGCTTCAAAGCCGACCTTGCCAACGGAGGTGTGGATAATACCGTTTTTGTCGGTACGGTAGCGAACCTGACCAGCCTTGGCGTTTTTCACGGCAGTGGCTACGTCTGGGCTAACGGTACCAACTTTCGGGTTAGGCATCAGGCCGCGAGGACCCAGAACCTGACCCAGCTGACCTACAACGCGCATGGCATCAGGCGATGCGATGACGACGTCATAGTTCAGATCGCCGGCTTTCATTTCGGCAGCCAGATCGTCCATACCTACGCGGTCAGCGCCGGCAGCCAGAGCGGCTTCAGCAGCTGGACCCTGGGTGAAGACAGCAACGCGAACGGTCTTGCCAGTGCCGTGTGGCAGCACAGTAGCGCTACGAACGACCTGGTCGGATTTACGCGGGTCAACACCGAGGTTAACGGCGATGTCGTAGGACTCGACGAACTTGGCAGCAGGCAGCGAGGCCAGCAGAGTTGCCGCTTCTTCGAAGTTGTAGGCCTTGCCTGCTTCGATTTTTTCGGCGATTGCCTTTTGGCGTTTGGTCAGCTTAGCCATTACACACCCTCCACGTTCAGGCCCATGCTGCGGGCAGAGCCAGCGATGGTGCGTACAGCAGCGTCCAGGTCAGCAGCGGTCAGATCAGCCTGTTTTGCCTTGGCGATATCTTCCAGCTGAGCACGGGTAACGGTACCGACTTTAACGGTGTTCGGACGAGCCGAACCACTGGTCAGGCCAGCAGCTTTCTTCAGCAGAACCGAGGCAGGGGTGCTCTTGGTCTCGAAGGTGAAGCTACGGTCGCTGTAGACAGTGATGATCACAGGAGTCGGCAGGCCGGCTTCTTGACCCTGGGTACGGGCGTTGAAGGCCTTGCAGAATTCCATGATGTTCACACCGTGTTGGCCCAGTGCTGGACCAACGGGTGGGCTTGGGTTGGCCTGGCCGGCCTTAACTTGCAGCTTGATGTAAGCCTGAATCTTCTTAGCCATGAGCTACTCCAAAATCGGGTACGAACGCCTGATGGCTCCCCGGATGACTTGCGTTTTATCCCAGTGACGACAAAACCCCGCAACACACAGGGCTGCGGGGTTTGGGATGCTTCGTCCGCCTAGACCTTTTCGACCTGGCTGAACTCGAGCTCCACCGGAGTAGAGCGACCGAAAATGAGCACCGCCACCTGGAGGCGACTCTTTTCGTAGTTAACCTCTTCGACACTACCATTGAAGTCAGCGAACGGACCGTCAATGACACGAACCACTTCACCTGGCTCGAACAGTGTCTTCGGCTTCGGCTTGTCGCTACCGTCAGCAACGCGACGCAGGATAGCTTCAGCTTCTTTATCGGTGATCGGTGCAGGCTTGTCTGCGGTACCGCCAATAAAGCCCATCACACGAGGGGTGTCCTTGACCAAGTGCCAAGTCCCTTCGTTCATCTCCATCTGGACCAGTACATAGCCAGGGAAGAATTTACGCTCACTCTTGCGCTTCTGGCCGTTGCGCATTTCGACGACTTCTTCGGTCGGAACCAAGATCTCGCCGAAACCGTCTTCCATGCCAGCCAGCTTGACGCGCTCAATCAGGGAGCGCATTACATGCTTCTCGTAACCCGAGTAAGCATGCACAACATACCAACGCTTAGCCACGGGACACCTTTAGCCAACGATCAGGGAGACCGCCCAGCCGAGCAGGGAATCAAGACCCCACAGCAGCAGTGCCATAACCAGCACGACAGCCACGACAATCAGCGTGGTCTGGGTGGTTTCCTGGCGGGTCGGCCACACGACTTTACGGATTTCGGTACGAGCTTCCTTCGCCAACGCAAAGAACGACTTGCCCTTCGCAGTCTGCAGAGCTACAAAGCCTGCGACAGCAGCCAGGACGAGAAGTGCGAGAACGCGATACAGGATCGGAGAGGCGGAGTAATATTGATTACCCACAACAGCTACAACCACCAAAGCAACTACAGCCAGCCACTTGAACAGATCAAAACGCGATTCTTGGGCTTCAGTTTTGGGAGTCATCAAGGAGGATCCTGTGAGAAGAAAGCCATCACACCGAAGTGAAATGGCAGGTCAGGAGGGAATCGAACCCCCAACCTACGGTTTTGGAGACCGTCGCTCTGCCAATTGAGCTACTGACCTGTAACGCTGTATCAGGCCGGCCATTATACCGGCCTGATCAAGTAAATCAACTACTTATTCAATAATTTTTGCTACGACGCCGGCGCCGACGGTACGACCGCCTTCACGGATAGCGAAGCGCAGACCGTCTTCCATTGCGATGGTCTTGATCAGGGTAACAGTCATCTGAATGTTGTCACCTGGCATTACCATTTCAACGCCTTCCGGCAGTTCGCAGTTACCGGTCACGTCAGTGGTACGGAAGTAGAACTGAGGACGGTAGCCTTTGAAGAACGGAGTGTGACGACCGCCTTCTTCCTTCGACAGGACGTAGACTTCTGCGGTGAACTTGGTGTGCGGCTTGACCGAACCTGGCTTGACCAGAACCTGGCCACGCTCAACGTCGTCACGCTTGGTACCACGCAGCAGAACGCCGCAGTTCTCGCCAGCACGACCTTCGTCCAGCAGCTTGCGGAACATCTCAACACCGGTGCAGGTGGTGGTGGTGGTGTCACGCAGACCAACGATTTCCAGCGGATCCTGAACGCGGACGATACCACGCTCGATACGACCGGTAACAACGGTACCACGACCCGAGATCGAGAATACGTCTTCGATTGGCATCAGGAACGGCTTGTCGATAGCACGCTCTGGCTCTGGGATGTAGCTGTCCAGAGTTTCAACCAGCTTCTTGACGGCGGAGGTGCCCATCTCGTTGTCGTCTTTGCCTTCCAGCGCCATACGAGCCGAACCGATGATGATCGGGGTGTCGTCGCCTGGGAAGTCATAGGTGGACAGCAGGTCGCGAACTTCCATCTCGACCAGTTCCAGCAGCTCAGCGTCGTCTACCAGGTCAGCCTTGTTCAGGAAGACCACGATGTACGGAACGCCAACCTGACGGGACAGCAGGATGTGCTCACGGGTTTGTGGCATCGGACCATCGGCGGCCGAGCAAACCAGGATCGCGCCGTCCATCTGGGCAGCACCGGTGATCATGTTCTTCACGTAGTCAGCGTGACCTGGGCAGTCAACGTGAGCGTAGTGACGAATGTTCGAGTTGTACTCGACGTGAGCGGTGTTGATGGTGATACCGCGCGCTTTTTCTTCCGGAGCCGAGTCGATCTTGTCGAACTCAACGACTGCCGAACCGAAAACTTCGGAGCAGACGCGAGTCAGAGCTGCGGTCAGAGTGGTCTTACCGTGGTCAACGTGGCCGATAGTGCCGACGTTAACGTGGGGAAGGGAACGATCAAACTTT
>NZ_FYDS01000012.1:0-3118 GCF_900187545.1 Pseudomonas sp. Irchel 3F3 | reverse complement strand
TCGAACTCAACGACTGCCGAACCGAAAACTTCGGAGCAGACGCGAGTCAGAGCTGCGGTCAGAGTGGTCTTACCGTGGTCAACGTGGCCGATAGTGCCGACGTTAACGTGGGGAAGGGAACGATCAAACTTTTCCTTAGCCATCGATACAATCCTCCGCAGAAGAAATAGTCTTGCGCTGATAAAACAAAGGCAGATATTTTCATATCTGCCTTGTTTATATGGAGCTCTTGAGCGGACTTGAACCGCTGACCTCACCCTTACCAAGGGTGTGCTCTACCAACTGAGCTACAAGAGCGAAACACTTTGCGCAAAATCCAGCAAACTTGGAGCGGGTAGCGGGAATCGAACCCGCATCATCAGCTTGGAAGGCTGAGGTTCTACCACTAAACTATACCCGCGGAGCTTGCGGCTCTCGCTAAAACTGGTGGAGGGAGAAGGATTCGAACCTTCGAAGCTCTCGCAACGGATTTACAGTCCGTCCCCTTTGACCGCTCGGGAATCCCTCCAGATGTGGCCGGCATTCTATTTGTCTGCCGTCCCAGTGTCAAGCGTTTTTTCAAATTTTTTCAATCAAATCTGAAACTTAGCTGCTTTGACACCGCTTCCAGTTCTACCACCTGAGCGGTGTTCCCTGTGAAGCGGGCGCCATTCTATCAAGCTATTCACCAGTTGCAATACCCTGGCAGAAAATAATTTTATGTTTTAAGTCTTTGAAATCATTGGAAAGAGCCGAAAGCACCGTTTGGTCCAGCAAACGCTCGCTTTCCGGGGCAACCTTGAGCCAGCGCCCATCTGCTCCAGGCAACTGCCCCACCACTGGCAAAGTGGCAATATCCAGGCTCAGCAAGCGCTGACGCAGTGCATCCAGCTGCTCCTGCCCTGTTACCCCCCCCACCACCAGGCACTCATCACGGCGCCTGGGTGGCGCCGACAGACCCGTTTCACGCAACAGACGGATTTCTTGCTGATTCCCCTTGTACAACGACAGGGGAGCGACTTCCTTGACCTTCAGCGGTGCTTCCTGCTGATGCCAAACGTAATAGAAGACGTTGAGCACCAGTAACAACAGAAACAACCAACGCATAGGCACCTCAATCCAATGGGCAGGCCATGGCCAGACCAACAAAAACCAGGTCAGGGACGACACGCGCCTGCGGCACGGCCTCCCTCACCAGCGGCGCATCGCCCCCGGTGAGGAACACCGTGAATTCATCCCCCCACAGCGCACGCGCCTGCTCGAGCTGCGTACGTGCAAAGCCCTGAAGCATCAACACGCAGCCACGCTCGACCGCTTCGACAGTAGAGCGGCCCGGCGACAAACTGGTCAATGCGCGCTCGGCAGAGTCATCGTCATAACGGATTCGCCGGGTGTGGGTACGCAACTGACTGCGCATCAATGGCATGCCCGGGCAGATGTAGCCACCCAGGTGTTCGCCGTCTGCGGCCACAAAGTCCGCTTTAGCAGCGGTACCAAGGTCGATCACCAGGCACGCGCCCTTGGCCAGGTGAAATGCACCCAGCGCTGCCAGCCAACGGTCCATGCCCAGACGCTGATAGTCATCATAACCGTTGCGCACACCGGCCATGCGCTGGGCCGGATGCGCAACATGCGCCTGCACGGTAAATGCCTGGGCTATCAACGCACAAAGCGCATCGGTTTCTTCCTCGCTGCGCACACTGACGATGCGGCACCCGGTCAGACGTACCGATGCCAGCGCAGCCACTTCAGCCAGCAGCGCTTGATCGGAATCGACGATCCCGCCACCTTCAATCACTGCATCAGCGGTATGGATTACGCGCCACTTGATGAAGCTATTACCGCAGTCGAGCTCAAGAATCATCACGCAACCTCAAACTGAGCTCACCACCACTGAAGCTCTTTTCAACTCCGTCCACCTCAAGGCGCAAGCCGCCCTGCCCGTCGACGCCAAGAACCACGCCATCAATACGCGTGCTACCGGCAACCAGTGAAACAGTGCGCCCCTGCCACAGGTGCGCCTGCTCCCATTCCTCCTGGAATGCGGCAAAACCGTAACGACGATGGCGTGCCAATTCGTGCTGCAATTGCTGATTGAGCGACGCCACCAGGTGGTTGCGGTCTATCGCCGCACCCAGCTCACGCCGCATTGAGGTCCACTCCTGGTCGACTTGGCCATTGACCTGCATGTTCACATTGATACCAATACCCAGTACCACATGACAGACATCGGCCGGGTCACCCACCAGCTCCAGGAGAATGCCAGTTATCTTCTGCCCGCGAACCAGCACGTCATTGGGCCATTTGAGCCCTACATCCTTTACGCCGAATGCCTGCAGAGTACGCATCACTGCAACACCCACCACCAGGCTCAAGCCTTCGAGCTGGCGCATGCCGCCATCCACACGCAAGACAAGGCTGTAATAGAGGTTTTCGGCAAATGGGCTGACCCATTGCCTGCCACGTCGCCCGCGGCCTGCGCTTTGCCGCTCAGCCAAGACGATAAATGGCGCTACCTGCCCTTGATTGGCAAGCCTCAAGCCTTCGGCGTTGGTCGAGTCGATGATTTCGTGGATGAAAACCGGCCACTGCTCGCCTTCGGCAAACCCGGCGATAGCCTGTGCCTCGAGCAAAGCCAGCGGCGCCGCCAGCTGGTAGCCGCGCCCACGAACCTTGTGAATGGTGAGGTTCAGCTCGCTCTCCAGGTGCTGCAGCTGCTTCCAAACGGCGCTGCGACTCACCCCGAGGGCTGCCCCCAGAGCTTCTCCGGAATGGAACCGGCCATCCTTGAGGAGGTTCAACAACTTCAGCATGCCAGTCTCGACTTGGAATAAGGCAGGCATGATAGCCATGGGCTGTTGGCTTGCATAGGAAAAGGGCCTGCATACCTGGCGTGCGCCCTGCCTTGTGGCAGCGGGCGTGCCCGCGAAACAGGCTGCGCGGTGGATGCCACGGGCTTCGCCCGTGTTCGCGGGGCAAGCCCGCTCCCACAGGGATTCGAGCTGGGCTGAATTTTTGCCCACAAAGACAAAACCCCTACCTGCATGCGCAGATAGGGGTTTTGCGAAATGAATCTTGACGATGACCTACTCTCACATGGGGAAACCCCACACTACCATCGGCGATGCATCGTTTCACT